>NZ_JBIAKN010000002.1:789518-811777 GCF_042872475.1 Micromonospora sp. NPDC005252 | reverse complement strand
TAGGCGTCGTTCTTACCGGTTTCCTTGTTGAGGACCGGGGTGATGTCGTTGATGCTGTTGGTGCCGGCCTCGGTGGTGCCCATCTCCTTGGCCATGGCGTCCACGCTGATGTTCTTGCCCTGCACACTCAGGGCGTTGCGGGCGGCGGCGGGGCCGCAGTAGTAGAAGTTGGGCTGGGCTTCGTAGCGCACACCCAGCTGACGCTCACCCGAGGGCTTGCGGTCGGCCTGGGTCTGCGACGCGGGCTTGGCCTGCGACGCGGCGTAGGCGGTGGTGACGGGGCCGGCGATGGCGCCGCCGGTGAAGGCGAGGCCAGCAGCGGTCAGAGCGGTCTTACGAATCAGATCGGTACGCATGATGGCGTGCTCCTCTGCATCGGGGGAAAACGCAACGACACACAAAAACCGGGGGGATGTGTGCCGAGCGGGAAAGTTCACGGCGGGACCTGGCCCGGCGACCCGGGGGCCTGCACGGGGGTTGTCCCGGAGGGTGGTGCAACGGTCCGGGGCAGCGAGTCATTCCGCATTCCGGACCACGCCGGCCAGTGGTGCTCGGCCGTGCGGGGATGTAACCACGGCGACCGCACGGGTGTTCCCGACGGGCCGCCACACAGGCCGGCCAATCGTGCTGCTCGGCTGTGCGGGGGTGTAACCGTGGCGGCCGGGCGGGTGTTCCCGGCGGCTGCCGCGCCACCGAAGCCGAGGCTCGCGGCGGCATGCCAGGTATAACGACCCCGCCGGGTCCCCGATTCCGCCACCAGGGTGGCACCGACCACGGGACGCCACCGCCCGGACCGGACAAACCACCCACCGGAAACGGACATCCGCACCACCCGGTGGTGATCAACTCGACTTCGGCGAAGTCGGGGTATCCGGGCGCGCGGGACACCCCGACATCACCGAACCCGAGTGGATCACCTCCAGGCGGCCCCACCGCCACCGGATGATCGTGCTCGATCCTGGAAACAGGGCCCTCACCACGCGGGCGAGACCACTACATCCGGGATCGAGCACGATCATGCGTGCACGGTGTCCGTCGGTGGGCGGCACGCCGCTGACGGCGACCTCGCGGTGTGCCGCGCCTTCAGGGGGTTGTCGGGTCGTTCTGGGGTGCGCGGTGTTGCCGGGGGACCGTGGGGGTCGCCGGCCAGGGGATCTCGGGGGCGCGGTGGAAGGTGATCCCGGCGGTGGACCAGCGTGGCCCGTGCCCGGCCAGGCGCTCGCGGAATCCGGCCCAGTCGTGCGCGGCCCGGGGTGACCAGCCGAGCTCGGCGATGGCGGGCAACCGGGGAAACAGCATGAACTCGATGTCGGCGAGCGAGGTGACCGACTCGGTCCACAGCGGGGCCTCCACGCCCAGGACGGCCGCGGTGGGCACGCCGGCGACGTGCGTGCCCGGATCCCAGTCGTACGAGCGCCGTACGTCGATGAGGCCGGCCCAGTCGTGCCCGATCGGGGTGTCCGCGGCGTACTTCATGTCCAGGTAGGCGTGGTTGCCGGGGGAGAGGATCAGCCGAGCGCCCCGCCGGACCGCGTCGGCCGTGGTGGGATCGTCGGCGTCGGTGCCCCACCACTGCAGGACCCGCCCGTCGAGGTGTGCGGCCGGGGCGAGCTGGTGCCAGCCCACCACGGTTTTGCCGGTGTCGGCGACGATCCGCTGCGCCCTCTCCACGAAATCGGTGTAGACCGCACCCTTGACCTTGAACGCCTCGTCGCCGCCGATGTGCAGCCACGGCCCGGGGGTGAGGGCGGCCACCTCGCCGAGCACGTCGGCGATGAAGTCGTACGTCTGCTCGTCGGCCGGGTCGACGTAGCTGAAGCCGACCTCGGTGCCGGTGTACGGCGGCGGCGCGACCTTGTCCGGTGCGAGCTGGGGGTAGGCGACGAGCGCCGCGTTGGTGTGGCCGGGCAGGTCGATCTCCGGGACCAGCGTGACGTGCCGGGCGGCCGCGTGGGAGACGATCCGCCGGTAGTCCGCCCTGGTGTAGTGGCCGCCGGGGCCGCCGCCGACCTCGCTCGCCCCGCCGACGGTGGCGAGCTTCGGCCAGGAGTCGACGGCGATGCGCCACCCCTGGTCGTCGGTGAGGTGCAGGTGCAGGTGGTTGAGCTTGTAGCGGGCGAGGTGGTCGATCACCCGTAGGACGTCCTCGACGGCGAAGAAGTGTCGCGCCACGTCGAGCATCGCGCCCCGGTAGGGGAAGCGGGGGCGGTCCAGGATCGTGCCGCCGGGCAGCGACCAGCGCGTGGTCACCGGCGTCGGGTTCTCCACGGCGGCGGGGAGCAGCTGCCGGAGCGTCTGTACGCCGTAGAAGAGACCGGTTGGGGTGTCGGCGACGAGGCGTACCTCGGTGGTGGTCACGTCGAGCCGGTAGCCCTCCGCCCCGAGGTCGGTGGTCGGGCGCTCGACGGCGGGGGCCGGGCTGGCGGGCGTGGCGGCCAGGGTGAGCGTCAGCGGGCCGGTCGGCCCGACCGCACGGGTGTCGGCGACCGGCAGGAGGAACCCGGTTGCCGGTCGGAGCAGCTCGGCGAGGTGGTCCGCCACCGCGCGGGCGCCCGGGTGGGCGCTGACCCGGATGGCCGTGTCCCCGGTGAGCACGAAGGACGCGGTGGGATCCGGTTCGACCCGTTCCGGTGCCGGTACGACGCTGTCGAGGCGTACCGCAGGGGCGAGCAGGTCGTCGCCGGCCGCCCGCGCGGCGAGCACAGCCAGGTCGCCGGCCTCCGGCTGGTGCGCGGGCACTGCGGCCGAGTCGGCGACGGTGGCCGTCGGGGTCGGCTCGGGGGCGGGGGAGGAGAGCGGAAGGGATGACACGACGACGGCTCCGGAGGGGTTATTCGCGTCGGATATGGCAAAAGCGAGTTTCGACAGAACCAGTGCCGTCAAGAATACGAGGACCGGCGGAGATGCGTGATCGTGCGCGTGGAAGCGTTCCCAAAAACCGGTACGAACGCGGATAGTCGTGATGGCTGTGCCTATTGTCACCGAACGGTCCCAGGCCACCCGATCTTCGCTTAACCTTCGCCCTGAACCTTCGTTAAGTGTCAATCCGGCGCGCGTGGGAGGCTCTGGTGGCAGCGCAAGAGACCGACGAACACAAGTACGTCTACGACTTCTCCGAGGGCAACAAGGATCTCAAGGACCTGCTCGGCGGCAAGGGGGCCAACCTCGCCGAGATGACCAACCTCGGTCTGCCCGTCCCGCCCGGCTTCACCATCACGACCGAGGCCTGCCAGGCGTACCTCGCGACCGGGCGGGAGCCGGACGGCCTCGCCGGTCAGATCGAGGCGCACCTGGAGGCGCTGGAACGGGCGATGGGCAAGCGCCTCGGCGACCCGGGGGACCCGCTGCTGGTGTCCGTCCGCTCCGGGGCCAAGTTCTCCATGCCCGGCATGATGGAGACCGTCCTCAACGTCGGCCTCAACGACCAGAGCGTGGTCGGGCTCTCCGCGCAGGCGGGGGGCAACGACAGGTTCGCCTGGGACTCCTACCGCCGGCTGATCCAGATGTTCGGCAAGACCGTCTGCGAGGTGCCGGGCGAGGAGTTCGAGCACGCCCTCGACGAGGCCAAGAGCGCCAAGGGTACGCACAACGACCTGGACCTGGACGCGGACGACCTGCGCGGGCTGGTCGACGCGTACAAGAAGATCTTCGCCAAGCACACCGGCCGGGAGTTCCCGCAGCAGCCGCGGGAACAGCTCGACCTGGCCATCCGGGCGGTCTTCGAGTCGTGGAACGCCGAGCGCGCGGTGCTCTACCGCCGCCAGGAGCGCATCCCGGCCGATCTCGGCACCGCGGTCAACGTGGTGACCATGGTCTTCGGCAACCTCGGCCCCGACTCGGGCACCGGTGTCGCCTTCACCCGCGACCCGGGCAGCGGCGCGCAGGGCATCTACGGCGACTACCTGGCCAACGCGCAGGGCGAGGATGTGGTCGCCGGCATCCGCAACACCGTGCCGTTGCAGGAGCTGGAGCAGCTCGACAAGAAGTCCTACGACGAGTTGCTCTCGTTCATGGCCCGGCTGGAGGAGCACTACCGGGATCTGTGCGACATCGAGTTCACCATCGAGCGCGGCAAGCTGTGGATGTTGCAGACCCGGGTCGGCAAGCGCACCGCCGCCGCCGCGTTCGTCATCGCCGGGCAGCTCATCGACGAGGGCCTGATCGACCTGGACGAGGCGCTGCACCGGGTCAACGGCGCACAGCTCGCCCAGCTGATGTTCCCCCGCTTCCAGCTCGACCACGAGTTCGAGGCGGTCGCCACGGGCATCGGCGCCTCACCGGGCGCGGCGTCCGGCACGGTGGTCTTCACCTCCGCGCGGGCCGTCGAGCTGGCCGCCGAGGGCAAGTCGGTGATCCTGGTCCGCCGGGAGACCAACCCGGACGACCTGAACGGCATGATCGCCGCCAAGGGCATTCTCACCTCGCGCGGCGGCAAGACCAGCCACGCCGCCGTGGTAGCCCGGGGAATGGGCAAGACCTGCGTCTCCGGCGCCGACGCGATCGACGTGAACGTGCCGGCGAAGCGCTTCACCGTGGCCGGGCGGACCGTCAGCGAGGGCGACGTCGTCTCCATCGACGGCACCACCGGCAAGGTGTACCTCGGTGAGGTGCCGGTCATGCCGTCGGAGGTCGTGCAGTACTTCGAGGGCAGCCTCGACCCCGAGCACATCGACAACGCGCTCGTCCGGGCCGTACACCGGATCATGACGCACGCCGACGGCAGGCGGCGGCTGGCGGTCCGCACGAACGCCGACACCGGCGCGGACGCCGCCCGTGCCCGGCGCTTCGGCGCCGAGGGCATCGGGCTGTGCCGCACCGAGCACATGTTCCTCGGCGACCGGCGGGAGCTGGTCGAGCGGCTGATCCTGGCGCGCGCCGCGGACGAGCGGGAGGCCGCGCTGGAGGCGCTTCTGCCGTTGCAGCGGGCCGACTTCGTGCAGATCTTCCACGAGATGGACGGGCTGCCGGTCACCGTCCGGCTGATCGACCCGCCGCTGCACGAGTTCCTGCCGCCGTTGGAGCAGCTCGCCGTCAACGTCGCGGTCGCGCAGGAACGCGGCGAGGACGTGGCCAAGGAGGAGGCGTTGCTCGCCGCCGTCCGGCGGATGCACGAGGAGAACCCAATGCTCGGGCTGCGGGGCGTCCGCCTCGGCCTGGTCATCCCCGGCCTGTTCGCGATGCAGGTCCGGGCCATCGCGGAGGCGGCGGTGACCTGCGCCCGGGAGGGCCGGGTGGCCAAGCCGGAGATCATGGTGCCGCTCGTCGGAGCCGTGCAGGAGCTGGAGACGGTACGCGCCGAGGCCGAGAAGATCATCGCCGAGGTGGTCGGTGACAGCGGGGTCGAGGTGCTGATCGGCACCATGATCGAGGTGCCCCGGGCGGCGCTGACCGCAGGGCAGATCGCCGAGGCGGCCGAATTCTTCTCCTTCGGCACCAACGACCTCACCCAGATGGCCTGGGGCTTCTCCCGGGACGACGTCGAGGGCGCGTTCTTCTGGCGCTACCTGGAACTGGGCATCTTCGGCATCTCGCCGTTCGAGTCGATCGACCGGGACGGGGTCGGCCGACTGATCCGGATCGCCGCCGAGGAGGGCCGGGCCGCCCGGCCCGGGCTGAAGCTCGGCATCTGCGGCGAGCACGGCGGCGACCCGGACTCGGTGCACTTCTTCCACGAGGTCGGTCTCGACTACGTGTCCTGCTCGCCGTTCCGGGTGCCGGTGGCCCGCCTGGAGGCCGGCCGGGCAGCCGTGGAGACCGACGGGTCGGACAGCCGCTGACGCGGACGCCGGCGGCGGCCCGGACGACCGGGCCGCCGCCAGCGCGCCCAGATCTGCGGCGGACCGGGCCGTCGCTGGCGCGCCCAGATCTGCGGCGGGCCGGGCCGTCGTCGGCGCTCAGATCGGCGGGCGACGCCAGGTGGGTCGGGCCGAGCGGCGCAGCTGCGTCGGCAGGGTCGCCATCGGGGTACGCACGGCCAGCGGCGCGTGCGCGTCGGGTACCGCCGTGGCGCCGATCCCGCCGCCCCGGGTGTCCAGCACACGGCCGGCCCGGTGCGCCACCACCCGGGCCTCCTCGTGCAGCCCCTCCAGATCCTTCGCCGCCGACCCGGTGACCAGTGTCAGCAGGGCGCTGCGCCCGGCCGGGTAGGTGACCACGCAGCCGTCGGTGGTGCACACCACCGACTCGCGGAACTCGCCCCGCCGGACCGTGTCGGCGACCCGGTGACCGAGCCCGTAGCTGGCCGCGGCGAGCGCGGCGAGGTGGGTGGCGTCGGTGCTCGGCAGGTCGCTGGAGATGAGCAGCCCGTCGGTGCCGGCCAGCACGGCACCGGCGACCTCGGGCCGGCGTCGACGCAGCCCGAGCAGTTCCGTTCCCACCACCGTGTCTGCATCCACGAGCGTCTCCCTAGCGGTCGGCTCCGCGTCTCGGTCGGTTGGTCACTTTCCGCGCTGGGAACGCTACCGGTGGCCACTTCCGCCCGCGAGCCCGTAACCCAGGGCGATCGGTCCACAACTGGGGACCGATCGGCGGTTGCGCGCGCGCCGGTGCTGCGTCGCGGGCAGGCCGAGCGGCATCGGCGGGCGTAACCTTGGCTCGCTCACACGGCCGACTGTGTCCGCCGTCGACGGGAAAGGTGGTTGTATGACCAGCGTCTGGGAGAACCTGACCATCGATGCCCGCGATCCGGCCCGACTGGCCCGCTGGTGGGCCGAGGCGCTCGGATACCAGGTCGTCACCGAGAGACCGGACGAGGTGGAGATCCGCCAGTCCGCCGACCGCCTTCCCGGGCTGGTCTTCGTGCCGGTGACCGACGGCAAGGAGCGCAAGAACCGGTTGCATCTCGACCTCCGCCCGGCCGACCAGGAGGCCGAGGTCGAGCGTCTGGTCGACATGGGCGCCCGGCACGTCGACATCGGCCAGGGTGACGTCGACTGGACGGTCCTGTCCGACCCGGAGGGCAACGAGTTCTGCGTTCTGCGCCAAAAGTGAACCCCGCGGACGCCCGGCTGGTCCAGGAGCCGCCCAAGGACACCGGCCACCGCCGGTCGCCGTACGAGCGTGACCGGGCCCGGGTGCTGCACTCCGCGGCGTTTCGCCGGCTGGCCACCAAGACCCAGGTGCACACCGCCGGCACCGACGACTTCCTGCGGACCCGGCTGACCCACTCGCTGGAGGTGGCCCAGATCGCCCGGGAGATGGGCGCCCGGCTGGGGTGCGACCCGGACGTGGTGGACGTCGCCGGGCTCGCCCACGACCTCGGGCACCCGCCGTTCGGGCACAACGGCGAGGCGGCGCTGGACCTGCTCGCCGCGCCCTGCGGCGGCTTCGAGGGCAACGCGCAGACGCTGCGGGTGCTGACCCGGCTGGAGGCGAAGGTGCTCGCCCCGGACGGTTCGTCGGCCGGGCTGAACCTCACCCGGGCGTCGCTCGACGCGATCGGCAAGTACCCCTGGCCGCGCCGCGACGGGCAGCGCAAGTTCGGGGTGTACGCCGACGACGCGGCGGTCTTCGGCTGGATCCGGGCCGGTGCGCCCGGCGACCGGCGCTGCCTGGAGGCGCAGGTGATGGACTGGGCCGACGATGTCGCGTACTCGGTGCACGACGTGGAGGACGGCATCCACGGCGGGTACGTCGCGCTGCGCCCGCTGCTCGCGGACGCCGACGAGCGGGCCGCGCTCTGCGCCGACGTGGCCGCCGCCTACTCCGGGGAGTCTCCGGCCGACCTGGCCGAGGTGCTGGTCGAGCTGCTGGCTGACCCGCTGCTCGCCCCCCTCGTCGGCTACGACGGCAGCCACCGCGCCCAGGTCGCGCTGAAGGCCACCACGAGCGGCCTGACCGGTCGGTTCGTGTCGGCGGCGGTGGCGGCCACCGAGGAGCGGTACGGCCCCGGGCCGCACCGCCGCTACGCCGCCGATCTGGTGGTGCCGAGACGGGTCCGGGCCCAGTGCGCGCTGCTCAAGGGCATCGCCCTGCGCTACGTGATGCGGCGCACCGGCTTCCGGGGTCGCTACGAGCGGCAGCGGACGATGCTGGCCGAGTTGGCGGCGGCGCTGGTCGGACGGGCCCCGGACGGGCTCGACCCGGTGTTCGCCCCGCTGTGGCGGGCCGCGCCGGACGACGCGGCCCGGCTGCGCGTGGTGATCGACCAGATCGCCTCGCTCACCGACCCGGCGGCGATGAGCTGGCACACCCGTCTGGTCGGCGGCGGCGCACCGCCGGAGGCGACCACAGCAACTTAGGCTAACCTAAGTGCATGACGGAACGCCCAAGGAACGTCACCTCGGTCCAGGTGCTGCGCACCGAGCGACCCACCCCGCACCTGATCCGGCTCGTCCTCGGTGGGGACGAGCTGACCGGCCTGCCGGTGGGCGAGTTCACCGACCACTACATCAAGCTGGTCTTTCCGGCGCCCGGCGTCGCGTACCCGCAGCCGCTGGACCTCGCCGCGATCCGCCGGGACCTGCCCCGGGAGCAGTGGCCCCGGCTGCGCGCGTACACCGTGCGGCGGTGGGACCCGCTGGCCGGGGAGCTGACCGTGGACGTGGTGCACCACGGCGACGAGGGGCTGGCCGGCCCGTGGGCCGCGGCGCTGCGCCCGGGTGACCCGGTGCACTTCGTCGGCCCCGGCGGGGCGTACGCGCCGGACCCGGACGCGGACTGGCACCTCCTGGTCGGCGACGAGAGCGCCCTGCCGGCGATCGCCGCCGCCCTGGAACGGCTGCCGTTGGGCGCTCCGGCCCGGGTCCTCGTCGAGATCGCCGACCCGGCGGAGGAGCAGCAGTTGCTCAGCCCCGGTGCCGTGGAGCTGACCTGGCTGCACCGGGGTGACCGCCCGGTGGGCGACGCCCTGGTGGCGGCGGTGCGGGAGCTGGAGTTCCCGCCCGGTTCCGTGCACGCCTTCGTGCACGGCGAGGCGACGTTCGTCCGGGAGCTGCGCCGGCTGCTGCGCGGCGAGCGGGGCGTGCCCGCCGACCGTCTCTCCATCTCCGGCTACTGGCGGCGCGGCATGGACGACGAGGGCTGGCGCTCCACCAAGGCGGACTGGAACCGGCAGGTCGCCGCGGAGGAGCCGGCCGCTGCCTGAGCGTCAGGCGCCGACTGCCGGGTCCTCGTCGAGCTTGCCGAGGGCCCGGCTGAGCAGCACGGCGTACCCGACGATCGCCACCGCGAGCAGCAGCAGCATCAGCTTCGGTTCGTGCACCCAGGTGGTGACCACGCCGACCGAGACGATCCCGTAGCCGGTGATCGCCAGCCGGCCCGCGCTCGGCCGGCACCACAACCAGGACAGGGCCAGCCCACACAACGTCCAGGCGATCACGGAGGCGGCCAGCACCAGTCGCAGTTCGAGCGGCAGGTGGCGCACGTTGTCGTCGACGAGTCGGACCACCTGGCCGAGGGCCCAGCCCAGCAGCAACAACGCACCGCCGAGCGGAAAGTGCAGGTAGCCGTACGCCTGCCCGCCGCGTAATCGGCTCTGCAGCACCCGGGTGGTGACGAAGGCGGTGTACGCCCACCAGACGGCCGCCGGTATGAGGAAGGCCAGCCCGGCCGTCAGGATCATGTGCGGTGGGGGGTGATCCGGCACCGCGAAGAGCAGGTTGGCCATCGCGCTGCCCAACACGATGATCGTGAACTGGCCGATGCGTTCCGGCAGGTGCCGGTTGTCCACCGGCCAGTCGTTCAGCCAGCGTCGGCCGACCCAGGGGGTGGCCAGCTCGATGACCATCGCGATGATCCACAGCGTCGGGCGCGACCCGGTGGGGGCGACCAGCGAGGCCAGCCAGATGAGCCAGCCCGTCCCGAAGCCGAGCAGGTAGATCGTGGTCACCGTCCGGGCCATCGGGCTGGTCGGCCGGGCCCGCAGATACAGCAGGAGCAGCACACCCCGCACGACCAGGTATCCCACCGGAAGCAGCACGCTCTCCGGCACCTCGTCGACGCCGAGCGTCATCGCGCCGGCGCCGACCAGGGCGACCAGCACCAGCAGCCGGTGCGGCGCGTCGTCCGGGTCGAACCGGTTGTCGTAGAAGACCTGCCCCAGCCAGCACCACTGGACCACCAGAAACAGCCCGATCACGGCCAGCACGGCCGTCGGCGCCGGGGTCGGGTCGTCGCCGAGCCGACGTACGACGGCCGCCAGCGCGTACACGAAGATGAGGTCGAGGAAGAGTTCGAGCCAGGTGGCGTGCCGGTGGCCGGCCTCGTCCTGGGCGGGCGCCACGCCACGCAGCCCCAGCCGCCCGAGGATCCGGCTCCGCCGGCGAGCGCCGTCACCGCGTACCCTGCGCATCTGGTCATGGTCCCCGCGCGGTCCCGGCGGCCGGGCCGGAACGGGTGAGCCCGACGGCGGCCCCCGCCACACCGGTGTCCCCCGGCCGGCGTGTCGTCGGCCCGGCAGGGCAGGATGTACGCCGAGGGGGTGGCGCATGGCTGGGCGGATCCGGGACGAGGACATCGCACTGGTCCGGGAACGCACCTCGATCGGGGATGTGATCTCCGAGACGGTCACCCTGAAGTCCGCTGGCGGCGGCAACCTCAAGGGCCTGTGCCCGTTCCACGACGAGAAGAGCCCGTCGTTCAACGTCTCGCCGGCCCGCAACGTCTGGTACTGCTTCGGCTGCGGGGCCGGCGGCGACGCGATCAAGTTCCTGATGGACGCGGAGCACCTCAGCTTCGTCGAGTCGGTGGAGCGGCTGGCCGGGCGTGCCGGCATCCAGCTGCGCTACGTCGAGGACGACCGGAGCACCCCGCGTCCCCGCCCGCAGCAGGGCCAACGGCAGCGCCTGGTGGCCGCGCACGCCGCCGCTGTCGATTTCTACCGGGCGCAACTCAGCACCGCCGGGGCGCGGCTGGCCCGGGAGTTCCTGGCCAGACGGGGCTTCGACCGGGCCGCCGCCGAGCGCTACGGGTGCGGGTTCGCGCCGGATGGCTGGGACCTGCTCACCAAGCACCTGCGCCAGCAGGGCTTCACCCATCAGGAGTTGGTCACCGCCGGGCTCTCCCGGGAGTCCCGCTCGGGCACGCTCATCGACCGCTTCCGACGCCGGCTGCTGTGGCCGATCCGGGACCTCGCCGGCGACGTGATCGGCTTCGGCGCGCGCAAGCTCTTCGACGACGACGACGGCCCGAAGTACCTGAACACCCCCGAGACGCCGATCTACAAGAAGTCGCACGTGCTCTACGGCATCGACCAGGCCAAGCGGGAGATCGCCAAGCAGGGCCGGGCGGTGATCGTCGAGGGTTACACCGACGTGATGGCCTGCCACCTGGCCGGGGTGACGACGGCGGTGGCGACCTGCGGCACGGCCTTCGCCGCGGACCACATCTCGGTTCTGCGCCGCCTCCTGTTCGACAGCGACGAGGTGGCCGGCGAGATCATCTTCACCTTCGACGGCGACGCCGCCGGCCAGAAGGCCGCGCTGCGCGCCTTCGAAGACGACCAGCGCTTCGTCGGGCGCACGTTCATCGCGGTCAGCCCGGACAACATGGACCCGTGCGACCTGCGGTTGGCCAAGGGCGACCTGGCGGTCCGCGACCTGGTCGCCCGGCGCGAGCCCCTTGTCGACTTCGCGCTGCGACACGTGATCAGCCGCTTCGACCTGGACACCGTCGACGGCCGGGTCGAGGCCATGCGCCACGCCGCGCCGCTGGTCGCGCGACTCAAGGACCGGGAGAAGCGTCCGGAGTACGTCCGCAAGCTCGCCATGGACCTCGGGATGGAGATCGAGCCGGTGCAGCGGGCGGTGCTCGCCGCCGCCAACACCCCGCCGCCCGGCACCCGGGATGCCGCACCCGCCGCCCGGCCCGAGTCGGCTCGCCCCGAACCGGCACTGGACAGCCCGCTGTCGATGGTCGAGCGCGAGGCGTTGAAGCTCGCCCTCCAACAGCCGGTGCTGGCCGGGCCCATGTTCGACGCCGTCG
Source organism: Micromonospora sp. NPDC005252 (assembly GCF_042872475.1). Lineage (NCBI taxonomy): Bacteria > Bacillati > Actinomycetota > Actinomycetes > Micromonosporales > Micromonosporaceae > Micromonospora > Micromonospora sp. NPDC005252. The sequence goes on along the minus strand of NZ_JBIAKN010000002.1, from coordinate 799,855 downwards.
AGGCCACGGAATACCGGAACCCGGTCCACGCCGGGGTGCGTACAGCCATCGCGGCGGCCGGTGGGGCCGTGTCGGCGACCGGCGGCGCCGTCTGGATCGAGAAGGTCCGCGACGCCTGCGCCGACCTGGCCTCGGCGGCGCTGGTCGGCGAGCTGGCCGTGGAGCCGCTGCGGATCGACGGTGAACCGGACCCACGCTACGTGTCGATCACCATGGCTCGGGTGCAGTTCGGGTCGGTGACGGCCCGCATCCGCGACCTCAAGTCGCGGATCCAGCGGATCAACCCGGTCAACAACAAGGACGAGTACTTCGCCGCCTTCGGCGAACTGCTGTCGCTGGAGCAGCATGCCCGGGCGTTGCGCGAGCAGGCCGCGGGAGGGCTCTAGATGGGACTGTTCAGCCGCAAGCCGAAGCTGCCGCCGGCCGACCGGCCACCGTTGACCGCCGACGAGCGGGTGCTCGCCTGGTCGGCGGCGGGCAACGGCGAGGGCGACGGGGTCGTCGTGGCCAGCAACCTCGGGCTGTGGCTGCCCGGCCGGGGGCACCGCATCGGCTGGCACGACGTGCTCAAGGCGGTCTGGTCCGGTCGGGAGCTGACCGTCACGCCCGCCGAGACGGTCGTCGAGCGCGACGGCTACACCGTGGTCGCCGACGGGCCAGCCGAGACGTACCTGCTGCTCGACCCGGGTGAGCTGCCGCACCAGGTGCGGGCACGGGTGACGCGCTCCGTCGCGTACACCGAACACCAGCCGGTGCCCGGCGGCGCGGCCCGGGTCGCGGCCCGGCGGGTGGCCGGCGTGGACGGTCTGACCTGGACGGTCCGTCTCGATCCCGGCACACCGGCGGACGACGCGGCCCTGCTCGCCGAGACCGACCGGCTGGTCGCCGCGGCCCGCGCCGCCACCGCGCCGGCCGACGGCTGACCGGCCGTCACTTCGCGCCGAGGTCGTTCAGCGCCTTCTCGGCGCCGCGGTGCAGCGGCACCGGCAGGGTCCTGCGGGCCTTCTCCAGCGAGATCCCCTTGGCCGCCGGGTTGGCCTGGGCCAGGACGTCGCGCTTGTCGAACACCGTCCGGGTGATCGCGCAGGCGACGTTGGCGTCCAGATCCTCGCGGACCAGCAGCACGTTGGGTACGACGATGGTCGGGGTGTCGGTCGCCGTCCGGTACACGTCCCGACCGATCGTGCCGGCCTGGTAGCCGGGGCTCAGCGCGGTCAGCTTCGGCAGCAGGGCCGCGATGTCGACGAACCGCACGGTGTCGCCGGCGGTGGTGAACAGGTCGGTCAGGCCGCCGGTGGGCAGACCGCCGGACCAGAAGAAGCCGTCGATGCTGCCGTCCTTCATTCCCTCGACCGTCTTGGTCAGGTCGAGCCGCTGGGCCCGAACGTCCTTGGCCGGGTCGAGTCCGGCGGCCTCCAGCAGCCGGTTCGCCATCACCTCGGTGCCGGACTTCGGGGAGCCCGTGGAGATCCGCTTGCCGCGCATGCCGGCCACCGAGGTGATTCCCGAGTCCTTACGGACCACCACCTGGGTGTAGTTGTCGTAGAGGCGGGCCAACGCCTGCACCGGCTGCGGCGCGGAGAAGCTGCCCTTGCCCTCGACCGCGTTGACCGCCGTGTCGAACAGCGAGAACGCCACGTCGTACTGGCCGCCGACCAACTGCTCGACGTTCTGGACCGAGGCGCCGGTCTCGGCGGCGGTGCCGGTGAGCTTGCCGCCGGTCGACCCGGACAACTGCCCGGCCAGGGCGTTGCCGATCGGGTAGTAGACGCCTGTCGCGTTACCGGTGGCGATGCCGACCCGGGTCTCCCGGGCCACCTCGCAGGTGACCGCGCTGGACGTGTCGTCCTCGGCGGCGCCGCCCTGCTGGCCACCGCAGCCCGCGGTCGTGACGAGGGCGAGCACGCTCAGGCCCGCCGCGAGTCGTACGTCGATTCGTCGCACAGTTTCTCCTCTGTTGGTGTTCGCGGTCGGCCCGTGGATCCGCGTCGGACGAGCACTCCCGCTGCGGCGATGGCGGCCAGCGCCACGCCGACCGCGACCGGCACGGGTTCGAGCCAGAGCAGGGTGACGCCGGCGATGGCGCCGAGCACGCGTTCCGGGGCGCCGGCGGGACCCACGCCGGGCAGCCAGCCACCGGCGGCGACGGCCAGCACGGACACGCTGAGCGCCGTCACCACGGCGGCGAAGGCGATCCGCAGGACGCCGCCGATGCCCAGCAGACCGAGGCCGGCCGGCGTGATCACGAACGCGATCGGGATCAGGTAGGCCGGCAGGGCGTAGCGCAGGGTCTGCCACATGGTCGGCACCAACCGGCCGCCGGTGACGGCGGCGGCGGCCACTGCCGCGAGCGCGGTGGGCGGGGACACCTCGGACAGGACCGCGAAGTAGAAGACGAACATCGCCGCGGCGGGCGCTGTCACGCCCAGGTCGAGCAGGGCCGGGCCGACGATCACCCAACCGATCACGAACGAGGCGGTGACCGGCACGGCCAGGCCCAGCAGGCTCAGTGCGACGGCAGCGAGCAGCGCGGTGAGCGCCAGCACGACAGTCGGGTTGGAGGTGGCCGCCTTGGCCCCGCCGACCAGCAGCGCCGCCGCCTGCGGCCCGAGGCCGGTCTTGGTGGTGGTCGCCGTGATGATGCCGGCGGCGGCGCAGACGGCGGTCACCGCGAGCGCGCCGCGCACCCCGGTGACGAGCGCGGTCATCAGCCGGGGTGGCGTGAGCCGGTGCGCACGGTCCAGGAAGGAGAGCGCGGCGGCCAGGAGGGTGGCGAAGACGACCGCCCTCGTCGCGGACATGCCGACGGCGAGGAACACGACGATGGCGATCAGCGAGGCGAAGTGGTAGCCGAACCGGGCCAGCAGGCGCCACGGTGAGCCGACGTCGATCACCACCGGGCGTACGCCGGAGCGGCGGGCGTCGATCTCCACGGAGAGCAGGATGCCGAGGTAGTAGAGCACGGTCGGCACGGTTGCCCAGCTCAGCACCTGCAGGTACGAGACGCCCAGATACTCGGCGATGATGAACGCCGCCGCGCCCAGGGTGGGCGGGGAGAGAATCGCGCCCACACCGGCGGCGGCCAGCATTCCGCCCGCGCGCTCGGCCGGGTAGCCGGCACGGCGCAGCAGCGGCCAGGTGACCGCCCCGATGCTCACCGTCGTGGCGGCCCCGGACCCGGAGACAGTACCGAGCAGGAAGCCGGAGGCCACCGCCGTACGCCCGGCGGCGGTGCGCGAGCGGCGGAACGCCGCCGCCGACAGTTCGACGAAGAACCGCCCCGCCCCGGACAGTTCCAGAACCGCGCCGTAGATGGTGAACAGCACGATGTACGAGGCCGCCACGTCCAGCGGGGTGCCGTAGAAGCCGCTGTCGGAGTTGTAGAACGCGTCGACCAGTTGGCTGAAGTCGAGCCCGGCGTGGGCTACCGGCCAGGACTGCGGCAGCAACCCGCCGTAGTAGCCGTAGCCGAGGAACAGCAGGCAGACCGCGGGCAGGATCCACCCGGTGGTGCGCCGGCACGCTTCGAGCAGCAGGAGCAGCAGGATGGTGCCCAGCACCAGATCCGGGGGTGCCAGCAGACCCTGCCGGTCGAGGAAGGCGTTGTAACCGCCGCCACCCGTACCCAGGGGGATCGGTAGGACGGGGTAGAGGCAGGCGGCCACCGCCAGGACGGCCAGTGCCCAGTCCACGGCGGTGGGCCGCGCCAGAGCGCTGCTGTCGCTGTCGCTTCTGCGCCGCCGCCAGGCCGGCATTCGCAGGCCCGCCGGGTGGACCAGGAAGACCGGCGGCAGCATGCCCGCCAGGAAGATGATCAAATAGTATTTGCTGCCCTGCGCCAGAGGGCGGAAGACCTGCCACAGGGCGAGAAGGCCGACCGCCAGCGCCGCTGCGGTGAAGAGTAGGCCGGCCGGCCCGGACAGCACCCGGCCCGGCTTCTCGTCCTCGAACTGGGCGGCCAGCTCCCGGGTGGCGCGCTCGTCAACGGCCCGAGCATCATCGCCGAGCCGCTCGGCCGAATCGGTGCCTTCGGGCGTGCTGGTGTCGGCTGAGCTGGCGTGGGGCGCTCTGGGGCGAGGTGGCGACCCGTTCTCGGCCGGGCCGGGCTCCCTGACGGGAGAGTTGGCTGGTCGTGAGGGTGGCGACGAACCGTCGGGCGAACGGGCGGGCGACACAATCGGACGATACACGTCGATTGGCTGGCGGGTGGGGCAGCGAAGAGTGTTCGTGTCTCCTCGGGGTGTTCACGGCCCGTGCCGCGGCCTTTCGCATGCCGGATCTGCACGCTGGGCCCGAATTTCCGTGGAAAGCTGTCGGATCCGGCCGCTAGGGTCGGGCGGTGACTTCGGGGCGACCACTGATTCAGGCTCGTGGGCTGGTGAAGCGGTTCGGTGACTTCACCGCCGTCGACGGCATCGACGTCGAGGTGCGCTCGGGTGAGGCGTTCGGTTTCCTCGGGCCCAACGGCGCCGGCAAGTCCTCCACCATGCGAATGGTCGGCTGCATCTCCCCGCCGAGCGGCGGTGAGCTGCGCATCCTCGACCTGGATCCGGTCCGCGACGGGCCGGCGATCCGGGCCCGGCTCGGCGTGTGCCCGCAGATGGACAATCTCGACCCGGAGCTGAGCGTCCGGGAAAACCTCACGGTGTACGCCCGCTACTTCGGCATCTCGCGCCGGGTCGCCCGGGAAAGGGCCGCCGAGCTGCTCGACTTCGTCCAGCTCACCGAGCGGGCCGACAGCAAGGTCGAGCCGCTCTCCGGAGGGATGAAGCGCCGGTTGACCATCGCCCGCGCCCTGGTCAACGACCCGGAGATCGTGCTGCTCGACGAGCCGACCACCGGGCTCGACCCGCAGGCGCGGCACCTGGTGTGGGAGCGACTGTTCCGGCTCAAGCAGCAGGGCGTGACGCTGGTGCTCACCACGCACTACATGGATGAGGCCGAGCAGCTCTGCGACCGGCTGGTGGTGATGGACGGCGGGCGGATCGTCGCCGAGGGCTCACCCCGGGCGCTGATCGAGGAGCACTCCACCCGCGAGGTGGTCGAGCTGCGCTTCGCCGCCGAGTCGCAGGAGCCGTTCGCCGGCAAGCTCGACGGTGTGGGGGATCGGGTCGAGGTGCTGCCCGACCGCGTCCTGCTCTACGTGCCCGACGGCGACGCGGCGGTCGCCGAGGTCGGCGCGCTGGGGCTCAACCCGGCCAACGTCCTGGTGCGGCGCAGCGGCCTGGAGGACGTCTTCCTGCACCTGACCGGCCGCACCCTGGTCGACTGAGCCCGTGCCGCCGCTCGCTTCGCAGATCTTGGACAGTTTCCGTTAGCTGCTAACGGAAACTGTCCAAGATCTGCTCTAGGTGTCGTTCATCGGGCTCTTGCCCAGGTGAGGAAGCGGTCGCGTAGTTGGTCGGTGCCGGGGAGGTCTCCGGTCGCCTCGTCGAGCAGCGTCGCGAGGTAGATGAGCAGGCCGGTCCGGTTCTCGCGGTACTCGCCGAGCAGTGCCAGGCGAGCCGGGGAGCAGGGCCACGCGGCACCGCAGACCCGGCAGCGCCACGACGGTCGCGCCGCCACGTGCGAGCGGTAGCGGGGCATCGGAGCCTCCCTTTCTCGTGGACCGGCGTGCTCGATGGATGGGAGCGCCCCGGATCGGGGGTCACGGGGCGCCCCCGGCCTGGTTCCGCCCGCCGTCCGATCCCGTGAGCGGTCCCGCTGCGTGACAGTCTGCTGAGGACGCGAGTACCGTGGGGGGTTCCGCGCGCCGACGACCAGCGCGTACCGTGATCGGCCCGGCACGGTACGAGGATGTACGGAGGGTGTCCGTGGAGAGTTCGTCCATGCTGGAGCATTTCGCGGAGGAGCTACGGCTGGCCCGGGCTGCCAGTGGCATGTCCCAGGCGACGCTGGCGGAGGCGCTGAGCTACTCCGGGGCACTGGTCGCCAAGGTGGAGACCTCCGAGCGCCGGCCGAGTCTGGACTTCGCGCGCCGGTGCGACGCCGTGTTCACTGCCGACGGGCGCTTCGAGCGCATCCAGCGGCGGATCAGCCGCGAGGCCGTGGTGCCGTGGTTCCGTGACTGGGCGGGCATCGAGCAGGAGACCACCGCACTGCGCTCGTTCGAGCCGCTCTACCTGCCGGGCTTGTTGCAGACCGAGGGCTACGCCCGCGCCATCCTGGCCGGTGCCGGGCTCTTCGCGGCGGATGAGGTCGAGCAGCAGGTGACAGCCCGGCTCGACCGGCAGGCCGTGCTCACCCGGGACCGGCCACCGCTGCTGAGTGTGGTCGTCGACGAGTACGCGCTGCGCCGCAGCGTCGGCGAGCCGGAGGTGATGAGCGAGCAGTTGCGGCACCTGGCGAAGCTCGGCTCGGCCCTGCCCCGGGTCAGAATCCAAGTAGTGCCGCTGTCCGCCGGTGCTTACGCTGGGCTCGATGGCCCCTTCGTGATCGCCACCACCGCGACCGGTGAAGATGTGGTCTACCTGGACGGGCAGCGCCACGGGCAGGTCATCGACCGCGCCGAGTACGTGCGGCAGATGGTCGAGGTGTGGGAGTCGATCCGGGGTGAGGCACTATCGCAGCAGCAGTCCCTCGAACTGATCGTGGAAATGGCGGAGACATGGAGCTGACCGGCGCCCGGTGGCGCAAGAGCAGTCGCAGCAACGGCAGCGGCGGCAACTGTGTGGAGGTTGCGGAGAATCTGTCGGGGGTGGTGGCCGTTCGTGACTCGAAGGATCCGGCTGGCCCGGTGCTCGTCTTCGAGCCCGAGGCGTGGCGCGCGTTCGTCGGGCTCGGTGCCGGTGTCCGGTAGGTCCCCGGCCCGGTAAATCCCTCGGCGGTCGCGCGGTCCGACCGCCTGGGCCTGCCCAGTCCCAAGGTCAACTCGGCTTCCTGAAAACCGGGGTGTCCGCGGGACCGGGATACCCCGGTTTCCAGGAACCCGAGTTGATCTGCCATGAGGCACTACCGCAGCAGCAGTCATCCGACGGGAGCGCAGGAAGTGGCGGAGACATGGAGCTGACCGGCGCCCGGTGGCGCAAGAGCACCCGCAGCGGCCCGGATGGCGGTAACTGCGTGGAGGTGGCCGACAACCTTCCGGGGCTGGTGGCCGTTCGTGACTCGAAGGATCCGGCTGGCCCGGTGCTCGTCTTCACGCCCGACGCGTGGGGCACGTTCGTCGGGTCCGACGCTGTCCGGGCGATGTGATCGACTCCGGATCGGCGATACGGCGGTGTCCGGGCGACGGGATGGCGCCACATCGCCGATCTGTAGTGGATCATCGCGCCGGCAGGCCGTGGGCGTGGCGCGCGACCCGGCGGAAACCCGGGCGACACGTCGACGGGGTCGCCGTAGGGTGACCGGCGGCCTGTCGTACCCCGGGGGTAGGAAGGTCGGGGACGGGGGGTGGTCATGGTGAGTGTGGCGCAGCGGACGCGGTTGCCCTGGGTGCCGGCGTACGCGGTGTTCGAGCACTACCTGGTGAATCTTCGTCGCACCTGGCGGGCGGGGGTGTTCTCGTCGTTCCTGCTGCCGGTGCTGACCGTGCTCGGCTTCGGGCTGGGCGTCGGCGCGTACATCGACCAGGGCGTCGACGGGGTGCGCTACCTCGACTGGCTGGTCCCCGGGCTGATCGCCTCGACGGCGCTCCAGGTGACCGTGGGCGACTCGACGTGGCCGGTGTTCAGCAACTTCCAGTGGGTCAAGATCTACTTCGCGCAGACGGCGTCGCCGCTACGGGTGGGCGACATCCTGGCCGGGCACCTGGCCTTCGTGCTGTTCCGGGTGCTCACGACGATCGCGGCCTTCCTGCTGGTCACCGGGGTGTTCGGGGCGTTGCGGTCGCCGTGGGCGGTGGCCACCCTGCCGGTGGTGGCGCTGCTCGGGCTGGCCGGGGCCACGCCGACGTTCGCGTACGCCGCGGTGGTGTCCAGCGACAGTTGGCTGGCGATGCTGTTCCGGTTCGCGGTCATCCCGATGACGCTGTTCGCCGGCGTGTTCTTCCCGGTCGAGTCGTTGCCGGAGGCGCTTCGCTGGCTGGCGTACGCGACTCCGCTGTGGCACGCCGTCGACCTCTGTCGTGCGGCGACGCTCGGTGTCGCCCCGCAGTGGTCGATCGGCGGGCACCTGCTCTACCTGGCTGCGTGGGCGGCCGTCGGTTGGCTGCTGGCGCTGCGCGCCTTCCGCCGCAAGCTCGTCGTCTAGGGAGATCTCGTGGTCACGCTGGTCCTGCCCCGGCTGGTCGACGTCTCCGCCGCGTCCCGGCGGTCGGGGTCGGTCATCGAGCGCAATCTCGCCGCGCTGAAGTCGGTCTACTGGCTGCTGCTGCTCTCCGGCTTCGTGGAGCCGCTGCTCTACCTGCTCTCCATCGGCGTGGGCGTCGGGTCGCTGGTCGGTGACCTGCCGCTGCCCGACGGGCGGCTGGTGTCGTACGCCGCGTTCGTGGCGCCGGCGATGCTGGCCGCCTCCGCGATGACCGGGGCGCTTGCCGAGACCACATTCAACTTCTTCGGCAAGATGAAGTACATGAAGCTGTACGACGGGATGATCGCCACCCCCGTACGGCCGTTCGAGATCGCCCTCGGTGAGCTGAGTTGGGCGATGTTGCGGGGCAGCGCCTACTCGGCCGCATTCCTCGGGGTGATGGTCGCGTTGGATCTGACCAGCGTCGTCCACGCGCTCACCGCGCTGCCCGCCGCGGTGCTGGTCGGGTTCGCGTTCGGGGCGCTCGGCATGGCGATCTCCACCTTCATGCGCAGCTGGCAGGATTTCGACCTGGTGGCGTCCGCGCAGTTCACCCTGTTCCTCTTCTCCGGCACCTTCGTGCCGGCGCAGGCGTACCCGACCCTGCTGCACTGGCTGGTCGAGGTCACCCCGCTGTACCGGGCCGTGCACCTGATCCGTGGCGTCGCGCTGGGCACCGGGGGTTGGCTCTGGCTGCTCGACGTGCTCTACCTGCTGGCGATGCTGGCGGTCGGCCTGCTGGTGGCGTCGCGCCGGATGGGCAGGTTGCTCTACCCGTAGGGGTTATCAGCCGCTGTTCGCGGGGCATGTCCTGGGGGCGACACCGCCGACGAAGAGGAGGGGCGATGGCCTCCGACGAGACGTCCGCCCACCGTGAGCGCAGCGGGCCGGTCGGGCCCGACGCTGGGCCGGACAGCCCCACCGATCTGCCCGGCAGCGGCTGGAAGGCTGCGCTGCGCCGCACGGTCACCGAGTTCCAGGACGACAGCCTGACCGACTGGGCGGCGGCGCTGACCTACTACGGGGTGCTGTCCATCTTCCCGGGCGTGCTGGTGCTGATCTCCATCCTCGGCCTGCTGGGCACCAGCGCCACCGAGGGCGTCAAGGAAACGGTCAACCAGGCGGTGCCCAACGAGAGCATCCAGAAGATCATCGAGGATGCGATCAACCAGGCGCGGGACAGCGGAGGCCTGGCCAGCGTCGCGGCGATCATCGGTCTGCTGGCGGCGTTCTGGTCCGCGTCGGGCTACGTCGCCGCGTTCATGCGCGCCTCGAACACGATCTACGACGTGCCGGAGGGCCGGCCGATCTGGAAGACGCTGCCGATCCGGGTCGGCGTGACGGCGGTGATCGGCGTGCTCCTGCTGGCCTGCGCGGTGATCGTGGTCTTCACCGGCCGGCTCGCCGAGGTGGTCGGGGACGTGGTCGGCCTCGGCTCGACGGCCGTCACGGTCTGGGACGTCGCCAAGTGGCCGGTGCTGCTGCTCCTGGTCAGCCTGATGTTCGCGATCCTCTACTGGGCCTCGCCGAACGCCCGGCACGGCGGGTTCCGCTGGGTCAGCCCGGGTGGGGTGCTCGCCGTGGTGATCTGGCTGGTGATCTCCGGTCTCTTCGCCTTCTACGTGAGCAACTTCGGCTCGTACAACAAGACGTACGGTGCGCTGGCCGGCGTGATCATCTTTTTGGTCTGGCTCTGGCTGAGCAACATCGCGATCCTGTTGGGCGCCGAGTTCGACGCGGAGTTGGAGCGCGGCCGGGCCATCTCGGCCGGCCACGCCGTCGACGACGAGCCGTACCTCGAACTGCGCGACGACCGCAAGCTCAGGAAGAAGCGGAATTCGGCTGCCAAGCGCTGACCTGATCGCACAGCGGCCGCTCCCGCAGCCGCAGCGCCCCGACCTGGTTCTGCACCTGCTTGCGGGCGGCCCACGGCCCGGCATCGTCCCAGCACGCCTCGACCAGATGTGTGACGTCCATCACCGCCCGGGGGGGGGGGGGGGGGCGCGGCCCCCCCCCCCCCCCCGGGGACCGCCCCCCCCGGGGTTGTAGAAAAATATAAATTTTTTGTTTTTATACAAAAAGATTAAACGCAACGGCGCCGCGCGTGG
>NZ_JBIAKN010000002.1:345903-789508 GCF_042872475.1 Micromonospora sp. NPDC005252 | reverse complement strand
GGGTGGCGCCAGCTGGTGGGGGGGGCCCCCGGCCCCGCATGGCCCCCCCCCCGCACCCACATTTTGGTGCCGCCCAACCCCCGCCGGGGGGGGGGGCGCCCCCCGCGCCCCCCCCCCCCGGTTCGTTTCCGCAGGCCCTTTTCTTGATCCACTATTAGCTTTTGCTCTTACGGACAAAAGTTGCCACCGGAACGGTCGAAGCTCTGGACAGGCGGTGCGGAACGCTCCTACTGTGTCGGACACAACACCTCGGCGTTGCGTCGATGTGAACGAGTTCGATGAAGAGGTGAACTCCCCGGTGCGGACCGTCGAGCCCCTGCACGTCCGACTGTTGCGGTTGCTCCGCGACGAGGGAGCCGTGTCCCGCGCCGAGCTGGGCGACCGCCTCCAGATGCCCCGCCCGCGCCTGTTGGCCGAGCTGGACCGGCTGGTCGCCCTGGGTTACGTCGCCGAGGCCGGGCTCGCCGCCTCCCGGGGCGGGCGTCGCTCCACCCTGGTCGAGCTGAACCCGAAACTGCGCTTCGCGGCCGTCGACCTGGGCGCCAGCTCGATGGACGTCGAGGTGGTCAACGGTCGGCTCGAACCGGTGGCCCACTACGCCGAGCCGGCCGAGATCCGTAATGGACCGAAAGTGACCCTGCAACGGGTCAACGAGCTGCTGCACAAGGCCCGGGTCGACGGCGCGTACGAGCGGTTGGACGCGGTGGGCATCGGCGTGCCCGGCCCGGTCAGCTTCCGCGACGGCGTCCCGGTCTCACCGCCGATCATGCCGGGCTGGGACCGGTATCCGGTCCGCGAGCTGCTCAGCCGGGAGCACGGCTGCCCGGCGGTGGTCGACAACGACGTCAACATCATGGCGATCGGTGAGCGTCACGGCGGGGTCGCCCACTCGGTGGACGACTTCCTTTTCGTGAAGATCGGCACCGGCATCGGCTGCGGCATCTACCTGACCGGCGACGTCTACCGCGGCACCGACGGCTGCGCCGGGGACATCGGCCACATCCAGGTCGACTCGCACGGGCCGATGTGCTCGTGCGGGAACGTCGGATGTCTGGAGGCGCTGTTCAGTGGCGCCGCGCTGGCCAAGGAGGCGACCGCCGCCGCCCGCAGCGGGGCGTCGCCGGCACTGGCCGAGCGGCTGGGCCTGCGCGGCGTGGTGACCGCTCTGGACGTCGCCGAGGGCGCGGTCGAGGGCGACGTGACCTGTATCCAGCTGATCCGCGACGGCGGGCGACGGGTCGGCGGAGTCCTCGCCGGTCTGGTGAGCTTCACCAACCCGTCGATGATCGTGATCGGCGGTGGGCTGGCCCAACTCGGGCACATCCTGCTCGCCGAGATCCGCAGCGTGGTCTACCGCCGGTCGCTGCCGCTGGCCACCGGCAACCTGCCCGTCGTGCTGTCCGAGCTGGGTGGTCGGGCCGGCGTCGCCGGCGCGGCCGTGCTCGCCAGCGACGTCGCCTTCGGGGAAGCATCATGAGCGAGGAGGAGACCGTGGCCCTGTCCGACGAGACCGCCACCACCGGGTCGGCCGACGCCGACGCGCCGCTGGTCGAAGCTCCGCCCGACACCGTCGCGGGCGAGGTGGTCCTGCGCCTCACCGACGTGGTCAAGACCTTCCCCGGCGTACGCGCCCTTGACGGTGTGCAGCTCGAGGTACGCGCCGGAGAGGTGCACTGCCTGCTGGGGCAGAACGGCGCCGGCAAGTCCACCCTCATCAAGGTACTGGCCGGAGTGCACCAACCGGATTCCGGGCTCGTCCAGTGGCGCGGCGAACCGGTCACCTTCGCCAACCCGCAGGCCGCCATGAAGGCCGGCATCGCCACCATCTACCAGGAACTCGACCTCGTCGAAGACCTCTCGGTCGCGGAGAACGCGTTCCTCGGGCACGAGTACCGCAGCCTCGGCTTCGTCCGGCGCGGCCGGATGGCCCGGCACACCCGGCAGATCCTCAGCCGGCTGGGTCACGGCGAGATCCCGCCCGGGCGGATGGTCCGCTCCCTGCCGGCGGCCGGCAAGCAGATCGTCAGCATGGCCCGGGCGCTGTCGCACGAGGCGCGACTGATCATCATGGACGAGCCGAGCGCGGTGCTGGCGCACGACGAGGTCGGCAACCTGTTCCGGATCATCCGCGAGCTGGCCGCGCAGGGCATCGCCGTCATCTACATCTCCCACCGTCTGGAGGAGATCCGCGAGATCGGCGACCGGGTCACCGTACTCAAGGACGGCCGGACCACTGCGGCGAACCTGCCGGCACGCGACACCCCGACCCGCGACCTGGTCAGCCGGATGACCGGCCGGACCATCGAGTACGTCTTCCCGGACCGGCCGGCCGACGACACCGCCGGCGCCGACCTGCTCCAGGTGGACGGGTTGACCCGCACCGGCGAGTTCGCCGACGTCTCGCTGAACGTGCGGGCCGGGGAGATCGTCGGCATCGCCGGCCTGGTCGGCTCCGGCCGGTCCGAGCTGCTGGAGACGATCTACGGCGCCCGGCTGGCGGAGGCTGGCACGGTGCGGATGGACGGCAAGGTGCTGCGCCCCGGCGTCGGTGCGGCGGTGCGGGCCGGCATGGGCATGGCCCCGGAGGAACGCAAGAGCCAGGCGCTGCTGCTCGGCGAGCCGATTTACCGCAACGTCACACTCGCCACCTTCGGCCGGTACGCGCGGCTCGGCTTCACCAACGCGGCGGCGGAACGCGCCGAGGCGGACCGGATCGCCGAGACCCTGGAACTGCGGCCCCGGGACGTCGACCGGCCGGTACGCACCCTGTCCGGCGGCAACCAGCAGAAGGTGGTGGTCGGCCGATGGTTGCTCGGCGGCACCAAGCTGCTGCTCCTCGACGAGCCCACCCGGGGCGTGGACGTGGGCGCCCGGGCCGAGCTGTACCAGGTCATCCGATCACTGGCCGCGCAGGGCGTCGGCGTGCTGCTGGTCTCCAGCGAGGTACCCGAGGTGCTGGGCCTCGCCGACCGGGTGCTGGTGATGCGGGAGGGCCGGGTCGTCCGCGAAGCCGCGGCCGGCGAACTCGACGAGAACACTGTGCTTGACCTCGTGATGGCGGGGTCCTTGATGGAAGGCGCACCGGCATGAGCGACGCGACTCCCACACCCACCGCGACACCGGAACGCCCACAGCTTCCGGCGCAGTCGCCGCCGGTGGACCCCGCGGAGACGGCGGTGACCAGCGACAAGGCCGCATCCACCGGCAAGCTCTCCTGGTGGCGGGGCGACGGCGGCGACGGCGCGAAGCGCAACCTCGGTCTGATCGGCGTGCTGGCCGCGCTCATCGTGGTCGGTGCGGTCACCAAGCCCGAGCTGTACGGCGACCCCACCTGGGTCTGGAACAACGTGCTGGCGATCCTCCAGCTCGCCTCGGTCGTCGGCGTGGTCACGGTCGGCATGACCTTCGTGATCATCGGCGGTGGCATCGACCTGTCGGTCGGAGCGATCGTCGCGCTGGCCGGGGTCTGGTGCACCACGGTGGCCACCCAGAGCTACGGCGCCGGCGGCATGATCTTCGCGGCCCTCGTGGTCGGCATCTGTGTCGGCCTGGTCAACGGCGTCCTCATCTCGTACGGCAGGTTGGTGCCCTTCATCGCGACCCTCGCGATGCTGGTGGCCGCGCGCGGCCTGGCGGCGTCGATCTCCAACAAGCAGACGCAGGTGTCGAGCAGCACGTTCATCAACGACATCGCGGCCCGCAAGGTGATCGGCATCCCGATCCTCGTCTACATCCTCGGCGCGGTGGTGGTGGCCGGGTGGGTCCTGCTCAACCGGACGACCTTCGGCCGGCGGACGGTCGCCGTGGGCGGTAACCCGGAGGCGGCCCGACTGGCCGGCATCAACGTGCGCCGGCACACCATGCTGCTCTACGCGCTCTCCGGTCTGTGCTGCGGCATCGCCGCCATCATGCTCACCTCGCAGGCCACCTCGGCGCAGGCGGCGATGGCCAACCTGTACGAGCTGGACGCGATCGCCGCGGCGATCATCGGCGGGACGCTGCTGAGCGGGGGGCGCGGCACGATCGTCGGCTCGCTGCTGGGCGTCATCATCTTCGCCACGATCACGAACCTCTTCGCCATCAACGGCCTCTCCATCGAGGCGCAGAACATGGTCAAGGGCGGCATCATCGTCGCCGCCGTCTTGATCCAGCAGTTCCAGTTCAAGTCCGTCACTCGGCTCCTCGCGCGGAACAGGGTCACCACCGCAACCTGACGCACCGCACCGTTGTCCAGGCGACGTCGAGATCTTCGACAGTGGCCGGGCCTCGCACACCCTCATCCCTAAAAAACGCTCCCAGGAGGTCGTTCATGACCCAGCACAGTCGCGACCTGTCGCGCCGCCGGTTGCTCTTCGGTGGAGCCGCGGTCGGCGCCGCCACCCTCTTGACCGCCTGCACCAGCAACGAGACACCGGCCGCCAGCACCCAGACCAAGGCCGCCGGCAACGCCGAGGGCAACAACGCCCCGGGCAAGAAGGTCGTCATCGGCTTCTCCGCCCCGGCGGCCGACCACGGCTGGATGGGCGCCATCCACGCCAACGCCAAGGCCCAGGCCGCGGCGTACTCGGACGTGGAGTTCAAGGAGGTCGACGGCGGGTCGAACTCGGAGGCCCAGCGCTCCACGCTCGGCACCCTGATCGCCCAGAAGCCGGACATCATCGTTGTGCTGCCGCACGACGGCAAGGAGGTCAACGCCGTTGCCCTCCAGGCCATGCAGGCCGGCATCCCGATCGTCAACCTCGACCGGGCGTTCCCCGACGCGCTGGCCTCCCGGCTGGTGATCAAGGGTGACAACTACGGCATGGGCGTCTCGGCCGGGCACTTCATCGGCAAGCAGCTCAAGGACAAGGGCGTCACCAACCCGGTCATCGGTGAGATCGCCGGTCTGGAGATCCCGCTGACCGTCGAGCGCAGCGAGGGCTTCAAGGCGGCCCTGGCGACGTACGGGTTTAAGGTCACCAACCGTCGTTCGGCCGAGTTCACCCCGGACAGCGGCCAGCGCGAGGCGGCCCAGCTCCTCCAGGCGTTGCCGAAGATCGACGCGATCTGGAACCACGACGACGACCAGGGCATCGGTGTGCTCGCGGCCATCAAGCAGGCCAACCGGTCGGAGTTCTTCATGGTTGGCGGTGCCGGCTCCAAGCTCGCGATCGACGCGATCAAGGCCGATAACTCGGTGCTGAAGGCGACGGTGACCTACAACCCGTCGATGGCGTCCTCGGCGATCTCGCTGGCGCGGCTCATCGCGCAGGGTCGGGGCCTGGGCGACCTGACGGAGCTGCAGGTGCCCAAGGAAATGACCCTCGCCTCCGAGACGATCACCAAGGAGAACGCGAGCAGCTACGACAAGCTCGGGTTCTGACATACCGGGGGGAGACCCACCTTGTCCACGACAGACAGAGAACTGCGGATCGGCATGGTCGGTTACGCGTTCATGGGCGCCGCGCACTCGCAGGCGTGGCGCACCGTGAACCGCGTGTACGACCTGCCGGCACGGGCCAGAATGGCGCTGATCTGCGGCCGCGACACACCGAAGGTGGCCGAGGCCGCCGACCGGCTCGGCTGGGACGCGTACACGACGGACTGGCGTGACGTGATCAACTCCGCCGACATCGACGTGGTCGATATCTGCACACCCGGCGACAGTCACGCCGAGATCGCCCTCGCCGCACTGGCCGCCGGCAAGCACGTCCTGTGCGAGAAGCCGCTGGCCAACACAGTGGCGGAGGCACGGGCGATGACCGCCGCGGCGGACACCGCCCGCGCCGCCGGGGTGCGGTCGATGTGCGGGTTCAACTACCGCCGGGTCCCCGCGGTCACGATGATGCGCCAGATGGTCGCCGACGGACGACTCGGGGTGATCCGGCACGTCCGAGCGACGTACCTGCAGGACTGGATCGTGGACCCGCAGTTCCCGCTGGTCTGGCGGTTGCAGAAGGACAGGGCGGGCTCCGGCGCGCTCGGTGACATCGGTGCGCACATCATCGACCTGACGCAGTTCGTCGTCGGTCAGCGGATCACCGGCGTCAGCGCGATCACCGAGACGTTCGTGAAGGAGCGGCCGTTGCCGGCCGGGTCGAGCGGGTTGGCGGCCACGGTGGACGGCAGCGGATCGGTGGACGGCAACGGCTCAGCCACCGGGCCGGTCACCGTCGACGACGCCGCGATCTTCGTGGCCCGGCTCGACGGCGGCGCCCTGGCGACGTACGAGGCGAGCCGTTTCGCCACGGGCCGCAAGAACGCCCTCCGAGTCGAGATCAACGGCTCGCTGGGCAGCGTGGTCTTCGACCTGGAGCGCCTCAACGAGTTGGAGTTCTACGACGCCACCCGGCCTACCCTGGAACAGGGCTTCAGCCGGATCCTGGTGACCGAGAGCGACCACCCGTACATGTCGGCGTGGTGGCCGCCCGGCCACATCATCGGCTACGAGCACTCCTTCACCCACCAGATGCGCGATCTCATCGAGGCGATCGCCACCGGCACCGACCCAGCGCCCTCCTTCGCCGACGCGTTGCAGGTCCAGCTCGTGCTGGACGCGGTGACCCGTTCGGCGGACGTCGGTTCCTCCTGGACCGACGTGGAACCGGCGCTGACCGCGGTGGCCGTCTGACCCCCTGACCATCCGCGACGGCGGTGTTCGCGCCGCCGTCGCCCGACCGGCTTTCCGGAGCCGACCGGCGAGGGACCGACCGCGGTTTGCGCCCCGCGGTCGGGACGAGGTCGGCTCCGGAGAGTGTGCAGCCGGGCCGTGTGGCCCGGTGGCGCACGAGCAGGACGGTCGTCCGGTGCGACCGGACCGGGATTCCCCGGCCGCACCGGAGGACCGCCACCACCTGAGACGTCCGGTCGGGGCACGCCAACGCCCCGGCCGGCCGGATGCGGGGGAGGCAGGGTCGAGACGCCGACCGACCCTGCCTGCCAGCCCCGTCTGCCCGCACCCGTACCGGAAACCGGTCCGTCGTCGTCGCCGCCGACGCCGACGCCGGATCCGGTGTCGTTCCGGTACGGGTCGGGCGGGCGGGGCCCATCCGCCAAGGCCGTAGCTTTTCGAAAAATATTCTGATATTCCTATATTTAACTACACCGACGGTTCCTCCTGGACGGGAAGGAGCACCATGCGAACGGGTGTCTGGCTGGTAGGAGCACGCGGTTCGGTCGCGACCACCAGCATCGTCGGAGGGCTCGCGCTGCGGGCCGGCCTGGCCGGGCCGACCGGCTGCGTCACCGAGTTGCCGGATCTGCGCGGTCCCGCCCTCCCGTCCTTCGCGGACCTGGTCTTCGGTGGGCACGATGTGGCCACCACCCCGTTGAGCAAGCGCGCGGAGGCCCTCGCCGACACCGGTGTGATACCCGGTCGGCTGGTCGCCGCGCTCCCCGACGAGCTGGCCGCCGTCGAGCAGGAACTGCGTCCGGCCCCGCTCGGCGGCACCCAGGCCGACCGGGTCGCGACCGTCGTGGGTGACCTCACCTCCTTCCGTGCGCGCAACCGGCTGGACCGCGTGGTCGTGGTCAACGTCTCCGCCACCGAACCCGCACCTCGACCGCACCCCGGGCACGCCGACCCGGCCGCGCTGCGTGCCGCCCTCGCCGGCCAGGACGAGGTGCTGCCGCCCAGCTCCCTGTACGCGTACGCGGCGCTGCTGGCCGACTGCCCGTACGTCGACTTCACCCCGTCCACCGGGCTGCGGCTGCCGGCGCTGGCCGCGCTGGCCGAAGAGCGGCGCCTGCCGTACGCCGGGCACGACGGCAAGACCGGTGAGACCCTGGTCAAGTCGGTGCTCGCGCCGATGTTCGCGATGCGCAACCTCGCCGTGCGCTCCTGGTCCGGGATGAACCTGCTCGGCGGCGGCGACGGCGCCACCCTCGCCGACCCGGCCGCCAACGCGGCCAAGGTGCAGAGCAAGCAGCGCGTGCTCGGCGAGACGCTGGGCTACGTCCCGCAGGGCAACACCCGCATCGAGTACGTCGAGGAGTTGGGCGACTTCAAGACCGCCTGGGATCTGATCACGTTCGCCGGCTTCCTCGGCACCGGGATGCGGATGGAGTTCACCTGGCACGGCTGCGACTCCGCGCTGGCCGCGCCGCTGGTGCTCGACCTGGCCCGGCTCACCGCCGCCGCGCACGCCGCCGGGCACGTGGGGCCGTTGGCCGACCTGGGCTTCTTCTTCAAGGACCCGCTCGGCTCGCCCACCCACTCGCTGGCCGAGCAGTGGGCCCGGCTGACCGACTTCACCCAGCGGTTGCACGCCGGTCTGGACGGTGGCCATGACCACGCTGGCTGACGTGGCCGAGCTGGTCCGGGCACCGGCCGCGCTCTCGGTCCCCGGTGACGTGGTCGCCGGCGCGGCGGCCGCCGGCGCGTTGAGCCCGCGTACCCCCGCCCTCGCCGGCGCGTCGGTGCTGCTCTACTGGGCCGGCATGGCCGCCAACGACTGGGCCGACCGGGAGTTGGACGCCGTCGAACGCCCCGAGCGGCCGATCCCCAGCGGCCGGGTCACCCCGGCCGCCGCGCTGGGCCTCGCGGCCGGCCTCACCGCCGCCGGCGTGGGCCTGGCCGCCGCCGTGGGCGGTCGCCGCGCGGCCGCGCTCGCGGTGCCGCTGGCCGCCAGCATCTGGGGGTACGACCTGCTGGCCAAGAACACCGCCGCCGGCCCCGCCGTGATGGCCGCCTGCCGAGGGCTGGACGTGCTGCTGGGCGCATCCGGCGGCCACCTGTGGCGGGCGCTCCCCTCGGCGGCGACCGTGGCGGCCCACACCTGGACGGTCACCACCCTGTCCCGGCGCGAGGTCACCGGCACGGACGCGGCCCTGCCGATGCGCACCCTGGCCGGCACCGCCCTGGTCGCCGCCAGCGCCGTCATCGCCGTCCCCGGCGCCCGTCGCGCTGCCGTGCCCGCCGCTCGTGGCGCTGCCGTCCCTGGCACCCGTGGCGCTGCCGTCCCTGGCACCCGTACCGCTGTCGTCCCCGGCGCCGGGGCTGCCGGGGCCGACGGGCGGGCCGTCGTGGGCGGGGGCCGGGCCCGGTCGGCCGGGTTCGCCGTCGCGCTGCCCGCGCTGCCCGCGCTGCTGGCCGGGTGGTACGCCGCCCGTTACGGCGCGGCCCAGGCCCAGGTCGTCCGGGATCCCTCGGCCGGGAAGGTCCGCGCGGCGGTCGGCGCGGGGATCACCGGCCTGCCCGCCCTACAGGGAGCGCTCACCGCACGCGGCGGCGCCGGCCTGCTCGGGCTGGCCGTCGCGGCGGCGGCGCCGCTGGGCCGTCGGCTGGCCCGGAAGGTCTCCCCGACATGACCGTGCCCCGGCCCCGACCCTCCCAGCCCGAAACCGCTCGGCCCGAAAGCGCTCGGCCCGGAACCGCTCGGCCTCGACCCGCGCCGTCCGGCAACGGGACGGTCGTGCCGCCGAGCGGCGACGCGACGACGCTGCGCCTCGGGTACGGCACGAACGGCTTCGCCAACCACCGGCTCGACGACGCGCTCGCCGTCCTCGCCGACCTCGGCTACGACGGCGTGGCGCTCACCCTGGACCACGATCACCTGGACCCGTTCACACCCGGGCTCACCCGCCGGATCGCCGCGGTCGCCCGGCGGCTGGACGCGCTCGGTCTGGGGGTGGTGATCGAGACCGGGGCCCGCTACCTGCTCGACCCGTGGCACAAGCACGCACCGACGCTGCTGCACGACGACCCCACCCGGCGGATCGATTTCCTTCGCCGGGCGGTGCGGATCGGCGCTGACCTGGGGGCGGAGGCGGTCTCGTTCTGGGCCGGCGTGCGGCCCGAGACGGTGTCACCGCAGTGCGCCTGGGACCGGCTCGTCGCCGGCTGCGCCAGCGTGATCGACGCCGCCGACAGCGCGGGCGTCACCCTCGGCTTCGAGCCGGAGCCGGGCATGCTTGTCGAGAGCATCACCGACTGGCGTCGACTGCACGCGGCGCTCGACGCGCCGGCCCGCTTCGGCATCACCCTCGACATCGGCCACTGCCGGTGCCTGGAGCCGTGGCCGGTGCCGCAGTGTGTCGCCGAGGTGGCCGACCACCTGGTCAACGTGCAGATCGACGACATGCGCCGGGGCGTGCACGAGCACCTGGAGTTCGGCACCGGTGAGATCGACTTCCCGCCGGTGCTGGCGGCCCTGGCCGAGGCCGGCTACCGCGGGCTGGTCGCCGTCGAGTTGCCCCGCGACTCGCACGCCGCACCGGACGTGGCCGCCCGGTCCATTGATTTCCTGCGCGCGGCGGCCACTTCGACAATCGGTGACCGCCGGCGACAGAAGGTACCCGCCGACGCCCTTTGCTCTGCTTCAACGGACGCAACAGATCGGGACACCAACCGTCGCGTGGAGTGAAGCAGAGCAAAGGACGCGCTCGGGCACCCGCGGAGCGGCGCAGCAGCACAAGGGGAGGAGACGGGATGACACCGGATTCACTACGGGCCGCGCTGCGGGGCGTACCCGATCCCGATTGGCTGGACGAGGCGCTGCGCCAGGTCGCGGCCGAGCCCACCGCGATCGCCCGGCTCTTTCCCGCGGTCGGCCGGCGTTGCGGTCGGGCCGCGTTGTCCGACGCCCCCGGCTGGACCGCCGACGACGCGGCCCGGGTGCTGCTGCTCACCGCCCTGCCGGGCGAGTACGCCTCGTACGCCGAGAGCCTCTACCAGCACGGTGACGCGGCCGAGCGGCGGGCCGTGCTGCGGGCCCTGCCGCTGCTGCCGATCGGCGCCGCCGGGGTGCCGCTGCTGCACGACGCGATCCGGACCAACGACACCCGGCTGATCGCCGCCGCCCTCGGCCCGTACGCCCGGCACCTCGACCCGGCCGCCTGGCGGCAGGCGGTGCTCAAGTGCGTGTTCAGCGGCGTGCCGTTGGCCGTGGTCGCCGACCTGGAGACCCGCGCCGACGGGGAGCTGGCCGGGATGCTGGCCGCGCTCACCGCCGAGCGGCACGCCGCCGGCCGGGAGATGCCCGCCGACGCCACCGACCTGCTCGACCGGCTCACCGCCGCACTGCCCCGGGAGGCGTGAATGCGCATCTTCGACCCCCACATCCACATGACCTCACGCACCACCGACGACTACGAACGGATGGCCGCCGCCGGGGTCCGCGCGGTGGTGGAGCCGGCGTTCTGGCTGGGCCAGCCGCGCACCAGCGCCGCCTCGTTCATCGACTACTTCGACTCGCTCATCGGCTGGGAGCCCTTCCGGGCCGGGCAATTCGGGGTGCGGCACCATGCCACGATCGCGCTCAACCCCAAGGAGGCCAACGACCCGCGCTGCCGCCCGGTGCTCGACCTGCTGCCCCGCTACCTGGACAAGGACGCGGTCGTGGCGGTCGGCGAGATCGGGTACGACTCGATGACGCCGGAGGAGGACGAGGCGTTCGCGGCGCAGCTCGCCCTCGCCGTGGCGTACGACCTGCCGGCGCTGGTGCACACCCCGCACCGGGACAAGGCGCGCGGCTGCGAGCGCACCCTCGCCGTGGTCGCCGAATCCGGCATCGACGCGGGTCGCGTGGTCGTCGACCACCTCAACGAGGTGACCGTCAAGCTCGTCCGGGACAGCGGCTGCTGGCTGGGTTTCTCCATCTACCCGGACACGAAGATGACGCCGCAGCGGATGGTCGATCTGCTGCGCGAGTACGGCACGGAGCGGATGCTGGTCAACTCGGCCGCCGACTGGGGTCGCTCCGATCCGCTGCTGACCCGGGCCACCGCGGAGGCGATGCTGCTCGCCGGGTTCAGCGACGACGACGTCGACCGGGTGCTGTGGCGCAACCCGGTGGAGTTCTACGGGCAGTCCGGTCGGCTCGACCTGAGCGACCTCGACGTCACCGCCGTGGACCCGCAGACCGGCAACTCGATCCTGCGCGGCGGCAGCTGATGCGGCTGCGACATGCCGGCGGCGACACCGTCCATCTCGGCTACTGCACCAACGTGCACCCCGCCGAGGACCTCGCCGGCATCCTCGGTCAACTGGACACCTACGCCGTACCGGTGCGGGAAGCGCTCGGCAGCGACCTGCTCGGCCTCGGCCTGTGGCTGGCCGCCCCGGTCGCCGCCGAGCTGGCCGCCGACCCGGCGCTGCGTCTGCGGCTGCGCGCCGAGCTGGACGCGCGCGGGCTGGAGGTGGTCACCCTCAACGGCTTCCCGTACGCGGCCTTCCAGGCGCCGGTGGTCAAGCAGGACGTGTACCACCCGGACTGGACCACCGAGCAGCGGCTGACGTACACAGTGGATCTGGCCCGGGTGCTCGCCGACCTGCTGCCCGACGACGCCGCCCGGGGCTCGATCTCCACCCTGCCGCTGGCCTGGCGGCGGCCCTGGGACACCGAGCGGGCCGACGCCGCCCGACGCCGGCTGGACCAGCTCGCAGCCGGCCTCGCCGCGGTGCAGCGCGACACCGGCCGCGAGGTGCGGGTCGCCTTCGAGCCGGAGCCCGGCTGTGTGGTGGAGAGCACCGGGCAGGCAGCCGCGCTGCTGGACGGCATCGACACCGACCGGTTGGGCGTCTGCCTCGACCTGGCCCACCTGGCGTGCGCCTGGGAGGAGCCGGCCGAGGCGTTGGAACGACTGCGGGCGGCCGGCCTGCCCGTGGTGAAGGTGCAGGTCTCCGCCGCCGTCGAGGCGGCCGACCCGGCCGGCGGCGCGGACGCGCTGCGCCGCTGGGTGGAGCCGCGCTTCCTGCACCAGACCCGGGGCGCCGGCTGCGCCGGTCTGGCCGACCCGGCCGACGCGGCGTACGCGGCCGACGACCTGGACGAGGCGTTGGACCGGGAGCTGCCCGGCCCGTGGCGGGTGCACTACCACGTGCCGCTGCACGCCCCACCGGAGGAACCGCTCGGCTCGACCCTGCCCGTCCTGCGTGCCGCCCTGAGAGCGCTCTACAGCGGGCCGACCGCCGGGTGCGACCACCTCGACGTCGAGACGTACACCTGGGGGGTTCTGCCGGCCGCGCGGCGGCCGGGCACCGACGCGGAGCTGGCCGCCGGCATCGCCGCCGAGCTGGCCTTCGCCCGAGACGAACTGGTCGGCCTCGGGCTGACCCCGGAACACACCGTGACCGCGGGAGTGACGCGATGAGCCGACGACTGGTGGTACTCGACGTGGTGGGGCTGACCCCCCGCCTGCTGGCGCACATGCCTCGGCTGCGCGGCGTCGCCGACGGCGGCTTCCGGGCCGAGCTGGGCACCGTGCTGCCCGCGGTGACCTGCTCGGTGCAGTCCACCTTCCTCACCGGCGAGCAGCCCAGCGGGCACGGGATCGTCGGCAACGGGTGGTACTTCCGGGAGCTGGGCGAGGTGTTGCTGTGGCGGCAGCACAACGCGCTGGTCGGCGGGGACAAGCTCTGGCAGGCGGCCCGTCGGGCCGAACCGGGCTACACCGTGGCCAACGTCTGCTGGTGGTACGCCATGGGCGCGGACGTCAACTGGACCGTCACGCCGCGACCGGTGTACTACGCCGACGGCCGCAAGGAGCCGGACTGCTACACCGACCCGCCGGAGCTGCACGACGCGCTCACCGGGCGGCTGGGCACCTTCCCGCTGTTCACCTACTGGGGGCCGACCGCCGGGCTGCCGTCGTCGCGGTGGATCTGCCAGGCCGCCGAGCAGATCCTGGCCGACGTGTCACCCGACCTGACCCTGGTCTACGTCCCCCACCTGGACTACGACCTGCAACGCTTCGGCCCCTCGTCGGCCCAGGCCGCCACCGCGGCGGCCGAGCTGGACGCGGTGCTCGGCCCGCTGCTGGACGCCGCACGGGCCCGCGACGCGACAGTGGTGGTGCTCTCCGAGTACGGCATCACCGACGTGTCCCGGCCGGTGGACGTCAACCGGCTGCTGCGTGCCGAGGGGCTGCTGCGGGTGCACACCCAGTCCGGCATGGAGTACCTCGACCCGTGGACGTCGAAAGCGTTCGCGGTCGCCGACCACCAGGTCGCGCACGTCTACGTCAAGGACCCGGCCGACGTGCCGGCGGTGGCGAAGCTCTGCGCCGGGCTACCCGGGGTGGCCGAGGTGCTCGACGCCGAGGGCAAGGCCGCGCACGGGCTGGACCACCCGCGCGCCGGTGAGCTGGTGCTGGTGGCCGAGCCGGACTCCTGGTTCACCTACTACTACTGGCTCGACGACGCCCGCGCGCCGGACTTCGCCCGGCTGGTCGAGATCCACCGCAAGCCGGGGTACGACCCCGCCGAGCTGTTCTTCGACCCGGCCAACCCCGGTGCCGCGAAGGCGCGCGCAGGCGTGGCGCTGGCCCGCAAGAAGCTCGGCATGCGCTACCTGATGAGCGCCGTCGGCCTGGACGCCGGCGCCCAGGCGGTACGCGGCTCACACGGGCGGCTGCCCAGCGACCCGGCGGACGCCCCGGTGCTGCTCTGCTCCGACCCGTCCGCTGCCCGGGACCGGGTCGCGGCCACCGAGGTGAAGGCGCTGCTGCTGGAGTTGGCCGGGTTGGCCAACGGCGACGGTGGCCGGACCGGGGTGGGATCGTGACGTCCACCGTCGCCCCGACGGACGCGAGCAGGCTGCGGGAGCGCTTCGACGCGGAGTTGGCGGCCTTCCTCGACCGGCAGGGCCCGGACTGGCCCGACGGAGCGCCGCGCGGGGTGTTCACCGCGCTGCAACGGTTCGTGCTGGCCGGCGGAAAGCGGCTGCGTCCGCTGTTCTGCTACTGGGGCTGGCGGGCTGCCGGGGCCGCCGACGGCCGCCCGATCGTGGTGGCCGCGGCGGCGCTGGAGCTGTTCCACGCTTTTGCGCTGATCCACGACGACATCCTGGACGGCAGCGACCGCCGCCGGGGCGAACCGTCGGTGCACCGCCTCTTCGCCGACCTGCACGCCCGCTCGTCGTGGCGCGGCGACCCCGAGGCGTACGGGCGCAACACCGCCCTGCTCTGCGGGGACCTCTGCGCGGCCTGGTCGGATCAGATGTTCCACGAGTGCGGGCTGGACACCGAGCAGGTGCACCGGGGCTACGCCGTGTTCGCGCTGATGCGTACCGAGGTGATCGCGGGGGAGTACCTCGACCTGGTCTCCGGGGTGGGTGACGGCTCGGTGGCCAGCGCGCTCACCGTGATACGGATGAAGGCTGCCCGGTACACGGTCACCCGACCGTTGCAGATCGGCGCGGCGCTGGCCGGGGCGGGGCCGGAGCTGATCGCGGCTCTCGGCGAGTTCGGTGATCCGTTGGGTGACGCGTTCCAGCTCCGCGACGACGTGTTGGGCGTCTTCGGTGATCCGGCGGTCACCGGCAAGTCGATCCTGGACGACCTGCGCGAGGGCAAGCCCACGGTGATGATGGCGCTGGCCCGCAGCGCCGCCGACCGGTCGCAGACCCTGCGGCTGCGTGAGCTGTTCGGCAACCCGAAGTTGGACGCGGACGGCGCGGTCGAGCTGCGCGAGATCATCGAGGCCACCGGCGCCCGGGACCGGATCGAACAGATGATCAGGATCCGCAAGGAAGCGGCGACGGGAGCGCTGGCGGCGATCCCGCTCCCGGATTCGGTACGGGCGGCGTTGGTGGGGTTGGCCAGTCAGGTGACCGGTCGGCAGTCGTGACGTGTCGGCGTCGCGTGCCGCCCCTCGTCGGGTGCGGCACGCGACGCCCCTTCTGGGGTCCCAACCCGGCAACTTTCGATCAAATCGACGAAAGTTGATGCTGGATCGTCGGAAGGTATGGACACATCGACATGCGCGACTTAGTGTCGGGGCCAACACGACATTGTTTCGTCGAGGTGAACCGGCGGCGCGGTAACCCATCGACCCCACCACCGCTACGGCATCCGGCGCGACGGCGCGCGCCCGGCCTGGCTTCATTCGTCAGGAAGGGACAGCACAGATGTCCAACAAGGACGCACCCCCTCGTCGATCCCGACGATGGCTCTCCACCGGATCGGCCCTGCTCCTCGTGGCCGCGGCCGGCACGGTCACGCTCGCGGCCAGCCCGACACCGGCCCAGGCGCACACGATCAACGCCACCGACTTCCAGCAGGTCGAACTCGCCCGGGGCGTGTCCGACATGGGTGAGCCGATGTCGTTGGCCGTGCTGCCGGACCGTTCGGTCCTGCACACCGCCCGCAACGGCACGCTGCGCCGCACCGACGCGAACGGCACCACGTCGGTGATCGGCACCCTGTCGGTCTACAACCACGACGAAGAGGGGTTGCAGGGCGTCGGCGTCGACCCGAACTTCGCCAGCAACCGGCAGATCTTCCTCTACTACGCGCCGCCGCTGTCCACCCCCGCCGGCGACGCGCCCGCGACCGGCACCGACTTCTCGGCCTGGCAGGGAGTGAACCGCCTCTCCCGGTTCACCCTCAACGCCGACTTCACGATCAACCAGGCCAGCAAGGTCGACGTGCTCGACGTACCGGCCGACCGCGGTCTGTGCTGCCACGTCGGCGGGGACATCGACTTCGACGCCGCCGGCAACCTCTACCTGTCCACCGGCGACGACACCAACCCCTTCGAGTCCGCCGGCTACTCGCCGCTGGACGAGCGGACCAACCGCAACCCGGCGTACGACGCGCAGCGCAGCGCCGGCAACACCAACGACCTGCGGGGCAAGGTCCTGCGGATCAAGGTGAACGCCAACGGCACGTACTCCATCCCGTCGGGCAACCTGTTCGCCCCCGGCACGGCCAAGACCCGGCCGGAGATCTACGCGATGGGGTTCCGCAACCCGTTCCGGATCAGCGTGGACAAGGCCACCGGCGTCGTCTACGTCGGTGACTACGGGCCGGACGCCGGCAGCACCAGCTCCACCCGCGGGCCGTCGGGCCAGGTCGAGTTCAACCGGGTCGCCGCGCCGGGCAACTTCGGCTGGCCGTACTGCACCGGCACCAACACCACCACCGAGACGTACAACGAGTGGGACTTCGCCACCAACGCCAGCGGAGCGAAGTACAACTGCGCCGGCGGGCCGACCAACAACTCGTTCCGCAACACCGGCCTGACCACCCTGCCGCCGGCCCAGCCGGCCTGGATCCGGTACGCCGGCGACGCCGGCACCCCGACCGAGTTCGGCGGCGGCTCCGAGTCGCCGATGGCCGGCCCGGTCTACCGCTACAACGCCTCGTCGACCTCCACCACGAAGTTCCCGCAGTCGTTCGATGGCCAGTTCTTCGCCACCGAGTTCGGCCGGGGCTGGATCAAGCCCATCCACGTCAACTCCGACGGATCCCGGGGCACCATCGACGCCTTTCCCTGGGTCGGCAAGCAGGTGATGGACTCGGCCTTCGGCCCGGACGGCTCGTACTACGTGCTCGACTACGGCACCGGCTACTTCAACGGTGACGCCAACTCGGCGCTCTACCGCTTCGACTACGTCGGCGGCGGCAACCGGGCGCCCAGCGCCGCGGCGAGCGCGAACAAGACCTCCGGCGCGGCCCCGCTGACCGTGGTGTTCTCCTCGGCCGGCTCGTCCGACCCCGAGGGCGGGGCGTTGACCTACTCGTGGAACTTCGGCGACGGCACCACCTCCACGACGGCGAACCCGACGAAGACGTACAGCACGAACGGCACCTACACCGCCACGCTGACCGTACGGGACCCGCAGGGCGCCACCGGCAGCGCCAGCGTGCAGATCAGCGTCGGCAACACCGCGCCCACGGTGACCATCAACAACCCCGGCAACGGGCAGTTGTTCAGCTTCGGTGACACCGTGCCGTACAGCATCACGGTGACCGACCCGGAGGACGGCACGATCGACTGCACGAAGGTCAAGATGACCTACGTGCTCGGGCACGACCAGCACGGGCACCAGATCACCTCGAAGACCGGCTGCTCCGGCTCGATCACCATCCCGGTCGACGGTGAGCACGACGACGCGGCGAACATCTTCGCCATCTTCGACGCCGAGTACACCGACGCCGGTGGGCTGACCACGCACACCCAGCACACGCTGCCGCCGCGCCACCGCCAGGCCGAGTTCTTCGGCAGCTCGTCCGGGATCAACGTGTTCAGCAAGACCCCGGCCGAGGGCGGCAAGACCGTCGGCGACATCAACGACGGCGACTGGATCGCGTTCCAGCCGTACCGGCTCGGCAACGTCACCTCGTTCACCGCCCGGGTCTCCTCGGCGGGCGCCGGCGGCACCCTCCAGGTGCGGGCCGGCTCGGCCACCGGCACGGTGCTCGGCTCCGCCACGGTCCCGGTGACCGGCGGCTGGGAGACCTTCACCACGGTCACCGGGGCGATCACCAACCCGCCGACCGGCACCACCACGCTCTACCTGACCTTCGCGGGTACGGGCACCGGCGCGCTCTACGACCTGGACGCGTTCACCTTCACCACCGGCTCGGCCCCCGTCGGCGGGACCGGCCCGATCAAGGGCCTGGGCGGCAAGTGCCTCGACGTACGCAACGCCGCCACCGCCGACGGCACGCAGATCCAGATCTATACCTGTAACGCCAGTGCGGCCCAGACCTGGGCGGTCACGCCGAACTCCACAATCAAGTCGTTGGGCAAGTGCCTGGACGTCTCCGGTGCCGGCACCGCCGACGGCACCAAGATCCAGCTCTACACCTGCAACGGCACCGGGGCGCAGAACTGGGCCGGGCAGGCCGACGGCACGCTCCGCAACGTGGCGTCCGGGAAGTGCCTGGACGTCTCCGGAAGCAACTCCGCGGACAGCACCGTGGTGAACCTCTGGACCTGCACCGCCGCCGCGAACCAAAAGTGGACCCTGCCCTGAGCTGAGCGGAGGGGCTCCCGCCACACGGGAGCCCCTCCCCACCGTCGATAGGAGAGCGACATGCGCAGACTCCTGCGAACCGTCCTCGGCGCGACCACCGCCGTCCTCGCCGTCATCGCCTGCACCACCCCGGCCACCCCGGCCAGCGCCGCCGACGCCCCGTACGACGTGCTGGTGTTCTCCAAGACCGCCGGCTTCCGCCACGACGCGATCCCGGTCGGCATCCAGACCATCCGGGACCTGGGCGCCGCGAACAACTTCACCGTGACCGCCACCGAGGACGCCGCCGCGTTCACCACCGCCAACCTCGCCCAGTACGAGGCGGTCGTCTTCCTCAACACCACCGGCGACGTGCTCAACGCCACCCAGCAGACCGCCTTCGAGTCGTACATCGGGTCCGGCCGCGGGTACGTGGGTGTGCACGCCGCCGCCGACACCGAGTACGACTGGCCGTTCTACGGCAACCTGGTCGGCGCGTGGTTCGCCTCGCACCCGGCCATCCAGCAGGCCAACGTCAAGGTGGAGGACCGGGGGAACGCGGCCACGGGGCACCTGCCGCAGACCTGGACCCGCACCGACGAGTGGTACAACTACCGCACCAACGCCCGGTCCACCGCACACGTGCTGGCCACCCTGGACGAATCGTCGTACTCCGGGGGCGGCATGGGCGCCGACCACCCGCACTCCTGGTGCAAGAGCTACAGCGGCGGCCGGTCCTTCTACACCGGCGGCGGGCACACCCAGGCGTCGTACGCCGAGCCGGCGTTCCGGGCCCACCTGCTCGGCGGCATCCGGTACGCGGCCGGTCGGAGCAAGGCCGACTGCCGGCCCGAAACCGGCTACACCCCGCTCTACAACGGCTCCACCACCGGCTGGTCGCAGGCCGGGCCGGGCAACTTCACCAACTCCGACGCCACCCTCACCTCGGTGGGCGGCATGGGCCTGTACTGGTACAGCGCCAAGCAGTTCACCAACTACTCGCTGAAGCTGGACTGGAAGCTGGCCGGCGACGACAACTCGGGCGTGTTCATCGGCTTCCCGCCGTCGAGCGACCCGTGGTCGGCCGTCGACAACGGCTACGAGATCCAAATCGACGCCACCGACGCGGCGGACCGCACCACCGGCTCGGTCTACACCTTCAAGTCCGCGGACCTCGCGGCCCGCGACGCGGCGCTCAACGCGCCGGGGGAGTGGAACACCTACGAGCTGCTGGTCGAGGGCGAGCGGCTGCAGATCTTCCTCAACGGGGTGAAGATCAACGACTTCACCAACACCAATCCGGTACGGTCGCTGGCCGGCCACATCGGCATCCAGAACCACGGCACCGGTGACGACGCCTCGTTCCGCAACATCCGGATCAAGGAGCTGGGCACCACGCCTCCCCCGAGCGGGAACACCACCATCCAGGCCGAGTCGTTCAGCTCGGCCAACGGGGTCTCCGCGTTCACCAAGGCGGGTGCCAACGGTGGTCAGACCGTCGGCTACATCGACCCGGGTGACTGGGCCGCGTACAACGGCGTGGACCTGACCGGCGTCACCTCGTTCACCTCCCGGGTCGTCTCCGGCGGCGCGGGCGGCACCATCCAGGTCCGCACCGGCTCGGCCACCGGTCCGGTGCTCGGCACGGTCACGGTGCCCAACACCGGCAGTTGGACGACGTTCGCCAACGTCACCACGACGCTGTCCAACGTCCCGTCCGGCACCCAGAACCTCTACCTCACGTTTGGCGGTAGCGGCACCGGGCTCTTCGACGTGGACGACTTCACCCTGGTCAAGGGGACCGGCGGCAGCACCGGGGTCGGCCCGGTCAAGGGCCTCGCCGGCAAGTGCCTGGACGTGCGCAGCGGCGCCACTGCCGACGGCACCCAGATCCAGATCTACACCTGCAACGGCAGTACGGCGCAGACCTGGACCGTGACGCCGAACTCGACGATCAAGGCGCTCGGCAAGTGCCTCGACGTGTCCGGCAGCGGCACCGCCGACGGCACCAAGATCCAGCTCTGGACCTGCAACGGCACCGGCGCGCAGAACTGGGCGGCCCAGTCCGACGGCAGCCTGCGCAACACGTCCTCGGGCAAGTGCCTGGACGTCTCCGGCAACAACTCGGCGGACAGCACCATCGTCCACCTCTGGACCTGCAACGGCGCGGCCAACCAGAAGTGGACCCTGCCCTGACCTGCCGAACGCGCCGAGCCCACCGGGCTCACTGAACGCGCAGGCGCCGCCGGTCACGGCCGGCGGCGCCTGCGAGTCACCTGCTCCCGACGCCACCTGCTCCCGACGCCACCTGCTCCCGACGCCACCCGCTCCCGACGCCACCCGCTCCCGACGCCACCCGCTCCCGACGCCACCCGCTCCTGGTGGCAACCGCAGCGTCGGCGAACGCGCTCCGCCTCACCGGGCGCGTCCTTGCCGAGGCCAATGTCACCGAAGAGGGGTATACCTGTGAGTCATATTTATGACTCACAGGTATACCCCTCTCGACAATCCATCGCGGAGCGGCCGGAGCGGCCGGAGCGGCCGGAGCGGCCGGAGCGGCCGGAGCGGCCGGAGCGGCCGGAGCGGCCGGAGCGGCCGGAGCCGCTGGGCGCGTTGCCTGGACGCCGGAGGCCTACTCTCAGCCGGCTGCCGTACCTTGACCAGCATGGGGCGTTTCGCGCGATGGCGCCGAGTGGTGCGGTCGCAGGGAGACCGCCTCCGCGGCGCGCTGCACCGGGCCGAGGAGCCCGACCCGTTGACCGGGCCGGCTCCCAGCCTGAACCGTCTCGACGCGCTGGCAGAGGAGTTCGCCGCAGGCCAGCCCGTGCGTTGGAGCCTCGGCGGGGCACCCCGGCCGCTGCCCGGCGCGGTCGACGTGGCGGCGTACCGGATCATCGAGGAGTCGCTGGCCGACGCGCGTCGACACGCCCCCGGCGCGGCGGTGGCGGTCCGGCTGCGCTACGACGCCGAGGGCGTCACCATCGAGGTACGCGACGACGGCGCCAATGCCGCGACGCCGGCCGGGGAGACCCGGGGCGCCGGGCGGGGGCTGGCCGCGGTGCGCGGGCGCACCGAGCGGGTCGGTGGCACCTTCTCCGCCGGCCCGAATCCCGGCGGCGGGTTCACCGTCCGGGCGGTCCTGCCCGCGCCCGAAGAAGCGGCCGAGTGACGATCCGGGGCTTTCGCGATGGGGCCCAACGGAAATAGGGTGGAGGTGGCGACCGTGACGGTGGCCGGTGACCCGGTGGGAGGCGCAACCCGGCGGGCTCAGGTGCGCTCGGCATCCACCGGTGTTCCGCCTCGGTGCCATGTACCGGTCTGACCGGTCACCCTCGCCCCGGTCCGCACAACGGAATCCCCATCACATCAGGGGAGAAGGACAATGGCGCGACCCATCACGCTCTTCACCGGCCAGTGGGCCGACCTTCCGTTCGAGGAGGTCTGCCGGCTCGCCTCCGAGTGGGGCTACGACGGTCTGGAGATCGCCTGCTGGGGCGACCACTTCGAGGTCGACAAGGCGCTCGCCGACGACTCGTACGTCGACCGCAAGCGGGAGACGCTCGCGAAGCACAACCTCGAGGTCTTCACGATCTCCAACCACCTCGTCGGTCAGGCGGTCTGCGACCATCCGATCGACGAGCGGCACCAGGACATCCTGCCCGCCCGGATCTGGGGCGACGGGGAGCCCGAGGGGGTCCGCCAGCGGGCCGCCGAGGAGATCAAGGACACCGCGCGGGCCGCGGCGAAGCTCGGGGTGAAGACCGTCGTCGGTTTCACCGGGTCGTCGATCTGGCACACCCTGGCGATGTTCCCGCCGGTGCCGCCGTCGATGATCGAGCGCGGCTACCAGGACTTCGCCGATCGGTGGAACCCGATCCTCGACGTGTTCGACGAGGTCGGGGTGCGGTTCGCGCACGAGGTGCACCCCAGCGAGATCGCGTACGACTACTGGACGACCAAGCGGACGCTGGAGGCGATCGGCAACCGGCCCGCGTTCGGGCTGAACTGGGACCCGTCGCACTTCGTCTGGCAGGAGCTGGACCCGGTGAACTTCATCTTCGACTTCGCCGACCGGATCTACCACGTGGACTGCAAGGACGCGAAGGTGCGTACCGGCGATGGCCGGCGCGGCCGGCTCGCCTCGCACCTGCCCTGGGCCGACCTGCGTCGCGGCTGGGACTTCGTCTCCACCGGGCACGGCGACGTGCCCTGGGAGGACTGCTTCCGGGCGTTGAACGCGATCGGCTACACCGGCCCGATCTCCGTCGAGTGGGAGGACGCCGGGATGGATCGCCTGGTCGGCGCCCCGGAGGCGCTGCAGTTCGTCCGCCGGCTCGCCTTCGACGCCCCGAGCGCCGCCTTCGACGCGGCGTTCAGCAGCAAGGACTGACCACAGCTCGGAGCAGATTGCCGTTCGGACAGACCACGGGCCGGTCGCCGTCAGGCGACCGGCCCGTCTACGTGCGGATGGGTCAGAGCGTGCTGCCGTTGGTGCCCGAGCCGGACGGCTTGGTGCGGGGGGTGGTGGCCGACGGCGACCCGGAGGTCGTGCCGACCGTGCTGCTGCCCGTCGAGCCGGAGCCCGCCTTGGCGCCCACCGTGGCGGGCGTGCCGGCGAACGCGTCGTCGGCGGCGGTCAGCTCCTGCTTGCCGGTGCTGCCGTTGCCCAGCTTCTCGCCCAGCTTGGACTGGCCGAGCTTGTCCTTGCCCTCGCTGTAGAGCCGGTTGGCCTGGGCCTGCGCGACCCCGGCCGCCTCCTGGACGGTCGGGTGGTCGAGCACCTTGCGGCCCCGAACCACGAGCTCTTCGTACTTCTCCCGGCCGGCACGGGCGCCCAGGACGAATCCCGCAGCCAGCCCGCCAAGAAACATGATCTTTCCGCGCATGGCGGCTCCTTCCGTACCTGACGCGCCGTCGCCCCCGCCGGGTTGCCCCGTCGGGCGCGACAAATTCGCGCCTGCGTCCTCTGTCCGCAGCTAACTACCCATCCTGCTCCCCGCTCAAGCCTGCTTGTGCCGGGATGGCGATTTGCCCCGATTGCGATCAGGCCGTGGCGCTGACCTGCGAATCTGGATCAAGGCGGCTGCGGGTGCAACCCACTGGACCACCACCGGGGGATGTCCTGTACTCTTGTCCCGTCGCAGGGCACCGGCGAGATCCGGTTCCAGGCGGTGCACGATCCCCTGTAGCTCAATTGGCAGAGCAGCCGGCTGTTAACCGGCAGGTTATTGGTTCGAGTCCAATCGGGGGAGCTTCTCCACCAACGCCCGTCGGCAGCACGCCGACGGGCGTTTCTGCTGTCCCCACGTCCCGCGCCCTCCGCCCCCGGCGGCTCCTCTCGGCGGGCCCGAACCCTGCCCGCGCGATCGTGGCAGCAACTTCGGGGATGTTGCTGCTTCCCGCGTGCCTGAGGCAGCAACATCCCCGTTGTTGTGACGATCTTGGGGGCGCGGGGCGCGGGGCGCGGGGCGCGGGGCGCGGGGCGCGGGGCGTGGGGCGTGGGGCGCGGGGCGCGGGGCGGAATGGGAGGTTTGGGCCGCTTGCGGCTCGCGTGCCCGGCAGGATGGTCGATGTCGACTTAGACTCCCGCTGCGTCGATTGATGCGTCGATTCTTGGGGTGAGCGCAATGTCCGGACGAGGCGGCTTCGGCCGGGCCACACTGGTCGCGGTGGCGGTCGTGCTGGCCTGGCTGGTGATCGGCGGTGTGGCCGGCCCGTACGCCGGGCGTCTCAGCGAGGTCGCCACCAACGACAACGCCGCCTTCCTGCCCACCGACGCCGAGGCGACCCGTGCCCAGGACCTCGCCGGTGGCTTCGTCGACCGGCAGACCGTGCCGGCGCTTGTCGTCTACGAGCGGTCCGCGGGGATCACCGACGCGGACCGGCAGCGGGTGAGCGCCGACGCCGCCCGCTTCGCCCAGGTGCCCGGCGTGGTCAACCCGCTGCCCCCGCCGATTCCCAGCGAGGACGGCCAGGCACTCCAGGTCGTCGTGCCGGTGGACGACGCCGAGGGCGAGGAGATCGGCTCGGTCGTCGAACAGTTGCGCGACATCGCCGGCGGCGACCGGGACGGGCTTACCGTGGACGTCGCCGGCCCGGCCGGCCTGCTCGCCGACCTGATCGAGGTCTTCTCCGCCATCGACGGGCCACTGCTGCTCGTCACGCTCGTGGTGGTGCTGATCATCCTGCTGATCGTCTACCGCAGCCCGGTCCTGTGGATCTTTCCGCTGCTGGCCGCCGGAATGTCGTACGCGCTGGCCTCGGTCTTCGTCTACCTGCTCGCCGACGCCGACATCGTCAAGCTCAACGGCCAGGCACAGGGCATCCTCACCGTGCTGGTCTTCGGCGCCGGCACCGACTACGCGCTGCTGATGATCGCCCGCTACCGCGAGGAGCTGCACCGGCACGACCGACCCTGGGACGCGATGCGCACCGCGTGGAGGGGCGCCGCGCCGGCCATCATCGCGTCCGGCGGCACGGTCATCGTCAGCCTGCTCTGCCTGCTGCTGTCCAGCCTCAACTCGAACCGGGCGCTCGGCCCGGTCGCCGCCATCGGCATCGCCGCCACCCTGCTGGTGATGCTCACCTTCCTGCCGGCGTTGCTGGTGCTGGGCGGCCGGTGGGCGTTCTGGCCCCGACGTCCCCGAGCCGACCAGGCCGACCCGCGGGCCGAGCACGGCATCTGGAGTCGCATCGCCGGGTTCGTGGCCCGGCACGCCCGACCGATCTGGCTGAGCACCGCCGTCGTCCTGGCTCTCCTCACGCTCGGCCTGACCCAGCTCGGCGCCACCACCCTCGGTCAGTCCGACCTGTTCACCCAGCGCACCGACTCGGTGGACGGCCAGGACGTGATCGCCCGGCACTACCCGGCCGGCACCGGCAGCCCGGCAACCATCTTCACCACCGAGCAGAGCGCACGGCAGGTGGCGCAGGTGGCCCAGGGCGTACGCGGCGTCGCCGACGTCCGTCCGCTCTCCAGCGGCCCGCAGACCGGCCCGCCCGAGGAGAACGCCGCCCCGAAGGTCGTCGACGGGCGGGTGCAGTTGGAGGCGACGCTCGCCGACCCGCCCGACAGCGACGGCGCCGAGCAGACCATCCGCGACCTGCGGGTGGCCGTACACCAGGTGCCCGGCGCGGACGCCGTGGTGGGCGGCTTCACCGCGATCAACGTGGACACCTCGGACGCCGCGAAGCGCGACCAGAACGTCATCATCCCGGTGGTGCTGGTGGTCATCGCGGTCATCCTGGCCCTGCTGCTGCGGGCCCTCCTCGCTCCGGTGCTGCTCATCGGCACGGTGCTGCTCAGCTTCGCGGCGACCCTCGGTCTCTGCGCGCTGCTGTTCCGCCACGTCTTCGACTTCCCCGGCGTGGACTCGTCGTTCCCGCTGTTCGCGTTCGTCTTCCTGGTCGCCCTCGGGATCGACTACAACATCTTCCTGATGAGCCGGGTCCGCGAGGAGTCGGTCAAGCGGGGCACCCGCGCCGGTGTGCTCGCCGGCCTCGCCGTCACCGGCGGGGTGATCACCTCCGCCGGCATCGTGCTCGCCGCGACCTTCTCCGCCCTGGCCGTCCTGCCGCTGGTGGTGCTCGTCGAGCTGGGTACCGCCGTCGCGATCGGGGTACTGATCGACACGATCATCGTCCGGTCGCTGCTGGTGCCCGCGCTCGCGTACGACATCGGGCCGAAGATCTGGTGGCCGGGCCGCTTGTCCCGGGCGAACGGCGAGCGGGAGGCGCGCGATGCTGGCTGAGACCGACGTGGTCGTCGTCGGCGGGGGCCTGGCCGGCCTCGCCGCCGCCCGCCGGCTGCACCGCGCCGGCGTGCCCTGGCGGCTGCTGGAGGCCGGCGGCCGGCTCGGCGGCCGGGTCGCCACCGACGTCGTCGACGGCTACCTGATCGACCGCGGTTTCCAGGTGCTCAACACGGCCTACCCGCGGCTCGGCACGCTGCTCGACACCGACCGGCTCAACCTCGGCTATTTCACGTCCGGGGTGCTGGTGCGCCGGGGCGACGACCTGCTACGGCTGGTCAACCCGCTGCGCGAACCGGCCGGCGGGCCGCGTACCGCGCTGGCCGGCGTGGGCTCGCTGCTCGACCGGCTGCGCTTCGCCGCGCTCGCCACCGGCTGCGCCACGCTGCCGGTGTCCCGGCTGCTCTCCGCGCCGGAGACCAGCGCCGAGACGGCGCTGCGCCGCGCCGGTCTCTCCGACGCGATCATCGAGGAGCTGCTGCGGCCGTTCCTGTCCGGCGTGTTCATCGACCGGGAGCTGGCCACCTCCAGCCACGTGCTCGCGATGGTGCTGCGCTCGTTCGCCCGGGGCCGGATCGGTCTGCCCGCCGAGGGGATGGCCGCGCTGCCCCGGGCCATCGCCGACCCGCTCCCCGCCGACCTGCTCGACCGGGACACCCCGGTCGCGCAGGTCGCGCCCGGCCGGGTCCGCACCCAGGCCGGCGACATCCGCTGCCGAGCCGTCGTGGTCGCCGTCGACCCGCCCGCCGCGGCCGCGCTGCTGCCGGCCCTGGCGACGGTACGCATGCACAGCTACACCACGTACTACCACAGCGCGCCCGAGCCGCCGCTCGCCGAGCCGATCCTGCTCGTCGACGGCGACCGGCGGGAGATCGTCGCGAACACGGTGGTGCTCAGCAACGCCGCCAGCACGTACGCGCCCGCCGGACGGCACCTCGTGGCCACGTCGGTGGTGGGTCCGACGGCCCCACCCGAGTCGACCATCCGGGCCGAGTTGACCCGGCTGTACGGTCGATCCACCGCCGACTGGACCCACCTCACCACAGTGGTCGTCCCGGACGCGCTGCCCGCCGCGCCGCCGCCGCAGGGGCGGCTGCGCAAGCCCGTGTCAATGGGGGAGGGGCTGTTCGTGGCCGGTGACCACCGCGACAGTCCATCGATCCAGGGCGCTCTCGCCAGCGGCTGGCGTGCCGCCGGGGCGGTGCTGAAGGAGCTGCGCGCCGGCTGAGCCCGCCTCGAACGAGGGCCCCGCAGCCGTAGTTGATCACCTATGATCGCCGCCATGCCCGCCCCCCTCCCGGCGCCCACCTTCGATGCCGCTGCCGCGTACCCCGAGGTCAACGACCTGCGCAAGGCGCTCGACGCCGCCGACTGGCCCGCCGTCCGGGCCGTGTTCGCCGACCGGGACCCCGCCTTTCACACACTGCTCGTCAGGGAGGCCGGCGACCACGCCGGGTCCGCCGCGTTCCTGCACCGCGTGTACGACGACGACCCCACCGACAGGCTGGCGGGCACCCTGCACGGCACTCACCTCATCTGCGACGGCTGGCGGATCCGCAGCTCCTACCGCGCCCGACACGTCAGCCGGTCGCAGTTCGAACAGTTCCATGAACACCTGCGTCGCGCCGAGCGGGTGCTCATCGACGTCACCGCCCGGTACCCCGACGACGCGGCCGCCTGGACTGAACGGATCATCATCGCCCGGGGTCTGCAACTGGGCCAGAACGAGGCACGCCGCCGCTACGACCGACTCGCCCAGCACCACCCCCACCACGCCCCCGCACAGGCGGCCCTGCTCCAGCAGCTCTGCCCGAAGTGGAGCGGCGACTGGGACCGGGCCTTCGCCTTCGCCCGCGAGTGCGCGCAGGCCGCGCCCGCCGGGGCGCCCAACGCCGTGCTGGTCGCCGAGGCGCACCTGGAACGCTGGCTGGACTTCGACACCGACCGGGAGCGCACCGCGTACGTGCGCAGCACGCCCGTCGTGGACGAGGTGATGCAGGCCGGGCAGCGATCCGTGCTGCACGCGGACTTCGTCGACCGGCCGGGCTGGGTCTGGATCCGCTCGACGTTCGCGCTGATGTTCAGCCTCACCGAACAGTGGCCCGCCGCCGCCAGCCAGTTCACCGCCCTGGGCAACCTGGGCACCGAATACCCCTGGGCCTACGTCGACGACGCCGAGGGCTTCACGAAGTACCGCGCGAAGGCGTACGCGAAGGGTGGCCAGTCATGATCCAGCACCTGGACGTGGACGGGGTGCCCACGCTGCTCGCCCCCACCGGCGGGCCGATGCGCGCCGGACTGACCTTCCGGGTCGGCACCGCCGACGAGACGCTCAGCCGCGCCGGCATCACCCACCTCATCGAGCACCTCGCGCTCGCACCGCTCGGCCTGGCCGACTACCACGTCAACGGCGTGACCGCCCCGGCGTTCACCATGTTCCACACCCAGGGCTCCGAGGCGGACATCGCGGCGTTCATGACCGCCGTCTGCGGGCACCTGTCCGACCTGCCGGTGGCGCGGCTGGACGTGGAGAAGGACATCCTGCGCACCGAGTGGAGCAGCCGGGGCGCCGCCGCGATCGACGACATCCCGCTGTGGCGACACGGCGCGCGGGACTTCGGTCTGAGCAGCTACCCGGAGTGGGGCCTGGGCGCGCTCACCGCGGACCACCTGCGCGAGTGGGCGGCCCGCTCGTTCACCCGGGAGAACGCGGTGCTCTGGATCGCCGGCGACCGGGTGCCCGCCGGGCTACGCCTCGCGCTGCCCAGCGGCGTCCGTCAGCCGGTGCCGGCGGTCTCGTCGGCGCTGCCGCAGACCCCGGCGTACTTCGTCAACGGCGCCCGCGCCGTGGTGCTCGACTCGGTGGTGCGGCGCAGCACCGCCGCGGCCGTCTTCTCCGGCGTGCTGGAGCGGGAGCTGTACCGGTCGCTGCGCCAGGAGTCCGGGCTCTCCTACACCACCACGACGGGGTACGAGCCGCGCGGCGACGGGTACGCCACGCTGCGGGCGCTCGCCGACGCGCTGGCGGAGAAGCAGGACGCCGTGCTCGGCGGCTTCGTCGACGTGCTGGCGAAGCTGCGGGTCGGGCGGATCGAGCAGGCCGACCTGGACGCCACCATCGCCAAGCGGGAGGACGTGCTCGGCACCGCCGAGGTCGACGCCGCGCGACTGCCGGGGTACGCCCTCAACGTGTTGACCGGCGAGCCGAACCTCAGCATCGACGAGCACCGGGCCGAGCTGAAGGCCGTCAGCCTCGCCGACCTGCGCCAGGTGGCCGGTGAGGTGACGTCGTCCGCGCTGCTCATGGTGCCGGGCGGGCTCCGCGCCGACTGGGCCGGCTTCGTCGCGGCGCCCACCCACTCCAGCGACACGGTCGACGGCACCACGTACGCGGCGAAGCAGGGTGCCGGCGCGCTCCGCATCGGCGTGGACGGGGTGACCTACCTGGGCACCGACGGGCCGCTGACCGTCCGGTACGCCGACTGCTCCGCGATGCTCGCCTGGCCCGACGGGGCGCGGCAACTGATCGGCTCGGACGCCATCGTGCTGCAGGTCGAGCCGACGATGTTCAACCTGCACCCGGCGGCGCTTCCGGTCATCGACGCCCAGGTGCCCGCCGACCGGCACATCGCCATGCCGGCCCGCACACCGGACTCCATCCCGCAGCCGTCGGCCGCCGAAAAGCCGGCCGCAACGCCCGCCGACCGCCCCTGGTGGGAGATCGCGGCGATCGTGGTCAGCGGCGTGGCCGTCCTGTTGGCGGGCGCGGTGAGCCTGCTGCTGACGTACGTCATGGTCGCCGCCGGAACCGAGCCGGGCGAGGAATGGCTCTGGGGCGTCGTCGTGGCGGGCTGGCTGCTCACTGTTATCCTCGCGTTGCCCATCGTGCTGCTGTGGCGACGGCGGCGGGGATGAGGCGGGGCCACACCGGTGCTGGCCCGTGATCCACCGAGCGGGATAAGATCCGCGCGGTGTCGGGGCGGTAGCTCAGCGGGTTAGAGCAGTGGACTCATAATCCATCGGCCACGGGTTCGAGTCCCGTCCGCCCCACCAGCACAAACGCTATCGTCGATCTTGCCGTGGTGCTACTCGCGGTGCCAGCGTCTATGCGGTCGCGCCACCGGGACCGTATACCTGGATGAGGACTTCGGCGGCGTCGTTGGTGCCCGCGAACTTCTGTCGTGGCAGTCGCGCTGCTTACCATGCAGCGGCTGTACCTGGGCCTAGTGCGATGAGCCGTTCGGTCGATGCAGCATCTGGACGAGATCAGTCGTTGACCAGCTCGGTGATCACCACCAGGTGCATGTCATGGTGATGAAGGATTGTCGAGCGGCACTATCAGTAGCGGGCCATTCGCCGGATCGCCGGGACCTTCGAGGGCGACGCACAGCGCTCAACGCCGCGCAGCTTGACTTCATCAATCTAGTCATCAACGACCTGACTGCCACCGGTGTGATGGACCCGGGTCGCCTCTACGAGTCTCCGTTCAACGCCATCGCGCCTCACGGGCCCGAAGTGCTGTTCCCATCGGCGGACGTGGGCCGGCTCTGTGTGATCCTCGCCGTCGTCAAGCGGAACGCTATGCCGGCAACCGAGGCGGTCTGATGGCCTGCCACCACCGACGAGTTCCAAGTCGATCACAGAGCGCAGGTGCAGTCGGCCCTGCTGGGCCGAGCTTCTCACGGCAAGACCTGCCGGCGCGAGTTGGCCTCCACTCGGGCAATGCCCACCCTGGCACTGCCAAATCCGGCCTGATTGATAGCCAACACAGCTTGGCGACAACTGGACTGGCGGATGGTTTTTGCTGAGTGAGGTTATTCCGATGGCGTTCTTGTCAGAAATCCGACGCATAGACCGACATGTCATCCGGCCTATCCTGGAGGGCTTTGCCTCGGGCCAACGGCCCGGCGGATCAGCTTTGGCGTACGTCGACCGACTTGGAGACGAGATGCTGTTGACCCAACCGGATGTGCTCCACCTCGTCCAACAGGCCGCCGGCCGGTGGGCAGACCAACTGATCGACTTCGGCCCGCGCAACACGCTGCTCTACTTCAAGGAGCGACAGACCACCACCCTCGATCTCGCCGAGGCGGCTGCTGAGGTGGTCGCCGATCTGATCCGAGGACAGAAGGTTCGCCTACGGACGCTGTTCCCGGACCAAGACCGGCACAACACCGCCTGCAACACTGCCCGCAGTCTCCGCCGGAAGCTGGTCGAGCTGGAGGAGGAGCAGGGCATCCAGGCAGGTTGGGTGAGCCGCGGCCTGCTCTGCATGGTCGGCCAGTACACCCGGGGGTCCGTGCCGATGCAACCGCTGCGGGCGCCGCTGATTCTGCAGCAGCTTGCGCTGGACAGCAGGACGGCGACGGAGAACGACTTCACGCTGGAGCTGTCGGAGTCACCCGAGATCAATCCCGTCCTTCTGTACGCGCTGGAGCGGCAGTACGGCGTGGAGGCGGGTATCAGCGCACTCGGCGAGAAGCTGAGCGCGATGCTGTCCGAGATCGCTGACCCGGACCAGCAGCTCAGTGCCGCCTACGAGCTGATCGCCGAGGCAGTCGCTCCCAGCGGCCTGTCTCTCCGGCTCGAGCCCGCGGTGGTTGCCGGCGTCTTCAGCTTCGACAAGCTCCCCATGGTCGAGGACCTTCGTAACTCGGCCGAGCTGCTCGCATTACATCCGGTGATCGGCGCGATGGCGGGCGACCGCGACGCTCGGCAACAGCTGCGCACTGAGCAAGCTCAGGGGTCCAGCTCCAGTGCCGATCGGATCGATCCGGCCAACGAGTTCCTGGTCCACGACGCGGACTCGTCTCAGCAGTCGGCGATCGACGCGGTGCTGTCCGGCCGGCATGTGGTCATCGAGGGCCCACCCGGCACGGGCAAGAGTCAGACGATCGCGAACATCATCGCGTACATGGCCGCGATGGGTCGCAGCGTGCTGTTCGTCTCCGAGAAGCGGGCTGCCATCGAAGCGGTGATGAACCGCCTTGGCGACGTCGGGCTCGACAACCTGGTGTTCGACCTGCACGACCGCAAGATCAGCAAGCGGCAGGTCGCCCAGCGCATCGCCAATGTCCTCACTCAAGCCGGCGCTGAACCACCCGTCGACACCGGCGAACTGCACCGCCGCCTGCACAGCCGCCGGGCCGCGGCGAAACGGCACCCGGCCGAGCTGCACGAAGTACGGCAGCCCTGGGGGGTGAGCGCGTTTCAGGTCATCGAACAACTCCTCGCGCTTCCGACTCTCGATGTCAGCGGCTACAACCTGCGCGCCTCCGAGCTGCGGAACCTTGACCGGTCAAGGCTTGAGTCCGCGAGGGAGGACCTTCGGACCTTCGTGGATCGTGGCGGGCTGAGGATCTGGCGCGGAGAGTCGCCGTGGGCGAAGGCCGCTATCCACACCCCAGACGATGTCGGCAAGGTGCTGGTGCATCTCGACGAACTCGCGGCCGGTGCCCTGCAGGACGCACAGCGCCAGATCCGGGACTTGGTCGACCGGGCCGGGCTGGATGTGCCAGACGACCTCGCTGCGTGGAAGAGCCTGTTCGACCTGCTCAGCGAGGTCGACCGCACCATCGTCAGCTATGGCGAGCAGGTCTTCGGCCCGGATCTGGACGACTTCCTCTACGCGACAGCACCAGGGCGATCCCGGCCGCGCCGCTCGGAGCCGCTCGGGGTCTTCCGCCGGTTCCAACTGCGCCGCGAGCTGCGGCGGACCTGTCCGGCCGCTCCCCGGAAGCGATCCGAGATGTACCAGGGCCTGGTCGCCGCAGTGGAACAGCGTGAGCGGTGGCGGAAGCTCAGCCGTCAGGACAGCGCACCTACTGCTCTGGCGGGTGCCGACCTATGCCTGTCGTCCTTCATGCAGGTTCGTAACCACCTCGCTGCGGTGGCGGCATGTGCCCGGATCGACGGCCTTGAGCGTGGAACCACGACCACCGCAGCCAACACCCTGGCCGAATTGAACGCCGACCGCGAGACGTTGTTCCTGATGCCCGACCTGAACAAACAGCAGCAGCTGTTCCGGTCGTTGGGGCTGAGCCACATGCTCGATGACCTGGCCCACCGGCAGGTCTCGAGCGACGAGGCAGCCGACACCCTGTTGCGCTCCTGGTTGCAGGTGGTCCTCGACGAGATGCGCATGCGGGTCCCGTACCTCGGTCAGTTCGTCGGTCAGCAGCATGCCACGGTGGTCCAGGACTTCCGCGCTGCGGACAGCCGGCACATCGAGATGGCCGCCCGGCACGTGCGCCGCAACGTGGCAGTGAACCTGAGGAAGGCCCGAGACGCCTATCCCGACCAGAACGGCCTCGTCCGACGGGAGGCGGCCAAGAAGAGCCGCCACCTCTCTCTCCGGAAGCTGCTCAGCAGCGCACCGGAGGTGCTCCTCGCCGCGTTCCCGTGCTGGGCCATGTCACCGCTGGTGGTCAGCCGCATCCTGCCGCCCGAGCGGTCGTTCGACGTGGTGATCTTTGATGAGGCGAGCCAGATCGAGCCGCACGACGCGGTCGCCTCGATCATGCGGGGCACCCA
This sequence comes from Micromonospora sp. NPDC005252, assembly GCF_042872475.1. Classification (NCBI taxonomy): domain Bacteria; kingdom Bacillati; phylum Actinomycetota; class Actinomycetes; order Micromonosporales; family Micromonosporaceae; genus Micromonospora; species Micromonospora sp. NPDC005252. The sequence goes on along the minus strand of NZ_JBIAKN010000002.1, from coordinate 755,562 downwards.
ACTCGTCGTGGCCGGCGACCCGAAGCAGCTCCCACCCACGCCGTTCTTCCGGCGCCTCGTTCAGCAGAGCCCGGCTGGCGAAGATGATGATCTCGGCGACGAGAGCCTTGAGGACTACGAGTCCGTTCTTGACGTCCTCGGAGGCCTCATCTCGGACCGGTACCGCTTGACCTGGCATTACCGCAGCCGAGACGAGCGCCTGATTGCGTTCTCGAACGTCGAGATCTATAACCGGTCCCTCGTTACGTTCCCTGGCGTGCAGGTCGACAGCCCGCTGCGCTTGGAGACGGTGGATGGCCGTGTCGCCCCCGGGCAGGGCGGCTCATCAACGGAGGAGGTCAACCGGGCGGTCGAGCTGATTCTCGAGCATGCCGAGCAGCGACCGAACGAGAGCCTCGGCGTCATCACGATGGGGCAGAAGCACGCCCTGCGGATCGAGGCGACTTTGCGCAGCCGGCGCCGAGAGCATGAGCACCTCGACGACTTCTTCTCCCAGGACCGGGTCGCGAGCCAGCGGTTCTTCGTCAAGAGCCTGGAGAACGTCCAGGGCGACGAGCGGGACGCCATCATCCTGAGTATTGGCTACGCCAAGACCAGAGACGGTCGACTTCCGCTGCGCTTCGGACCGCTCAACCAGGAGGGCGGTGAGCGGCGCCTCAACGTCGCGGTCACTCGAGCGCGGAGTCGGATGACCGTCGTGAGCGCCTTCTCGCACCACGACATGGACCCGAACCAGACCGCGGCGACCCGGAACCGCGGACCGGAACTGCTCCGCCGTTACCTCGAGTTCGTCGACCTCGGCGGCGACCTGGGCGCGCGACAGCACACTGGGGTCGAGCTGAATGGCCTCGAACGCAGCGTCCTAAAGTCTCTCCAGCAGCAGGGCATCAACGCCGTGCCGCAGTGGGGCGTCTCCGGCTACCGCATCGACCTGGCCCTCGCCCACCCAGCTCAGCCCGGCCGCATGGTCCTCGCTGTGGAGACCGACGGTCACTCCTATCACCAGGCACACAGCGCCCGTGACCGGGACCGGCTACGCCAGCAGCACCTCGAGCGCCTCGGGTGGGAGTTCCACCGCATCTGGTCGACCGACTGGTACGTGGACCCGGCAGGCCAGACGGCCCGGCTCGTCGCCCGCTGGAAGCAGGCGGTCGACCGCGCCAACCACGCCGCGAGGAGCCACGCCGTACCGCCGGCACGCCGGCCCGCTCAGCAACCGACGCCGCCGGCGACCCGCCGTGGCCCACGCCCCGACGTGCCGATCGGTCTGCGGATCACCGACTACACGCGGGAACAGCTGGTACAGATCTGCACCTGGCTGGTGAGCGACCAACTCCAGCGTGATCGGGATGAGCGCCTCCAAGAGGCCATGAGCGAACTCGGCTTCCGCAAGCGCGGCTCAATCATCCTCCAGCGCCTGACCGAAGCACTCGACATCGCGCAGCAGCGCGCCGACCGGGAGGTGTCCCGATGACTGCCCTCGACCCGCTCACTCTGGAACGCGTCGCCCGTCTGATCTGCGACGTCGATGGTCCCTACGAGCGGACAGGTACGCAGATCGAGCGGTTCCTGCACCGGGTCCGGTGGCCTGGAGATCCGCAGTACGACGGCTCTCCGCGGATCCCCTGGCTGACTGAAGTACTCAATTGCCATGCCGATGACGCCGCCGCACTCGACCGGCTGCTCTGTCGCATCGGTGATCCGCTGGAGTACGACGGCGGCGTCGAGGCCGCCGAACCGATCGCGCAAGAGCTGAACCGCATCCTGGCTCCCGAGCAGTTCACCATCACCTACGTCGGCGGGCGCCCCGTGCTCGGTCAGATCAGCCAGAGCAGTGACGTTCCCCTGTACGGGCCGCCCCCGGACCTCCACGAGCGGGTGCGACGACTCTCCCCCAACAGCAAGGCGGTCGACATCCTCATGGCGCGCGCCGACGAAGCGTCGATCTGCCAGAACAACGGAGCCTACGCACTGGCGATCATCGGCATCGGCAGCTTCGTCGAAGGTCTGCTGCACGTCGTGGTAACTGACCGCGACGAGACCGTGCGAAGGAACGGCCTGGTCGACCGTAACGGCCGACGGGTTCGGGCCGAACGAGCGGGCCTTCACCTGCTCCTTGAGTACGCGCATCGGAAGAAGTGGGTCCAGACCGACGCCAAGGACTTCATGGAGAAGGTCCGGGACTACCGCAATTTCGTCCACCCTCGTCACCAGATCGACTACGGGCTCGTGCCCGACCTGGACACAGTGCGGATGTGCTGGGCTCCTGTGCACGCGCTTCTCAATGACCTGGAATCCGCACCATGATCAACAGTTCATTTCGCTAACCAACAAGCCAACGGATTGACCTCTCCTTGTCCAGATGCCGACCTCGACACCGCCGCTGCTACTCCAGCTCCGAAACAAGACCAGGTGCTGGAGTAGCAGGCGGAGGTCAGCAGGGCCGCATCGAGCGAGTGCGGCGACGCGTTCGGCGGAGCTCTCTCGCCTCTAACCCCTCGGGACGTGCAAATGCTCGGTTTCAGGTCTGTGTTCACGACCCAGCACGAACGGAACCATCTGCAGCCACTGGTACGGGAACAACTCGACCGGTGGATCGCGGGCCCCAAGTGCTGGGATCCGTCTGCGCTTCAGGAGAATCGGTGGGCGACCATCGGCGACAACGTCAGGGCCCTCCTACTGCAGCACGAGGGGCAGGATGGATCGACGTCAACGCGCGTACGGATCGTCGAAACGAAGCCGGACGGGCAGTGGATCATCCAACTGACCGTACACTCGCCCAACGCGAGAGAGCGGGCGGCGTGGGCCTGGATCGACATCGAATCACCCGACCCCGACAGTGAGGACCCACGCGGCCGCCCCCGCCTCGCAGGCACACCCCGCTTTCTCGCACCCATGCTCGAAATCGTCGATGCCTGGGACGGTGCCGCACGCCTTACGACCAGACCAATCGTCATCCGCGGCGACGAAGTCGACGAGGTCCACCGAGCGCTCATGGACACCGAGCGACGAGGTGTCGTCTTCGTCGCCGGCAACGACGACTCGCTGCCGTCAGTCCCATGGACGAACCGGATCGCCAACCTGACCCGGTTCACCATCGGTATGGCCTCGTGCTATGTGCTGGACGGGGAGGCCACACAGTTGCTCAACGACCGGCTCGGCCAGGCCCACGCCGTAGTGCCCGGCCGGCTTCGGACCTTTCGCTCTCAGGTTCAACCGGACTCCGTCGTCGATGGGCTGCGGCACCGGGTCCTGAGCGCCGAACGGATCACCGACGACAGCGAACAGCCCCGCCTCGCGCGGGTCCTCGCCTCCAACGCCCAACTTCAGGCTCTCGAACAGCCGCTACCCGCATCTGTGGCGCGGGTACACCGGATGCTGGAACGCATCGCCGACGACATGTTGGTGCACCGGCTTGGCGACGTCGGTTCGAAGCGGCCATCGCTCGTTCCGTCGCAGCCCCAGGCGTCGGGCGTCGAGACGCGAGAGAGTGATCGCCGACAAGATGACGTCGGCGCGCAGCAAGGCATGTTGCTGGACTACCTGAAGATCAAGGTAGGGGTCGATGACCTGACCGTCGACCGAATCGACGAGATCGTGCGCCTGATCGAGGTCGGTCGGTCATCGCAGGAGGCGCAGAAAGACATCGCATCCCGACTCGCGCAACTCCAGGCCGAACTCGATGAGACACAGAAGGCGTATCACGACGTCAAATGGCAGCTGGATGATGAGCAGATCGAGAATCGGGACGTCGTCGACCGCCTGACCCGGTCCGCGGAGACTGAACGGACGCTGCGCCACCGGCTCGCCTCTATGGGGCAAACAGAAATGGCCTGGACGGCACAGCCATCGGAAGCGGACGTCTCCCGGCCGGCCAGCTTCGGCGAGTTGCTCCGTTGGCTGCCAAGGCTTGAACATGTCGTGTTCACGGGCGATCCTGACTGCGCTGAGGAACTCGACAGCAACGACCCCCTGGGCGCCTGGGCTTCGAAGACCTGGGACGCGTTGTTGGTGCTCCAGGACTATGCAGCGGCGAAGGCAGACGGGCGCTGGGATCGGGACGTGCATGGCTTCCTGGAGAACACTCCGGATGGCTGCCACGAGTGGCCGACGCGACGACACGCCCGTGACGAGAGCGCGGATGTCCGAACCAACCCGGCGTTCTGGAGGAAGCGGGTGCTACCCGTGCCGGTCTCCGTCATTCCGGCGGGCGAGACCTTCATGGGGGCGCATTTCAAGATCGCTCAGTTCGCGATGATCAGCCCCCGCATGCACTATTATGACGATACGGCGCAGAGCGGACGGATCTATGTCGGATACATCGGCCGGCACCTTCCGACCGGGCAGACCAATTGACGCAACAGACGCAATGGACGGGGTCAGCACGGCGCACCGTCCGACCGGCGCGTTCGTCCTCGACCATGGCCGTCGACGCGACGACGAGCATCCCGTCGACGGACAGCGGCAGCACGTAGGCGACCTCTGGACGTTCACCGAACCTCAATCCCGATTGCCGAGGTCGCCTACGACGGTTGGCTTGCCTTCGAGAGGAAACGGAGGGAGAGCCGATGAGCGACTTCCATGACTGGGACGACATCCGCGCCGCGCTGCACGATGGGGACGACCATGCGCTCGATGCGGAAGGTGCCCGCACCGAGGCGTGGGTCAGTGCGTTCCACCGCGCCGAGGAGCGCAAACGCCTCGGTTCACCCAACGGCCGGTGGCCGAGCTGATGGGAGTTACGCCCGGCCGGGTAAGTCAGATCGAGAGCGGCGATCTGGAGGCCAACGAGGTCGCGACACTCAGCCGGTATGCACGAGCGCTGGGCGCGCGGATGCGGCTCATCTTCGACTACGGCAGCGATCTGCGGCAGATCGCCTGATCTCCGCTAGCGCTCGGACGGCATGGTGCCCGGCAGGGGGTAGCCCTTCCGGCGAACTGCACCGGTCGGCACGCCGAGGTCACCCAGCACCAGCCGACGCGCCTGAGCTGTGCAAAGTTAGCGGTAGCGGCGTCAGGCGTCTCCTGCCTGCCGGTTGCGCTCATCAGCTCAGACCCCGCGTTTCGAGCGGCACGAGAGGTACCAGCAGTTCCTCCGGAACGCGACGCAGACTGTCAGATGTACGGGATGGACCAATCGAACATCCGCACCGGCAGGAGTACCAGAACGACGGTCGCGGCGACGGCGAGCAGAACGCGCACGGTGCGAAGACCTCGCCACCACGGGATGATCCAGAGCAGCAACCACATGGCACCCGAGATCGCCAGATGCGTGCCGATCACCCCGAGGCTCGTCTCCTCGCACATGTTGTCGGCCACGGCCTTCTTGCACAGGGCCGGCGGGCCGTTGTGGTCCCCGAAGTTTCCCAACACGCCGACGATGCCGGCCAACACTGGAGCCGCCACGAGGGTGAACAGGGGCGTCACCAACCATCCGGCGAGGTCCCGGCGCCGGTTCGCTAGCCGTTCCACTCGCGAAACGGTACAGCCGGGTAGGCGGGTGGCGCAGCCCGTGAGATCAGCTGGGTGGTACGCGGACCGCCTCCGGCGAGGTGTGCCGTGACGGCGCGCCGTACTCCGATGCGGGCGGAGTCCCGACCGGGATCGCTCACCGGCACGACCAGCCTGCCGAACTCGGTCAGGAAGGCACGAGCGGGAGCGTGCATGGCAAAGCCCTCCGGGGCGCGCCCTGACTTCCACTCGCCGACGTCCACCCGGCGGCGTGGCGTCCAACCTGTCATCCCGAGTGTCTGAGCCGCGCGGTCCGGCAGCAGGCGGTCGTCTCCCCGCATCACCGCACCTCCCTCAGGTCGAACGCGTTGCGCTAGGCCCTCGGGTGGTGGACCAGGCCGCCGATTCTGGCCACGATGCCGTCTCGGGTCTGTGTCGCGGTGGCGAAGACGGCTGACGGGCGGCCGAGCGCGTCGCCCTGGTGAACTTCGATGTCGCTGGTGCGGGATGTGTCGAGCAGGTGGGCGGCGAGGCAGCCGACGCTGTTGGCGTTGACGATGTCTTCGTCGACACCGATCGCGGGGGCGAACATGCGGGCGGTGACTGGTCCCGCGGTCGGCGCGAGCACGTAGGCGAAGCAGCCGAGATAGCCGAGCCCGCGACACTCGGCTGCCAGCCGGTCCGGATCAGGCCGCATCGCTGACAGCGTCCGGCGTTCGCGGACACGGACGAGAAGCCGGGGCGTGCCGGGCGAGGCGACCCGCAGGTCGTCGGCGACGATGTCGCTGGGCGTCAGACCGAGGGCCGCGATGATGGCGCTGCTGGCGGGCGCGGCGGGGTTCGACAGCGCGATGACGCCTTGCTCGAACCAGACTTCGATGCCGTCGCGCCGGCGGGTGGCGGTCACGGCGACGAGTCGGTTGCCGGTGCGCTGGTGGCCGTGGTGCTGGGTGCCGCCGGCACGGTGCAGCAGGACGGCCTGCGCGGCGATGGTGCCGTGGCCGCAGTTCTGGAGTTCTCCCTCGGTGGTGAAGAACCGTACGCGGGGCAGGGCCTCGCTGCTGCTGTCGACGAATGCGGTGTGGGAGGTGCCGACCGTTGATGCGACAGCGCGCCGCTCCTCGTCGGTGCGGGTGGCGTCGTCGATCACGACCGCGGTAGGGCTACCGCCTCGTCCGTCGCGAGTGCAGGCATCCACCACGATCAACCCCATGGGGCAACTCCCAGATGATCCGGAGGTTCCAGCGGCACCCGAACAGGTCGAGGGCGGCCAGCAGTGGCCTCTCGATGCTTCGATTCCCGACACGGTAACCAGTAGCCGGGACAGCGCCGGGCACGACCGTCGGGAGCGGCTCGGTGGGACCCCTCGATCCGGCCGCGCGGCGTAGCGTCGAATCCGTGCCGAGCCGTTCGTAGTACAGGCAGGAGGCGGTCGGAGGAGACCGCCGGGACGAGGGAGTCGTGTTATGCCGCGGTACCTGATCTCGTTCAACGAGGGCGCGATGGACCACATCCCCGCCGAGGATTGGCCCGACGTGGGCAAGGCCTCGCACGCGGTGGTCGAGGAGGCCGTGAACGCCAGCGTGTGGGTGTTCGGCGCCGGGCTGGAGAGGCAGCAGGCGAGCATCGTGGCCACGGACGGAACGGTCACCGACGGTCCCTACCCGGAGACCAGGGAGGTCGTCGGCGGCTTCGCGGTCGTCGACGTGGCCACGCGCGAGGACGCGCTGGCGTGGGCTGCCAAGGTCGCGGCCTCGTGCCGTTGCGCGCAGGACGTCCGGGAGCTCATGCCCGATCCCGAGACGGACGAGATGATCCGCCAGGCCGCCAGTCGGGGGCGACGGCCCGACGGAGTCTGATCGAGGATCCGCGGGACCCGCTACGACGGCACGTCAGGCGACACCCGCAACGGCCCGTACACCGGGCAGATCCGGCGTCGTGTCCGTTGCGCGACGAACGGATCGAGCCTGCGGGCTGCGGATTTAGCCTGATTCGGTGATGTCGATGGCTGGCGCGGGCGTACGCGTCCGACTGCTCGGCCCGGTGGAGGTGGTCGCCGCCGACGGCCCGCAGGCAGTGAACGGGTTGCGCCGCAAGGCGGTACTGGCGACGTTGGCGCTGCACGCGGGCCGGGTCGTGAGCGTCGACCGGCTCATCGACGTGGTCTGGGGCGAGCGCCTGCCGGCCACCGCGGAGAACACGCTCCAGCGCCACGTCTCCTACCTGCGCGGGGTGCTCGGCGAGCCCGGATCGATCGTGGCACGTCGGCCCGGTTATGTGCTCAACACCGGGCCGGAGTCCACGGACGTCCAGGTCGCCGAGCACCTCCTGGAACTGGCCCGCCGCGCGACGGACCGGGCGGAGCAGGTGACCCACCTGACGGAGGCGGTGGCACTGTGGCGCGGACCGCCGCTGGCCGACGTGGCCGGGTCCGCCTGGCTCGAGGAGCAGGCGGAACACCTGGCACGCCTGCGGTTGGAGGCCGAACGAGCGCTCGCCGAGGCCCGGCTGTCGGTCGGCGAGCATGCTCGGCTCGTCCCCGGGTTGGAACGGCTCGTCCGGCAGCATCCCTTCGACGAGCACCTGCACGCGCAGCTGATGCTCGCCCTGTACCGGGACGGCCGACAGGGCGAAGCGGTCACCACGTACCGGCGGTTGCGCGACGCCCTGCGGGACAACCTCGGCATCGACCCCAGTCCGCGGCTACGGGATCTGGAGCGCGCCATCCTGCGCCAGGACACCGCGATCGCCGCGCCCGCCCCGACGCCGACGGCACGGCCGGTGGCGGTGGCGGCGCAGCTGCCTCCTCCCGTACCGACGTTCACCGGGCGCGAGGCGGAACTCGCCGCCCTGGACGTGCTCGTCGACCGGGGCGGCGCCGTGGTGGTGTCCGGCACCGCGGGCGTCGGCAAGACCGCGCTCGCCGTGCACTGGGCGCACCGCGCGGCCGGGCGCTTCCCCGACGGCCAGCTCTACGTCAACCTGCGCGGCTTCGACCCGGCGGCCACACCGACCGAACCGGCCCGAGCGCTGCACGGATTCCTGGAGGCGCTCGGCGTTGCGGCGGCGCGGATGCCCAGCGAACCGGACCTGATGGTGAGCTTGTACCGCACGGCGGTGGCCGGCAAGCGTCTGCTGGTGGTGTTGGACAACGCGCGCGACGCGGAACAGGTCCGACCGCTGCTGCCCGGCTCACCCGACTGCCTCGCGATCATCACCAGCCGGGACCAGCTCACCCCGCTGGTCGTCACCGAGAGCGCCCAGCCGGTGATCCTCGATCTGCTGAGCCCCGACGAAGCCCGCCACCTGCTGGTCCGCCGGCTCGGGGCGCACCAGGTCGCCGCCGAGCCCGCCGCGGCCGACGACATCGCCGACCGCTGCGCGCGGCTGCCCCTCGCGCTGGCCATCGTCGCGGCCCGAGCCGCCACCAACCGGCGGCTCTCACTGGCCGCGGTCGCCGGTGAGCTGGGCGACCTGAACGCCTTCCACGGAGGCGACGAGGCCACCGACGTCCGGACGGTGTTCTCCTGGTCGTGCCGAACGCTCAGCCCGCCCGCGGTCCGGCTGTTCCGGCTGCTGAGCCTGCATCCCGGCCCGGACGTGTCCGCCCCGGCCGTGGCCAGCCTCGCCGGCGTCACCCCGACGGCGATCGGTCCCCTGCTCACCGAGCTGACCCGGGCGAACCTCCTCACCGAGCACACCCACGGGCGGTACGCGTTCCACGACCTGCTGCGCGCGTACGCCGCCAGCCTCGCCGACGACGCGGAGTCACCGGCCGACCGACAGGACGCCGTGCACCGGTTGCTGGACCACTGCCTGCGCGCGGCACACGCCGCGGACCTCGCACTGCACCCGCACTTCAGCGAGATCAGCCTTCCGCCGCCCCGGCCCGGCGTGACGGCGGAGTACCCCAGGAACAAGTCGGCCGCCACGGCGTGGTTCACCGCCGAGATCCCCGTTCTGCTCGCCGCCGTACCGCTCGCCGCGCGGTCCGGGTTCGAGGGACACGCCTGGCGGCTCGCCTGGGCCATGGCCGGCTTCCTGCACCGGCAGGGGCACTGGCAGGACTGGCTCGGCACGCAGCGGATCGCTCTCGCCGCCGCGTCCCGCATCGGCGACCAGGCCGGGCAGGCCCATGCCCACCGCAGCCTCGGTCTCGCCTGCTCCCGGCTCCGGCGGTACGACGAGGCGGACGACCACCTGCGGCGCGCGCTCGACCTGTTCACCGAGGTCGGCGACGACGCCGGGCGGGCACACACCTGCCTCAACCTCGGTCAGCTGGCCGAGCGGCAGGGGCAGCACCACCAGGCGCTCAGCCACTCCCGGCGGGCGCTGACGCTGTTCCGGCGGGCTGGGAACCGGGCCGGGCAGGGGTACACCCTCAACGCGGTCGGTTGGCAGGAAGGGCTGCTCGGCAACTACCACAGTGCCCTCACGTCGTGCGGCGAGGCGCTGCGGATGTTGCAGGAGGTGGACGACGTGCAGGGACAGGCCGACACGTGGGACAGCCTCGGCCACGCCCATCACCAGCTTGGGGACGACCGACGGGCGGTCGCCTGCTACGAGCACGCCCTCGAACTCTTCGCGCAGGTCCACGACCGGTACGCGGTGGCGAGCACGTACGTCAATCTGGGCGGCAGCCACCGGGCGCTCGCCGACCTGGGTGCCGCCCGTGCCGCGTGGCGCCGCGCCCTGAGCATCCTCGACGACCTCGGCGACGCCGACGCCGACTCGCTGCGCGCCGACCTCGAACAGCTCGACGTCACCCGGCTGTCCTGACGCCCCGCGCTTTCAGCGCCGTTTCCGGGCCGTTTCAGCCCGGCCCGGCACTCTTCGGGCACCAGTTTCCCTCGCCAGGAATGGAGCATTCGATGAGTCGCTTGGCACGCAACCTCGCGGTGGTGGGGGTGGTCGGCGCGATGGTGCTGGCCACGTCCTCCGCAGCCGTGGCCCAGACCGACAAGCCGCCGACCAGAGGCACCGACTGTGTGGTCCAGTACCTCGACGACCGCGGCGGGATCGCCCGCACCGAGACCGAACCGGAGGGTCGGGAGCACGGTCAGTTCCGCTGCGTCGCCGCGCAGTGGACATTCGCCTGGGACCCGTTCGGGGCGGACGACATGATCATGGTCGACGAGATCTGGATCGATCCGTCCGGCGCTGTCACGGCCCGGCGGTTCACCGGTCCCGCGCTCGGCAACGACCTCACACTGGGCGAGATCGCCGCCATCACCCAGGCCGTCACCGGCAGCGGGAAGGTGCTGATCGACCGCGCGATCGTGGCGGTCGACGACGGCAAGGAGCGGACCCCGGAGCAGGTCCAGGCGCTGCTCGCCGGCAAGGACACCACAGGCGTACGGGTGCTGGGCACCATCGACAAGCCGGATCCCGCCAAGTCGACGAAGGACATCATCGACGAGGCCGGCGGCACGCCCGAGTCCACCGTCGTCTACTTCAGCATCTTGGGCGCGATCAAGTCCGCGCTCGCGTGGGTCGCGGACACGATCCACGACATCGGTGAGTGGATGGAAGAGCACTGCACCTGGGGGCCCTCTCCCACCGGCCTGGGTGTGGTGATCACGTGTGGCTGGTAGCCCGTACGACTCCGCCGACAGCGGTCACCGAGATGAGGACGCCATGAGAGCTCTGCGGGACATCGCCAAGCGTGCCACCGTCGTCACCGCGGCACTCGTCGTCGGGCTGGTGGCCTCGTACGCGCCGTCGCAGGCCGCCGAGGACACGGCCAGGACGACGGTCACCGACCAGCCCGGTGCTCCGGGGATGATGCTGCGGCAGTTCGAGGACCTGACCGGTCAGCCCGTCGGTGATCTGGACACGGTGCTGGCCGTCGACGCCGGAGGCCGGGATCTCACCGCCGACCAGCTCGCGGCGCTCGTCGCCGGCGAGAAGGTCGACGGCGTCACGGTCGTGGGCGCCATGCCGGGCGGCCGGGAGATCCTCGGCACGACGATGGCCGACCTGGCCGACGGCGTGTACGACGGCAGGGGTGACAGCGGGACAGCGACAGCCCTGCTGTTCGCCTCGTCGGTGCCGGGGGGCCGGGAGTGGTGCCTGACCATGTGCATGGCCTCGGGCAAGTCCTACTGGGAGTGCATCCAGTCGCGCCGGGGCGACCAGACCTTCAGCCTCGATCTCGGCGGCGACACCACGGTGGGCGGGATGAAGGCTGCCTTCGAGAAGGCCAACGGCGTCGCCGCCGACGGCCCGTACGCCGTGGACACCTTGACCGGCGACCGCGAGCCCTCGGCGCAGGAGATCGAGACGCTGCTCGACGGCAAGGACGTCGACTCGCTGCGCCGGGTGGCGAGCGTGCAGGGGCCGGACGCCGGGTGGGCGCTGGGCGACATCGCCGAGAAGTCGGGCGTGCCGTACCTGAAGACGAGGATCCACATCTTCACCCTCGGGCTGCCCATTCTCGGGAAGGTCGTCGTGGTCTGCGTCTCGCACAACGACGGAAAGACCTGGAAGTGCTCGGCCCGCCCGTGGAGTGGGTTCTAGCGGTCGATGAAGCCGCTCCGCGTCGACCGGGTCGGTCGACGCGGAGCGGGACCGGTCCGAGGTACGGCCGGGGCTGCGACTCAGCCTTCGCTCAGCGCGCCCGCCACGGCCTGCCGAAGGGCCGTCGGTGGACGGCCGCCCGAGCCCGCGTCGCCCTTCCTCGTTGACGGGGTCAGGTACTGATCGCGTCAGCTCGGATGCGAGGCTGAGGGGCGTGCCGTCCTCCCTCGCGCGTCGTGTGTACGAAGCCTGTCACCTGACCGGGTCGTTCCGGCTGCGATCCGGTCAGGTGAGCCCCGAGTACTTCGACAAGTATCTGTTCGAGGGGCAGCCCGATCTGTTGCGCGACGTGGCCGAGGCGATGGTCGCCCTGCTGCCGGAGTGCGACGTGCTGGCCGGGATGGAGATGGGCGGCATACCGATCGCCACCGTCATGTCACAGCTGACCGGGCTGCCGACGGTCTTCGTTCGCAAGCAGGCCAAGGAGTACGGCACCGGCAAGGCGGCGGAGGGCGGCCCGGTGGACGGCCGGCGCGTCGTGGTGATCGAGGACGTGGTCACGACGGGCGGGGCGCTACTGGCGTCGTGCCGGCAACTGCGCGCCAGCGGCGCGGTGATCGAAACCGTGGTGTGCGCGATCGACCGTGAGCAGGGCGGGCGGGAGAACCTCGCCGCCGAGGGGCTGGGGTTGCGCGCCGCCCTCAGCCGACGCGATCTGGCGCCCTCCGCGTCGGCCTGACCGCCTCCCCCCGCCGCAACGGGGTAGCGCAGGCGGTACCGCAGGAGGGCAGCAGGAGGGATCGTCCCGGCATCGGAATCCTTGAACCATTGATGGCGTCAAGCGAGTTCGATACCGAGGAGCCGTCATGCCCCTGCAAGAGCGCACGTCCACCCGCCGCCGCCGGACCCTGCGGGCAGCCGCCGGGACGCTGGCCGCCGTCGCCGTCCTGACCGGACCCCCGGCGTTCGCCGCCGAATCCGGTCGGCCCGCCGGCCCACGCGACACCGTGCAGCGGCAACTGGACCGCCTGGTCAGCGAGGAGGGCTTTCCCGGCGTGCTCGCCTCGGTGCGGGGGACCGGCGGACGCGTCCGCGACTACACCGCCGGCGTCAGTGACCTCCGGTCGCACGGCCCGGTGCCCCGCGACGGCCAGGTCCGCATCGGCAGCAACACCAAGACCTTCACCGCCGTGGTCGTTTTGCAGTTGGTGGGGGAGGGCCGCATCGACCTGGACGCCACGGTCGAGCACTACCTGCCCGGCGTCGTGCGGGGCAACGGCAACGACGGCGGCGCGATCACCGTACGCCAGCTGCTCCAGCAGACGAGCGGCCTGCCCGACTACGACGACGTGCTGTTCACCCAGCCGCAGGACCTCGTCGACAAGAGTCACTCGTACTACCAGCCGCGCCGGCTGGTGGACGCCGCCCTCACGAACGCCCCGCACTTCGCGCCCGGGGCGAAGTGGGAGTACAGCAACACCAACTACGTGCTCGCCGGGCTCATCGTCGAGCAGGTCACCGAACGCCCCATCGGAGAGGAGATCACCAACCGCATCATCAGGCCGCTCGGTCTGCGGGACACGTACTGGCCGGGCGTCGGGGAGCAGCGCCTTCGGGGCACGCACCCACACGGCTACGTCGCGGTGGCCCCGGACGCTGAGTGGGTGGACGTCACCGACATGGACCCGTCCCTGGGCTGGGCCGCCGGCCAACTGGTCTCGACCCCGGACGAGCTGCGGACCTTCTTCGAGGCGCTCGTCGGTGGCAGGCTGCTCAAGCCCGCGCAGCAGGCGGCCATGATGACGACCGTGCCCGCGCCCGGCTTCGAGCCGACCGGCGAGTACGAGTACGGGCTGGGCATCGCCCGGCACGAGCTGCCCTGCGGCGGCGACGGCTGGGGTCACGGCGGCGACATCCAGGGCTTCGAGACCCGCAACCTCGTCACCGAGGATGGCCGCAGCGCCGTCGTCGCGGTGACCGGCCTGCCGACCGGTGAGCAGATGCTCGCCGCGGTGAACGAGAGCGTCGAAACGGCGCTGTGTGCCACCGTCCACTGAGGCGGCACAGGCTGCTCCTCGCGCGCTCCACGGACCGGATCTCACCGGTCTGCGGGGCGCGGCGCGCCGCCCGGATCAGGTCGCCGAGCAGATCCGCCCTTATCGGGTGAGTCCGACGAGCGTGGCCAATCGCGCCACGTGGGTGGCTGCGGGGCCGCTGTGAGCGATCTCGGCGATGAGGGTACGGGCGGCAGGGCGGCAGCGGACTTCGGCGGGCGCGATGGTGTCGGCGTCGGCGAGGGAGCGTGCGGCGGCAGAGAGTTCGCCGAGATCGAGGTAGGCGCGGGCAGCGTCGATGAGGTGGGCGGCTCGATGTTCGGCGGGCAGTCGAGGCCAGTCGTCGCGGCGGATTGTCTGCTCGTGGTGGTGCACGGCGTGGTCGGTGTCGCCGAGGTGCAGGGCGGTGAGAAAGCGGGCGAGCAGCACGGCGCTCGGGCCGAACGCGGTGTGGTGGGGGTCGTCGTTCCCGGTGTTGCGGTCAGCCAGGGCGGTGGCGTGGTCGAGCAGGTCCTCGACGCGGCGGCGCTTGGCACAGGCGGCTGCAGCCATGGCGGCCTGGAGGAGCAGTGTTCCGCGTACCCCATTGTGGGCTGCGGTGCCGGTGGCAGCGAGGGCCGCGGTGAGGGCGAGTCGGTCGCGGCCAAGTGCGCGTAGCGCCTGGGCGACGCTGATGGTGGCGGCGCCGACGCAGACGGGGTCGCCGGTGGCGGCAGTGACGGCCCGGTGGGCGGCCAGCCAGGCGAGGTCGGGCTCGCCGAGTTTGATGAGTACGCAGGCGGTGATCCGGTACGTGGGCACCAGTAGGCCGGGTGTGGCGTGAGCGGCGTCGAGCAGCGCGGGTAGCGCCCGCAGCAGTGGGGCGTAGTGAGCGTGCTGGTAGCTGAGCCAGGCGTACGCCACCTGGCGTTGGACCTCGTCGGCGGGCAGGATGCGGGTGGGCCGGTGGTGGTAGTGGGCCAGGGCGGCGCGGACGGCGTCGATGCCGTCGATGCCGGTGACCGGCGCCGGTGGTGTGCGGGGGTGGAGGAGGACGGCCGGGTCAACGCGCAGCACCTCGGCGATGTCCTGCACGACGGAGTAGCGGTCCAGGCCGCGTACGCCGCGTTCGACCTTGTCGACCCAGCTCTTCGACTTGCCGAGTCGGTCGGCGAGCATCTGCTGGGTCATCCGACGGCGCGCCCGCCACCGGGCCACCCGCCGCCCGACGGGCTCGTCGCGCTCCGGCGCTGGCCCGGTCACCGGTCGCGTCCCTCGGGTAGCGGCTGGGTTTGCTGGCCGCAGTGGGGGCACCACCTTGCTTTCACCCTGAACGCCAGCAGCCCGAGCAGAAACCCCGGCACCAGCCCTCCGAATACCATCGCCGTCACTCCGGAAATCACGCATCACCTCACCTCCTGGCGTGGGTCACGCAACGCGACCCTTCACCGACCAGCACACCCTGGAATCTGCTCGTTGCGTGTAGTAATCAGGGTTGCGCATCAAGTGATGCAAGGCAAGCTTTTGCGGTGATCAACATCGACCTGCGTCAGGTTGATGCAAGACAATAGAGTGATGGTGGTGCACCATATGCGCATGCCTCGATTCACTCCTGCAACACCGCGCTCCCGCAGGCTCGGCCGGGAGCTGCGCAAGCTACGTGAAGCAAAGGGACTGACCGGTGACGGCGCCGCGGGGGTCGTCCGCTGCTCGCCGTCGCGGATCAGTCGGATCGAGTCCGGCGAGATCAAGCCTCGCGTCGGCGACGTCATGGAGTTGCTGGTCGCGTACGGCATCAAGATTGACGAGGAGCCCGGCACGTCGTTGCTGGAGCAGGCGCGTGGCCTGCGCGAAGAGGGCTGGTGGCAGCGCCTCGGCGGCAAGTACGCCACCTACATCGCCTACGAGACCGAGGCCATCGAGCTGAAGAACTTCGAGCCGATGCTGGTGCCGGGTCTACTCCAGACCGAGGCGTACGCCCGCGAGGTCAACCTCATCGGCCGGGAGACCGACCCCGAAGGCGTCAAGGAGCGGGTCGCCGCTCGGATGACGCGGCAGGAGGTGCTGCACCGCAAGCCGACACCGCTGCGGATGCACGCCATCCTCTCCGAGGCGTCGGTGCGGACCGAGGTCGGCGGTCCGGCTGTGCTGCGCGAGCAGCTCGACCACCTGGTCACGCTGAGCCGGCTGCCGAACGTCACGATCCAGGTGCTGCGCTTCGAGGCCGGCGCCCATCTGGCGGACGGCAGTGGCTTTGCGCTGCTTGCCTTCGAGCCGGACGATCCGCCGCTGGGCTACATCGAGACTCTTGCCGGCGAATTGTTCCTGGAGTCGAGCCGTGACATGGCGCGGCTGTCGGCGGCGTACGACAATCTGAGGACCCTGGCTATGTCGCCGACCGAGTCGATCAGGTTCATCAAGGAGTTGAGCGAGGATGCAACGTAGCGCTTGGCGCACGTCGAGCCGGTCCGGCAGCAACGGTCAGTGCGTCGAGGTGCGGGACCGGGGCGCTCAGGTGGACGTCCGCGACTCCAAGGCCCCCGACGCCGGCATGCTGAGCTTCGAACCGGCGGCCTGGGACACGTTCATCGGCAGCATCAGGGCGTCGCACTGACTTGCCAGGGTCTGCGGGGCAGCGGTTGATCCGCTGCCCCGCGCGTCGTTGCGGAAGCTGGTGCTCTGCGTTAGCGACGCCGGATGCCTACAGGTACTCGGCTGCGAGTTGTTCCGCCTCGTTCACAAAACCGTCAAGCTCGGAAGGTGACATCTTTGCCTCAAGAAGTAGTTGCCCGAGGACGAAGACCTCAGCCGCGATCATGGTGTCGGCGGGGATGTTGTCGGCCAGTTCCTCTTCGCCGAGGGCCGCACGGATGAGCCCCTCCATTTCCAGGACTGGCAGGGTGTCGCCTTCCTCGTACTGCGCGCGGGTTGCCGACACCCAGGCAGCCACCTCGCTTGGGGTAGCTTCGGGCTCGAAGCGCCGGTGGACGGCGAGGGCGAAGGCAGCCCCTATGACCTGGAGGCCGCCGACCCAGCCGCTCCCGCCGATCTCGCCTACCAAGGCATCGGCGGCATCCCAGTCAGCTCGGGCCAACGCCCGAATCAGATTGCTGAGTGCACTAACGTCCACGTCTCCAAAACCTCGCAATCAGTTTGCCGGTTACCGCTGCCAGTCGGCTTGCCGCCACACCCGCCAGCAAGCCGACTACCACGAGATTTCCCGCAGCCTCCGCACCATCGATCCTTGCCCGAGGTGCCGAACCCGGAACCGTAGGGGTGCCAGTAACCGTTGATTGTGTCCCTGAAGGACCTTTAGGGTTAGTAAGCACTTTGATCAACTTCTGTGTCTTGTCGGTGGCGTTGGCTGCGTGCTCTTGGAGATCGTCAGCTTTCCGTAGGGAGCGGTTGACCCAGCCCCGCGCCTTGGCGCGAGCCAGATCACGGCGATCATTGTCCGCCAGGAGATCCTCACCGGACGGTGGTCCCGTGGCGGCTGCCGTCGATCGCGGCACTGACCCGGGAGCGATGGCGTTCAGGAAGTCGGCGATGTTCCGGGCCGCGTCACTGCTCAGCCGGGCGAGCCGGTGGGCCTTGTCCGCCCCGGCCCGACTCTGGCTCACCGCCGCACGCAGCTTTGGATGGTCGGTGCCCCTGCCTACGTCGGCGTACCGGGCGCTTCCTTCGGCGACATCCGCTGCGGCGCGGTCCGCCTGCAATGCGACGGCGTCCAGCCGCTCGATCGTGGACTTGAGTTGGGCCACCACCTGAGCAAGCAGGCTGCTCACCCCAACGCCTTCCCGAACTCGTTACCACTCTCCTGTGCGGCGGTGACGGCGCGGAGGGTCAGCTTTACCTCGCGCATCGCCTCGGTGACGGCCTTGCGAGCCTTCGCCGCCTCATCACGCTGACTGTCATGCAGGGTCGCAAGCATGAGCCCAGCAGCCTCATTCAGGGAATCGCCGACACTCTCGACCGTGGTCCTGCCCTGGTCGAGCAGTTGGCTCGCTTCTCCGAGCGCGGCCTTGACCTCGCCGATGCTCACGGTCAGCCGAGAATGCTGATGTACTGCCGGGCTGCCGCAGTGCTGCCCTGGAGAGTGGTGGCTGCCTCGATCAGGCGTTGTTTACTCTGCTCGGCTCGGGCGATGGCCTCGGAGAGGGCGGGGTGCCCGGTGCCGGCGGCGACTGCGCGCAGTCGGGCTAGCACCTGCTCCGTGCCCTCGATGGTGGCCCGGATCTGGCTTGTCGTCGTGTTGCTCTGCTCGGCTGCCTGGGCGAGCGCGGCTTTGACTTGCTCGATGCTGGCCATGCCGTCCTTCCGATCGACTGCGCGGCGAGGGATGCCGGTGTTATGCACGTGCAGTAGCGACGCAGACACTACCCAACATGAATCCCTTTCCGTAGCCCGTCTCGTGGACGTCAGGCGTGACGGCTCGGATCGTCGTCCGCCGCCGCTCGGGCGGGCGGTATCGGAGAGGGCTCCCAGCGGGTACCGGTAATCCCGGCAGCCTGTTCGTGGGCCCGGTTCAGGATTGTCTCCGCCTCCCGTCGCGCGGCGGTCACGATGCCCTCCGCTTCCAGCCGCGCGACGGCGCGGTGGTCGTCGGCCTGCTTCTCGGCGAGGTCGAGGATCTGCTCCACCCGGGTACCCAGGCCGCTGAGGGTCGGCGTCTGTCGCTTCCGCCGTCGTTGCTCGGCGACCATCGTCGCGCCGGCCGCCGCCTCGCTGCCAGCGTCGCGGTCGACCAGGCCGTCCTCGACGAGACTCGACTCCGTGGTGCCGACCAGGGAGAGCGCCACGCCGAGGGCGGCGATCGCGACACCGGACCAGACGGCGGCCGGCCCGAGGGACGGGCCGGCCGCGGCGCCGACGCCGAGCCCGACGAGGACGGCCGCGGTCCTGACTGGCTTGCGCACGAGTTCTCCTCGGGTGGCGCGGGGACGTGTGTCTCACGTTCCAGCATGACGATCGGGTCAAGCGTGGACCGCAGGGTTCACCGCGAGCCCCGGCTGGCCCGTCACGACACCGTCGCGGCGTTCTCCGTCCGGGTGGTGGTGACGCGGCGGCGGCGCACCGGGTACGGGATCGGGTGGGCGATGCTCCAGGCGGCGCCCCTGCACACGACCTCCTTGTAGCGGGCCGCCAACCGTCCGGTGAGCAGGGACGGCTTGGCCCGGTCGTCGGCGGTCACGTACTGGATGATGCCGTCACGGCGGCCGAGGCTGATGCACTGGTTGAAGTAGCGCAGTGGGGCCTTGGGGATCTTCACCCGACCGGTCAGCCGGGCGGCGATGGCGTCGGCCGCCTGCCAGGCCATCGGGGTTCCCGAGGCGCAGGACATCCGCAGCGGCTTGCCGCCCGGCCCGTCGGCGAGCCCGGCGTCGCCGACGGCGTACACCTCGGGGTGCGAAACGGAGCGCATGGTGTCGTCGACGACGATCTGCCCGGTGGCCGCGACCGTCAGGGTCGTGGCGGCGGCGATGGGGTGGACGGCGAAGCCGGCCGTCCACACGGTCACCTGCGCCGGGATCGTCCGACCGTCGCCGGTGACGACGCCGGTCGCCTCCACCCGGGCGACGTCGGTGTGCTCGTGGACGGTGATGCCGAGCCGGGCCGCGACGCCCCGCAGGTGCTGTCGCGCCTTCCCGGTGAGCCAGTCACCGAGGCCGCCGCGGGTGGCGAGCGCGACGTCGAGGTCGGGCCGGGCCTCAGCGATCTCGGTGGCCGCTTCGAGGCCGGTGAGGCCTCCGCCGACGACGAGCACGGTCGCGCCGGCCGCGAGGTGGGCGAGGCGGTCACGCAGCCGCAGCGCCGACGGCCGGCCGGCGATGTCGTACGCGTGCTCGGCGACACCGGGCACGCCGTGGTCGGCGGCGGCGCTGCCGAGGGCGTAGACGAGCGTGTCGTACGCGATCTCGTCGGCGCCGCGCTCGTCGGTAAGCGCGACGGTCCTGCGGTCGACGTCGACGGCGGTGACCCGGGCCCGTCGCATCAGCACGCCGGTGCCCGCGTACACCTGGCTCAGCTCGTGGCGCTTGAGGTCCTGGCCGGTGGCGAGCTGGTGCATGCGGACCCGCTCGACGAAGTCGGCCTCGGCGTTGACGACGGTGATCTCGATGTCGTCGGGGTGCAACCGGCGGGCGAGGCGGCCGGCGGCGATCGCTCCGGCGTAGCCGGCTCCGAGGACGACGATGCGGTGCTTCATGGCGGCACTCCTGTCTCGGCGATGGTCGCTACCTGAACCGGACAGCGACGAGATTGCTGACAGGAGCCGGCTATGACCTGGGTCACCAGACGTGCAGGAGTGGTTCGGAGTGTGCGGCGACGGACCACTGGCGGGTGACGCGTTCGAGCTTGTCGGGGTTGACCTGGACGCGGATCGCCGCGACCCCCTGGGGTGTCACCTCCAGGGACATGACGCCGACGACCTGCTGGCCGGTCACCACCACCACCGCGGGGCCGCCGTTGACGACCTCGGCGTAGAGGGCGGGGCTGCCGCCCACCAGGTTCCGCTTGACGTCGCTGGGCCGGAACAGACCGCGCAGGAACTTCGCCACCGCCAGCGCGCCGACGACCGGCGTCGTGCGGGCCGGGATCTTGCCGCCGCCGTCGCCGACGCTGGTCACGTCCCCGGTCAGCAACTCCACCAGCCGCTGAACCTCGCCGCTGTTGGCCGCCGTGAGGAACTCCGTGACGATCCTCCGCGCGGCGGCGTCGTCGACGTCGGCATGCGCCCGCTCGACGGTGACGTGCTGCTTGGCACGCCGGTAGATCTGCTGGCAGTTCGACTCGCTGACGCCGAGGATCTCGGCGATCTCACCGTGCGGGTAGCCGAACGCCTCGCGCAGCACGTACACCGCGCGCTCGTTGGGTGACAGCCGCTCCATGAGGGTGAGCACCGCCATCGAGACCGATTCGCGCTGCTCGACGGTGTCGACCGGGCCGAGCATCCGGTCCCCGGCGAGGACCGGCTCGGGAAGCCACGTGCCGACGTAGGTCTCCCGCCGGGCGCGCGCCGAGGTGAGCTGGTTGAGGCACAGGTTGGTGAGCACCCTCGTCAGCCACGCCTCAGGCGTCTCGACGCGCTCCCGGTCGGCGGCCTGCCAGCGCAGGAACGTGTCCTGCACCGCGTCCTCGGCGTCGCTTGCCGAGCCCAGCAGCCGGTAGGCGATCGCCTCCAGGCGGCCCCTGGAGCGCTCGAACACCTCGACCTCATCCGGACGCAGCGGCATGGCTCGACAGTAACCACGTCCGTCGCGTGGCCACGCGTGGTCCCGGGTCAGCAGGCGGAGCGCAGGTGGTTGTTCCGGTACCACGAGCAGATCCTCGTCACGCCGGGCGCCTCCGCCAGTCGGCGGCGCAACCGGTCCTGCCCGTCGGCCGACAGTCCGGGCTCGAACTCGACGAAGCTGGTCGGGCCCTCGTCGCCGTCGGTGTACCGGGTCTGCAGGCCGCGCACGCTCGAGTCTCCCGGCTCGACGAAATTGGTGAACCCGGAACCCGCATCGGTGTGGACGACGAAGCCCACCGGCGGGGACGTCAGCGAGTCGTGCACCGCTCCGGCCGACGCCACGACCGGAACGACTACCAGCGCCGCGCCGACGAGCACCGACAGCCGGGCCCGCCACGGCGACCAGCGCGGATCCGCGGTGGTCGCCAGCAGGACCAGCAGCGCCGGCAGGATCCCGTCCGGCACGGGCCCGCAGGCCAGGACGAGCAACGGGACACCCACCGCCAGGCAGGCGTACGTGAACTGCCGCCGCCGCGCGACGAACAACGGGACCACGGTCAGCGCGACCGCGACCCACCCGATCCGGAAACGCAAGGTGTCGCCCCCGGTCTGGTACGTCCAGCCGAGACTGACCACGGAGGCCACCAGCGCGGTCACCACCAGGATGCGCTGCCACGCGTGGACCCTGTGCACCGTCGACGTCCGGATCATCGTCACGGCGGCAGTGTGCCAACCCGGCGCAACGAGGCGCTGCACACCTGCGCCACGGGCGGCTGTCGTATCGTGCGGACATGACACACCCGGTGTGGGCGGACGCCGATGCGTACGAGGCGTACGTGGGTCGGTGGAGCAGCCTGGTCGCGGGCGATTTCGTACGCGGACTGGCCGTGGCACCCGGGCGGCACTGGCTGGACGTGGGCTGCGGCACCGGCGCGTTGACCTCGACGGTCCTCGGCGAGGCCGATCCCGCCCGGATCACCGGCATCGACCCCTCGGCGGGCTTCATCGCTCAGGCGCGTGCCCGCGTCCAGGATGCGCGCGCGAGCTTCCACGTCGGTGACGCCCGCGCTCTGCCGGTGGCCGACCGTGCCGTCGACGTGGTGGTCAGCGGGCTGACGCTCAACTTCGTGCCCGAGCCGGCGCGGGCGGTGGCCGAGTTCGCCCGGGTCGTCCGGCCGGCGGGGGTGGTGTCCGCCTACGTGTGGGACTACACGGAGGGCATGGCGATGATGCGGCACTTCTGGGCCGCCGTCGCCCACCTCGACCCGGCCGCGGCGGGGCGGGACGAGGCGAGTCGCTTCACCGTGTGCCGGCCCGGCCCCTTGCGGGAGCTGTGGGTGGACGCCGGCCTGCGGGACGTGTCGGTTCGACCGGTGGACGTGCCGACGGTGTTCGCCGACTTCGACGACTACTGGCGGCCGTTCCTCGGCGGGCAGGGCAGCGCCCCGTCGTACGTCACCTCGCTTGGCGAGCCGCAACGGGCGGCGTTGCGGGACCTGTTGGCCGCCCAGTTGCCGATCGAGCCGGACGGCTCGATCCGGCTCACCGCGCGGGCCTGGGCCGTGGCGGGCACGGCGCCGTGACGGGGACGGGTCAGGCCGGCTACATGAGGCCGGCGCGACAGGCGAAGGACACCACCTGTCGTCGGCTCGCGGCACGCCGGTAGTCCAGCACAGCGCGCTGTCGGCGAGCTTCCGATCGGCTGTCCCGCGCCCGGCGCGGCCCGACACCAGGGCGTATGTCGCTAACCGGACAAGACGGTAAAGCCCCTGGTAGAGCACGCTTAGGGCAGGCGAGAAGGCGGACGGATGTCGGGCCACATCCCAGTCCTCCGGCCCACCGCGGACAGCATCGTCCGCGTCGGTGCCGCCCTCACCCAGCCCGGCCCCGCCCCGGCGGGCACGGCACAGCCGCCGGCCCGACCACCCGTACGGCTCGGCCCCCCACACCGCTGCGGGCGCCAGCGGCGGTGGCCATCGCCCACCGCCGGCGACGCCGCCCACCGGCCGCGCCACCGCTTCGTGCCCCACCAGCCTTCACGCATCGTGGATTCCGCCTGGTCCGGCGTCGCTCACCCGCGCGTCCGCCCCGGCGACCTCATCAGAGAGAGGCCCTGACATGGCGGCTCCTACCGCGACCGCAGCCCTGAACGCGTCCGTCTTCGCGCCGGGTGACCAGATGCTGCTGACCGTCACGTACTCCGACGCCGACACCAAACCGCTGACCGTCACCATCGTGGTCACCGACGCGCAGGGCAACAGCAGCGCGCCGGTCAAGGTCACCGCGGTCATCGATCCGCTGGCCGTGACCGTGACCGACAACTCCGGGCGTACCTGGTCCCGGGTCTCCGACAACGGCTCAGTTGCCGTGTACCGGGCGGTGGCGTGATGCCCCGGGTCACCGTCCAGGTTCGCGACGCGGCCGGCAACACCGCGACGGCCGGCGTCGACTACAGCCTGCGCCAGCCGGTCCTCGGGGGCTACTACCTGTCCGGAGGCGCCGACCCGACGGCCGACATGGCCGGTGGCAACTTCCGCTCGCTGACCCAGTACCGCAGCTTCGCCGACGGGTACATCTTTCCCGGCTACAACCGGCCCTGGCTCATCAACCTGGGCAAGGCCGGGATGCAGATCAACATGGTCCTTGAGCTGAAGCACTACGGCGCTCCGAACGCCGGGCCGCAGACCTTCACGGTGGACGGCGTCACCTACACCGTGCCGGCGCCGTCGATGACCATCCAGCAGCGTCCCGGCACCACCTGGCCGAAGGCGTACGGGTACACCCAGGTGCTCAACGGCCAGTGCGACGGGTTGTTCGCGCGTGCCCTGTCCCAGTACCGGGCGCTCGGTTTCGGGGTGAACATCCAGCTCGCGTCCGAGTTGGACACGGACCACGAGTTCGGCACGACCGAGGCTGGCAAGGCGTACACCTGGGCCGAGTCGGACCGGCGGGCGGTGCAGGCCATGACCTACATCGTCACCTGGTTCAAGGCCCGCACGTTGCCCGCCGGGACGACCTTCTCGGTCGGGGTGGGCGGGTTTGACCGGGCGTGCTTCCAGCGCACCCACCCGGAGACGCTGATGTCGCGGCTGGACTACCTGCAGTGGAACGCCTACGCGACAGCCGTCGGCCAGACCGCGCTGGCCCGCTTCCGCCGGACGAAGGACTGGGCGGTGGCGGACCTCGGCCCGGTGGCGCTGTCCCGGCCCGTGATCATCGCGGAGTACGGGGTGCGGGCGGCCCAGATCCCGGACCAGGCGGCCTGGATCCGCACCGTTCCGGCGGCGATCGCCCAGCTCAACGCCGAGCGTGGCCCGTTGATCGCGCGGACCAACTACTTCAACTCCGGGTGGGGCACGCTGTCGCCGAAGGCGGCCGGGTTGGCCGCGCTGCGCACCGCGTACGCCACCCGGCCGTACGTCTGAGGAGGGGCGGCGGTCACTCGGCGTCGAGCTGCTCGGCGTACGTGTCGCGCAGCGCGGGCCAGCCGAAGTCCTTGGCCTCGGCGCCCCGGATCGGGCCGACCGGGTCGCCGTCGAGCAGCCGGTCGGCCACGTCGAGGCAGAGGTGCCAGCCGGCGGCGACCATCGGGAGCAGGGCCGGGTCGGCGACGCTGTGCCGCAGGGTGAGCCGGGTGCCGGCGCCCAGTGGGGTCAGCTCCCAGCGCAGCAGGTCGTCGCCCCAGGTGTACTCCAGCAGGTGGGGCGGCTCGGCCCGTCGTACCGTCGCCGGTTGCTCCTGGGTGGTCTCGCCGTCGACGAGGGTGAGCACGGCGGCGCCGGGGTCACCGAGGTTCCGGTCGGCGAGGAACGGGGCCCACTGGGCGAGTTGGGTCGGGTCGGTCAGCGCCGCCCACACGGTGGCCGGCGGCTGCCGCAGGTCACGGACGAAGACCAGGATGGCGCCGCCGTCGGTGGGCTCGGCGCGCACGTCTGCGGGTGGGCTCGGGCGGAATGCGTCGCGGTTCATTCACTGCTCCTGACTGTCCAGGTGCCGTTGCAGGGCGTCCAGGTGCCGGGTCCAGAGCCGGCGGTACGGGGCGAGCCAGCCGTCCACCGCTCGCAGCGGGCCCGGCTCGAGGCGGTAGATCCGCTGCCGCGCCGCGGTCCGGCAGGAGACGAAGCCGGCCTCGCGCAGCACCCGCAGGTGTTTGGAGACGGCCGGCTGGCTGACCCCCAGCCCGTCGACCAATTCGCCCACACTGCGGTCGGCGTCGCGGAGCGCGTCGAGGATCCGGCGTCGGGTGGGCTCGGCGAGGACGGTGAAGGCGTCGGTGGACATCTACCTAATATTCCTTCTCCGTTATATGTCTGCCAAGGTATATGACGAGGACGGGCGGTGGCCGGTGCGGCTACCTATGCTCGGACCATGGAACTGCGGATCTTCACCGAGCCCCAGCAGGGCGCCACCTACGACCAGGTGCTCGCGGTGGCCCGCCGCGCCGAGGATGACGGCTTCGGCGCGTTCTTCCGGTCCGACCACTATCTCAGGATGGGCGCGGGGAGCGGCGACCCCGGCCCCACCGACGCGTGGACCACGCTCGCCGGCCTGGCCCGCGACACCAGCCGCATCCGGCTCGGCACCCTGATGACCGCCGCCACCTTCCGGCTGCCCGGCCCGCTGGCCATCACCGTGGCGCAGGTCGACCAGATGAGCGGCGGTCGGGTGGAGCTGGGCATCGGCACCGGCTGGTACGCCGAGGAGCACACCGCGTACGGCATTCCGTTCCCGGCTCTGGGCGAGCGGTTCGACCGGCTGGAGGAGCAGCTCGCGGTCATCACCGGGCTGTGGTCCACCCCGACCGGGCAGCGGTTCAGCCACGCTGGCCGGTACTACCCGGTCAGCGACTCCCCGGCCCTGCCCAAGCCGGTGCAGCAGCCCCGCCCGCCGATCCTGCTCGGCGGGATGGGCCCGAAGCGCACGCCCCGGCTGGCCGCCCGCTACGCCGACGAGTTCAACCTGCCGTTCGCCTCGCCGGCGGACTCGGCGGCGCAGTTCGAGCGGGTCCGCGCGGCGTGCGCCGAGATCGGTCGGGACCCAGGCGACCTGGTCTGGTCCAACGCCCTGGTGCTCTGCTGCGGGCGCAACGACGCCGAGGTGGCCCGCCGGGCCGCCGCCATCGGCCGCGAGCCGGACGAGCTGCGGGCCAACGGTCTCGCCGGCACGCCCGACGAGGTCCTGGACACCATCGGCCGGTACGCGAAGATCGGCAGCCAGCGGCTCTACCTCCAGGTGCTCGACCTGACCGACCTGGACCACCTCGACCTGGTCGCGACCGAGGTGCTGGCGAACCTGTGAGCCGACCGGCCGGTCAGGCGCCCCGGTGGGCGCCGACCGCGCCCGGGTCGCGCAGCACGGTGTCCAGCCGGCCGTCGCGGTCGCTGTCCACATAGGTGATGTCCGGTACGCCGTCGCCGTCCACATCGATCTGGACGACGTCGGCGACGCCGTCCCCGTCGAGGTCGGTGACCACCTCGACCGAGCCGTCCAGGTGGCGCGTCACGATCGACTGCGGCCCGGCGGCGGGTTCGCGCGGCGGCGGACCGGGCGACGGTACGGGCGTCGGCGCGGGCGCGGGGGCGGGTGTCGGACGGGGGCCGGGCGTGGGCGACGGGTGGCTCGACAACCGGACGCCCGGCGGGGCGCTGGCCGGCTCGACAGCGCTGCCGGTCGGGTCCAGCTCCTCCTCCGACGGATACACGTCGCCCCGCAGGGCCGGATCACGGTAGCTGCTCATGGGCGTAGGGTTCCCCGACGATGGCGAGAACAACCGTGCCCGATCGTCCGGTGTCCGTGGCGCCCGGTCTGTCAGAGGATGCGGGGACCGACGCCACGGTCATGAACGGGGGTCCGAGCGTGGAGCTGCGCCGGAGCCGGGGGGCCCGGGTGCTCGCCCTGGTGTGCGTACTCGGTGGGGTGCTCCTGTTGGTCTACCCCAGCGACGGCGCCCTGCTACGGACGATCGTCGCCGTGGGTGCGATCGCGCTCGGCGCGGTGGCGCTGGTCAGCGCGATGCGGCCGTTCCGCTTCGGGATCACCCCGGAAGGGCTCAGCATCCGGCGGCCCGGCCTGCGCCGGGAGATCCGGTGGGCCGAGGTCGACGCGCTGGTCCTCGACGAGCCGCCCCGCCACGACGGCTACTCGACACCGCCGCGCCTGCTGCTGGTGCCCGCCCCGGGTGTGACGTTCGAGCCGGTCACCGCCCGCCACTCGATCGACGGCCGGCCGGCCATCGAGCTGCTCGTCTTCGACCAGGTCCGGGAGCAACCCGAGCAGGTGGCCGAGGCGCTGGCGCGCTGCGCCGGGGACCGCTTCGTCGACCTGGTCGCTCTGCGCCGCGCCGCCTTCGCGGCCCCGGACCTCCCGGTCGGCCTGCGTGGCTACCAGATGGATCGGGTCGACCGGTTGATCCGACGCGGCCAGGACGCCCTGATGTCCGGGGACGCGGCGACCCGGCAGGCGGCCCGGGGCGAGATCGAACGCGCCACGGCCGCCGGTCTGCCGATCGCCCAACGCGGTTACCACACGTTCCAGACGGATACGGTTCTGGACGCCCTCATCGCCGCGTTGGCCGACCACCAGTCCACCGATCGGGAGACCGCCCCATGACCGCGCAGGGACAGCACCTGACGTCGAGCAGCGACGTGCCACGCCGCAACTGGGCCGGCAACGTGCGCTACGCCGCGCGGGAGTTCCACAGCCCCACCACCGTCGACGAGGTGCGCCGGCTGGTCGCCGGCAGCTCCCGGATCCGCGCGGTGGGCACCGGACACTCCTTCAACCGCCTCGGCGACACCGAGGGCGACCTGGTCAGTCTCGCCGGCCTGCCCCCGACCGTGGAGGTGGACCGCGAGCGCGGGCAGGTCACCGTGAGCGGGGCGATGCGCTACGGCGACCTCGCCGGACACCTGCACACCCAGGGGTACGCGCTGGCCAACCTCGCCTCGCTGCCGCACATCTCGGTCGCCGGCGCGGTGGCCACCGCCACCCACGGCTCCGGCCCCACCCACGGCAACCTGGCCACCTCGGTCGCCGCCCTGGAGCTGGTCACCGCCGATGGGGACCTGACGCACGTGGACCGCGACACCGACGGCGACACGTTCGCCGGCATGGTGGTCGGGCTCGGCGCGCTCGGCCTGGTCACCCGGGTCACCCTGGACCTGGTGCCGGCGTTCGAGCTGCGCCAGTACGTGCGCCTCGACCTGCCCGTCGAGGCGCTGGACGAGGCGCTCGACTCGGCGTACAGCGTGAGCGTGTTCACCGACTGGCGTACCCCGCGCCTGCGGGAGGTGTGGCGCAAACAGCTCGCGAACCAGCCGCCGCCGGAGGCGGACTGGCTCGGCACCACGGCCGCCGACCAGCCGCGACACCCGGTGCTCGGCATGCCGGCGGAGAACTGCACCCCACAGCTCGGCGTGCCGGGCCCGTGGCACGAGCGGTTACCGCACTTCAAGCTCGGCTTCACCCCGAGCAGCGGTGACGAACTCCAGTCCGAGTACCACCTGCCGCGTACGGCGGCGGCCGGGGCGCTCGCCGCGCTGGCCGAGGTGGCGCACCTGATCGCCCCGGTGTTGCACGTGTGCGAGCTGCGCACGGTGGCCGCCGACGAGCTGTGGCTCAGCCCGAACCACAGGCGGGACAGCTTCGTGGTCCACTTCACCTGGGTCGACGACGCCGACGCGGTGCTGCCGGTGCTGGCCGAGGTGGAGGACAGCCTGGCGCCGTTCGCGCCCCGCCCGCACTGGGGCAAGGTCTTCGTCACCGCCCCGACCGAGCTGGCCGCCCGCTACCCCCGCCACGCCGACTTCGCCGCCCTGCTGACCCGCCTGGACCCGACCGGCACGTTCCGCACCGACCTGCTGGACCGCTACTTCCCCCGCTGACCGGCCGGGGTGCGCAGGCTGCCGCGCTGGACGGCACGGCTGATGTCGCTGGGGGAGACGATGCCGGTGAGCATGCCGTCGTCGCTCACCACCAGGGCGCGACCGTCGGCGCACTCGTTGAGCCGGGGGAGCAGGTCGTTGAGCTGTTCACCCGGCCGGGCGAGCACCAGATCGTCGGCCCGGCAGGCCACCTCGGCCAGCGTGGTCGACGCGCGCCGCTCGGCCGGTACGCCCCGCACCCGGTCCACGGTGACCAGGCCGGTCGGTCGGCCATCCTCGGTCAGCGGCAGCGCCGAGTGCCGGTACGCGAAGAGGTAGTGGTCCACGAAGTCGGCGACCGTCATGTCCGCCGAGGCGGTCTGCGGCTGCGGCGTCATCACGTCGGCGACCCGGATTCCGCGCAGCGCGCTTCCGGCGCGGGCCTGCCGCTCCTCCACCCCGGCGGCGCCGATCAGGAACCAGCCGATCAGCACCAACCAGAGCCCGCCGAAGCCGACACCGGACAGGAACCGCCACAGCCCGAGGCCGATGAGCAGCGCGCCGAGCACCCAGCCGGCCCGGGCGGCCACCACCGAGGCCCGGCTCCGGTCGCCGGTGGCCTTCCACACCGCGGCGCGCAGCAGCCGGCCACCGTCCAGCGGTGCGGCCGGCAGCACGTTGAAGACCGCCAGGAGCACGTTGATGCCGGCCAGCCACGCGATCGCGCCGAAGAGCAGCCCACCCTGCCCGGCCAGCGCGAACAGCAACGCGATGACACCGAAGAACGCCCCGAGCAGCAGGCTGACCAGCGGACCAACGCCCGCGATCCGCAGCTCCGCGCCGGGGTCGCGCGGCTCGCCCCGCAACTCGGCCACCCCACCGAACAGCCACAGCGTGATGCCGTCGACGGTCAGCCCGTTGCGCTTGGCCACCACGGCGTGCGACACCTCGTGGGCGAGCAGGCCGACGAAGAAGACCACCGCCGCGGCCAGACCGGCGAGGGTGTACGCCACGGGCGAGCGGTCCGGGTACGAACGCGGGAACTGGTTGGCGGCCAGGGCCCACGCGATCAACCCGAAGATGACCAGGACGCTCCAGTTGACGCCGACCGGCACCCCCGCGATCCGGCCAAGCCGGAAACTGGCCCTCATCCCGGGCGCATACCCTCGGTTAGGCGAGCCATGCGACATGCGGCGCCCAATTGAGTCAACCGGAAGGCGAAGCGGCTGGCCAGCCTGATCCGCTACTACGCCACGTAGCACGGACGGCGACCGGTGGCCCGGACGCACCGGATCGGCCAGACCCGCGACGTCATGGTGTACCGGATGGTCGCCAAGGACACCATCGAGGAGGAGGTGATGGCGTTGCAGCTCGTAGGGCGGAGCTGTTCAGCAGCGTCCTGGACGGTGGCGAGTTCGCCTCCACGCAGTTCACCGCCGCCGACATCAGAAGTCTGCTGGAGTGAGTGGTGCCAGCGGGGATGCACAGGCGCGACCAGCATTAGTGGCGGGCGGAGCCATGGGTGTTGGGCTGGTCCGTGATCATCAGGGCCAGCAGCCCATGCTCCAGCCCAACGACCAGCGTTTCGTCAACGACGTGGCAGGTCAGTGCGGGGTGCCGGACCGGAATACTCCGGACCAGCCGGTGCGTTTCCGGATCCCAGATCCGGACGGTGCAGTCCAGGCTGGTCGAGGCCAGGACCTCCCGATCCCCGTACGGCATCGGGCGGAGGGCGGTGACCGCATCGGTGTGCCCGGACAGGATGGCGACCGGGCGGCCGTCGGCCGGGTCCGACAGTCGGATCGTGCCGTCCGCCCCGCCCGAGACCAGCATCATGTCGGAGTGCACGGTGACGGAACCGAGCGCGCCCACCGCGTCGTGGTGGACGCGTTGCTTCCACAGCGGGCCACCGTCACTGTCCCAGAGCCGCATGGTTCCGGTGTCGTCCGCTGAGGCCAGGACCTGGCGGCCCTCACGCGTGACGATCGTGAGGGCGGTGAGCCCTCCCGGGTGCCCGGGGAGGCTGTTCCGTAGGGCCCCGGTCGCCGGCATCCATAGGCGCACCATCTTGTCGTCCCCGGCCGACGCCACGATCTGCCCGTCGTCGGCGTCGATGACACAGATTGCGTTGACCGGATCCGAGTGCCCGCCCATGACCTGCTTCAGCGTCGGTAACGACGCGGTGTCCCAGAGCCGGGTGCTCCCGTCGTCGTGACCGGTGAGCAGGAGGGTCGAGTTGCTGCCGAGGGGGGCGAGGCCGTTGATCGGGCCGAACCGGCTGTGGAACTCCCCGCGTGGCGTGCCGTCGGCCGGATTCCAGAGTCGTACGCTGCCGTCGCTACCGCCCGAGGCGAGCAGCCGCTCGCCTTCCACCTGGATGGTGCAGAGTGCGGTGACCCGCCCGACCTGCCCATCGGCAGTGGGCCGGTCGGCAAGTTCGGCGTCCGGGTTCCACAGTCGGATCGTGCCGTCGTCCCCAGCCGTCACGAGGACCTTGCGATCGGTCATTGAAAATTCACAGACGGCGCGGATCCAGCTTGCGTGTCCCCGCAGACTGGGATGCTCGACGCCGGAGGTGACATCCCAGAGCCGGATGACGCCGTCCTCCCCGGTGCAGGCGAGCAGGGTCACGCCGCCGGCGTCGATCGTGCACAGGTCGGTCACCGGTCCGGTGCCGACCGCGAACTCGCGAACCAGACTCCCGGTGGCGGCGTCCCACAACCGGGCCAGGCCGTCGTGGCCCGCTGACGCGAGCAACGTCCGCGCCCCAGCGCGGACCGCGCAGAGGGTCGTCACCCATCCGGTGTGTCCGGCGAGTGTCGTGAGGGGCTCACCGGTCACCGGATTCCACAGCCGCACGGCCCCGTCGAGCCCGGCCGACGCGAGCACCCCCGGCCCGCCGGTCGGCAGATGCGTCACGGCGGTGGCCCAGTCGGTATGGCCGGTCAGAGTGTGGCGTAGCGTTCCGGTGGCCAGATCCCAGACCCGGACCGTTCGGTCGTCGCCAGCCGAGGCGAGCAGGTCACCGGTGGGCAGCGGCACCGCGCACACTCCACGGACCCAGTCGCCGTGCCCGCGGAAGGTGTGCACCGGCTGGCCGCTGAGCGGATCCCAGATGCAGACCAACCCGTCGTGGCTGGCGGTGGCGAGCAGCGTCTCGCCGCCCACCCGAATCGTGCACATGCTGCGCACACAGTCGTCGTGGCAGCTGAGCAGGCTTTCGGAGCGGTTGGTGAGCGGGTCCCAGAGACGTACCGTGCCATCCTCACCGGCGGAGGCCAGGAGATTACGACCGGCCACAGTGATCGGGCAGATGTCGTAGACGCCCTGTGCATGGCTTTCGAAGACTCCGCGTTCCTGCCGAGGTGGGGTTCGGGCCCAGCGCGCATGGTAGGGCGCACCGGCCGATGAGACGTTGCTGTGCAGGCCGTCGAGCTTGTCGACGACGGAGAAGAGCGCGGCCCGTACCGCCGGCGCCGCGCCGATGGCGGCCGGAGTGCGCTGCAGGAGGTGTGTTCGGGAGCGGGCGGCGTCGCTCTGCGCCGAGCTGGTTACCCGGAGCAGGCGGTCAAGCTGGGCGTGCAGGAGGTACGTGTCGTCGTCGAGAAGGTCGTCGACGCACCCGGCGCGGGCGGCGTGCCCAGGCAGCGACCGCAGCAGGTAGTCGGGCGCCGCCGCCCAGTTACTCTCCCGACCGATCGCCGACCACCCGCGGAACAGGCGCCGTTCGTCGGCATCCAGGCTGGTCACGTCCGCGCGGGCGGCCAGCAGGGCGTCGTTGAGAGCTTGGTGGAACAACCGGTACGTGGGCCGTTCCGCGCCGCCCGTCTCGACCAGGAAGTTCGCGGCCGAGGTTCGGGCGAACTCACCCAGTTCAGCCTCGGTGGCAAGCCCGTCGAGCGCCGCTACCGCGCTCTGCCAGAGCGACAGCGGCAACCCGGGTGATTCGGCGTACGCCAGGGCGGTCAACGCCAACCGGGCCGGTGCGGAACCCGCGTCGGGAAGCGAGGTCAGATAGGTGTCCAGGGCGTCCGCAACCGTTCCGCTGAAGGTCACCCGGGTGGGGTCGATGGCCACGGTGTCCCGCAGCGCCCGCGCCCGCGCGACCAGCCCGGCGACGAGAAAGTTGCCGTTCGCGAGTTCTGCGATCCGCCGCGCGACCGGAACGGCTACGGCTTCGTCGGCGTACGGGTTGCCGGGACGCTCGGCTCCCCGAAGTTGAAGAGTCGCGCAGGCATAGTCGACCAGATCCGACTCGGCGAAGAACTCCGGTGCGTCAAGGTCGATCAGGTCAACGTCGTCGCCGAAGCAGCCGATCAGGTCGCCGTGATCGTCGGAACGCCGGCTGCCGACGACGACCTGGACACCGACATCGGCGCTGCTGGCCAGCGGCAGAAGAACCTCGTCGACCAGCAGTCGGGCCTGTTCCGGGCTGGATGTCTCGTCCAGCGCGTCCACCACGACGTTGATCCGCGCCGGTCGGCGGGCGAGGCGCTCCCGCAACGCCGGAACGAGTTCGCTGACACGTTCCGGTAGCACGATTCCGGCGGCGCGGGCGACCTCGGTCGCCACGTCCAATGCGCTCTTGCCCTTGGCATGGACAGCGCAGGACACCGAGCCGAGCCTGGCCCGCCAGGCGGAGTCGGACGCCGGCAACGTCGCTCTGATCGTCGCGTCGGCGGTACTGACGATGCGGCCGAGGACCGCTGACTTCCCGACCCCGGGGGATCCAGTGACGATCATGGGCCGACCCGCGGGCTCGTCATTGCCCAGCCAGTCGGCCAACCGGCGCAACGCGACCTCGCGCCCCCGGAATCGGGAGCCGGGCTCGGTGGCGACCGCGACCCCGCGGGCCCGGGGTAACCAGTGTCGCCCTGCCTCGTCGTCGGTCGCGAGCGTCCAACCCCAGGCGGCGAGCGCCGCGTCATCGGCGTCCTCGGCTCGCCACCGGGCGAGCGAGGTCAGCTTCAGTTCCGGCATCAGCGCGTCGATGTGGGAAAGAGTCAGCGCCTGACCGTGACCGGCGGCGTCGGCCTCCAACAGGATTCCCACCACGGCCTCGTAGTCGGGTGACCACAGGGCCGCGCCGCTGAAACCCTTGGCGACGCCGGGCTCTGACTCCGAGATGAGGCGGACCCGGCCCCAGCCGCCTTCGTCGCCAACCCGACCATAAGCCGGACGGCCACCTTCGGTGTCCTGCGGAAAGCCGTACGCCCACCACGGTCTACCGCCGAGTGCCTCGGCCGGCAAAATCCTCAATCGCGCTGCTGCCACGGCGGCGGGCACCGGCTCCACGAGCTCGAGAAGTACCAGGTCGAGGTGCTGCTCGATTCGGCCATTGTGCAGGCACTGACGGACCTGCCGACGATTCCAGTAGGTGACGCCTGCCCTGGGAAAGGAGATCCACAGGTCGTCGCGGAGTTCGCCGTTGACGAAGGCCACGTGCTCGCAGGTGAGAATGAGATTCGAGTCGATGACGAAGCCGGCACCAATGGACCCGTGGTTCTTGGCACCGGCATGGATCGCGACGGTCCACGGGGCGGTCGGCGCAACTGTCACCCGGCGGGCCCCTAACTGTCGAACGTCGTGCCGTCATCCGGCGGCATTCCCGGTTGCCAGGAGAGGGTGACCTCGAAGTTGCCCTCGGTGGCGGCCTTCGCGATGAGCCAGTTCGCGGTGCCAGTCACCTTGACACCGAACTTGACCTGCACCGCGTCGGGTGTCAACGCCCTTACCTGCTCAAGCAGCTCGCGGGCCGCCTCGATCGCTGGTGCGGCGGCGTCCCTGACCCGACCCGCGACGTCGCCGGCGCTGGCTGGTTGAAAGCCGGCAACCGGTTCGATCTCGATCTGGGCGATCGTCCTGTCGTCCACCTCGTAGCGGACCACCTCAGACGACACGCCTGACCTCCGGTATAGAAACGGCTAGGGACAATGCCGGCGATCGGATAGGCGAAGATCACCAGAGATGCCCTGTTGGTAACGAGCGCAATGCTGCACGGGGGTCGAGTTGGTTGGCAAGCGAGCAGGCATGATCGATGGTCGGCGGACTCGCTGGCGGCCGGCGAAAACGGCGTCGACCAGGCAGTTTGCAAATCGACTACGATCTCGCTGTCGGGTATCCGCTGATCCAGAATGGACCTTGCGCCGTGCTCGCTCGATAGAGAGAATCGGCCCGGTATACCGTGACCTGCGCACACGGTCGACGATCAAACCCCTCCGGCACCCATCGCAGATGTCCGCCGTGGCCGCGGCAGGCTTTCGCACCCTCAGGAGCACAATGCCCCACGACGGACTCACCCCCGTGCAGCGCTACGTACTCGTTCGGCTGATGATCAACGCGGACGCTCTGCCGTTCAAGGTCTTCGGCAGTCTGAAGAAGGACAAGCGTGAAGATCTGGTCAACCGGGAGTTCCTCGTCGTCACCGGGTCGCCGATGATCCTGGATCTGACCCAGAAGGGCCATGACCGGGCGGTCGCCGAGCTCGGCGCCGAGCCGCCCAAGGGATCGGGAATGCCAGGCGCGACCCTCTACGCCGCTCTCGACTTCATGCAGCGGTTGCTGGAGCACACCGGCACCGAGCCCAAGGACCTCTTCCGACTCCGGCTGGCGACGAACCGGCCGATCGTCGCGGCCGGACCGGCAACGGATCAGCCGGCCGAGGGGATCGACCTGGGGCAGCGCATCCGTTCGGCGTACGCCCAGCTGTCACCCCGACCCGGCGACTACATCGCGCTGGCCTCGTTGCGCGCCGCGTTGACGGGGGTGCCCGACCCGCAGATCGACGCAGCCCTCATCGACCTCAACCGTGCGCCCGACGTGCACCTCGTGTCCGAGTCGAACCAGAAGGCCATGACGGACGAACAGCGGGCAGCCGCGGTCAGTATCGGCAATCAACACAAGCATCTCCTCGCCATCGGCCTGTAATGGAGGAGGACGAGCGACGGGCGCTCACCGCGCTCCGGTTCAACTGGGCGCCGACCCCGGACGATGTGTGGCAACCCCCGTCCTTTCACGTCGCCGGCCTGCATGAGCACGCGGTCGAGTTGATCCTGGACGGGGTGGCGGAGGCGCGCCAAAGCACCGACTCCAGCCCGATCGGTGTCGCTCTGCTCGGGCAGCGCGGCACGGGCAAGACGCACCTGCTCGGTTACGTCCGTGAGCGGGTGCAGGCCGAGGGTGGCTACTTCTTCCTGGTCAGTCTCTTGGAGGCGAGCACTTTCTGGAGCAACGCCGTGTTGTCCATCCTGGACGGCTTCGCCCGACCGGGCGCCGACGGCAAGACCCAGCTCAGACTCTTCCTTAGGAGGCTGGCTGAGACGGTCGACGCGCCGCGGCCGGTCCGACGCGCCATCATCGGCGAGTACGAGCTGAGCCGGACGGCGCTGGACGCTTTCGTCGATCTCATCCGCAAGCACGACCGGCAGGTCGGGATCGAATGTCAGGGCACCGCTCGGGCGCTGGTGCTGCAAGCGGCGGAGTCGTCGGCCGTGCAGGACGTGGGGTACGGGTTCCTCTGCGCCAACGACGAGGAGGAGCCGGGCGAGCGGGCCGTCTGGGGGATCCGGCGCGGCAAGCGGTCCGCACAGGAGATCGTCCGGGACATCTCTCGGCTGCTCGCGCTGACCGGCCCGACGGTCATCGCGGTCGACCAGCTCGACCTGCTGATCGCCCAGTCGGTCAAAGCGACCACGGGAGATAGCGAGCCCGACCACTGGCGGACCTCGCTGCTGCTGGAACAGGTCGCCGGTGGGCTGATGGCGCTGCGTGAGGGGACCCGCCGGACCCTGTCGGTGGTCGCCTGCCTGCCGCACACCTGGATGGAGATCAAGTCCCAGGCCACCGACACCGTCCAAGACCGTTTCCGGGAGGCGGTCCGGCTCAAGGAGATCCCCTCGCCCGAGCTGGGCCAGGCGATTATCCAGCGACGATTCACCGCACGCTTCGACGAGACAGCCTTCACCCCGCCGTACCCGACGTGGCCGGTGCTGCCGACTGCCTTTGCGGAAGCAGTGCAGTTCACGCCCCGCGAGATGCTCCGCGTCATCGACCGGCACATCCGCAGCTGCCTCGCCGTTGGAGAAGTTCGTGAGCTGTCGCATCTGCTGGTCGGGGAGTCGGATGCCGGTCGTGTAACGGCGCCGGACCAGTCCGCGGTGCCCAACCTTCCCGGGCAGGCAGACCCTGCCACCAGCGCGAAGCTGGCCCGTTTCGACGCGGATTTCGCTGAGTTCCGCAATCGGGCCGACCCGGGTCCGGCGCTGGAGCAGGAGACCGAGGACTTCGTCGTACCGGATCTGTTGAAGGCCGGTCTCACCGCGTGGATCGCGGAGCGCGGCCCGGCCTGGGAGGGGTTCAGCATCGACCCGCAGGCCGGCGGTAAGCCGGCCCTGCACGCGCGTCTGCGGCTCAGCCTCAACGAGGAGATCGAGGACGAGCAGCACTGGTCCTTCCGGGCGGTCAGCGCCCGGCACCACATCGCGGCACTCAATCGGATCCGAGTCGCGAGCACCACCGCTGGTCTGGCCGAAGGAGTGTCGAGACGACGCCTCTATCTGCTGCGAAACCCGGGCTGGTCGACCGGCACCCGGACCAAGGAGGTCCTCGCCGCGTTCACCGCGGCGGGAGGCAGCACACTGCCCTTCAGCCAGCAGGATGTGTCGAGTCTGATGGCCCTGCGGGAGCTGATCGACAGACACGGCTCCGAGACGCTGCGACCCTGGTTTCTCAGCCGACGTCCGACGGAGAAGATCGCACTGCTTCGGCAGGCGCTCGGCGACGTGGCCACCGAAGCCGAACCGCCCGATGGAAGGGCTGGGCCAACCACCCACGCAGAGCACGGCCTGGCGCCGGGTCCGGCGACGGCTGCGGTGCACGTCGAGCCAAATGCCGACGTTGAGGCGGCGAACGCCGTGCCGGTCGGCATGGTGGTTGGCGGCAACGAGCCGGTCTCGGTGGACCTGGAGGCACTGCGGCGACACACCGCGATCTTCGCCGGATCGGGATCCGGCAAGACCGTGCTGATCCGACGACTGGTCGAGGAGTGCGCTCTGCGCGGCGTCTCGGCCATTGTGCTTGACCCGAACAACGACCTGGCCCGCCTCGGCGATCCGTGGCCGGTTCCGCCGCAGAACTGGGGTGGCGATGATGCTCGCCTGGCGGCTGACTACCTCGCCAACACCGACGTCGTGGTGTGGACGCCCCGCTGGCAGGGTGGGCGACCGCTGAGCTTCCAGCCGTTGCCGCAGTTCGCCGACATCCTCAACGACTCGGACGCCTTCGCCGCCGGGGTCGACGCCGCCGTGGCCGCGCTCGCCCCGCACGCCCGCGCCGATGGGCCGACGGACCGGGCACGGCTCGGTCGGGCCGTGCTGCGCGAGGCGCTGA
The DNA here is from genome assembly GCF_042872475.1 of Micromonospora sp. NPDC005252. Classification (NCBI taxonomy): domain Bacteria; kingdom Bacillati; phylum Actinomycetota; class Actinomycetes; order Micromonosporales; family Micromonosporaceae; genus Micromonospora; species Micromonospora sp. NPDC005252. Next base: position 717,079 of record NZ_JBIAKN010000002.1, on the reverse strand, counting down.
CCAGCTACGCCCGGACCGGCGCGAGTGACCTGCGGGAATTCATCGCGCTGCTCGGCGCCCTCCCTGAGGGTGTGAGTCAGCTCGACGACGGCGCCAAGATCGGCGCGAAGATGGCGCAACTACTGACCGCCGCCATGGTCAACGATCCACTATTCGGTGGCACCGGCACCGCCGTCGACCCCGGGGAGCTGCTCACCCCACCCTCCGGCTTTCGGGCCCGCATCTCGGTGATCAGTTTCGTGGGGCTTCCCGACGACCAGCAGCGGCAGACCTTCGTGAACCAACTGCAACTGGCCCTGTTCGCGTGGATCAAGCGGAACCCGGCGGGGGACCGACCGCTCGGCGGGCTCTTCGTCATGGACGAGGCGCAGACGCTCGCCCCCTCCGGGGCGATGACGGCGTGCACGCAGAGCACCCTGGCGTTGGCCTCGCAGGCCCGCAAGTACGGGCTTGGGCTCGTCTTCGCTACTCAGGCGCCGAAGGGCCTGCACAACCGGATACCCGGCAACGCCGCGACCCAGTTTTTCGGTCTGCTCACGAGCATGACCCAGATCGACGCGGCGCAGGAGATGGCGCGCGCGAAGGGCAGCTCCATCCCCGATGTGGGCCTGCTGACCGCTGGCCAGTTCTACGCCGCCGTCGAGGGCGGTGTGTTTGTGAAGATGCAGGCCCCGGTCTGCCTCAGTCACCACCCGAAGAGCCCGTTGAGCCATGAGGAGGTCATCGAGCGGGCAAACCGCGGCGTGACTGACCCGGCTCGGATGTGACGGCCCGGTCAGTGGCTCCGCACGGGAGCGAGAGCGGACGGAAGCTTCGAGCGTCGAGGATGGCCATTCGCAGGGCATCTGTGTCGTCACGCGCTGTGGTAAAAATCCAGGAATGCCGCTGCGCAAGCGGACGCCGGTCGGCCGCTGCTCGCCGGGCTGATGGAAATTGAGCCGTGGCTACACCAGTGGCACTCCGGCGAGCGGCCCGGGTTCCCGGGATCACCCGCCGAGTTCGTCACCGACTTCATCAACGCCGAGCTGGCCCAGCTCAGCTCCGACCGCTCCGCGCTGGCGCTGCTGCGGGGTGTGCCTGGTCTGACGTGAAGCGTCAATGCCCCTCCGCGCGGGCGACGGCAACTCCGTCCGCCGCTTTGTCGCTCTTGCTGGCCCGTGGGCCGGGAGGCTGTCCACTTCCGGCTTGACGGTCGGCGCTCCTGAGGTGCGATGCGGAGAGCGTGAACGAGGGAGCGCCGCCGGGAGCTGTGCCAGGACCTGCGATGCGAACGTCGGGGCGCCAGACCTGCGAAGGAGCTCGAGCAGATCATCGAGGGCCAAACGAGGCTTACCCGGTGCCCGCCCCGTGTCTGCACTCTGCCTTCTGAGGACGTCGATGACGAGGGAAGGCGAAAGATCGAACTGAAGGCACAGAAAGCGGTCCGGTCGCATCACCTCAATGTGGAGCGGATCCACTGCGGATGCCGGAAAATCCTTCACGTTGTTGGTGATAATGACATCGGCTCGCCCGGTGATGGCGGCTGCAAGCACGTGTCGATCACCCTCATCATTCCCCATGTCAGAAATAAGCGAATCATGGCCAGTTACCATGGCGTCCACGAAGGTGTCGTTCATATCGACGAACATCGCATCAAGCCGCTCGGCGTTTACCTCTGGGCGGAGTCGCAGGATCGTTCGTCGTGTCTCTGCGAGAATCTCCCTGCTCCACAGCGGACGGTAAAGATCGTCCTCCGCGACGCGAAGGAGTGTGTCGCGGAGGACGTTTGGCACCAAGACGTTCGCGTCGAGCAGGGCGGAGAACGGCACCAACCGAGCCTATGGGGTCCGACCGCGCAACGGAAGTATCTGCTTCACGTTCGGTTGTCGTCTTCGTCGACGGAGTCATCATCCGTCAGGTCGTAAAGGTCGAGCCCGATGCTCTCTGTGGTCATGCGCTGAAGCAGCTCCCGGCGTTCCTTTCGACGCTGCCTCTGGTATTCCAGTACGTCCGCGAGTCTGATGCGACGGTGGCTGTTGGGTCGCTCGTGCGGGATCTTTCCTTCGTCTAGCAGCCTTGTCAGAGTCGGCCGCGAGACCCCGAGCATGTCCGCGGCCTGTTGCGTGGTGAGCGTCGTGTGCTGTGGCGCGATCGTGACGGCGTAGCCGCTGGCCAGGGCTTCGAGCGCTTTCACCAGGATGTCGTGCAGGCCGTCGGGTAGAGGCACGGTGCTTGAGCCGTCCCCGCTCACCAGGCGTGCTCGCGTCTCCGGCACCACCTGTCCACGGTCGCGCAGGACCTGAAGCAGGTCGATTACCTCAGCGCTGTGGGCGGGGTCGGGCAGGATCGTCTGCTCATCCATGACACGGTTGGGTGCGGTCATGGCGCCAGCATTCTACTAATTCGAAAGAAACGCAACGTGATCAAGTCTTGTTGCCCGGCATGGCGAAAATCGGACAAATGGCCGATGGATCGGTCTGGGCCAGGTGGGTCCCATGCCGCCCGGTATACCTTGATACCTTCGCGGCACTGCTGAAGGGTGACGATGCAGTCCTGAACGTGGGCTGCGGGCCGTCGCTAGCGTTCTGGGCCCCCCACATCTTGCGATGCAGCTCCTCGAGACGCTTCGACGCCAGACTGAGCTGCGCGAAAACCTGGTCGAGCCCGTCGACGACCTGCCCGACGACGGCCCGCTACCGCGGCCACCCTCGCCGACGCGGTCGCCGCGCTGGGGTTGTGACGCGTCAGCGGCGGGGGGCCTCGCTGGCGATCGTCGCCTCGCGGGGCAGCGCCGCCGCGCGCAGCGCCCAGTCCAGGGCGTAGTCGGCGACCGCCTCCCAGCCGGGCGCCCCGACGGTGAAGTGCGACCGCCCGGGGAACTCCTCGTACGCGGTGAGCGCCCGGGACTTCTGGTAGAGCCCCGCGTTGGCACGGACCACCGACGCGGGCACCACGTGGTCCTCCCCGCCGGCCATCAGCAGCAGCGGCGCGCGGTCGTCGCGTCCGTTGTCGACGCGGGCGGGTGAGCGCGGGTCGAGGTTGGCGAACGCCCCCTCGAAGAACACCCGACCGGCGCCGGGGACCGCATAGCGCTGCCAGGCCCGGTCGGAGTCCTCGCGGCTGAGCGTGTTGCCGAAGGTGTAGGCGAAGTCGTCCGGGGTGAACGGGACGGCCCTGTTCCGGTTGGCGGGGCTGCGCAGGATCGGGAAGCCGGAGCGCAGCTGGCTCAGCGGCACCTTGAGCACCCCCTTCACCGCCGCGGGGTGCACCCCGACGGCCGCCGCGCCCAGGCCCCGATCCACGAGGACCTGCGTGAACAGGCCACCGAACGAGTGCCCCATGATGATCGGCGGTTGGGGGAGCGCCCGGATGATCCGGTCGTAGTGGGCGATGATCGTGGCCATGCTCTGCTGCGCGATCGGGGTGGGGTCGTCGCGCAACTGCTCCACGGACCGGTCCATCCCGGGCCAGGCGGGGGCGATGACGTGCATGCCGCGCTCGGTGAACCGCTCGACCCACCCCTGCCAGCTGCGCGGGGTCATCCAGAGTCCGTGGATCAGCACGACCGTGTCGACCCGGCCCTGCGGCGTGGCACCCATCGCGTCCTCCCGGTGTCGCTGTCCGGCCCGGCGGTTACCCGCTGCCGCGCTGGCAATGCCTGCCGGTGGGCTCGGACCGGGCGGAGCGCAAGAGCCAGGGGCGGTGGCGGACCTGTCGGAAGGCGATATGACGCAGAGGTATATCTATGACTCTGAGTCATATCGCTCTGGGCCGTATCTCCTGCCATGGCCGTCACACTCCGTGTCCAGCCAGGCGTGCCACATCGACCCGCCGGCGGGCCGTCCCTGACAAATGTCACGGCCGGAACGTGACGGCCGCTCCGGGAGCCGACGTCCGCGACGCCGGAGCATCTATTGCATGACCAGTACGCATCCGGCCGTCGAGCTGAACGGCCTCACCAAGACCTTCGGTACGGTCACCGCGGTCGACGGGCTGAGCCTGCGGGTGCAGCCCGGCGAGGTGGTGGCGTTCCTCGGCCCCAACGGGGCGGGCAAGACCACCACCATCGACATGCTGCTCGGCCTGGCCCGCCCGGACGCGGGCACGGTCCGCGTCCTGGGCGGCACCGCCGACGACGCGGTGGCCCGGGGTCGGGTCGCCGCCGTACTCCAGACCGGCGGGCTGCTCAAGGACCTCACCGTGGGCGAGACCGTGCGGATGACCGCCCACTTCTACCGGCACACCCGCCCCGCCGCCGAGGTGCTGGAGCGCGCCGGCATCGCCGACATCGCCGACCGGATCGTGGGCCGGTGCTCGGGCGGTCAGCAGCAGCGGCTGCGTTTCGCGCTGGCCCTGCTGCCGGACCCTGACCTGATGGTGCTCGACGAGCCGACCACGGGGATGGACGTCGAGGGCCGCCGGGACTTCTGGCAGGCCCTGCGCCGCGACGCCCGCGACGGCAGGACGGTCATCTTCGCCACCCACTACCTGGACGAGGCGGACGCGTACGCCGACCGGATCGTGCTGGTCCGGCAGGGACGGATCGTCGCCGACGGCACCACCGCGGAGATCAAGAACCTGGCCGCCGGCCGTACGGTCCGGGCCACCCTGCCCGGCGCGGACCAGGCGGCGCTCGCCGCGCTGCCCGGTGTGGACGCCGTGGAGGTACGCGGCGACAGCGTGCTGGTGCGTACCGGGGACTCGGACGCGATCGCCCGTCACCTGCTCACCCGGACCGCCGCCCGGGACGTGGAGATCACCTCCCGCAACCTCGAGGACGCCTTCCTCGCCCTGACCACCGAGCGCATCGGAGCCTGAGATGTCCACCCTGCCGGCCACCCCCGCCGCCACCCGCACCGACCGACCCGACCGACCCACCCAGCCCGACCGCCGGCTGCCCGCAATGGGTGGCTTCGCCCCGGCCGTCCTCGGCATCGAACTGCGGCGGGTGCTGCGCAACCGCCGCACCCTCGCCTTCACGCTGATCATGCCGGCTGTCTTCTTCCTCATCTTCGGCCTGCCGCAGCGGGGGCAGACACTGGACAACGGCCGACCCGTGACGGCGTACGTCATGATCAGCCTCGCCGTGTACGCGGCGATGGTGGCGACCACCAGCGCGGGCGGCGCGGTGGCCACCGAGCGGGCGTTGGGCTGGAGCCGGCAGCTGCGGCTCACCCCGCTGCGCCCGACCGCCTACGTGGCGACGAAGGTGGCCACGGCGATGACCCTCGGCCTGATCGCTGTCGTCATCGAGTTCGTGGTGGGCGCCGCGGCCGGCGTCCGCCTCCCGCTGGACGTCTGGCTGCTGTCCGGGCTCGCCGCGTGGCTCGGCTCGCTGGTCTTCGCCGCGTTCGGTCTGTTCATCGGCTACCTGGTGCCGGCCGAGAACGTCATGCAGTTCATCGGGCCGATCCTGGCCGTGCTGGCCATGTTCGGCGGCCTGTTCGTGCCGGTCGAGGTGCTGCCGCACGTGCTACAGCAGGCCGCGAAGTTCACTCCGGTGTACGGCATGGGTGAGCTGGCCCGCGCCCCGCTGACCGGCGACGGGGTGAGCATGGCCGGGGTGGCCAACATGGTCTTCTGGACCGTGGCCTTCGGCGTCGGCGCGGCCCGGCTGTTCCGCCGGGACACCGCTCGGGTCTGACCGCCGCGACCGCTAGCGTGGAGCCGATGGACCTCCCGACGGGGCAGCCCCAGCCGATGAACCGCCAGTGGCGGTACATCGGCTGGCTGCTGGCCGCCGTGTGGCTGTTCTTCCTCAACATTCCGATCTCCACCGCGCTGCAGCAGCCGGAGCCGTGGCGGCGGGTCGTCGGGGTGACCGCCCTGGTCGTCTTCGGTCTGGGCTACGTGCTGCTGTTCCAGTGGGCCCGCCGGCTGCGCCAGCTGCTGCTGCCGATCCCGGCGGGGCGGGCGCGGGTGGGTCTGCTGGTGCTGCTCGCGGTGGGCCTGGTCAGCATCCCGGGCACCGGCGGCGACTGGCTGGCGACCCTGGTCTACGTGGCCGCGGCCGGAGTGTTCCTGCTGCCGCCGTGGGAGGCGTTGGTCACCGTGGCGCTCTGCGCCGTGACTCCCGCGCTGGCGTCCTGGCTGGTGCCGGGCTGGGAGGCGGAGCACGGCATCGTCTTCGCGGTGCTGCTCGCCTCGTTCGCCATGTTCGGCGTGTCCCGGTTGGCTCAGCGCAACAGCGAGTTGCAGGCAGCGCAGCAGGAGATCGGCCGGCTCGCGGTCGCCGAGGAGCGGGCCCGCGCCGCGCGCGACCTGCACGACATCCTCGGGCACTCGCTGACCGTGGTGGCGATCAAGGCCGAGCTGGCCGGGCGGCTGATCGAGGTCGACACCGTCCGGGCGGCCGCCGAGATCGCCGAGGTGGAGAGGTTGGCGCGGGCGGCGCTGGCCGACGTGCGGCAGACCGTCGGGGCGTACCGGGAGGTCACCCTCGCCGGGGAGCTGGCCGGCGCGCGGTCCGCCCTCGCCGCGGCGGGCATCGCGGCGGAGTTGCCGGCCGAGGTGCCGGAGCTGCCGAGGGAGTGGGACCGGCTGTTCGGGTGGACGGTACGCGAAGGGGTGACCAATGTGGTCCGGCACAGCGGCGCGCGGTGTTGCACGATCCGGGTGCGCCCGGACGGGGTCGAGGTGAGCGACGACGGCCGGGGGCCGTCCACGCCGGACGCCGGCGCCGCCGGGTACGGGCTGGTCGGTCTGCGGGAACGGGCCCGCCGGCTGGACGCCGTGGTGACAGTGGGCCGCGGGCGGGACGACGGCACCGGCTTCCTGCTGCGGGTGCACGCCCCGGTGGCGGCCCGGTGAGCGCGGCGGGTACGCCGATCCGGCTGCTGCTCGCCGACGACCAGGCGCTCGTCCGTGGTGCGTTGGCCGCGCTGCTGTCGCTGGAACCGGACCTGACCGTCGTGGCCGAGGTGGGCCGGGGCGACGAGGTGGTGCCCGAGGCCCTCCGGCACACGCCCGACGTGGCCCTGCTGGACGTGGAGATGCCCGGCCTGGACGGGATCGCCGCCACCGCCGCGCTGCGGGCGGCGCTGCCGGCCTGCCGGGTGCTGGTGGTGACCACGTTCGGTCGGCCCGGCTACCTGCGTCGCGCCATGGAGGCCGGCGCGAACGGCTTCGTGGTCAAGGACACCCCGGCCCGCCAGCTCGCCGACGCGGTGCGCCGGGTGCACGCCGGCCTGCGGGTGGTCGACCCGACGCTGGCCGCGGAGACCCTGGCCACCGGGGCGAGCCCGCTGACCGAGCGGGAGACCGAGGTGCTGCGGGCGGCCCGCGCCGGCGGCGCGGTCGCCGAGCTGGCGAAGGCGCTGCACCTGTCCGAGGGGACGGTGCGCAACCACCTCTCCGCGGCGATCGGCAAGACCGGCGCCCGCAACCGGGCCGCGGCCGTGCGCATCGCCGAGCAGAACGGCTGGCTCCTCGGCGACTGAGCGGCCCCGCTCAGGCGGTCGGCGGCGGGGTGGCGAGCCGGTCGACCACCACCAGGCTGCTGCCGGGTCGGACCTCGGCGAGCAGTTCCCGCTGGCCGCTGCGGTTGACCCGGATGCAGCCGTTGGTGGTGTTCTCGCCCAGTTCGTCGTCGTTGTACCAGGTGTGCAGGCCGATGTGCGCGCCGCGCAGCCCGGTGGGCACCGCCTCCGGGTCGTCGGGCACCGAGCCGAGGGCGTAGATGTCCACCCCGCCGTAGACCTTCCCGGGCGGTGGGGTGCGGCCCAGGACGAAGGTCCGCCCGAGCGGCGTCTCCTGCCCGGACTGGCCGAGACTCGTCTCCCAGGAGCGCACCGCCTTGCCGGACCGGTACCAGGTGAGCCGGTGCGCCTTGCGCTCGACCACGATCTGGTCGCGCAGCGCCACGGTGTCGAACCCGCCGGGTGGCAGCCAGGCGAGACGCCGGTTGGCCGAGGGCAGCAGGACGGCCGTCCAGCCGACCCGACGCTCGGCGATCGGCACGGTCAGCTCGACACCGGCGAGCGTCGGTTCGAGGAAGGCGCGCGGCCGTCCGCCGGGCGCGTCGTACGCGGCGATCCGCCGGGTCGGGTGCACGCCCTCGGTCAGGGGCGTGACGTCCATCGTGGCCGGGTCGGCGGGAAAACCCTTGGGCGCGGGGTCGTAGTCGAGCACCGGCAGACTGGCCGGGGCGGGCGCGGCCGGCGGGACCGACTCCTCCGGGCTCTGCTCGATGCTGCTCGGCGTCGGGTCGGCTGCGGCCACGTTCTGCCTGTCGGGGGCCGTCGAGCGTGGGGTGAGAGCCTGGCCGACCAGCAGCGCGGCGGCAAGCAGCACGGGTACGGCGATGCCGGCGGCGATCCAGCCGGCACGGCGGCGGTACGGGGACATTCGGTCAAACGACACCAAACCACTTTATGGCGGTGGACGGTCCGGGGCCCCCGGTTCGGCGATACGCGCCGGCCGGAGGCCCCGGGGTCGGTCAGACCCGCGCGCCGATGTGGATGGCCACCGCGTCGTGCGCCGGCACGTTCGCGGCGAACCAGCCGTTACCGTCCACGGTGATCACCGGTCCGCTGCACGTGCCGCCCGCGTACGTGCCGTGGATGACGTCGCAGTACCGGCCGGCGGGCAGCCCGGTGTAGTACGAGCGACCGTTCACGGCGGAGTCCTCGTCGTTGAGCGTGACGAAGCCCTTGCCGCTGCGGCTGAACGCGATGTGGTTGTTGCCGTTGTCGTACCAGTTGGCCACGCCCGCGCCCTCGGTGGCGTTGCGGAAGCCGACCATGTTGGCGATCACCGGCCAGCGGTGCTCGCACTCCCAGCCGGAGTAGCAGGCCGTGTTCAGCGTCTTGTTGTTGCCGTCCGAGGGCGGGCCGGCGTCGCGGTTGCTGAAGGTGTAGCTGGACATGACGGTCGGCGAGCCGTACGGCCAGGCCAGCATGAAGGCGTTCGCGAGGGCGTAGATCCCCCGGTCGCGGTAGGTCAGCACCCCGCTGTTGTCCCGCTGGGTGTCGTGGTTGTCCACGAACACCGCGGCCGACCCGGTGGGCAGGTGACCCCAGCCCTCGCCGAAGTTGCTCAGGTACGCCAGCTTCTCCGAGCGGAAGACCCGGGCCAGGTCCTTGCCGTAGCGGAACTCGTGCACGTCACCGTTGCCGGTGTACTCGGTCGGCTGGACCGGCTCGCCGGCGCCGTAGATGACCTCCTGCACCAGGTACGCCGAGCGGGACAGCTTGCCCCGGATCGCGGCGATGTCGGCGGCCGGCATGTGCTTGCTGGCGTCCAGCCGGAAGCCGTCCACGCCGAGCGAGAGCAGATCGTTGAGGTACGACGCGATCTTCGTCCGGACGTAGTCCGACTCGGTCTTCAGGTCCGACAGGTTGACCAGCTCGCAGTTCTGCACCTCGTACCGGTCGTTGTAGTTGGCGATGTCGTCGCCGCCGTTGCGCCCGCAGTGGTGGAAGTCCTGGGTCTGGTAGATGCCCGGATAGTCGTAGTGCGAGTACGACGAGCCGGCCCAGCCGGTGCCGCCGTTGTCCTGGCCGGACATGTGGTTGATCACCGCGTCGACGAGCACCTTGACGCCGGCCGCGTGGCAGGTGTTCACCATCGACTGGAACTGGGCCCGGGTGCCCTTGCGGGACTCGATCCGGTAGCTGACCGGCTGGTACGCCAGCCACCACTGGTTGCCCCGCACGTGCTCCTGCGGGGGCGAGACCTGGACGTAGCCGTAGCCCTTCGGGCCGAGCGTGCTCTGGCACTCGCTGGCCACCGACGGCCAGTTCCACTCGAAGAGCTGGACGATGACCTTCTTGGCGCCGGACGGGCTGGCGGCGGCCGGGGGCGCCGCCGCGGTGAGGGGGACGAGCAGGCTGGCGACCAGGCCGAGGGCGAGGATCGCCGAGCCGCGTCGACGTCGGTGCATCGGGACTCCTGACGGGAGCGGGGGTGGGGGTGGTGGTGCGGCGGGGGATCGCATCGGCTGCTCGAATCTTGCAACCCATGCTGAAATTTGCCGAAAGGTTACAAGCGTGTTGCAACGACTGTCAATGTATGGATGTCGATCACTGTCCACGGTGGCCGTTACACGCGTCCCGGCGTCGGTCGGTTCGATCCGGCCCAGAAATTTCCGTCCCCGGGTGATCCGCTCGCCCCGCCGGTCCGTACTGGATGGGGGAGCAGGGGTCGGCCGGTGGTGCGCCGCCGCGAGACGATCGAGGAGCAGATGGCCCGGGCAAAGCAGAACCAGAAGGCCACCGAGGTCCGGACCAGCACCAGCAGTCGGGGGGTGCGGACCAGGTCGCGCTCGGCGACGACGTTGCTGATCGCGTCCGCGCTGGCCGCGCTCTGGGCGGCGACCATGCTGACCGGCGCCGGCCAGACGGCGTACGCGTACGGCTTCTTCTTCACCGAGTTCTTCGCCGGGGTGATCGCCCTGGTGTCGTTGAGTCTCACCGTGATGCTGGGCCTGCTCGCCACCGACCGGCTGGTGCTGGGCATCTCGCACCGGGTGCTGATGCAGTCGGCGCACCGCGCCACCGGCGTCCTGGGCGTCGCCGGGCTGTTCTTCCACGTCCTCACCAAGATCGCTACCGGTCGCGCGGCGGCGACCGACTCGCTGGTGCCGTTCGTCGGCGGCCGGGGCCTCTACGTCGGCCTCGGCACGGTGGCGGCCCTGCTCATGGTCAGCGTGATCTGGACCGGCATCATCCGGGCCCGTTTCGCCGGCGTCGGTCCGAAGTGGCTGTGGCGCGCCCTGCACTCCGCCGCCTACCTCGCCTGGCCCTTCGCGATCGTGCACGGCCTCAACGCCGGTCGGGCCGCGAAGTCCTGGGTGGTGCTCAGCTACCTCGCCTGCATCCTGTTCGTCGTGCTGGCGCTGCTGGTTCGGCTCTCGGTCACCATCGGCCGGCGCAGCCGGGAGCAGCACCAGGCCGCCGTGCGCAACGCGGTGCTGGCCGGGCGGGCCACCGAGGAGGGCCGCGGGCGGTCGCTGCTGGCCGGCCTGAGCCGTCGCCGCGACGCCAGCGAGGACAAGCGCCCCGCCTGGGCGGAGGCGACCACCGCCACCTGGACGGCGCCGCCCGGCCCACGGCGGCGCGACCCCGAGCGGTTCACCGTTCCGGTGGTGCCCGAGCCCGGCTCGCTCGCCGAGCCGGCCCGGCCCAGTCGACGGCGGCGGGACGAGGCACCGGCGGCTCGGCAGGACGCCGACCGGCCGACGCGTGGACGGCGCGACGAGGCGGAGACCACGACCCGCCGGTCGAGCCGGCGCAGCGTCGAGGAGACCGGCACCCGTCTTCGCGACGAGGAGGAGTTGGAGCCGGTGACCGGGCGGCGCGCGTCGCGTACCCGTGACGAGGAGACCGCCCCGACCCGGCGCCGTCGCGCCGAGGAGCCGGCCGCCGAGCAGAGCAGCCGCCGGTCCCGCTCCGAGGACGAGGGCACCCGTTACTCGGCGCCGCCCCGACGGGCCGTCGAGGAGCCGGAGGAGCCGTGGGACAGCCCGCGCCGCTGGCAGGCCGGCGAGCCGATCTCCGCCGGCCCGGTCTCCGCCGAGCCGATCTCGGCCGGCCCGATCTCGGGTGGTCCGATCTCGGCGGCGCCGCGCAGCGGCAGCGGCCGGCACAGCGTCGAGGACGATCTGCCGGAGGAGCCGGACTACTGGCGCCCGCCGGCGCGGTACGTGCCCGAGGAGGTGCCGCCGCCCGTCGACGACACCCCGACCCTTGTCGACCTGGCGTCGCGGCGAGCCCGGCGGGCCGCCGGCGAGGGCCGGTCCGCCAAGCGCCGCAAGGCCAGCGCGGACGCCGTGGACGGGGCGTACTGGGCCGGGCTGCGGGGTGAGGCGAAGTGATGCGCACGACCGTGCCACCGGTGGCCTGCGTCGGTGAGCCTCGGCTGACCGCCGGCTTCGCCGAGTTCGGCCGGCTCGACCTGGCCGCGCACGAGGAGGTGCACGGGCCGATCGGCCCGATGGAGCCGGCACAGTTGCTCCGGCTCGTCGAGGGCATGCAGCTCAAGGGCAAGGGCGGGGCGGGCTTCCCGTTCGCCCGCAAGCTGCGCGCGGTGCTGGAGTCCTGCGAGCGGCAGGACCTCGCCGCGGTGGTGGTCGTCAACGCCAGCGAGGGGGAGCCGGCCAGCTGGAAGGACAAGGTGCTGCTCACCCGCGCCCCGCACCTGATCCTCGACGGCGCGGCGCTGGCCGCGTACGCGCTGGACGCCGAGGAGATCGTTCTCGGCGTGGCCGACGACGGTGTCGGCCGGGACTCGCTGATGGAGGCCCTCGCGGAGCGCCGGATGCCGGTGCGGACCACCATCGTCACCGTGCCGCACCGGTTCATCTCCGGCGAGGGCGGCGCGCTGGTCAACGGCATCAACGGGCTGCCGCACATCCCTCCGGGCACCAAGAAGCGCTCCAGCGACTCCGGCGTCGGCGGCCTGCCCACCCTGCTGTCCAACGCCGAGACGTACGCCCAGCTCGCCGTCGGCGCACGACTCGGCCCGTACGAGTACGCGGCGCTCGGCACCGACGACGAGCCGGGCACCGTGCTGCTCACCGTGACCGGCGCGGCGGCCCGGCCGGCGGTGGTGGAGTGCACGGCCGGCATGCCGCTGCGCGACGTTCTCGACCTGTGCGAGGTCCCGGACGTCCAGGGCATCCTGATGGGCGGCTACCACGGCAAGTGGATCACCCCGGAGGCGGCGGAGAAGGCCGAGGTCTCCCGCAAGGGCCTGGCCGCGGTCGGTGGCACCCTCGGCGCCGGCATCATCATCCCGATCGGCGTCGACACCTGCCCGCTCGGCGAGGCCGCCCAGGTGGTGCGCTACCTGGCCGGCGAGTCCGCCGGCCAGTGCGGCCCGTGCAAGATGGGCCTGCCGGACCTGGCCCGCGCGGTCGACCTGGCCGTGGCCGGCAGCCAACCGGCCGACGTGGTGCGGGCCGCCGCCGGCGACGTCAAGGGCCGCGGCGCGTGCAGCCACCCGGACGGCACGGCCCGGTTCGCCCTCTCCGCGATCGAGGTCTTCGCCGAGGACCTGCGGCTGCACAGCACCGGCGACGGCTGCGGCCGGCGGGTCAAGGGCGTCATGGGGCTGCCCGGCGCGCCCGACCCCAATCCGCAGATGCTCACCCTGGACTGGTCCCGCTGCGACGGGCACGGCCTCTGCGCGCACGTGGTGCCGGACTTCATCCGGCTCGACGGCAACGGCTATCCGGCGTTCCCGACCACGCCCGTGCCGACCTGGCTGCGCGAGGGCGCCCTGAAGGCCGTCAAGGTCTGCCCGGAACTCGCCCTGCGCCTCGCCAAGGCCGAGTAGGGAAAGGCACTGACCACCACACCTGTCGAACGGAGCTGCGGATGCGCAAGCCGATCGGGCGGACAGCGGCGGCGTACCCGCGCCGCGCCGCCATCGTGGGGGCGCTCGTCGCCACCCTGCTCGCCACGGCGTCCTGCACCGGCACGGTGCCGCCCGACGCTGCCGCCGCCGGGACCGCGCCGGCCCCGGCCAGCTCCCCGGCCACCCCGGCTGCCTCCGCGACCGGCTCGCCGTCGGCCGCGCCGGCCCCGGTCCCGGTCCGGGTCCCGGACGTCCTGCGCTTCAGCGGGACCACCCTCACCGGCAGCGCGTTCGACGCGACGCGACTGGCCGGCCGGCCGGTGGTGCTCTGGTTCTGGGCGCCGTGGTGCGCCACCTGCGCCAGCCAGGCGTGGACGGTGGCCGAGATCGCGCCGAAGTACCGGGACACCGTGCCGATCGTCGGCGTCGCCGGGCTCGGCGAGCAGCGGGACATGAAGAATTTCGTCAGCGAGTTCGACCTCGGCGACACGCCGCAGATCGACGACCGCAAGGGCGTGCTCTGGAAGCGGTTCAAGGTGACCGAGCAGAGCATCTTTGTGATCATCGACCGGGACGGCAAGGTCGTCCACCAGGGTTTCCTGGACGGTGAGGCGCTCAGCGCCCGGGTCGCCGCCCTGGCCGGGGCGTGACCGCCCCGCTGCTGCTCGCGCTGACCGCCGGCATGCTCGGCGCGGTCAACCCGTGCGGCTTCGCGTTGCTGCCCGCGTACCTCTCGCTGTTGGTCGCCGGAGCGTCGGACGCCCGCGGCGCGGTCGGCCGCGCGCTCACCGCGGCGGCCGGGCTCACCCTGGGGTACGTGGTGGTCTTCGGCGCCTTCGGCCTGGCGCTCGCGCCGCTGGCCGGCTGGCTGCGTCCCCGGCTGCCGTGGCTGACCGTGGCGCTCGGGCTGCTGCTGGTGGTGGCCGGTTGCTGGCTGCTCGCCGGTCGGCGGCTGCCCGCGCCCGGGTGGACCGCGCGGGCGCCCCGGCTGACCAGGTCCTGGCCGTCGATGGCGCTGTTCGGCGCGGTGTACGCGCTGGCGTCGCTCGGCTGCGCCATCGCACCGTTTCTCGCCATCGTGGTGACCAGCCTCCAGGCCGGCTCGACCGGCCGCGGGCTGGCCCTGTTCGGCGCGTACGCCCTCGGGATGGGTCTGGTGGTCGCGGTCGCCGCGCTCGGTGTGGCGCTGCTGCGCGACGGGCTGGTGGCCCGGCTGCGCGTCGCCGGCGCACTGGTGCCCCGGCTCAGTGGCCTGGTGCTGCTGCTCGCGGGCGGGTACGTCGCCTGGTACGGCTGGTACGAGCTGCGGCTGGCCGCCGGCCGCCGCGACGCCCTGCGCGACCCGGTCATCCGAGCGGCAACACAGTTCCAGCAAACCCTGTCGAACACCGTCGACACGCTAGGCCCGACACCACTCCTGGCCGCCCTGGCAGCACTCCTCCTGGCAGCCCTCCTGCTCAGGCGCCGCCGCCCTCCCAGCGTCGATCATGAAGTTGTTGCCGAGACACGCCGAGGCGGCGGGCAATAACTTCATGATCGACAGCGGGAGGCGGGGTTTAGCGCGGGGACAGGCGGTCTGTGCCCAGGCGGTCCTGGAGGACCTCGGGGACCAGGACTGAGCCGTCGGCCTGCTGGTACTGCTCCAGGATGGCCGGGAAGAGCCGGCTGGTGGCCAGCGCGGAGCCGTTGAGGGTGTGCACGAAGCGGGTCTGCTTGGCACCCGGCTCGCGGTAGCGGATGGCCGCCCGGCGGGCCTGGTAGTCGCCGGCCCAGGAGACCGACGACACCTCCTTGTACTTGCCGGTGCTCGGCATCCACACCTCGATGTCGAGGGTCTTCTTCATCGAGGCGCTCGCGTCACCCGCCGAGAGCAGCGTCCGCTGGTAGTGCAGACCCAGCCCTTCGACCAGGCTCTCGGCGTGGGCGAGCATCTCCTCCAGTGCCGCGTCCGCCTGCTCGGGCAGGGTGAACTGGAAGATCTCCACCTTGTTGAACTGGTGCCCGCGCACCGTGCCGCGCTCGTCCGAGTGCGACCCGGCCGACTCCCGCCGGTAGCAGGGCGTGTACGCGAACGCCTTCAGCGGCAGCTTCGTGGTCTCCAGGATCTCGTCCTGGTACGCGCCCAGGATCGCCGTCTCCGACGTGGGCAGCAGGAACTGCCCGCGCGGCGCGGAGTCGGCGTCCAGGTGGTAGACGTCGTCGTAGAACTTGGGGAACTGACCGGCGGCGAAACCGGCCGAGTCGAGCAGCAGGTGCGGCGGGAGCAGGAACTCGTAGCCGGCCCTGATGTGCTGGTCGACGAAGTAGTTGAGCAGCGCCCACTCCAGCCGCGCGCCGACCCCCGTGTAGATCCAGAAGCCGGAGCCGCCGAGCTTGACGCCGCGCTCATAGTCGACCAGACCCAGCGCGCGGGACAGCTCCACGTGGTCGCGGACCTTCTCGATCACCGGCGGCTCGCCGAAGGTCTTGACGACCCGGTTCGCCTCCTTGCCGCCGGGCAGGACGTCGTCGCTGGGCAGGTTCGGCAGCTCGCTCATCGCGTCGCGCAGCCGGGCCTGCACCTCGTCCAACTGGGACTCCAGCTCGGCGAGCTGCTTGCGCTCGGACTCCGGCGCGGTGACCTGCGGCTCGGTGCCGGCGCGCTTCGCCTGCGCGTACGCACGGGCCTCGGCCTTGCGGCGCTGCCGCTCGGCGTCGATCTCCGTGATCAGGGCGCGCCGTTCCTGGTCGAGCCGCTGGATCTCGTCCAGGGCCCGATCGACCTCGGCGGGATCCAGACGCTTCGCCAGCGCGGTCGCCACCGCCTCGCGATCCTTCCGGATCAACTCCATGTCGAGCATGCTGCTCCGTACGCCTCCGTCCGGGGTTCACTGGTGAACCATCAGATGCTACCGTCGCGCACGTTTCCACCCGGGGACGGGGAGCGCGACAGGTTTTACAGCCGGATCGGCATCAGCACGGAGAAGGTGTCCTCGTCGTTCGGGCGGCGCACGGCCAGCGGGGCGATCGGCCCGTCCAGCTCCAGCACCAGCTGCGGGCCGCCGGCCGCGTCCAGCGCGTCGAGCAGGTACTCGCCGTTGACCCCGAACCGCAGCCCGCTCACCGGATCGGGCGCCGGGTCGGCCGCGGCCAGCTCGGTGGGGTGCAGCAGGCGCAGGCCGCCGGAGTCGTCGAGGCCGAGGACGGAGACCGCCAGCGGCGTGCCGGCGTACTCGCGGGCCAGCGTGGGAGCGGCCGGGTCGCGCAGTGCCGCGCGCAGCGCCACCACGTCCACCGGGATGCGGTACGCGGCCGGCCGCTCGCCGACCGCCTCGCGCAGCAGCCGACGGTAGTCCGGGAAGTCGTACGGCAGGGCGGTGCCCGTCAGCGTCCGACCGGCCACCGTCACCCGCAGGTCGACGCCGGCCACGGTCAGCCGCACCTCCCGGGCGTCGGCGGTGTCGAGCAGCCGGCGCAGCCGGTCGACGAGGTCCACCGGCACGAGCACCCGCGCGGGCGGTCCGTCGACGGCCGCACCGGCCCGGGCCAGCGCGAGCCGGTGCCGGTCGGTGGCGACCAGGCGCACACCGTCCGGCTCCACGTCGAGCAGCACCCCGGACAGCGCCGGCAGCTCCGGGTTGGCCCCGACGGCGAAGCGCACCGCGTCGAGGGCGGCGGCCAGCTCGGCGGGGGAGAGCAGCAGCGTGGTCACCGTCGTGGGCGCCGGGTCGACCAGGGCCCGGAGCCGGACGATCTCGCGGCGGGCGTCGGCCAGCCCGTCGGCCAGCCGGCGCAGGTGCGCGTCGAGCAGCCGGTGCACCTCGGCCGGCTCGGCGCGGACGGCGGCGGCGATCTCGGGCACCGGCATGCCGACCCGGCGCAGCCCCGCGACCAGCCGGGCCGGGCCGATCTGCTCGTCGGTGTACCAGCGGTAACCCGTCACCGGGTCGACCAGGGCCGGCGTCAGCACGCCCGCCGAGTCGTAGAAGCGCAGCGCGCTGACGGTCAGGCCGCTGGCCCGGGCCAACTCGCCGATGCTGTGCAGGTCGCTCACCACGTCGGGCATCCTGCCCCCTCGACCTGGTCGAGGGTCAAGCCGCCGGCTCCGCGTCCCGCTGCGCCGTCGGCGTGGCATCGTCCCGCTTGAGCACCCGGAAGGTGAGCCCGGCCCGGACCAGCCGGTCCAGCAGCGCGTCACCCATCGCCGCGACCGGGGTGAGCTGGCCGGCGGTCGGCGGCAGGTCGTCGAACGCGAGGCAGAGCGCCGACTCGGCGAGCATCTTCGCCGTCTCGTCGTAGCCCGGGTCGCCCCCCGCGACCTCGGTGACCACGCGCTTTCCGCCGCCGGTGCCGACGAACCGGACCCGGAACCAGGACGACGCCCGCTGCTGCGGGGTCGGGCCCTGCCCGGAGGCGAGCCGCCCGAGCAGCCAACGTCGGGTGGGCGGCACCTTCACCAGGCCGACCAGCGCGCCGAGCCCCACCGCGCTGACCAGCACGGTCGGCAGCCGCTTCACGGCGGCGAAGTGCCGGTAGCGAAAGTCCGGGCCGTACTCCGGGCGGCTGGCGGCCGAACGGCGGATCACCTGCGGGTCGATGGTGGGCAGCGGCACGGTCCAGATGCCCAGCTCCGCCGAGCGGGCCAGCCGGCCGGGCACCGCCCGGACGCGGCGGTCGGTGGGGCGCGGCTCGACCGCCCGGCGGGCCCGGGCGGCCCGGCTGGCCTCCCCGGTCCGGGCGAACGCGGTGAGCGCGGAATGGTACGTCCCGGCGGAGAACCGGCCACCGGCGCGTACGTAGCCGTCCACGGTGATCGGGACGCCGGCGGGCAGCTGCTTGACGGTGAACCAGACGCCCAGATCGTGGGGGATGGAGTCGAACCCGCAGGCGTGCACCAGCCGGGCGCCGCTGGCGGTCGCCTCGGCGTGGTGGCGGACGTACATCAGGTCGACGAACTCCGACTCCCCGGTGATGTCCAGGTAGTCGGTGCCGGCTCGGGCGCAGGCCGCGACCAGTGGCTGCCCGTGGTGGACGTACGGGCCGACGGTGCTGGCGACCACCCGGGCGCTCTCCGCCACGGCGCGCAGCGACCCGGCGTCGGTCACGTCGGCGGTGAGCAGCGGCAGGTCGGCCAGCGTGGGGTCGATCGCGGCGAGCCGGCCGCGCACGGCGGCGAGGCGATCGGGGTTGCGCCCGGCCAGCGCCCACCGCAACCCGGGCGGCGCGTGCCGGGCCAGGTACTCGGCCGTCAGCCCCCCGGTGAAGCCGGTCGCCCCGAACAGCACCACGTCGTACGCCCGCTCCCCAGCCATCCCCCGAGTCTGCCACCCGCCATCGCCCAGCGCCGATCGGAGGGCGCGGTCACGGTGTGAACACGGCCCGGACGCAGCCGTCGGCGCGGTCGGCGAACAGCGCGTACCCGCGGAGGCCGTCCTCCAGCGGCAGCCGGTGGGTGGCCAGGTGCTCGGTACGCAGCTCGTCGCGGGCCATCCGGTGCAGCAGCATCGGCACGTCGCGCAGGTCCGGCCGGCGTGCCCCCCGCACCGTGAGCCGCTTGTCGGTCACCGCGCCCAGCGCGAACGCGTCCACGTGCCCCTGGGCCCCGCCGAGCACCACCACCACGCCGTCCTTGCGGCAGGCGTGCACCGCCTCGCGCACCGCGTCCGGGCGGTCGACGTCCCGGCCGGCCAACCGATCGACGACCGACCGCGTCGGCGGTACGCCCACCGCGACCACGCACACGTCCGGGCCGCGTCCACCGCTGCGCTCCCGCAGCTCCGCCGCGACGTCGGTACGGCGGTAGTCCAGCGGCTCCGCCCCGGCGTGCCGCTCGGCCATCCGCAGCCGCTCCTCGTGCCGGTCGACGACGAGCACCCGGGCGGCGCCGTGCAGCGTCGCGGCGCGAGCGGTCAACTGACCCACCGCCCCGGCGCCCCACACCGCCACCACGTCGCCGGGTCGCACCTCGCCCAGCTCGGCCGCCAGCCAGCCGGTCGGCGCCGCGTCGGCGGCGAACAGCGCCCGGTCGTCGCCGACCGCGTCCGGCACCCGGAACGCGCCCACGTCGGCGTACGGCACCCGGACGTACTCGGCATGGCCGCCCGCGAAGCCACCCGCCGCCCGGGGCCGGCCGAAGCAGCCGGCGTCCGAACGCCCCCGGTCCGGATCGACGCTCGCCACGTCGGCGCCGCCGTTGTCGCAGCAGGAGTGCCGGCCCCGGCGGCAGTACCAGCAGCCGCCACACGCGACACTCGCGCCGACCACCACCCGGTCGCCGATCCGGTGTCGCCGGACCGCCGGGCCGGCCTCGACCACCTCGCCCAGGAACTCCGTCCCCAGCACGTCACCGGCACGCAGCAGCGGGTCCCGACCGGCCAGCAGCGGCAGGTCGGCGCCGCTGGTGGCGCTGCGGCGGACGCGGACGATGACGTCCCGCTCGTTGCGCAGCTCCGGGTCGGGCACCTCACGTACCGCCAGCTCGTCGGCGGCCACCCAGCACAGCGCCCTCACCCGCGGGCCGTCCGGCGGTCCAGCGCCGAGCGGTCCGCGCGCAGCACCTCGCCGGCCTCCACGCGCTGCTTGACCTGGCGCAGTGTCCGGCGGACCAGCAGCTGCGGGTCGTCGCCGACCAGATGCGCGGCCAGGCCGGGCGCCGCGGCGGCGCCGGCCACCGGGCGGGCGGCCAACTCGGTGCCCCGGTCACCCGGCGCCGGCCGCACCCGCACCTCGACCGTGCCGTCCAGGTCGCGCAACGGCTCCGGCCACCGGCCGCCGGGAAGGACCTGGTCCGCGGGTCGGTCGACGGTCACGACCTCCCACCCGGCCGCCGTGGTCCGGTGGCGGTCCGCGCCGGGCCGGCCGCGCCGCCGGGGTACGCGCAGCAGCCGCGCCGCCCCGGCCCGCGCACCCGTGCCGAGGGCGGATCTCGCCCGCGCCAGCCGTCTGATCGGTCCCATCCGTCCTCCCGGTCCACGTCTCCCGATCGTCGGTCGCGCCGGGGTGAAGCGGGCTCGCCCGGAAGGGGTGAACAGGTTCGGGCCGGGTAACCGCTCGCCGACCGGGGGTGGAACGCGTCGTGGGGGTGGGGCCGGGTGCCGGAACAGCAGGATCACGCGCGAGTCGGCACGGCACCGCGACGTCGGGGGGAGCAGCCGGCGCTGCTGGCGTCGCGGCTGACCCCGACCGTGCCGCCCGAGCCGGTGGTGGCCCGGCCCCGCCTGCTGCGCCGGCTCGACGAGGGCAGCGCCGGGCCGGTCACCCTGGTGGCCGCGCCCGCCGGCTGGGGCAAGACCACCCTGCTCGCCTCCTGGGTCCGGCTGACCGAGCCCGGGTCGATGTCCGGGCCGGCGTGGGTCTCGGTGGAGGCCGGCGACGACGGCGACCGGCTCTGGGCGTACCTGGCGGCGGCGCTGCGCACGGCCACCGGGGCGGCGGACGACGACCTGGTGACGCCGCTGCCCACCGGCCCGCCGCGCCCGGACCAGCTGGAACTGCTGGCGGCCGGGCTCGCCGCCGCGGAGCAGCCCGTGCTGCTGGTCCTGGACGACCTGCACCGGATCACCGACCCGGCGGCGCTGACCGGGCTGGAGTTCCTGCTGCGGCACTCCGAGCAGCGGCTGCGCCTGGTGGTCGGTGCGCGGGCCGGGCTGCCGCTGGCCCTGCACCGGCTGCGCCTCGCCGGCGAGCTCACCGAGATCGGCCCGGACGAGTTGGCCTTCACCGACGACGAGGTGGCCGACCTGCTGACCGCGCACGCCGCACCACTGCCGGCGGCGGCGGTGCGCCGGCTGCGCGAGCGCACCGGGGGTTGGCCGGCCGCGCTGCGGATCGCCGCGCTGGCGTTGCGGGGGCAGCCCGACCCCGAGCGCTGGGTGGGGCAGTTCGGCGGCGACCAACCGGAGGTCGCCGGCTATCTGCACGAGGAGGTGCTGGCCGCCATCGACCCGGCCGACCGGGACCTGCTGCGCCGTACGGCCCTCGCCGAGACCGTCTGCGCCGATCTGGCCGAGGCGTTGACCGGCCGCGTGGACGCCGAGCAGGCGCTGGCCGACCTGGCCGGGGCCGGCGGCCTGCTGCACCGGGAGGAGACCCGCCCGCCCTGGTACCGCTGCGACCCGCTGCTCGCCGACCTGCTCCGCGCCGAGCTGGCCCGGATGCCCGCTGACGAGGTGCGGGAGCTGCACGCGCGAGCGGCCGACTGGTACGCCGGCGCCGGCCGCCCGGCCGACGGGCTGCGGCACGCCCTCGCCGGCGGGCGGTGGGGCCTGGCCGGCGACCTGTTCGTCGCGCACTGGCCGGAGCTGACCCGCTACGACCGCGACCCGGTCAGCGGGCCGCCGCCGTCCCCGCCGTCCCCGCCGCCGGAGGTGGTGCACGCCGACCCGGAGGTGGCTCTGGCCTGTGCCGCCGAGCGCGCCTACGCCGGTGACCTGCCCGCCGCCGCCGGCCATCTGCGCACGGCCGCCGGGCACGCCGGCGCGCTGCCCGTGCCGCGGCGGGACCGGTTCCTGCGGTTGACCACCGCGCTGGAGCTGACCCTGGCCCGGCTCGCCGGTGACCTGCCGCAGGCGCGTGCCGCCGCCGCCCGGCTGCTGCGCACCCGCCCGACCGACGGCCCACCCGCCGGGGTGCCGGATCGCCGCGCAGCCGGGTCGCCGGATGACCAGGCGGCTCGGGTGCCCGAGCCCACGTCGACCCGCCCGTCGGACGCCGACGACGCCGACCTGCGGGCCTTCACGGGCACCGCGCTGGGTCTCGTCGAGCTGTCGGCCGGCGCGCTGCCCGACGCGCGGTTCGTCCGTGCCCGGGCGGCGGCCCGGGAGGCGGGTCGGCCGCGCACCGAGCTGGTCGCCGCCAGCCGCTCCGCGCTCCTGCTCGCCGTCCGCGGTGACCTGCGCGCGGCCGAGGCGGCGGCCCGCGACGCGCTGGGCATGTCGCCCTGCCGGGGCTGGTCCTCCCGGCTCGACTGCGGCTACGCGTACCTGGCGTTGGCAGTGGTGGCCCTGCACCGCGACCAACCCGAGGAGGCTGCCGCGAACCTCGCGCTCGCCGCCCCGGCAACCGGCGCGGCCTT
Source organism: Micromonospora sp. NPDC005252 (assembly GCF_042872475.1). Classification (NCBI taxonomy): domain Bacteria; kingdom Bacillati; phylum Actinomycetota; class Actinomycetes; order Micromonosporales; family Micromonosporaceae; genus Micromonospora; species Micromonospora sp. NPDC005252. The sequence continues at coordinate 694,749 of NZ_JBIAKN010000002.1, read as the reverse complement.
CGCGGTCGGCCCGGCCGGTGCGGTTGGCGCGGTGGGCTCGGTTGGCGCGGTGGGCTCGGCGGGTCCGGGCGGTGGGGTCGGCCTCGCGGAGGCGGGTCCCGCCGACGGGTCGGGGTCGAGCGCGGAGCCGGTGGCGGCGGCGGTCCTCGCGTGGTGTCGTGCGGGGCTGGACCGGGACGCCGGCGACCCGGCGGCCGCCCAGCGGCTGCTCGCCCGCGCCCGGGAGGCTCTGCCCGACGAGCCGGCCGCTGCCGAACTGTCGGGCCTGCTCCGGGCGGCCGAAATCGAGACCCGGGCCGAGCGGGGTGACCTGGACAGCGCCCGCGACCTGCTGGCCGGTGTGACCGGCGACGCGGCCACCCCGGCGCTCGACGTGGCCCTGGCCCGGGTGGAGCTGCGGGCCGGCGACCTCGGCGCCGCCGGGCGGGCGCTGCCGGACTGGCAGGTGCCGCCGGCCGCCGCCTGGCCCCTTCCGGTACGCCTGGACGCCGGCCTGCTGGAGGCGGTGCTCGCCGAGCGGGCCGGGGACGTACGCCGGGCCGGGCGCGTCCTGGAGCAGGTGCTGGACCTGGCCGGCCCGCAGGGCTGCCGCCGGGCGTTCACCCGGGCCCAACCGTCGGTGCGGGACCTGCTGGCCGCCCACCTGGATGCGGGCACCGCGCACTTCTCGCTTGTCAGCGATCTGGTCCGGGGCGTCGAGGAGAGCGCGCCCCGGCCGGCGGTCGAGCCGGGTGGCCTGCTCGACGAGCCGCTCACCGAGCGGGAGCTGACCATCCTGCGCTACCTGCAGAGCATCCTGTCCAACGTGGAGATCGCCGCCGAGCTGTCGTTGTCGATCAACACGGTGAAGACCCACGTGCGCAACATCTACCGCAAGCTCGGCGCGACCCGCCGGCGCGAGGCGGTCCGGCGGGCGCGCGAGCTGCGGCTGATCTGAGCGGCCGGGCAGCCGCCCCGATCAGGCGTTCGCCGCCGCGTCCACGGCGGCCAGCAGGTCGGGCAGGTCGTACCCGCCGTCGTGCCGGACGTCGTTGACGAAGAGCGTCGGCGTGCCGTTGACCCCGCTGCGGATCCCGCCGACGAAGTCCCGGCGTACCCGGTCGGCGAACTTTCCGCGCTCCACCTCGCCGTTCAGCTCGTCCGGCGGCAGCCCGAGCTGCTCGACGCCGAGCGAGAGGTGCACGGGGTCCAGCTGGTCCTGGTGCTCGTACAGCCAGTCGTGCATCTCCCAGAACTTGCCCCGCGCCGCGGCGGCCTCCGCCGTCTCCGCGGCCCGTTCGGCGTACGGGTGGACGTTGGCGATCGGGAAGTACCGGTAGACCAGCCGTACCGTGTCGGCGCGCTGGCGCAGCAACTCGTGCAGGTTGGCGTACGCGGCACCGCAGAACCGGCACTGGAAGTCGCCGTACTCGATCATGGTCACCGGGGCGTTGGACGGCCCGCGGGCGTGGTCCTCGATGGTCACCGGCTCCCGGAGCCGGGCGGTGACCTGAAGTGGGGTGGTCATCGGGCCATCACCTTCCGATCGCGGGCGAGGTTGTCCAGCGCGTCGAAGATCCCGTCCGCGCCCGGGTTGACGTCGGGTGCCGACAGGTAGCTCCACGCCACCATCCCGGCCTGGTCGAGCACCACCAGCGCGCGGGCCGCCTCGCCCTGCGGGGTGTACGCGCCGTACTGGCGGGCCACCTCGCCCTTGGGCTCGAAGTCGGACAGCAGCGGGAAGGTGATGCCCCGGCTCTCGGCGAACGCGCGGTGCGACCAGATGCTGTCCACCGAGATGCCGAGCACCATCGCCTGGTACTGGTCGAACACCGGTGCCGCCGCCTGGTAGAGCGACATCTGGTCCCCACAGACCGGGCTCCAGTCGGCGGGGTAGAAGACGAGCACGACCGGGCGACCCCGGAACTGCTCGGGGCCGATCTGGCGCCCGTCCGGAGTGCTCGCCAGGGTGAAGCCGGGCGCGGGGCGCCCGGGTTGGATCAGCCCGTTCGGATCACTCATGCGCCCAGCCTGCATCCGGGGCGGGTGAGGCCGGCTCACCCGCCCCGGGTGGTTGCGCGCTCAGCGCAGGACCGGTGCGACCGCGATGTGGTTCTGGACCTCCCGGATGCCCGGTGCGGACCAGGCCACCTGCTCCACCTCGGCGCGTTCGGGGATGGAGTTCACCAGTCCGGCGAGCACCGCCGTGTCGCCGTGCACCCGGACGGTGATCCGTTCGGCCTCGGTGGCGCCGGCCCGGGCCAGCGCGTCCACGATCCGGTCGGCCACGTTCGCGCTGTCCGGCGGCGCGCTCGGCCGCACGGTGACGCCGTTGCTGACGCCCCGCACGCCGGTCAGCCGGGAGACCGCCCGTTCGGCGGCCCGGCGCTGGTACTCCCACTCGACCTCGCCGTGCAGCGTCACCCAGCCGGCCGAGACGGTGACCTGGAGCTTCTCGATGGGCACGAACGCGTCCCACTCCAGGGCGTGGCCCGCCGCGGCGGCCACGTCCGGGTCGGCGCGCTCGTGGCTGCCGGGCAGCTGCACGGTCAGATCGTTGGCGACCGCGCGGACTCCGACGACCCGGTGCGCGGCCCGTTCTGCGGCCCACTTCTTCGCGTAGCTGTCCACCCGCCCGGTCAACGTGACGACGCCCTCGGCGACGGTCACGCCGATCTCGTGCGGCTGCACCCGGGGTTCCCAGGTCAACTCGTCGAGTACGGCGGACTGGATGTCCTGGTCGGTGCGCGTGATCGTCGCGATGGCCATCGGCCCTCCCTCGCTGCGTGCGCTGGCTGGCGGACCGGTTGACGCGAGTGGCCGGCTGGCCCGCCGGCTCCGATGGTGTCGGCCACCGGGGTGAGCGGACCTCACCCGATCCGGACGACGGACCCACCGGACCTGCCCGCGCCGCGCGTCGACCGGTCCCGCCGTCGATGGTGGGAGCGCTTCCATAGCGGCGTTGAATCGGTTAGGGTGAGTGCGTTCCTCGATCGCGGGAGCCTCGCGTCGGGTGGTTGGAGCCAGGGCAAGCTCCGATCCGTCCCCCGCGTCGTCGTCCGTCCCCCGGGCCACGGCGCACCACCTTCGGTCGATCCTTCCCGCGTCGTCGCCCGTCCCCCGGGCCGCGACGCCACCCTGGTCGATCCCGTCTCCCGGGTCTACACCCCCGAGAGGAACCACAGATGCCCAGATCACTGGCCGGCGCTCTCGTGTCGGCGTTGGCCGTCGCAACGGCCGTCGTGGCGGTCCCCATCACCGCCGCTGGCTCGGCGCCGGCCCCGGCCGCCGCCGAGGCGTACACCTGGCGCAACGTGCCGGTCGGCGGCGGCGGCTTCGTGCCCGGCATCGTCTTCAACCCCACCGAGAAAAACCTGATCTACGCGCGGACGGACATCGGCGGGGCCTACCGCTGGGAGCAGTCCAGCCAGTCGTGGACGCCGCTGCTCGACTGGGTCGGCGCGGACCGCTGGGGCTACAACGGCGTGGTCAGCATCGCCACCGACCCGGTGCAGACCAACCGGGTGTACGCGGCGGTCGGCATGTACACCAACGGCTGGGACCCGAACAACGGCGCGATCCTGCGCTCGTCCGACAAGGGCGCCACCTGGCAGGTCACCGAGTTGCCGTTCAAGAACGGTGGCAACATGCCGGGCCGGGGCATGGGTGAGCGGCTGGCCGTCGACCCCAACCGGAACAACATCGTCTACTACGGCGCCGAGGGCGGCAACGGGCTGTGGCGCAGCACCGACTACGGGGCGACCTGGGCCCGGGTCACCGCCTTCCCCAACGCCGGCAACTACCGGGCCGACCCCAGTGACCCGAACGGCTACAACGGGCAGAACCAGGGCCTCACCTGGGTCAGCTTCGACAAGAGCACCGGCACCGCCGGCTCCACCACCCAGACGATCTACGTCGGCGTGGCGGACAAGGAGAATCCGGTCTACCGCAGCACCGACGGCGGTGTCACCTGGACGCGCATCCCCGGGCAGCCCACCGGCTACCTGGCGCACAAGGGTGTCGTCGACCCGGTCGGCGGTCACCTCTACATCGCCACCAGCGACACCGGCGGCCCGTACGACGGCGGCAAGGGCGACGTCTGGAAGTTCACCCGCTCGACCGGGGCCTGGACGCGGATCAGCCCGGTGCCCTCCAGCAGCGCCGACGACTACTTCGGCTACAGCGGTCTGACCATCGACCGGCAGCACCCGAACACGCTGATGGTGGCCACCCAGGTCTCCTGGTGGCCGGACGCGATCTTCTTCCGCAGCACGGACGGCGGAGCGACCTGGACCCGGATCTGGGACTTCACCAGCTATCCCGAGCGGTCCCGCCGCTACACCATGGACATCAGCGCGGTGCCCTGGCTGACGTTCGGCGTCAACCCGGCGCCTCCGGAGTCCGCGCCCAAGCTCGGCTGGATGAACGAGTCGGTCGAGATCGACCCGCACGACTCCAACCGGATGATGTACGGCACCGGCGCCACCATCTACGGCACCACCGACCTCACCAAGTGGGACACCGGCGGTCAGCTCACCCTCCGGCCGATGGTCCGTGGCCTGGAGGAGACCGCCGTCCTCGACCTGGTCAGCCCGCCCAGCGGGGCACCACTGATCAGCGCGCTCGGCGACGTCGGCGGCTTCCGACACACCGACCTCGACACCATTCCGTCGATGCTCTTCACCCAGCCGATCTTCACGAGCACCACCAGCCTGGACTACGCCGAGAGCAAGCCCGCCGTGCTGGTGCGGGCGGGCAACTTCACCGACGCCGACCGGCCCAACGACAGCCACGTCGCCTTCTCCACCGACGGCGGCACGAACTGGTTCCAGGGCACCGAGCCGTCCGGGGTCAACACCGGCGGCACGGTCGCCGCCGCAGCCGACGGCAGCCGGTTCGTCTGGGCGCCCGGCGACGCCGGCCAACGCGTCGTCTACTCAGTAGGCTTCGGCAACTCGTGGGCGCAGTCCGCCGGCATCCCGGCCAACGCGATCATCGAGTCCGACCGGGTCGACCCCAACCGGTTCTACGGCTTCAGCGCCGGGCGGGTCTACCTGAGCACCAACGGCGGCGCGACCTTCACCGCCACGGCGGCGACCGGCCTGCCCACCTCCGACGTCCGGTTCAAGGCGCTGCCCGGTCAGTCGGGTGAGCTGTGGCTGGCCGGGCCGGGCGGGCTGTGGCGCTCCACCGACTCCGGTGCCAGCTTCACCAAACTGGGCGGCGTCAGCGCCTCCGGCAACGTCGGCTTCGGCAAGGCGGCGCCCGGCCGGACCAACCCCGCCGTCTTCCTCTACGGCACGGTGAACGGTCAGCCCGGCGTACACCGCTCCGACGACGGCGGAACGACCTGGGTACGCGTCAACGACGACCGCCACCAGTACGGCAACCCGACCGAGGCGCTGACCGGCGACCCGCGTGTCTACGGACGCGTCTACCTCGGCACCAACGGTCGCGGCATCCTGGTCGCCGACCGCACCGGCGGCACACCGACCACGCCTCCTCCCACCACGCCGCCCCCGACGACGCCGCCCCCGACGACGCCACCCCCGACGACACCGCCTCCGACCACGCCGCCTCCGACCACGCCGCCCCCGACGACGCCGCCCCCGGCTGGTGGGTGTGCGGCGACCTACCGGGTGACCGGCTCCTGGTCGGGCGGCTTCCAGGCCGAAGTGGTGGTCAGCAACCCGGGCACCCGGCCCATCGCCGGTTGGACGCTGGGCTGGACCTTCCCCAACGGCCAGCGGATCAGTCAGCTCTGGGGCGGCACCCACACCCAGACCGGGGCGGTCGTCTCGGTCGTGGACAGCGGCTGGAACGGCGCGCTCGGCGCCGGTGCCAGCACCACGATCGGCTTCCTCGCTTCCTGGACCGGCAGCAACGCGCCGCCGGCCACCGTGAGCTGCACGAGTCGCTGACCCGGTGGCCCGGCGTCGTCCGGGCCACCCGAGAACACCGGTCCGCCGGGGCTGCCTGAGGGGTCCGGCACCCCGGCGGACCGGCCCCATCCCGATCGTCGAGCCACCCACCGAGAAATGCGAACGGGCCCCGTCGACCAGAAGGTCGGCGGGGCCCGCTCGGGGCTAGTCGTCCAGGCCGACGGGGGAGTTGGGGCGGTCGACGTCGACGAACTCGACGTCGTCCACCGCGCGGTCGTCCCGGCTGCCGGCGGCACGGGCAGCGGAGCCGACGGCCCAGCCGACCGCCGCGCCGACCAGCGCGGCCCCGATCAGGAGCGTCCACGGCAGCGCCGGCTGGCGCCCGGCGAGCGCGTCAAAGGCGCGCGAGGCCCGACGCCGGGCCTCCTCCGCCGCGGAGCCGACCAGGTCACCCGCCCCGTCGGCGAGATCGCCGCTGCTGCGACGGGCCGAACGGGCGGTGTCCCGGACACTGTCGCCTGCGGAGCTGACGGCGGAGAGCAGGTGCTCCCACGCCTGGTCCGCGATCCGCTCCGGCTTGCTGCGCCGGTCCAGCAGGTTGGTTCCGAACATCGTGGTTACCTCCTCGGGTGCCGAAGCCGCCGGCCACTTCGGACTTCGGCGTCTGTCCAGCGCGGCAGGGTTTCGCTGATTCCGCAGTGCCCCGGGCCGGTCGGCCGCAAACCCGGTCGGCCGCGGCTCACCCGCCCCCTCAGCGCACCGCCACCACGGCCGCACCGCGGGCGAAGTCGTCGTCATCGTCGTCGTCATCGTCGTCCCCGCCGCCGAAACCGCAGGCCAGTACGAGGGCGAGCAGTACGCCGACTCCGGCCAGCCCGGCCAATCGCTTGATCATCGAAGGTCCTCTCCGCCGCGGTGGGTGTCCCGGGGCTGATGCTAGGTGGCGTCGGCAACCGCCCGACCGGATCGGACCGGACGCGTTCGGGCGATCGTGGCGCGACACGCCGGTCCCAGGCGCGGCCGGCGTACGGGATGGGTTGGTTGTCGGGCGTGTCGGGTCACGCCCGTTACCCTGGTCCGGCGACGCGTCGGTTCCGACCGATCGTGGAGTGGTCAGATAACGAAAAGTATTGGTTGATCAGATACCGAAAAGTGGGGATATGGGCGACTTTGTTCGCCCGGATCCGTGAATTGCTCATCCCGAGGGGTGGCGACCGAGGCCGTCGGAGGAATACTCTCGGTCGCGGCCCGCGTACTGATGAGACGCCCGGGGGACGGGCGGGTGGAGGTGCTCGCGTGAGCCTGTCGATCGTGAAGTCGGTCCTGTCCGGTGGTGTCGTGGAGATCGCCCCCCGGGGCGAGATCGACGTCGACACAGCGTACGAGGTGCGTGAGGCGATTGCGGAGGTGCTGGCCAAGAGCCGTCCGGTCCGCATCGAGCTGAACATGAGGCTGGTCACCTTCATCGACTCGGTCGGCATCAGCGCCATGGTCGCCGGCTTCCAGACCGCCGAGGTCAGCGGCGTCAAGCTGGTGGTCACCGAGCCGAGCCGGTTCGTGCACCGTCAGCTCTGGGTGACCGGTCTGCTCGGTCTCTTCGGCGCACCGGAGCCCTACTTCGCCGGGGCCGCCACCCCCGAGGTGCTTCCGGGCGCTTGAGCGCCCTCCGTCAAGGCTGCTCGTCCAGACCGGTCAGGTCCACGTCGGTCACCTCGGTGACCGCTCGGATGGCCGTCACCGACGCGTACCCGGCGGCCAGCAAAGCCAGGTCCGTGCCGGGCTGCGCGGCCTGGCCGGGCTCCTCCAGCGCGGTACGCACGAAGCCGTGCCCCGACTCGGCCACCGTCATCTGCACCTGACCGAAGCTGGCCAGGGAGCCGCGACGTACCCCGCGCAGCCGTCCGTGCGGCAGGTCGGGGGCGTTGACGTTGAGCACGCTCTCCGGCGGCGCGGCGGTCAGCCGGGGGAGCAGGTCCAGGGCGACCCGCGCGGCGGTGACCCAGTGCCGTTCGGCGTCGCGTACGCGGGCTGCGGCGTCCACCGCGGCCCCGCCGCTGCCGGCCGTCGCCTCGCCCGCGGAGAGCACGTCCAGTGAGACGGCCATGGCCCGGCACCCGTTCGAGGCGGCGGTGAAGGCGGCGCCCACCGTGCCGGAGTGCAGCACGGCGCGGCCGGCGTTGGCACCCCGGTTGATCCCCGACAGCACCACCGACGGCGGCGGGCCGAACGCGCCGTGCAGCGCGATCAGCGTGATGAAACCGGGCGAGCCGGCGACCCCGTACGCCGGCACGCCCGCCAGGTCGGGCAGCGGGTGGTCGTGCACCACCACCCGCCCGTCCCGTTCCACCGCGCTCATCGCGGCGCTGGTGCCGCTGGCCTCCTCCATCGGCGCGGCGACCACCACGTCCAGGCCCCGCTGGGCGGCGGCCACGGCCAACGCCTGGATGCCCGGCGCGGCGATCCCGTCGTCGTTGGTCACGAGCACCCGCAGCGTCATCGCTCGACCGCCCGGTCGGCCAACTCGTCGGGGGTGGTCCGCTCCTGTTGCCGACTGTCCGCCGGGACGAGCCGGACCCGCTCCACCAGCCCGGTGATCGAGTCCAACCGTCCGGTGCCCAGCCCGTGCCGGGTCACGTTCAGTGCGCCGGCCGCGGCGCCGGTACGGATGGCCGTCCGGATGTCGCCACCACGGGCGATCACGGCCGCCACGCCGGCGGTCATCGAGTCGCCCGCGCCGCGCGGATCGGCGGCCTCCAGCCGGGGCATCTCCACCTCGAAGAGCTCCCCGTCGATGAGCGCCAGCGCCGGCTGGTCGGCTCGGCTCACCACCACCGTCTCGGCGCCGGCGGCGTGCAGGTCGTACATCGCCCGGGTCAGCTCGGCGCCGTCCCCACTGCGGGCGCGACCGTCCCGGATTAGCTCCTCGTGACTCACCTTCAGGAAGAACACACCGCCGTCCAGTACGGCGCCCAGGTGGTCACCGGACAGATCAGCCACCACCCGGCTGCCGTTGGCGCCGAGGTCGGCGGCGAAGCGGCGGTACAGGTCGGCCGGGACGAGCCACGGCGCATTCGGGCCACTGAGGACGCTCACGTCGGCGCGAAGTCCCTCGCCGAGCGCCAGGTTGTACAACTCGTCCAGCTCGTGGCGGCTCAGTCGGTCCCCGGGCACGTCCACGACCTCCTGTCGGGACCCGCCCCGCCGGTCGTGCACGTACCCGCCGCTGCCGGAGTCGCGCATCACCACCTTCAGGTCCACCCCCTCGCTGACCAGCAGCGGCTCCAGCACCTGACCGACCTCGCCACCGAGCGCGGCGCAGAGCACCACGTCGACCCCGAGCGACAGCACCATGCGGGCCTGCCAGACGCCCTGGCCGCCGGGGTGCAGGTGCAGTTCGGGCTGGTCGTTCGGCTGATCCACGGTCACCGTCAGTTGCGGGGTGGGCGCGAAGACCATCACGTGCCCGCTCACCGGTCGTCACCGAACATGTGTCCACCCTCCGTCACAACCGGTGATTTCCCATCAGCCGACCGTAATGGGAATGCTGCGCGAATACCGGGACAACGGACGGTGTCCGTCCGGGCGTTGCCAGCCTGAGCCGCGTACGGGACGATCGTGCGACCAGCGACCTCGGGAGACTGTGTGCTCAGCAGCGACAGCTTCAGCTACACCGTCCAGGCCCGCTGCTCACTCGCCGAGGCGGCGGCGTTGTTGAGCGACCTGACCCGCCAGGGCGAACTGCACCCCCTGATCGTCCGGGTCCGCCGGGTGCCGCCCCGTCCGGGCGCCCGAGCCAGCTACACGATCAACGACAGGCTGGCGGTGGGGCCGTTGCGCTTCCGCACCACCTACCAGGCGGACGTGCTGATCAGCGAACCTGACGAGATCGTCACGGTGGCCCGCCAGTGGCCGGCCACCACCGTCCGCAACCACACCCGGTTGCGCGCCGAGCCGGACGGCCTGGTCCGGATCGACGTCGACATCACCCTGCGCGCGCCGACGCCCCTGTTCCGGTACGCCTTTCAACAGGCCCGCGCCGCCCACCTCGCCCTGGCCACCCGCCTCGGTGCGGCCCTCGACCGCCCCGAGTCATGATCGTGCCTCGCCGATCATGGAGTTGTGGTGGGCCACAAAACGCCCATACAACGCCAAGGCAGGCACCACAACTCCATGATCGCCGGGCCATCCAGCACGGGTTGGCCGGCCGGAGCCCTAACGCAACACTGTTGACTTCCGTGTTGTTGCGCGATCTTGTGGCGCGTTGCGTGCCGGGCTCGCGGCGGCGGAGGTATGGCGTGCGCCGGTGGGTCGGGCGGGTCGGCGGCCCCAGGGCTTGTACGTGGAGAGCACGGTCGCGATGATCATGAGGCTGGTCGACACCGCGGGCGCGATCACCAGGTCGGCGCGATCCCGGGCGGGGAGGGCGGCGCCCAGCGCGCTCGCGTGCCGCAGGTTCGGGGTGAGCAGGAACAGCACCAGCCCGACCATCACCGTGGTGATCACGAGCTTGACCAGCACCCACCGGTGGCGCACCAGGCCCCAGGGGGTGAGCAGCGCGCTGGCGACGCCGACGAGCCAGACGAGCACGCTCAGCGGCGCGAACAGCACCGTGCCGACGAGCCCGGCGACCGGATAGACCACGGCCGGGTCGGCGCCGCGCTGTGCCGCGATGCCGAGGGTGAGCAGCACCAGGTCGGCCCCGAGCCAACCGAGCGAGGTGATGAGGTGCAGGGTGAGCAGCGCCTTGCGGGTGGCGGGTGGGATTCGCGGCATACCCGACATGCTGCCGGCCCGGCCCGGCCGGGTCGTCCGATCACCGGCGGCGTCCGGGGTACGTCCGCTGACGTACCCGGGGCCGGCGCACCCGCTCGACGGTGCGCCGGCCACCGGTGGGGTCAGTACACCGACAGGTGTACGTGGTTGGTGTGTTCGCTGGAGGGGTCGCCGTTCCCCCCGCTGTACGACTTCCACCCGCTGCTGGGCAGCCAGATCTGCCTGTACCAGATCACGTAGAGCACGGCGAGCCGGTCGGAGTTGCGGATGAAGTACGCGGCCAGGTTGTTGCCGTACGTCTTGTCGCCGCCGGTGGCGTCCCCGCCGAAGCCGCCCTTCTGGGCGGCGAAGTCGCAGGCCCGGCCCTTCGGGTGTTCGCCGGAGCCGCCCGAGCGGTGACAGGAGACGTACCGGGTGAAGCCGGCGGCCTTCGCCTGGTTGAGGGCGTGCAGGGTGCGGGGGGTGATGCAGCCGCTGGCCGGGGTGGGGTCGTTGACGCTGCACGACTCGGACGGCCAGGAGCCGTCGGAGTTGCGCGGCGCGGGCTGGGCGTTGGCGGTGGAGGTGCCCCGGTTGGAACTGGTGTCGGCAGCGGTGGTGCGCGGCTTGCTGGTGGCGACCGCCAGGGCCCGTTCGGCCTGTTCCTTGCGCTTGGCCATCACCTCGACCTGCTTGCGCTGCTCGCGGATCTCGCCGTCCAGGGCGGTGCGGGTGCGGTTGGCCTCGTCCCGGGTGGCGTGCAGGTCGCGCAGCACCCGGTCCTCGTTGGCGGCCACCACGTCCAGCGCGGCCGCACGGTCCATGAAGCCCTCGGGGGTGTTGGTGTTGAGCAACGCCGAGACGGTGCTGAGCCGGCCGGTGCGGTACGCCACGCCGGCGATCTCGCCGACCTTGCCGTTGCGCACGGTCATCTCGGCCTCGGTGGTCTTCAGCTTGGCCGCGAGTTGCTGCTGGCGCTGGACGGAGGTGTCCAGGGCGCGCTTCGCGTCCAGGTAGCCCTTGCTGGCGGCCTCCAGTTGGGCCCGCAGCGCGGGGGTGCCGCCCTCCTCGTCGCCGTCGGGCGCCGCGGCGGCCCGCAGGCCGCCGGGGGGAGCGGCGGTGGCGGCGCCCACCGGTAGGGCGACGCCGAGGGTGACCATCATGACGATCAGTGCCGCGAGTCGGGCGGCGGGTGGTCGTGCTGGTGCCACTACGCATGTCCTTCCGTCAGCCGCCGACCGGGTTAGCTGACGGGTTCGGGACGGAAGATCCCTACCGCTGACGCGGATGCACCCCAGGAACGTGGTTCCCCGGTTCGCCCTCTCGGGTGATTAGGCGGCGGCCGCCACCGGCGCCGGGAGGGCGCCGCCGGGTGGTGGCCGGGGACGAGCCTACCGGGGCAGGTGGGACGTGTGCAGTCGATGTGACGGAAGGTGTCTACGCCGCCACCGAAGATGACCGCAAAACGGTCTTTTCGTCAGATAGGTGCTCACCACTCGATCGAACCGCAGGCGCCCGTGGCGGACCCGGGCTCGATCTGCAGCGTGGCGTGCTCGATGCGGAAGTCCTCCCGCAGGGCGGTACGCGCCGCGGTGAGCACCGTGCCGACCTCCCCGCCGGGCGCCATGATCAGGTGTGCGGAGGCCACCTCCATGCCCGAGGTGAGCGTCCAGACGTGCAGGTCGTGTACCTCCACCACGCCGGGCACCGCGGCCAGTCGGTCGTGCACGGCGGTGACCTGGAGGTGTTCCGGGGCGGCCTGCACCAGGATGCGGACGGCCGCGCGCCCCAGCCGCCAGGTGCGCGGCAGGATGAACACGCCGATGGCGACCGCGACCAACGGGTCGGCCCACCACCACTCGGTGACCGCGATGAGCAGCGCCGCGCCGATCACGCCGAGCGAGCCGAGCAGGTCGCCGAGCACCTCCAGGTAGGCGCCCTGGAGGTTGATGCTCTCCCGGGCGCCGGCGCGCAGCAGCGCGAACGCGATCACGTTCGCGAGCAGGCCGAGGACGGCCACCGCGAGCATCGGGCCGGTCAGCACCTCATGCGGGTCGCCGAACCGGCCGATCGCCTCGATCACCACGTAGACCGCCACGCCGGAGAGCAGGACGGCGTTGGCCAGGGCGGCGAGCACCTCGAGGCGGTAGAGCCCGAAGGTGCGCTGCGGGTCGCCGGTGGCCCGCCGGGTGGCGGTGATCGCGGCGAGCGCCATCCCGATGCCCAGCACGTCGGTGAACATGTGCCCGGCGTCGGAGAGCAGGGCGAGCGAGCCGGTGTGGAAGGCGGCCACACCCTCGACCACCATCAGGGTCGCGAGCAGCCCGAACGCGGCCCAGAGTCGGCCCCGGTGCTGGTGGGCGGCGTTGGTGACCGACCCGTGGTGGTGGTCATGACCTGCTCCCACGAAATCCACCCTCCGTCGCCACCCGGGACCCGGTCAAATGTATGCTCACATCGCTATGTATGCAAGTGTACGGACCGGCCCACCCTTCGACACGGCAACCCGCAGGTCAGCCGGTCGGGTCGATGGTGGTGAGCCGCTGGGTGGCCCGGGAGAGCGCCACGTAGAGCGTTCGTACGCCGGAGCCCGGATCGGCCCGGATCTCGCTCGGGGCGACCAGCACCACCCCGTCGTACTCCATGCCCTTCGCCTCCAGGCTGGTCACCACCTGCAGCCGCGCCGCGCCGAGTGAGCCGAGCCAACCGGCGACCTCGTCGCGGCGGGTGACCGGCGTGATCACCCCGACCGTGCCGTCCACCTCGGCCAGCAGGCCGGTGGCCGCCTCCACGACCGCGGTCTCCAGCCCGGCGGGCGGCACCACCAGCTCGACGGGGTCGATCCCGGTGGAGCGGACGGCGGTCGGCAGCGACAGGTCTGGGTAGAGCCGGCGGATCTCCGCCGCCGCCACCGCGAAGATCTCCGCCGAGTTGCGGTAGTTGGTGGTGAGCGTGAAATCGTGCCGCTTGCGACGGCCCAGCGCCTGGTCCCGGGCGTGGGTCAGCTCCTGGGGATCACCGGTCCACGCGGTCTGCGCCGGGTCGCCCACGACGGTCCAGGAGGCCAGGCGGCCGCGCCGCCCGACCATCCGCCACTGCATCGGCGAGACGTCCTGCGCCTCGTCCACCACCACATGCGCGTACTCCCGGTAGTCCTCCGGACGCTCCCGGGCCGCCGCGCGGGCGGCCCGCTGCCGGTCGCTGGCGGTGCTCAGCTCGCGCACGCCGCCGGCGAGTTGGAACGGGTCACGGCGGGCCCGCGCCGGCTGCATGGGCTTGCCGAGCAGCGCGTCCAACTCGTCCAATAACGCCACGTCCGCGATGGTCAGGCCCGCGGTGTCCAGATTCTGGTACGCGGCGGTGAGCAGCCTGATCTCCGCGCCGGAGAGGATGCCGCCGGCGTACCGACGCAGCCGATCCGGGCGAGCCAGCCAGCCGAGCACGTGTCGGGGGTGCAGGCGCGGCCACCACGCCTTGAGGAACTCCCGGAACTCCGGCCGCTCGGCGATCTCGCCCTCGAAGGCCCGGTGCTCGGGCAGCCGGGTGATGCCCACCGCCCGGGCCTGCGCCCAGAGCGCGGCGAACACCCCGTCGAAGCCGGCCCGGCGTGCCTCGTTGCGCCGGGCGCCACGGTGCAGCGCGCGGTCCCGGATCCGGTCCAGCTCGGCCCGGTCCAGCCGCAGCAGCGTGCCCCGGTAGAGCAGCCGCAGCTCACCCGGGCCGCCCGGCACCGCGTCGCGGGCTGCGCGCTCCAGCACCCGGCGCATCCGCAGCGAGCCCTTCACCGCCGCCACCTCGGGCGGGTCGGCGCGGGTGGCGGTCATTCCCGGAAAGAGGCTGCCCAGCGAGTGCAGGGTCGCCGTGTCTTCACCGAGCGAGGGCAGCACCGAGGCGATGTACTCGACGAAGACGGTGGACGGCCCGACCACCAGGATGCCCCCGCCGGCGTACCGGCTGCGGTCGGAGTAGAGCAGGAAGGCCGCCCGGTGCAGGGCGACCGCCGTCTTGCCGGTGCCCGGACCGCCCGCCACGATCGTCACCCCGGAACCGGGCGACCGGATGGCCTCGTCCTGCTCCCGCTGGATCGTCGCCACGATGTCGCGCATGCCCCGACCGGTGGCGCGGGACAGGGTGGCCAGCAACGCGCCGTCACCGACCACAGTCATCCCCTCCGGCGCGGCGGTCGGGTCCAGCAGGTCGTCCTCGATCCGGGTGACCCGCTCGGCGCGCGAGGAGATGGTGCGGCGACGCACCACGCCCAGCGGCTGCGCCGGGGTGGCCTGGTAGAACGCGGAGGCGGCCGGCGCGCGCCAGTCGACGACCAGCGTGGTGGCGTCCTCGTCGCGGATGCCGAGCCGCCCGACGTGCAGCACCTGCCGGTCGCGCAGGTCCAGACGGCCGAAGACCAGCCCCTCGTGCTCGGCGTCGAGGGTGTGCCGTCGCTGCGCGGCGTGGAAGACCATCGCGTCGCGCTCGACCAGCGCGCCGAACGTGCCGACCCGGGCCATCCGGTAGCCGTCCCGTTCGGCCCGAACCGCGGACTGGCGCAGCTCGGCCAGTCGGGCGTACACCCGGTCGAGGTGCCGTTGCTCGACGGCGATCTCCTGCTCCAGGGCGGTCTGGTCGGTCAACGCACGCTCCTTCGATGTCGCCGGCAGACGGCGCGAACCGCGCGGGCCAACCGCAGAAGGGTACGGCCCCGGGCCCGGGGCTTCGCGCCCGAGGTGCGGGAACGTGCTCAGCGACCCGTCCCGGTCGCGCTCGCGTCGTGCCCGTCGCGCGCCGGCGCGGCGAGCACCCGACGCAGTACGCCGGTCAGCGCGGCGTTCACCTCGTCCGGGCGCTCCATCATCAGCATGTGTCCGGCACCCGGACAGACGGTCAGCTCGGTGGCCGGCAGGGCGGCGGCGATCGACTCGGCGCACGGCGGTGGGGTCAGCCGGTCCCGGTCACCGACCAGGGCGGCGGCCGGCAGGTGGGCCAGCGCGGTGAGGGTGTCCAGCCGGCGCTGGGCGCCGATCGAGGCGCGGAAGCCGCCGATCGAGCGCAGCGAGGCGCGGGCCACCGCCGAGGTCACCAGCCGAATGTCGGAGGGATCACAGCGGTCGCCGAAGAGCATCCACCGGATGCTCGGTTGCAACGCGTTCAGCAGCGCCCGGGGCGCGCGCCACGAACCGCACCGGGCCAGGACACCGGCGCCCGTCGTCTCGGCGAGCCGGATCAGCCGGGCGATGCGCGGCGAGAGCCCGTAGACGGTGTGCGTGTGCCCCTCGGCGGTGGTCGAGACGAAGACCAGGCCGGCCGTACGGGCGGCGAAGTGGCCGGGGTGGCGGTGCGCGTACTCCATGATCGTCATTCCGCCCATCGAGTGCCCGACCAGGACCACCCGACCGGTCGGCGCGACCGCGTCGAGGACGGCGGCCAGATCGTCGCCGAGCTGGGCCAGGGTGGCCGTGGGCAACGCCATGCAGCTGGACCGACCGTGGCCGCGCGCGTCGTAGGTGACCACCCGCACCGCGTCGCCGGCCGAGGCGGTCAGCGCGTCCACCTGCCGGTGCCAGCTGCGCCCGTCCAGCGTCCAGCCGTGCAGCAGGACGGCCGTGACCGGGGCGTCCGCAGGCCCCGTGACCTCCACGTGCAGTCGTACGTCGTCGGGCATCCCGACCTCGAACCGCTCCGGCATCGCCACCTCCCCGGGCCGCCCCGGCCTCATCAGCACCGGGATACCCGGCGGTAACACCGGCTACCCGCCGGGACGCCACGCCAATCGCGCCGGGCGAACATTCCCGACCCCGCCCGTGACCGTCGGCGGCGAGCCAAGCTGAACGGCATGGAGGTAGCGGGACAGGGGCGGCAGGCCGGGGGTACGCCCCGCGCCGCGCTCGCCGAGCTGCTCGCCGGCAACCGGCGGTTCGTCAGCGGCCAACCCGTGCACGGCCACGACGTCACCGCCGCGGCGGCGGCCGCCTCCGGGGACCAGCAGCCGTACGCGGTGGTGCTCGGCTGCATCGACTCGCGGGTGCCGCTGGAGGCGATCTTCGACCAGACCTTCGGTGCGATCTGCGTGATCCGTACCGGTGGGCACGTGCTCGACCGCGCCGTGTGCGGCTCCATCGAGTACGTGGTCGGTCAGCTCGGCGTGCCGCTGGTGCTGGTGCTCGGACACGAGCGGTGCGGGGCGGTGGGAGCGACGGTGGACGCGCTGCGATCGGGGGAGCGGCCGGGCGGCTCGCTCGCTTACCTGATCGACGAGATCGCCCCGGCGGTCACCGAGGCCGGGCTCGACGACCCGGCGGTGCATCCCCAGGCGATCCGCCGGCACGTCCGGCGTACGGTCCACGCGCTGCGCGCGGACGACCTGCTGGCCGGGCCGGTCGCGGCTGGTCGGGTGGCGGTGGTGGGCGGCCTCTACGACCTGAGCACCGGCGAGGTCGCCCTGCTCGACCCGACCTGAACACGCCGGACGCGAAACCGCCCGCCGGGAACTCCCGGCGGGCGGTCTGCTGGTGCTGCGGTGGGGGAGGGCTCAGCCCTCGAAGACGCCGGCCGCGACCAGGCGCTTCTCGGTGGCCTCCCAGCCGTCGTTCGGGTGAACGGCAGCCAGGTTGTTGATCTCCGCCCGGATCTTGGCGGCGTGGCCGGCGGCGGCCAGCACCCGGATCTCCTCGACGAAGGCGTCGGAGTCGGTGCGCAGGTGCGCGGTCTTGCCGTTGGTCAGGTTGCGCACGTAGGCGTGCTTGCCGCCGTTGAGCGGGATGAGGTACTTGAACTCGCCCAGCACGCTGAGGGCGCCACCCTGGCCAGCCTGGCCGGCCCGGACGGACGCGCGCGCGGTCTTAGAGGTGTTGCTCGCCACGGAGGTACTCCTTGCAAGACGTACGGGAGGACTGGACGTCCGGGGGCTGTGTGCGGGTGACACTGAGTCGGCCCGCGAAGGTGTAACGCGGCAGAAGCCGCCGATGGAACTGTACAGGACCACGACATCAGGCTGGTCGTCGCGGTGTCCTGAGAGGCAACGGAGACCACCCGTCCGGCTATTCCGGCAGGCGTTTTTTCCGATTCCCTGGCGCACCATCCGTCACAGGAGTCATCATGTGTTGCAGCAACCACTCCGGTGGACGAGGTCGTAGGGGAAGACGCACCTCGCTCTCCGGGAGGTCACCGTGCCAACGCGTGGCGTCGTATACGTCCACTCGACCCCGCTCGCCGTGTGCTCGCACGTCGAGTGGGCGATCGCGCGCGTCCTAGCCGCGCCGGTCAACCTGCAGTGGACGGCTCAGCCCGTCGATCCCGGCGCCCGCCGGGCCGAGTGCGGGTGGACCGGCCGTCCGGGGACGGGCGCCGAGCTGGCTGCTGCCCTCCGGCAGTGGCCCATGATCCGTTTCGAGGTCACCGAGGAGCCGAGTCCCGGCGCCGACGGTGAGCGCTTCATGTACGTGCCCGCCCGAGGCCTCTTCCGGGCCACGGTCGGGGCGGCCGGCGACATCCAACTCGGCGAGGACCGGCTGCGGGCGCTGATGGCCTCCGCCCGGGCCCCCGAGGCGCTGTCGCACGCCCTCGACAAGGCGCTCGGCACCGCGTGGGACGCTGACCTGGAGCCCTACCGGTACGCCGGGGACGGGGCGCCGGTGACGTTGCTCACCCGGGTCGGCTGACCTCCGCCACCGCCCCGCTGGCCAGACGCTCCCGGGCGCTGCGACCGGTAAGGTCAAGTTGCCCCGATAAAGGGGAACCTGGTGGGATGGGCGGGTGCCGATTCGCCCGCGACACGCCGGTGTCGCCGTCGCCGCCCTGACCGCCCTGCTCGTCTCCGGCTGCTCCGGCGCCCCGGACCGGCCCGACCCGACGCCCGGTCCGACCGGCGTCTCGGCGGCCCCGAGCGCTCCCGCCGCGACCCCGGCCGACGACCCGGCCGCGCGGGCCGCCGCCCTCGTCGCGACGCTCTCCGACGAGGACCTGGTCGGGCAGGTGCTGATGCCGTACGCGTACGGCGACTCGGCCACGAAGGTCTCGCCCGGCTCCGCGGCCGGCAACCAGGCCCTCGCCGGCGTCGACACCCCCGCCGAGATGATCGCCAAGTACCGGCTCGGCGGGCTGATCCTGGTCGGCTTCAGCGCCGACGACCCGACCAAGGGCAACCAGGAGACCACCAACGTCGACAACCCCAAGCAGGTCCACGAGCTGACCACCGGGCTGCGGGGCGCCGCCGGACGGCTGGCCGCCGGCCCGGCGCCCTTCCTGATCGGCACCGACCAGGAGTACGGCGTCGTCACCCGGGTCACCGACGGGGTCACCATCCTGCCCACCGCGCTCGCCGCCGGTGCGGCCGGCGACCCGAAGCTGACCGAGGCCGCCTGGCGGGCCGCCGGCGCCGAACTCGCCGCGCTGGGCATCAACGTCGACTTCGCCCCGGTGGCCGACGTGCTGGCCACCCGCAGCACGGTCATCGGCTCGCGGTCGTTCGGCGCCGACCCCCAGCAGGCCGCCGCGCAGGTCGGCGGCGCGGTCCGGGGCCTGCAGGCCAGCGGCGTCGCGGCCACCCTGAAGCACTTCCCGGGGCACGGCCACACCGCTGACGACTCGCACAAGGACCTGCCGGTGCTCACCCAGTCCGCGGCGGAGCTGCAGAGCGGCGCGTGGCCGCCGTTCACCGCCGGGTTCGAGGCCGGCGCGATGGCCGTGATGTCCGGCCACCTGGACGCGCAGGCCATCGACCCGGGCACCCCGGCGACCTTCTCCCACAAGCTGCTCACCGACGTACTGCGCGGCCAGCTCGGCTTCCAGGGCGTGGTGATCACCGACGGGATGAACATGCCGCCGGCGAAGCGCTGGGCGCCCGGCGAGGCCGCCGTCCGGGCGCTGAACGCCGGCAACGACCTGATCCTCATGACCCCGAACGTCGGCCAGGCGTACGACGGGCTGCTCGCCGCCCTGCGCGGAGGCTCGCTGCCCCGGGCCCGGCTGGTCGACGCGGTCACCCGGGTGCTGACCATGAAGTTCCGGCTGGCGACGGCCCCCACCGAGCCGATGTCCACGCTCAACAGCCCGGCGCACCGGGCGGCGGCGGACGCGCTGGCCGCCGGCGCGGTCACCGTGCTGCGGGGCGCCTGCGGCAAAGCGGTGCACGGGCCCGTCACCGTCACCTCCTCCGACGGCCGCGACGGCACCCGGGCGGCGCTCACCGCCGCGTTGACCAAGGCCGGCGTGACCGTGAAGCCGAGCGGCGGGACCGTGGTGCACCTGGTCGGCTACGGCGACGGCGACAGCGACCTGCGCGCCGACGCGGCGGTCACCGTCGCCATGGACACCCCGTACGTGCTGGCCAAGGCCACGTCGCCGACGCTGCTGGCGACGTACTCCTCCAGTCGGTCGTCGATGACCGCCCTGGCCGCCGTGCTGGCCGGCAAGGCCCGCCCGGGTGGTCGGTCCCCGGTGGCTGTGCCCGGCCTGCCCGCCACCACCTGCGGCGCCTGATTCCGCCGGGGCCCGCAGGTCGGAAATCGCGTCGCCGGCGAGGGCGTCGACCTGGCAGCCTCGCTGTCATGGCAACCGCACAGGGCTTCCGCTACGACCAGCGCGCCGACGGCACGGTGGTGATCACGCATCACGGCCGGGTGGCGGGCACGCTGCGCGGCGCCCGGGCGGCGGAGTTCCTCGCCGAGGTCGACGACGACCCGCAACTGGTGATGGCCCGCTGGACCGGCAACTACCGCCACGGCAACGAACGCACCGCCAAGCAGCATCCCCGCAACCGGGGCTGAACGTGCCGAAGGGCCCCCTTGCTCAGGGGGCCCTTCGGTAAACCCGCAGATCGGCCGTCGTACGGCCGCTGTCTCACGGTCGTGCGAAGACCAGCGCCACGTTGTGGCCGCCGAAGCCGAACGCGTTGTTCAGCGCGGCGGGGATCTCCATGTGGCGTGCCTTGTGCGCGGCGACCTCCAGGCTGAGGCCCGGCTCCGGGTCGTCGAGGTTGATCGTCGGAGGGACGACGCCGTCGCGGATGGCCAGGATCGTGGCGATCGACTCCAGCGCTCCGGCCGCACCGAGCAGGTGACCGGTCATCGACTTCGTCGCGGCCAGCACCGGGTGGTCGCCGAGCGCCTTGTGCAGCGCGCCGATCTCCAGCATGTCGCCGACCGGGGTCGACGTGGCGTGCGCGTTGACGTGCACGATGTCCCGCTTGGCGATGTCCGCGTCCGCGATCGCCCGGGCGATGGCCCGGATGGCGCCCTCACCCTCGGCGTGCGGCTGCACGATGTCGTACGCGTCGGAGGTGATGCCGGCGCCGGCGAGGCGCGCGTACACCCGAGCGCCGCGGGCTGCGGCGTGGTCGGCGCGCTCCAGCACCACGATGCCCGCGCCCTCACCGAGGACGAAGCCGTCGCGGCCGGTGTCCCACGGGCGGGAGGCCCGCTCCGGGTCGTCGTTGCGGGTCGACATGGCCCGCATCGAGCTGAAGCCGGCGATCGGCAGCGGGTGGATGACCGCCTCGGTGCCGCCGGCCACCACCACGTCGGCCCGGCCGGCGCGAATGATGTCCAGACCGAGCGCGATCGCCTCCGCGCCGGTGGCGCAGGCGCTGGCCACGGTGTGCACGCCGGCCTTGGCGCCCAGCTCCAACCCGACCCAGGCGGCCGGACCGTTCGGCATCAGCATCGGGATCGTGTGTGGGGAAACCCGCCGCGGCCCGGACGCCTCCAGGATGTCGTCCTGGGCGAGCAGGGTGGTGGCACCGCCGATGCCGGAGCCGACGCTGACGGCCAGCCGCTCTCCGTCGAGGCCGGAGTCGGCGAGGCCGGCGTCCGCCCAGGCCTGCTGCGCCGCGATGATCGCGATCGCCTCGGAGCGGTCGAGCCGGCGCAGTCGGACCCGGTCCAGCACCTCGGACGGCTCAACGGCCAGCTGGGCGGCGATCCGGACCGGCAGTTGCGCGGCCCACTCCTGGGTGAGGGCACTCACCCCGGAGCGGCCGGCGAGCATGGCGTCCCAGGTCGACGCGACGTCCCCGCCAAGCGGGGTCGTCGCGCCGAGCCCGGTGACGACGACGTCAGGACGACTCATGATCAGGACTGCGCCTCGATGAAGCTGACGGCGTCCCCGACGGTCTTGAGGTTCTGCACCTCGTTGTCCGGGATCTTGACGCCGAACTTCTCCTCGGCGGCCACCACGACCTCCACCATGGAGAGCGAGTCGACATCGAGGTCGTCGGTGAAGGACTTCCCCTCGGCCACGTCGTCCGGGTTCACCCCGGCAACCTCTTCGAGGATCTCGGCGAGGCCGGTGGTGATCTCGTCACGGGTCATTGCGGTTGGTTCCTCTCATAGGGGGTCTCCGGCGGCCGGCGTCGCCGACCGCCACTCCTCGACGCGTATGCGCCCGAGGGGGTTTCAGGGGCAGCGGACGACCTGACCGGCGTAGGTCAGGCCACCGCCGAAGCCGAACAGCAGCACCGGGGCGCCCGACGGCACCTCCCGGCGCTCGACCAGCTTCGACAGGGCCAGCGGCACGCTCGCCGCCGAGGTGTTGCCGGACTCGACGATGTCCTTCGCGATGATCGCGTTGGGGATGTTGAGCCGCTTGGCGATGCCGTCGATGATCCGGGCGTTGGCCTGGTGCGGCACGAAGGCGGCCAGCTCCGACGGGTCGACCCCGGCACGCTCGCACGCCTGCAGGGCCAGCGGCGCGAGCGCGGTGGTGGCCCAGCGGAACACCGCCTGCCCCTCCTGCTGGATGTACGGGCGCCAGCCCTCGATGCGGACCGCGTCGCTCTTCTCCGGCACGGAGCCCCAGACGACCGGGCCGATGCCGGCCGGCTCGTCCTCGGCCGTGGCGGTGACCACCGCGGCGCCCGCGCCGTCACCGAAGATGATGCAGGTGGAGCGGTCGGTCCAGTCGGTGAAGTCGGACAGCTTCTCGGCGCCGATGACTATCGCGTTGCGCGACGCCCCGGCCCGGATGGCGTGATCCACGGTGCCCAGGGCGTACGCGAAGCCCGAGCAGGCGGTGTTGACGTCGAACGCGCCCGGCGCGGCGATGCCCAGCTTGGCGGCGACCCGGCAGGCCACGTTGGGGCTGCGGTCGATCGAGGAGCAGGTGGCGACCACGACCAGGTCGATGTCGGCGGCGGTGAGCCCCGAGTTGGCCAGCGCCTTGCCGGCGGCCGCGGCGGCCATGTCGGCCACCGTCTCACCGTCGGCGATCCGCCGGGTGACGATGCCCACCCGGTCGCGGATCCACTCGTCGTTGGTGTCCACGAGCTGGGCGATGTCGTCGTTGGTCACCACCCGGGAGGGCTGGTAGTGCCCCATCGAGACGATGCGACTGCCGGTCATGAGTGTCCTCCGATGGGGGCGAGCGGTTGGCCCGGCGTGCCGTGGCGGGCGATCAGGTCCCGTGCGGCCGGCAGGTCGTCCGGGGTGTTCAGGGTGACGATCTCCGGGGCGCCCGCGCCCTTGAGCTCCCGCTTGACCAGACCGGCGAGGGTGCCGGCCGGGGGCAGCTCGATCACGCCGGTCACCCCGCGCTCGGCCAGCGTGCGCATGCACAGGTCCCAGCGCACCGGGGCGGTGACCTGGCGGACCAGCCGGCGCACCAGCTCCTGGCCGTCGGTGACGGCGGTGCCGTCGAGGTTCGACAACAGGATCCGGGCCGGGTCGGCGGGGGCGATCCCGGCGGCGACCGCGGCCAGCGCGGTCTCGGCCGGGGCCATGTACGGGGTGTGGAACGCGCCGGCCACCTGGAGTCGGATGACGCGGGTCTTCGCCGGCGGGTCGGCGGCGAACTTGTCCAGCCCGTCCAGCGCGCCGGCGGCGACGATCTGGCCGGCGCCGTTGCGGTTGGCCGGGTGCAGCCCGTGCGCGGCGATCGCGGCGAGCACCTCGTCCGGGTCGCCACCGAGCACGGCCGCCATTCCGGTCGGCTCCAGCGCGCACGCGGCCGCCATCTCCCGGCCCCGGATCCCGGCGAGGGTGAGCGCGGCTTCGGCCGAGAGCACCCCGGCCACCGCCGCGGCGCCCAGCTCGCCGACGCTGTGGCCGGCGGTGAGCGTCACGCCGTCCAGCGGCAGGTGCTCGGCGGCGAGCAGCGCCGCCGCGACGAGCAGCGGCTGGGTGCGGGCGGTGTCCTTGATCTCGTCGGCGTCCGCGGCGGTGCCCAGATGCACCAGGTCCACCCCGGCCAGCGCCGACCACCAGCGCAGTCGCGCCTCGGTGCCGGTCAGGTCGAGCCAGGGGGTCAGGAAGCCGGGTTTCTGGGAACCCTGGCCGGGACTAAGTACGGCGAGCACGCCTATGACTCTCCCGGATACGCGTGGGTAGCGCTGTGCCGAGGCCCACCAAACCGCACTAGAACCTTTGGAGGTTTCTCACAAAGATCGGCGAGGATCATCACTGCTTTGGGCGGATTTCCGGGCGGCCGGGGTCAATGTCTGGGTCGGGACCGCCGTGACCACCGGGACCACCGGATCCAGTCGACCGACGGTCAACGCCACCTGGAGGGCGAACGCGTCCCGGGGCGACAGCGGCGAGAAGCCGGTCACCTCGGCGATGCGGCGCAACCGGTAGCGCACCGTGTTCGGGTGCACGAACAGCGCCCGCGCCGCGCTCTCCAGCGTGCCACCGGCGGC
This sequence comes from Micromonospora sp. NPDC005252, assembly GCF_042872475.1. NCBI lineage: Bacteria > Bacillati > Actinomycetota > Actinomycetes > Micromonosporales > Micromonosporaceae > Micromonospora > Micromonospora sp. NPDC005252. Next base: position 670,512 of record NZ_JBIAKN010000002.1, on the reverse strand, counting down.
CAGGAAGGCGTCCAGGGTCTCCAGCAGCTCGCCACCGGCGCGCACCAGCGTCGCGTACACGTCGTGGCGCAACCGGCGACGCGCCTCCGCGTCGCCGGCGAGGGCCCGCTCCGGCAACAGGTCCGCGGCCGGCACCGGCCGGGGGGCGGTCGGCCATGCCGGCGCCGCCCGGAAACCGGACAGCGCGGCCCGCGCCGACTCCGTCGCCTCATCCAGACTGGGTACGGCCGGACCGACCACCACCGGGCCGTCACCGAACGCGTCCAGCAGCTTGCCGGTGGCGCTCAGCGGATCCGCCGCGCCGCCCAGGACGATCACCAACCGGTCGCCGTGCACTCCGCCGATCACCTCGACGCCGATCCGCCGCGCCTGCCGGTACACCACGTGCAGCACGGCGGAGACCTCGCCGCCGGGGGAGCGGCCGACCGCCACCGCGACCGGCGGCGCGTCCGCCCAGCCCAGCGCGGCGGCCCGGCTCGCCAGGACGTCCGGCGAGTCACCGCGCAGCAGCGCGTCGACCAGCAGGGCCTGCAACCGGGCGTCCCACGCGCCGCGCGACTCGGCGGCCCGCGCGTACACCCGGGCGGCGGCGAACGCGATCTCCCGGGAGAAGCGCAGCACCGCCTCGCGCAGCAGCTGCTCCTCACCCTCGGCGGCCAGCTGCGACACCTGCTCCTCGACGACGTCGATGGTCACCTTGATCAGTGCCACCGTCTGCTGGAGGGTGATCGACCGGGCCAGCGCCTGCGGTGCCGCGGCGAACACCTCGTCGGAGACCTCCTGGGTGCTGTCCGCCGTGCCGCCGCCGTCGCGCAGCCACTGCACCAGCGACCGGGCGCCCGCCTGAGCCACCAGCATCACCCAGGAGCGCTGGTCGGCCGGCAGGGCGCGGAACCACGGCAGCGTCTCGTCCATCCGGGCCACGCTGGCGGTGGCCAGCGCTCCCGCCGATCGCTCGATCCGGCGCAGCGTGGCCGCCAACTCCCCACCGTCGGGCGTACTCACCGCCCTAGCCTGACACGTCGTGAGCAGGCCATCCACGCCGGCACCGGTCAGCGGGCCCGGGTCGGCCGGCCCCGGCGCAGGGTCACGGTGGCGCGAGCAGGCCCAGCTCCTGGGCCAGGATCGCGGCCTGCACCCGGCTGCGCAGGTCCAGCTTCGCCAGAATCCGGCTCACGTGTGTCTTGGTGGTGCTCTCCGCCAGCGCCAGCCGGTCGGCGATCTGCTGGTTGGACAGGCCCAGGCCGAGGCAGGCCAGCACGTCGCGTTCGCGCGGGGTCAGGGTGTCCAGCGCGGCCCGGGCGGCCGCCGACGCGCCGGGCGCGGTGGCCGCGAAGGCGGCGATCAGACGACGGGTCACCGTGGGGGCGATGAACCCCTCACCGCGCGCCACGGTGTGCACCGCCGCGACCAGTCCCGCCGCGTCGGTGTCCTTGAGCAGGAACCCGGACGCACCGGCGCGCAGCGCGCCGAAGACGTACTCGTCCAGGTCGAAGGTCGTCAGCACCAGCACGTCGGCGAGCCGGTCGGCGACGATCGCCCTGGTCGCGGCGATCCCGTCGAGGCGTGGCATCCGCACGTCCAGCACCGCCACATCGGGGCGCACCTGCCGGCACAGCCGGACCGCCTCGTCGCCGTCGGCCGCCTCGCCGACCACCTCGATGCCCGGCGAGCCGTTCAGGATCAGGGCCAGACCCGCCCGTACCGCCGGCTGGTCGTCCGCGAGCACCACCCGTACCGGCGCGGCGCCGGCGTCGCCCGAGCGCGGCGCGGTCACCCGCCCTCCCCGGTGGGCAGGGCGGCCCGGACCTGCCAGCGGCCGTCGTGCGGCCCGGCGGTGAACCGGCCGGCCAGCAGCGCGGCCCGCTCCCGCATCCCGATCAGCCCGGCCCCGGCGCCCGGCAGCCCCGACCCGTCCGGGCGCACCGGATTCTCCACCGTCAGCACCACCTCCGCCGGCCGGTACGTGATGGTCAGCTCCGCCTCGCCCGTGCCGTGCTTGAGCGCGTTGGTCAGCGACTCCTGCACGATCCGGTACGCGGCGAGGTCGACCCCCACCGGCAGCGGGCCCGGGGTGCCGTCGGTGTGCACCCGTACCGCGAGGCCGGCCGCCCGGATCCGCTCGACCAACCCGTCCGCCTCGGCGAGCCGCGCCGTGACCGCCTCCGGCACCGCGCCGACCACGCCCGCCGTGCCCCGCTCACCCGCGTCCGGCTCGCGCAGCAGCTCGATCATCTGCCGCATCTCGGCCAGGCCCTGCACGCTGCTCTCCCGGATCACCCGCAACGCCGACTCCACCTGGCCCCGCTCCAGCCCCGGTACGGACAGCACGGCGGTAGCGTGGATGGCCACCGCGCTCAGGTGGTTGGCGACCACGTCGTGCAGTTCCCGGGCCATCCGCGCCCGTTCGGCGCTGACCGCCTGCCGGCGGTCCAGCTCGACCAGCCGGGCGGTCTGCTCGGCCCGGGCCCGCTCGGCGGCGGCCTGGTCCCGGTACTGCCGCACGCTGATCCCGGTCAGCACCGGCAGCAGCCCGGCGAGCACCACCGGCACCCCGACGGCGGCCCCGCGCCACTGCCCGAAGCCGAGCACGCCGGCCACCACCGCGATCGCGCTCAACGTCGCGGTGATCCCGAGCAGCCACCGCCACAGCCGGGGCGGGCCGTACACGCAGGCGTCGTAGAGCACCTGCGTGTAGATCACGACGGTGCCCAGCGAGTTGCCCAGCGCCGTGTCCACCACGAGCGCCCCGGTCCCCACCGCCAGGCTGGCGCGTGGCGCGACCCGACGCAGACCGACGGCCACGCACACCGCCAGCAGCGGCGCCAGGAACAGCTCGGGCGGCACGTCCGGGTGCGGGACGATCTGCGGCTGCATGCCCAGGCCGTACAGCACCAGGCCACCGATCAGCGACGCGCCGGCCAGCGTGAGATCCCGGCCGGCCGTGCCGGAGCCGAGCCACGGTGGCGGTCGCATGCCCCGATCCCACCACAACCGTCGACCCTCCGACTCCGACCAGGGAAGGAGCCCGCCGGCTCCGACATGCGCCGAAAGGGGTACGTCGAGCGCGTCCCGGACGGTTGGTCCGTCGAAGGGAGGACCCCGATCTCGTCTCCGGCGTCGAGGCCCGGGCCCCGCCGATCGGCGACGCTGGGTGCCGACGACGGGGGGAGGTCGCCATGGTGGTCGCGGTGATCATCGGTTGTGAGATCGCGTTCTGGGTCCTGCTCGGCGCCGGGCTGGTGGCCCGCTATCCGCTGCGCCGGCCACGACTCGGCGCGGCGCTGCTGGTCTGCGTACCGCTGGTCGATCTGGCACTGCTCGCCGCGTCGGTGATCGACCTGCGCCGCGGCGCGACCGCAGGCGTCAGTCACGGTCTCGCCGCCGCCTACCTCGGCTTCTCGGTGGCCTTCGGGCACTCGATGGTGCGCTGGGCGGACCAGCGCTTCGCCCACCGGTTCGCCGGTGGTCCGCCGCCGGTGCGGCCTCCCCGCCACGGCTGGGCCCGCACCCGCCACGAGTGGCGGGAGTGGGCCAAGGCGCTCCTCGGCTGGGCTGTCGCGTGCGCCCTGCTCGGTGCGGCGATCCTCTGGGTCAACGACGCGGAACGAACCCGTGAACTGGGCAACTGGATCCGCAGCCTCACCGTCGTGATCCTGATCTGGCTGGTCGCCTTCCCGGTCTGGGAGACCCTGTTCCCTCGCCGCCCGAAGCGCTGACCCCGGGGTACGCCGTGCACAGGCCGTCGGTCCCGGCCAGTACGGTGACAGGGCACGTCGGGGGGAGCGCCCCCGCGCGTGAGTGCGAGCGTGAGGAGACCGGGGATGGCGCACGGGGAGGCCGAGCACGGCTGCGCCCAGGGCGAGCCCTGCCGGCTGGGGCACCACGACCCGCAGGCGGCCGGCAAGCCGCGCCGGCCGGTCGGCGGGGCGTCGGCGCACCCGGCGGAGTCGACCGGCGGCCGTCCGTCCGAGCGGGCCGACGACGACGTGGCCGTGCCACGCCAGCGGGCCACCGAGCCGGTGCCGGCCGAGCCGGACGACGTCACCGGCTGCCGCAGCGAACTGCCCGGGTGGGCGGGGGCGCACCGGCACGGCCCGGTCCGGCCGCGTCAGCGGGCCACCCGACGGGAGCGCCCGCCGCGCCGCTGGTGCTGACCGCGCGACGGCTGGTCTGACCCGCCGCCCGAGGTCAGCGGGTCCGGCGGCGGATCAGCAGGGCGATTCCGGCGAGACCGACCGTGATGGTCAGCATCACCGCGACGTTGAGCAGCAGCAGTCGCTGCAACTCGCCGAGCGCTTCGTCGATGTCCCGCGCCGGGTCCATCGTGTCCTCCGGGAGGACCCGCTCGCCGCCGCCCACGCCGCCGCTGACCGTGTCGAACTGCCGCTCCAGCGGCACCCCGGCCGTGCGCAGCGTCTCGGACATGCTGAGCCGGCCGAGGAACCAGCCGGCGCTGGTCTTGCGGCCGTCCGGCTGCTTGGCCGGTCGGTACACGCGCGGGCCGCCGGCCGCCTTGGGGTAGAGGTCGAACGTCTGCTTCGGCGTCTCACCGGCGAGCACCACGACCGTGTACTTCGGACCGAGGTTGGCTGCCTTCGGCCCGGTCGGCATGCCGGTACGACCGAAGAAGTTGACCTGGTCGATGACCGCCACCACGTGCGTGGGCTGGGTGTCCGACCGGAGCCGCAGCGGCTCGGTGAGCCCTTCGCCGGTGATGTCCACACCGGCGGGTGCCGGTTTGGGCGCCGCGCTGGCCGGGCCGGCGGTGCCGAGCGCCAGCAGTGCCGCCGCCAGCGTGCCCGCCAGCACGGCGACCCAGCGCCTCATCTGTCGGACCATCCCGCCTCCTCGCCCCGTTCGATGGATGGCTTCGTCATGACGTCCGGGTCGGTCGGTCGGTGACAACACCGACCGAGCGGTCGGGCCCACTCTCACAGACTCCGCAGAACGTCGATGAATTGCAGCTTGTGGAACAGTAATTGGAACTATCTGCGATCTCTGCTCGACTAATGAGGAGCTGTTTTGATCAGCGGGCGGATCGTACCCTTACGGAGGGGTTCATGGGGGGCAGGGTTACACGAATGGCGCGGGTCGTGCCAGTGGTGTTCGGCGTGGCGTTCGGTGTGTCGTTGCTGGCCCCGGCGACACCGGCCGCCGCGCACAACTCGCTGACCGGCAGCGATCCGCGCGACGGCGCCCGGGTGGCCACCGCGCCCGCCCGGGTCGAGCTTCGGTTCCTGGCCAAGCCGGCCCCCGCTACGACGAAGATCACAATAACCGGACCGGACAATGTGGTCGCCGGCGGGCAGCCGACCTTCGACGGCAGTCGGGTACGCGTGCCGTTCAAGCCCGGCGCGGCGGGGCTCTACATCGTCGGGTACCAGCTCGCGTCCAGCGACGGCCACCCGATCAAGGGCGAGGTGCGGTTCACCCTCACCACCGGCACGGCCGCCGACCCGTCCGCCAGCCCCTCGGCCGCCGGCACCGGCCCGGCGGCAGCGCCGACCGGCTCGCCCTCGGCCGGGCCCTCGGGAGTCAACCCGTCCTCGGGCGGGCCGCCATCGGCGCCGGCGGGCAGCTCAACGGCGTCCGCTGTGCCAGCGGCCTCGGAGCGGTCCGACTCTGGTGGCCGCTGGTGGCTCTGGGCGCTCGGCGGCCTGGTGTTGCTCGCTGCTCTCGCCGCCGGCCTGGTGTTCCGTCGCAGGAACCGGGCGCACTGATCACACGATCGCCGCAGGCCTGGTGAACGGGGTGTCCGCGTCCCCCTTTGCTCTGCTTCAGCGGAGGCAACACTTCGCGTCCGATATTCGGACACCGGGTGTTGCGTGGGTTGAAGCAGAGCAAAGGGGGCGACGCGTAGGTACGACGCCGGCCCGCTGCCGGTCGGACTGTCAGGGCAGGCGGAGCCGGGCGGCGCGCATCCGGGTCAGGGTGCGCTCGCGACCGAGCACCTCCAGCGACTCGAACAGCGGCAGGCCGACGGTGCGGCCGGTGACCGCGACCCGGACGGGCGCCTGCGTCTTGCCGAGCTTGAGGCCGCGCTCGGCGCCGACCGCCTCCAGCGTCGACTTCAGCGACTCGGCGTCCCAGGACTCCAGCGCCTCGAAGGCCGCGACGGCGGCGTCCAGCAGGTCACCCGAGCCGTCCTTCATGGTCTTGGTCCAGGCCGCCTCGTCGATCAGCGGCGAGGCCAGGAAGAGGAAGTCGACATTCGGCACGATCTCGCTGAGCACGGCGATCCGGGTCTGTGCCAGCGGTGCGACGGCGGCGAAGGCGTCGGCGTCGAACTCCTCCGGCTGCCACGGCGGCGGCGCGATGGTCCCGGTGCCGGTCAGCCACGGCTGGCAGGCGTCGATGAACTCGGGCACCGGCAGCGCGCGAATGTACTCGCCGTTGAAGGCGCGCAGCTTCTTCTCGTCGAAGAACGCGGGGGAGGGGTTGACCTCCTCCAGCCGGAACTCGTCCTCGATGACCGACCAGGGCACGATCTCCCGGTCGCCCGACGGCGCCCAGCCGAGCAGCATCAGGTAGTTGCGCATCGCGCCGGCGAGGTAGCCCTCGTCGCGGTACGCCTCCAGGGCGACCTTGTCGCGGCGCTTGGAGAGCTTCTGCCGCTTCTCGTTGACCACCACCGGCACGTGCGCCCAGACCGGCGGCTTGACTCCGAGGGCGTCCCAGAGCAGCTGCTGCTTGGGGGTGTTGGGCAGGTGCTCCTCGGCCCGGATCACGTGGGTGATCCCCATGGTCATGTCGTCGACGACGTTGGCGAGCAGGAAGACCGGCGAGCCGTCGCCGCGGGCGATGACGAAGTCCTCGATGAGCTTGTTCTCGAAGGTGGGCTCACCACGGATCAGGTCGACGACCACTGTCGTGCCCTCGTCCGGCGTACGGAAGCGCAGCGCGTGCCCAGGCCCCGGGCCGAGGCCGAGGTCGCGGTGGTAGCCGTCGTAGCCCTGGTACTGCGAGCCGGTACGGGCCTGCACGTCCTCGCGGGTGCAGTCGCAGTAGTAGGCCCGACCCGACTCGTAGAGCCGGGTGGCGGCGGCCCGGTGCTCGCCGGCGTTCGCCGACTGGAAGTAGGGCCCCTCGTAGCTGCCCCGGGAGATGCCGATCCAGTCCAGCGCGGAGAGGATGCCCTCGGTCCACTCGGGCTTGTTGCGGGCCGCGTCGGTGTCCTCGATGCGCAGCACGAACACCCCGCCCTGCTGCTTGGCGTAGATCCAGTTCTGCAGCGCAGAGCGGGCGCCGCCGACGTGGAACATACCGGTCGGGGAGGGGGCGAAGCGCACACGTACCGTCACGTCCTCCAGCCTACGGCGGCCGGCCACCGCTTTTGGCCACGGCCCCCCGACTCAGGGGACTGAGCGGATCTTGACGACCAGGGCGCTGCCCACCAGGGTGACCGCGGCGGTGACCGCGTAGAGCGTCGGGTACCCGCCCAGGTGGACGACGAGCGGGGCGGAGAGCGCCGGGCCGAGCACCTGCGGCGCGGAGTTGGCAATGTTGATCACGCCCAGGTCCTTGGCGCGGTCGGTGGCCCGGGGCAGCACCTGGGTGATCAGGGCGGCGTCCACCGAGAGGTAGACGCCGTAGCCGGCGCCGAGCAGCAGGGCGGCGACGATCGCCATCGGCCAGACCGGCGCGATGGCGAGCAGCAGCGCCGCGACCGCCATGATCAGGCCGGAGACGATCACGTAGACCTTGCGCCGCCCGGAGCGGTCCGACAGCCGGCCGGCGACCACCGCGGTCAGCATCATGCCGAGCGTGTAGAGCAGGATCAGCACCAACAGACCGCCCTCGGGGTCGGGGTAACGCACCCCGTCGGTGAGGAAGTACAGCAGGTAGAGGGTGCCCAGCGCGTTGCCGAGCTGGACCAGGAACCGGGTGATCCACGCCCAGGCGAAGTCCGGGTGCCGGCGCGGGCTGATCCACATCGAGGCGAACAGCGCCCGGGCCCGCAGCGCCGGGCGGTGCGCGCGGGGCAGCCGGTCGTCGGGAGTGAGCAGCGCGAACGGCAGCGACAGCACCAGGATGGCCACCGCGATGGCCAGGTAGCCGGCGGCGTTGCCGGTGACGACTGCGGTGACCAGCACCGCGCCGAGCACCAACCCGAGCGCCTGCGGGATACCCACCCAGCCGGAGACCGCGCCGCGCTGCGCCACCGGAACCCGGTCCGGGATGGCGGCCGTGAGGCTGGCCAGCATCGCGTTGAAGCAGACCTGGGCGGCGACCCAACCGACGGCGACCCCGAGGATGGTCCGCTGCTGGGCCAGCAGCACCAGCGCCGCCGCGCCGAGCACCGCGCCGCCGGCGGTCCAGACGTGCCGACGACCGAACTCCCGGCCGAGGATCCGCAGGCAGGTCCGGTCGGACAGCGCGCCCGCCAGGGGGTTGGCCAGCACCGCGGCCAACGCGCCCAGGCCGGTGACCACGGCCAGCATGGTCTCCTTGTCGGCGGGCGCGATCCGCTCGATCTGCTGCGGCAGCAGCACCTGGATCGGGGTGAAGAACGCCATCCACACGCCGAGGTTGGCCGCGAAGACCAGACCGATCCAGCCGCGTCGCACCGGCACGGTCGGTTCGGCGAGCGCCGCCGGCAGCGCCGCCGGTGCGGGGTCGAGGGTGGTCACCGCGCCGAACCGTCCCGGGAGGCCGCGATCACGTCCCGCAACCAGGCGTACGACGACTTCGGTGTACGCCTCTGGTCGGCGTAGTCGACGTGCACCAGCCCGAAGCGCTTGGTGAACCCCTCGGCCCACTCCCAGTTGTCCAGCAGCGACCAGACGAAGTACCCGCGTACGTCCACCCCGTCGTCGATGGCGGCCCGGACCGCCCGCAGGTGCCCGTCGAGGTACGCGATGCGCTCCGGGTCCGCCACCTGCCCGTCCGCGTCGGGTGCGTCGTCGTACGCGCAGCCGCTTTCGGTGATCTCGATGGGTGGCAGCGCGTCGCCGTACGTGTCACGCAGCCAGCCGAGCAGCTCGCGCAGCCCGTCGGGGGCGACCGGCCAGTCGAAGGCGGTACGCGGGTAGCCGTCCAGCGGCACCAGGTCGAACGGCAGCGGCGAGCCCTCCTCGGCGGCCCGTACGCCGGTGGGGTTGTAGTAGTTCACCCCCAGCACGTCGATGGGCGCGGCGATGATGTCCAGGTCGCCGGGGCGGACGACGCCCGGGTCGAAGCCGGGCAGCTCCGGGTAGCCGCGGCCGAGCAGCGGGTCGGTGAAGAGCCGGTTGTGCAGCGCCTCGTACGCGGCCCCGGCGGCCCGGTCGGCGTCGCGGTCGCCGAGCACCCGCACCGGGGAGTAGTTGTTGGCGATCGCCACCGGGCTGGCGCTGCTGGCGCGCAGCGCGGCGACCGCGAGCCCGTGCCCGAGCAGTTGGTGGTGGGCGACGGGGAAGGCGTCGAAGAGCAGCATCTCGCCGGGGGCGTGCACGCCCATGCCGTAGCCGAGGCTCATGTGGATGAACGGCTCGTTGAGGGTGATCCAGAGCCGGACGCGGTCGCCGAGACGGGCGGCGGTCCGCTCGGCGTAGTCGGCGAAGCGGGCGGCGGTGTCGCGGTTGAGCCAGCCACCGGCGTCCTGCAGGGGTTGGGGCAGGTCCCAGTGGTACAGGGTGGCCACCGGGTCGACGCCAGCGGCCAGCAACTCGTCGACCAGGCGGTCGTAGAAGTCCAGGCCGGCGGCGTTGGCCGCGCCGCTGCCGCTGGGCTGCACCCGGGGCCAGGCGATCGAGAACCGGTACGCGGAGACGCCCAGACCGGCCAGCAGCGCCACGTCCTCGGCGTACCGGTGGTAGTGGTCGCAGGCGATCTCGCCGCTGCTGCCGTCGCTGATCCGGCCGGGGGAGCGCGCGAAGGTGTCCCAGATGGACGCTCCGCGTCCGCCGGCCGTGGTGGCGCCCTCGATCTGGTGGGCGGACGTGGAGACGCCCCAGCGGAAGCCGGCGGGGAACTTGGGCATCGGTGCGGTCGACATGCGCCCTCCCGGTCAACGTGAAACGTGTTCGGGACTCTAGGGCGCTGTCGATGAATGCGCCATAGGCCGGGTTGGCGCAATCCGCAATGGTTGATCGGCGTGTCTTTTTCCTAACCCGTCCACGTAAGTCCGATTTAGCGCATAGAGTGCCGATATCGTGGGATGTCCTCACTGGAGGAAAGACGGAAATGATCCTCGTGGAACGCAGTGCGCACGTGGCGGCGCCGGTGGAAGTGGTCTGGGACGTCGTACAGCGGGCCGAGCAGTTGCCGGCCTGGCTGGCGGGGGTCCGCGCGGCCGAAGTGCTCTCTGGAGAGGGTTTCGGGCGGCGGCAGCTGGTCCAGGCGGGGCGCGGTTCGGCGCATGAGGCCGAGGTGATCGCCTATCAGGAGCCGACGCTGATCGGCTGGCGGGAACGGGCCAAGGGTGCCGGTGCTCGTGCGGAGGCGCGCACCGAGATCTACGTCCAGCTCACCGAGGACGAGGAGGAGGAGGGCGGGACGATCGTGCGACTCATCGTCGTCCGCTGGCCGGCCGGCCCGGTCAAGGCGGCCCTGCTGCGCCTGGGCCTGCGCCGGGTCGGCGCCGACCTGGAGGACTCGCTCGCCCGGCTCACCGACCTGGCCGCCGTCGGCTGACGGGCGCGTCTGCTCCCGGCGTCACCCGCCCCTGGCGGTGGCCCCGGGCCCCCGCCAGGGGCCCCCGGACCGCCGCCGCTCCCCACTCACCCGCCGTCCGCCCGGTCGGTCGGGGCCGGGAGCGAGGGTGCGGGTGCACCAAGAAGGGCCCGGCGCGGGTGCGCCGGGCCCTTTCTCGATCGTGCTGGATCAGCTGTCGCCGCCGGTCTCCCCGACCGGGGCGGCGTTGACGTCGTCGATCGCGTACTTCTTGGCGGCCTCGGCCGGCACGGTGGCCGGCACCGCGCCGCTGCGGGCGAGCTGCCGCAGCGTGGCGACCACGATCGACTCGGCGTCGACGTGGAAGTGCCGGCGCAGCGCGTGCCGGGTGTCCGACATCCCGAAGCCGTCGGTGCCCAGCGACGTGTAGTCACCGGGTACCCAGCGGGCGATCAGGTCCGGTACGGCGCGCATCCAGTCGCTGACCGCGACCTTCGGCCCGTCCGCGTCGGCCAGCTTCTGCGCGACGTACGGCACCTTGGCCTCGGCGCCCGGGTTGAGCAGGTTGTACTCCTCGGTCTCCACCGCGTCGCGACGCAGCTCGGTCCAGGAGGTCACCGACCAGACGTCGGCGGCCACCCCCCAGTCCTGGGCGAGCAGCTGCTGGGCCTTGAGCGCCCACTGCATGCCGGTGCCGGAGGCGAGGACGTTGGCCTTCGGGCCGTCGACCTGCGGTGCCGGGGAGTAGCGGTAGATGCCCTTGAGCAGGCCCTCCACGTCCACCCCGGCCGGCTCGGCCGGCTGGAGGATCGGCTCGTTGTAGACCGTCAGGTAGTAGAAGACGTTTTCCTGCGCGTCCCCGTACATCCGGTGCAGGCCGGCTTCCATGATGTGCGCGATCTCGAAGGAGAACGCCGGGTCGTACGCGACCACCGCCGGGTTGGTGGCGGCGATCAGCAGCGAGTGGCCGTCCTCGTGCTGCAGGCCCTCACCGTTGAGCGTCGTCCGACCGGCGGTCGCGCCGAGCAGGAAGCCCCGCGCCATCTGGTCGGCCGCCGCCCACAGTCCGTCGGCGGTCCGCTGGAACCCGAACATCGAGTAGAAGATGTACATCGGGATCATCGGCTCGTCGTGGGTGGCGTACGCCGAGCCCGCGGCGGTGAACGAGGCGACCGAACCGGCCTCGTTGATGCCCTCGTGCAGGATCTGCCCGGTCGTCGACTCCTTGTACGACAGGAACAGCTCCCGGTCGACCGAGGTGTAGCGCTGCCCGTGCGGCGAGTAGATCTTCGCGGTCGGGAAGATCGAGTCGAGGCCGAAGGTGCGGGCCTCGTCCGGGATGATCGGCACCCAGCGCTTGCCGAACTCCTTGTCCTTCATGATGTCCTTGAGCAGGCGGACGAAGGCCATCGTGGTGGCCACCTTCTGCTTGCCCGAGCCGCGCTTGACGTCGGCGAACCGCTCCGGACCGGGGATGGTCAGCCGCTTGGTGCTGGTGCGCCGCGACGGCAGGTAGCCGCCGAGCTGCTCGCGGCGCTCCTTCAGGTAGGCCAGCTCCTCGGACTTCTCACCGGGGTGGAAGTACGGCGGCAGGTAGGGGTTGTCCTCCAGCGCCTTGTCCGGGATGTCCAGGTAGAGCCGGTCGCGGAAGGTCTTCAAGTCCTCCAGCGTCAGCTTCTTCATCTGGTGGGTCGCGTTGCGGCCCTCGAAGTGTGAGCCGAGCGTCCAGCCCTTGATCGTCTTCGCCAGGATGACCGTCGGCTGACCGGTGTGCTCGGTGGCCGCCTTGTAGGCCGCGTAGAGCTTGCGGTAGTCGTGCCCACCCCGCTTGAGGTTCCAGATCTCGTCGTCGCTCAGCGGCTCGACCATCTTGCGGGTCCGTGCGTCCCGGCCGAAGAAGTGCTCCCGCACGTACGCGCCGGACTCGGCCTTGTAGGTCTGGTAGTCGCCGTCGGTCGTGGTGTTCATGAGGTTGACCAACGCGCCGTCGGTGTCCGCGGCGAGCAGCGGGTCCCACTCACGGCCCCAGACCACCTTGATCACGTTCCAGCCGGCGCCCCGGAAGAACGACTCCAGCTCCTGCATGACCTTGCCGTTGCCCCGGACCGGGCCGTCCAGCCGCTGGAGGTTGCAGTTGATCACGAAGGTGAGGTTGTCCAGCTCCTCGCGGGCGGCCACGCCGATCGCGCCCAGCGTCTCCGGCTCGTCCATCTCGCCGTCGCCGAGGAACGCCCACACGTGCTGCTGCGAGGTGTCCTTGATGCCGCGGTGCTGCAGGTACCGGTTGAACCGGGCCTGGTAGATCGCGTTCAGGCCGCCGAGGCCCATCGAGACGGTGGGGAACTCCCAGAAGTCCGGCATCAGCCGCGGGTGCGGGTACGACGGCAGCCCGCCGCCCGGATGCGACAGCTCCTGGCGGAACCCGTCGAGCTGGTGCTCGCTGAGCCGCCCCTCCAGGAACGCCCGCGCGTACATGCCGGGGGAGGCGTGACCCTGGTAGTAGATCTGGTCGCCGCCGCCCGGGTGGTTCTTGCCCCGGAAGAAGTGGTTGAAGCCCACCTCGTAGAGCGACGCCGAGCTGGCGAAGGTGGAGATGTGGCCGCCGACGCCGATCTCCGGGCGCTGCGCCCGGTGCACCAGCATGGCGGCGTTCCACCGGACGTACGCCCGGATGCGCCGCTCGACGTGCTCGTCACCCGGGAACCAGGGCTCCTGCTCCGGCGGGATGGTGTTGATGTAGTCGGTGGTGGTCAGGGGCGGAACCCCGACCTGGCGCTCACGGGCCCGCTCCAGCAGGCGCAGCATGACATAGCGGGCGCGTTTGGCGCCGCGCTCGTCGATGACACCGTCAAGCGACTCGACCCATTCGCTGGTCTCTTCAGGGTCGATGTCCGGAAGCTGGCTCGGTAGGCCGTCGCTGATCACCGGGCGCTTGCGTTCCGTAGCCACAGGCGTTCCCTCGGTTGTGTGTGGGATAGGTCTCTAGCGCCATCCTGCCCCCTGGTGGCACCCGTCGTCACGTCTAGGTGCCCCCGACGCGATGCTGAACACAGGTACCCGTCGGTAACTTAGCGCGACGACCCTTCCTTTCCCCATGCACCGGGGCTCCCGGCCCGCTGCGGCAGAATGCGACGTATGCGCAGTGACGTGATCACCGTCCAGACCGGGACCCGGCCGGCCGTCCGGGACATCACCGCCGAGGCCCAGAGCTTCGTCTCCGGCGAGGGAGACGGCCTGCTGCACGTCTTCGTGCCGCACGCCACCGCCGGGCTGGCGATCATCGAGACCGGATCGGGCTCCGACGACGACCTGCTCACCGCCCTCGACGCGCTGCTGCCCACCGACAACCGCTGGCGGCACCGGCACGGCTCGCCCGGCCACGGCCGGGACCACGTGCTGCCGGCCTTCGTTCCGCCGTACGCGACGCTGCCGGTGCTCGACGGACGCCTCGCCCTGGGCACCTGGCAGTCCATCTGCCTGGTCGACACCAACGGCGACAATCCCACCCGCCAGGTCCGCTTCTCCTTCCTCCCCGCCTGACCCGCTCCCGCCCGCGGGTCGGGCTCAGCCGGGCCTACCGGCGGGGGCGTCGTCGACGGCCACGCGGGCCGGTGCCGAGGCGGACGCGGTGAGTTCGGCGAGGAACGCCTCCATGGCCGGGCGCAGCGGTCCCGTGCCCCGGCCCCGGGTCACCGCGAAGATCCGCCGCTCGGTCACCGGGTCGGTAAGCGGCTCGACGTGCACGGCTGGCGGCACCCCGCGCAGCGCCATCTCCGGTACGAGTGCCGCGCCGAGACCCGCGCCGACGAGGTCGAGCGTCAGTGCGAAGTCGATGGCCTGGTGGCGGATGTCCGGCTCGAATCCGGCCAGCCGACAGGCGTGCAGCGTGGAGTGCAGGCAAGGAGTGCCCTCGGCGCTGGCCACCCATCGCGCCTCGCGCAGGTCGTCGAGCCGGCCCGACCGGCTGCCCCAGCCGGCCGGCGTGATCAGGTGCATCGGGTCACTGGCGATCGGGTGTCGATCCAGGTCGGGTGGGAGCGGCGTCGGGACGTGGTCGTACTCCTGGAGCACGATCACATCGAGCTTGCCCGAGCGGAGGTCGAGTTGGCTCTGCTGGTCCTCAGCCTCGAAGACGCGCACGTCCAGGTCCGGATGTCGGGCGATCGCCCGTGCGGCGGCCGGCGCGACCAGGGCTCCGGCCGCCGAGGGGAAGGCTCCCACCCGTACGGCCCCGCTGACGTCGCGCCGCAGCGCCGCGAGCCCCGCCCCGGCCTGCTCGACCGCGCTGATGATCTGCTTCGCATGGTCGGCGAGCACGTAGCCGGCCGGGGTGAGCACGACCCCTCGGCCGGAACGTTCGACCAGCTCGCAGCCGGCCTCGCGGGCGAGCTGACCGAGCTGCTGGGAGACCGCGGAGGGGGTCACGTGCAGGGCTGCGGCCGCTGCGGTGACCCCGCCGCGCAGGGCCACCTCGTACAGCACGCGGAGCCGTCGAACGTCGAGGTCCATTAAGCAAGGCTACAGAATCGCTGAAGAACTAGGAAATTGTGCTAATAGGTAACGTCTCGCAGAGTCGATCTCATGAGAATGTCGCACCGACTCCAGGCGGTCCTGGTCGCCGCCATCTGGGGCGTCAACTTCGTGGTCATCGACATCGGCCTGCGGGATCTGCCGCCGCTGGTGCTTACCGCGCTGCGGTTCGTCGTCGTCGCCGTACCGCTGGTCTTCCTCGTGCCGCGGCCGACCGCCCGGGCGATCTACGTCGTCGCCTACGGCCTGATCCTCGGGGTGCTGAAGTTCGGGGTGCTGTTCAGCGCGATGGCCCTGGGCATGGGCGCCGGCCTCGCCTCCCTGGTGCTGCAAGCGCAGGCCCTGGCGTCGGTGGTGCTCGCCGCGCTGCTGCTGCGGGAGCGCCCTGCCCGGCGGCAGATCGCCGGTGTGCTGGTCGGCTCGGTCGGCATCGGCGTGCTCGCGGTCTCCGGCGGTGGGCACACCACTGCGATCGGCTTCGCGTTCACCCTCTTCGCCGCCGGGAGTTGGGCCGTCGCGAACGTCGTGGTGCGCGCCAGCGGCGAAACCCGGCCGATCTCCCTGCTCGTCTGGTCCAGTCTGGTGCCGCCGCTGCCGCTGTTCGGGCTGGCCGCCGTCGTCAACGGCCCGCAGGTGGTGCTCGACTCGCTGCTCGGCCTCTCCTGGCGCGCCCTGGCGGCGGTCGGGTACGTCGCCTACGTCTCGACCCTGGTCGGGTTCGGCCTCTGGAACCATCTCATCGGCCGCTACTCGGTCGCCCGGGTCGCGCCGTTCAGCCTGCTCGTGCCCGTCTTCGGGCTCACCGCGTCGTGGCTCCTCCTGCACGAGCGGATGACCGGCGGCGAGGTGCTGGCGGCCCTGATCGTGCTGGTCGGGCTCGCGCTCGTGGTCAGCGGCTCACGCCCGTCGGCTGAGCCGGCCGACCAGGCGCGACCAGCCAGCACCATGATCCGCACAACGTCGGAGAAACCGCTGCCTCGACGCGCGTTCAAGCAGCAACAGCGCTG
This sequence comes from Micromonospora sp. NPDC005252, assembly GCF_042872475.1. NCBI lineage: Bacteria > Bacillati > Actinomycetota > Actinomycetes > Micromonosporales > Micromonosporaceae > Micromonospora > Micromonospora sp. NPDC005252. Next base: position 654,379 of record NZ_JBIAKN010000002.1, on the reverse strand, counting down.
ACGTCGCGCGGATCTTTGCGCGAAGGCGGCCGGCGCGGGTGCGTACGATACGGCTGTGGCACAGGAGGCCTTTTCCCCGATGGCGGGGCCGGTGGACCGGGCCGGCCTCGCGGCCGACGTGGTGCGCCGGATGGCACACCTGACCGCCTCGCTGCGACACCGGCAGGGCACCGCGTTCGCCGAGTTGGGGCTCACCCCGGCCACGGCCCGCGCGTTGCACGAGCTGGACCCGGACCGTCCACTGCCCGCCCGGGATCTCGCCGATCGGCTGGGCTGCGACCGGTCCAACGTGACGGCGCTTGTCGACCGGCTGGAGCAGGCCGGCCTGGTCGAGCGTCGTACCGACCCGACCGACCGCCGGCAGAAGACCCTCGTGGTGACCGGTGACGGCCGGGCCGTGCGGGACCGGGTGACCGAGGTGATGTCCGACTCCCGACTCCTGGCCGGGCTGAGTGACCAGGAGCTGTCCACCCTGCGTGACCTGGTGTGGAAGGTGTCCGACGGCGGCTGTCCGGAGCCGTGCGACCCGGCGTGAGTCGACCCGCGCCGGCCGTGTCCCACTGGGCGAGCATGGCCCGCGTCGGTAATGCTGTCGGACGTGACCACCCCGCAAGATCTCGACGACCGGTTCCGGGAGACGCTGGCGGCGCTGCCCGCCGCGCAGCGGAGGCGTGACCCCGCCGACCCGGTCACCGACGACGCCCCGCTGACCGGCGCGCAGCTGCTGGACCTGTTCGACGCGCAGGTGACCAGTCGCCAGCTCGACCTCGCCGGTCGTTGGCTGCGCAGTTTCGGGGAGGGTTTCTACACCATCGGCTCGGCCGGGCACGAGGGCAACGCGGCGGTCGCCGCCGCGCTGCGCCCCACCGACCCGGCGTTGCTGCACTACCGCTCCGGGGCGTTCTACTGCGTGCGGGCGGCCCAGGTCGCCGACGCCACGACGCCGACCGACACCGCCGACGCCGAACCGGCCACCGGCCGGGAGCCGGCCGCCGACCCGGAGCCGGCCGCCGACCCGGAGGCGGCCGCGGTGCCCGAGCCGGCCGGGTCCGAGCGGCCCACCGGCGGGTTCGCGGCGTACGCCGAGGCGGCCCGGGACGTGCTGCGCGGAATGGTCGCCTCCAGCGAGGAGCCGATCGCCGGTGGCCGGCACAAGGTGTTCGGCCGCGCCGACCTGGCGATCGTGCCGACCACCTCCACCATCGCCTCGCACCTGCCCCGCGCGGTCGGGATGGGGCTGGCCGTGGAGCGGCTGCGCCGGCTGGACACCGTCGGGCGCCGTGCCGGGGCCGGGGTACGGGTCGGCAGCGGGGCCGGCGCGGCGCACGTCCCCTGGCCGCCGGACGCCATCGTGGTCTGTTCGTTCGGCGACGCGTCGGTCAACCACGCCAGCGCCACCGCCGCCTTCAACACCGCCGGCTGGTACGACCACGCCGGACTGCGCATCCCGGTGCTCTTCGTCTGCGAGGACAACGGGCTGGGCATCAGCGTCCGCTCGCCGGAGGGCTGGGTGGAGGCGACGCTGCGCGCCAAACCGGGCATCCACTACTTCAGCGCCGACGGGGCCGACCCGGTACGGGCGTACGAGGTGGCGCAGAAGGCCGCGGCCTGGGTACGCCGGCACCGGCGGCCCGCCGTACTGCACCTGCGCACGGTCCGGCTGATGGGCCACGCCGGGGCGGACGCGGAGTCGGCGTACCGCAGCCCCGCCGAGCTGGCCGAGGACATTCAGCGGGATCCGGTGGCCGCCACCGCCCGGCTGCTCGTCGACGCCGGTGTGGCGACCGCCGACGAACTGCTGGCCCGGTACGACGAGACCGGCTGGCAGGTCCGCCGACTGGCCGAGGAGGTGCTGGGCGAGCCGAAGCTGGCCTCCGCCGCCGACGTGGTGTCGGCGCTGGCGCCCCGCCGCCCGGTGCGGGTGGCGCGGGCGGTGGCCGACGCGGCGGCACGGGCCAGCGGGTCGGGCTCGGCGGCGCGGGAGGAGGCGTTCGGGGGCAAACCGCCGGAGCTGGCCGGCCCGCTCACCCTGGCGCAGAGCATCAACGCGGCGCTCGCCGACGGGCTGCTCGACCACCCCCAGATGGCCGTCTTCGGCGAGGACGTGGCCGCCAAGGGTGGCGTGTACGGCGTGACGAAGGGCCTGCGGGACCGGTTCGGCGCGGCCCGGGTCTTCGACACCCTGCTCGACGAGACGTCGGTGCTCGGGCTGGGCCTCGGCGCCGGGCTGGCCGGGATGCTGCCGGTGCCGGAGATCCAGTACCTGGCGTACCTGCACAACGCCGAGGACCAGCTGCGCGGCGAGGCCGCGACCATGCAGTTCTTCTCGCGGGGCGCCTTCCGCAACCCGATGGTCGTGCGGGTGGCCGGGCTGGCGTACCAGGAGGGGTTCGGCGGGCACTTCCACAACGACAACTCGGTGGCCGTACTCCGGGATGTGCCGGGTCTGGTGATCGCGGTGCCGGCGCGGCCAGACGACGCCGCGCCCATGCTGCGGACCTGCCTGGCGAGCGCGGCGGTGGACGGCAGCGTCTGCGTGTTCCTGGAGCCCATCGCGCTCTACCACACCCGCGACCTGTACGCCGAGGGTGACGGGGAGTGGCTGGCCGGCTATCCGGAGCCCGGCTCGTGGGTGGCCGGGCACGTGCCGGTCGGCCGGGCCCGGGTCTACCGGGTCGGCTCGGCCGACGACCTGACCATCATCACCTTCGGTAACGGGGTACGGATGTCACTGCGGGCCGCCGCCGTCCTCGCCGAGGAGGGGGTGGGCACCCGCGTGGTGGATCTGCGCTGGCTGGCGCCCCTGCCGGTGGCCGACATCATCCGGGAGTCCTCGGCGACCGGCCGGGTGCTGGTGGTGGACGAGACACGCCGCTCCGGCGGGGTCGGCGAGGGGGTGATCGCCGCGCTGGTCGACGCCGGATACGTGGGTGCCGCGCGGCGGGTGGCCGGAGTTGACTCTTTTGTACCATTGGGTCCGGCAGCCCGTCATGTTCTGGTCTCCCCGGAAGCCATTACCGACGGTGCCCGTACGCTGCTGGCACGGTAAATTCCGTTCCACCCGGTGCGCCACTTGCGCGCAGAGGCACAACTGTGTGGACTTTGCCTGACGGCGTCGGTCCGACGCCGCGAGCAGGGACGAAATGAGGAGGCACGCGACAGTGAGCGCGACCGCTGGTCAGGCCGCCGACGGGGTACGCAGCCTGGCGGACCGGTTCGGCATCGAACCGGGGATGGTCGTCATGGAGATGGGGTACGACGACGACGTCGACCAGGATCTCCGCGACGCCCTGACCGACCGCTGTGGAGATCTGGTCGACGAGGACACCGACGAGGTGGTCGACGCGGTGCTGGTGTGGTACCGCGACGGCGACGGTGACCTCTTCGAGCTGCTCGTCGACGCCCTCGGCCCGCTGGCCGACAACGGGGTCGTGTGGCTGCTCACCCCGAAGGCGGGGCGCGAGGGGCACGTTGAGCCGAGTGAGGTCGCGGAGTCCGCGCCCACCGCCGGCCTCCAGCAGACCTCGACCGTCAACGCCGGCCGGGACTGGAGCGGCGCCCGCCTGGTGCTGCGCCGTGGGGCCAAGGCCAAGAAGTAGCCGTCATCGCTTTCTCGCGCCCGGCGGTCCGCACCGCCGGGTGTGGCAGGCTGGCGTCGTCCCCCGACTCGACCCCGAGGAGTGCTCATGCCGATCGAGGTTGGCGCCGAGGCGCCGGACTTCGTGCTGAAGGACCAGAACAACCAGGAGGTCCGCCTGTCGGACTTCCGGGGCCGGCGCACCGTGCTGCTGGTTTTCTACCCGCTGGCGTTCACCGGCACCTGCCAGGGCGAGCTGGCCGAGGTGCGGGACAACCTCGACGAGTACGTGAACGACGACGTCCAGGTGCTGACGGTCAGCGTCGACTCGGCCTACAGCCACAAGATCTGGGCCGACCGGGAGGGCTACCAGTTCCCGATGCTTGCCGACTTCTGGCCGCACGGCGCCGTCGCCCAGGCGTACGGGGTCTTCAACGAGGTGGCCGGCTTCGCCAACCGGGGCACCTTCGTCATCGACAAGGCCGGCGTGGTCCGCTTCGCCGAGATGAACGGCCCGGGCGAGGCCCGCGACCAGCAGGGCTGGCGCAAGGCCATCGCCGACGCGACCGCCGGATAGGGGTACGCCGTGCGGCCGGGCCGGCGGCGAGCAGGTAGGCTTGCCAGCCACCGGCCCGCCGCACACGGGCGATCCGGGCGCGTAGCTCAGTGGGAGAGCACCCGCCTTACAAGCGGGGGGTCGCAGGTTCGAAACCTGCCGCGCCCACCCTTCGCCACCAGCGGAAACCGCCCCGAGAAGATCAGTTCCCGGGGCGGTGACAGCAGCGAGGTCTACGAGAGCCGTTCGTCGAACGCCTGACGCATCGCGTCAAGGTTGGCAGCAGCCATCCCGTGGCCAGCGGCCCGGCTACTCCGCGACGAAGACTCCCACGCCGGGCAGGGTCTCGGTCATACCTTTGATCCGCAACACCTGCATGGCGCGGTCGATCACCGGCTCAGTAACCCCGTAGTGCTCGATCAACTCTCGCCGACTGGGCAGTTTGGAGCCCGGCTGGAACTCGCCTGACGCGATGCGTTCGGCGAGGTCGTCGGCGATCTGTTCGTAGCGGTAACGCGGTGGCACGTGGTTCTCCTCGGTTGGCAACACGAGTAGACCACCTACGTCAGCCCTTGACTACCCAACGGTACCTGTGGGGGGTTGCCGAGGAGGTCGATTCCCTCGGTTGGCGCTGTGGGCCGTCCTCGCCGGCGTGGATGTCCGGCGCGTCCCCCCGCCTCGGGCATCCACGCCTCCAGATTGCTGCGGCACGAGGAGGCGGCAGTGTGTCCTTTGGCTTGGGCAGCACGGCAGACCACGGCGCGAGCGGGAGTGGCGAGCTGGTGAAGCGAGTCTCGTACGACGAGTACGTCTTGGCGGTGGCGCTGACTTTGGCTCGCCGTCACCGGCCCGTCTGGTCCTGGCGGCATTGGCGGCGCATCTGCCGCTGCGGAGGCGAGCTGCCATGTCGAAGCCGCCACCGCATTCCGATCAACCGCGGCCACTGGCCCAGCCAGGATGGCCCGCAGTGACCACTCACCACCCGACCAAGCCGGCCTGGACGTGCGGCGCCTGTGCGGGGGAGTGGCCATGCGAGACCCGGCGCCGAGAGCTGCGGGCCGAATACGACCGAGCCCGAGTGTCGCTGGCCCTCTACCTGGCCGCCCATCTCGTCGACGCCGCGCAGGACCTGGTCCACGTTCCCGCCAGTCACCTGCACTACCGCTTCCTCGGCTGGACGCGATGAGCATCCTGCGGCCTGGCGACGAGAAGTTCCACTACAGCGACGGCTCGCACAAGTGGATCCCACCGAACCCGGACTACGACCAGGAAGTCTGGGATGAGCAGGTCCACCAACACAAGCAGGGCCACCTCAGGAACGAGCGCCCGAAGGTCCGCATCCAGCGCCTCGTCTGACGGCAGCGAAGTACAGCAACCGGCCAGCCGAACCGAGCCGAGAAGTGTTGCAGCAAGCCGTCCGACCTCGCACCAAGCCGTCCGTAGTTGCCTCAAGGCCGTCTCTACGTGACGGCGATGTCAGGACTGGGTGCGGGTCCACTGCTGGTTGGTGCCAGTTCCGCAGGTGTACTGAGTGATGTCGGTGCCGTCTGCGGTGCCGCTGCTCACCACGTCCAGGCACTTGCCGCTGTGTCGGGCGCGCAGCTGGTAGTAGTTGCCGGTGGCGACCCACTGCCACTGCTGATTGGTGCCCCCGCCACAGCTGTACTGGATGACGTTGGCGTTGTTGGCGGTGGAGGCGTCGGCGACGTCGAGGCATTTGCCGCTGTTCTGGTTGACGATCCGGAAGTAGCCGCTGCCGGCGTCGCGGAACTCCCACTTCTGGTTCGCGCCCCCGTTCCAGGACCATTGTTTGACTTCGGCGTTGTCGGTGACGGCCTGGTCCAGCACGTCGACCACCTTGCCGCTGTTGCGGTTGGTGATGCGGTAGTAGAGCGGCGCCTCCCCGGTGACGGTGCCCGCGGCGGCGTCGATGGTGATGGTGGGATACCAGGTCAGGCTCATGGTCGTGGCCGAAGGGAAGGCGATCGGCAACCACACGTACTGGGAGTCGTTGGCCGGCCCGCCCCAGGCGCCGGCCCAGCGGTCGCCGAGGTAGAGGTAGCTCGTCGACGACGTGCCCTGGATGGGGAGCACGAAGGCCGACTGGGAGCGGAAAGTGGTCGAGTCCCCGACGTTGGTCATGCCGGTCCACGGGCCGGAAATGCTGGACGCCGTGGCGTACCTGGCCTGGTTCGGGCTCCAACCGGTCAGGCCCGAGGTGAGCAGGAAGTAGGTGCTACCGCGCTTGAACAGAGCCGGTGCCTCACGGTTGCCGTCGTTCCAGAAGTTGCCGACCAGCGTGGCCACGGAGAGATAGTCGGCGGTGAGGCGATAGATGAGCAGGTCGCGGTTCTCGTCACCGGCGGAGGCCATGTAGGCGGTACCGCCGTCGTTGTAGAGCGTGATGTCTCGCGACATGTTTCCCAGCGGCCGGAAGCTGCCGTGGTACGTGTAGGTGCCGTCCACGGTGGCCGAGGAGGCGACGGCGGCCCTGGCCTCGCCGTAGTCGCTGCCGTTCTCCTTGTGCATCCACATCACGTACCGGTTGGTGCTGGCGTTGTAGATGACCTTCGGCCGCTCGATGTTGGCCGACTGCAGTTCCGCCGCCGACGACTGGGTCAGCACGTTGTTGCGGAACTCCCAGTCGCGCAGGTTGGTGGAGCGGTAGACGGAGACGGCCCGGAACGTGTTGTTGGCGTTGCGGTTCTCACCGAAGCAGTAGTAGTAGTCGCCGACCTTGAGTACCCCACCGCCGTGCGCGTGCAGCACGTTGCCGGCGGTGTCGGTGAACTGTGTGCCGTTGGAGATCGTGACCGGCGCGGCCTGGGCCGGGGCTGCGGCCATGGTGGTGACCGCCACGATCGCCGTTCCGACCAGGGTGAGCGCCGCCATCAGGGATGCAAGCCGTCTGTTGCGTCTCACTACGTTCGTCCTTCCGTGGGCGGGCGGCGACCCGCCGCCGACTGCGGACGACGGCGCCACCGTCCGAACCAATCCATTCATGAATGTACATCTGTCGTCGTCGACTACCTCATCCGCCGGCTGGTGCCGTTGTGGGAGCCAGTGAGTCCCACCGGGGTCAGGCGCGATCCGCGACCATCACCCGACTGTGGGCGAGTGACGCACGGCGGATCGGCAGGGCGAGTGCCCGCGCCGTGTCGAGCAGGTCGTGGTCGCCGGTGACGGTGAAGCCGTGTCGGGCGAGCAGGGCGGCCATGGCGGCGGGCGTCCAGGTCGAGCGCCACGGCTCGGTAGCCCAGACACTCCGCCGGCCGGTGGACGCCATCAGCAGCCGTGCGACGAGCCGGCCCAGCGTCAGGGATTTCCCGGGGAGCTGGAAGTTGACGATGAGGCGGCTCGTCGGCGCAGAGCACGCGGCGATCGCGGCAACCGTCGTGGACACCTCGGCAGCCGTCAGGTACGGCACGACCCCCTCCCAGATCCACGTCGTCGGCTCGCCGGGGCGATGCCCGGCGGCTGCCAACGCCTCGGCGAGGCGGTCGCGGCCGAAGTCCACCGGCACGAACGTCGGTGAAGTGCCGGGCAGGCCCTCGGCGCGTTCGCGTTTGTCGCGCTGGCTGCTCGGCTGGTCGACCTCGAAGACCGTCTTGTCGGCGAGTTCCGGCATCCGCCAGGCGCGACCGTCCAGCCCTGCCCCCAGGATCACCACCTGCGAGCTGCGATGGTCACGTACGGCGTCGTCGATCGCGACCGTCCGGGGCACCATCATCTCGGCGCAGGCCCGTACGGTCTCGTAGTCGACCCGTTGCCGCCACGGCTTGGGCGCGGAAGCGCCGCGTACCCAGTCGACGGCCTCCCGTTCGTCGGCGCGGAGCAGGCGCATGGCCGTCGGGTCCGCGAAACGGCCGGGAGCGATCAGGCCGTCCGCCGCCGCGCGGCCCTGGCAGACGAGCACCGCCGTACGGCTCGCGGATTGCGTCGTCGGCATAGCTCGCGCTCCTGTCCGTGTCGCGGCATGGGCTCTGGGTGCCGACGCTACCGTCGCGCGAAGCCGGTCGGCCCGTTGGTCTCGGTCTCCACGACCATCACTTGACCGCACCGGATAGCCTTCGCGGCTATGGGCGCGATCAAACCGTGGCACCTCGCGGTCCTCAGCATCTGTTGTCTGCTGCCAACGGCGGTGGCGATCGCCGGTGGAGTCTGGGCCGTACGCCGCAACCGCACCCGCCGCTGAGTCGAGGCGACACGCATGACCAACGCGGACCAGCACGGTCATCCCGAGCCGCCCGTCGCGGGCGACGAGACCGCCACACTCCTGGGCTCCCTGGACCGCCAGCGCGCCACCCTGGCCTGGAAGACCGGCGGGCTCGACGCGGCCGGCCTGCGGGCGACGCTCGGCCCGTCGTCGATCACCCTGGGTGGGCTGCTCAAGCACCTGGCGCTGGTCGAGGACCTCTACTTCTCGCTCAAGCTGGCCGGACGTTCACCCGGGCCACCGTGGGACACCGTCGACTGGGACGCCAACCCCGGCTGGGAGTGGCGCTCCGCCGCCGAGGACACCCCGGAACAGCTCTACACGCTGTGGCGGGAGGCCGTGGCGCGCTCCCGGGCCACGGTCACCGAGTTGCTGGCCGACGGCGGCCCGGAGCAGTTGGCCCGGGGCGAGTGGCCCGACGGTCGGGTGCCGAGCCTGCGCCGGGTCCTGGTCGACCTCATCGAGGAGTACGCGCGGCACGTCGGGCACGCCGACCTGATCCGGGAGTCGGTGGACGGGCTCACCGGCGAGGACCCGCCCCGCTGAACGTGGCCCACTGCGACAGGGCCGTGGGGCACCGCCAGAATGGGCGCGTGCAGGACACCGTCGCCGTCGCGCTGATCACCTCACTGTCCACGTTGGCCGCCGCAGCCCTGACCGGGCTGGTCGGCGCGTTCAGCACCCGTCGGCAACTCGCCCACCAGCTCACCGTCGCCCGGCAGGAGAGCGCCGACCGGTGGGCGACCCGGCGTGACGAGCTGCGACGCGACGCGTACGTCGGGTTCCTCAGCGCCTGCGACGCGGCGTACCGGCGGCTGGACCGGCGGTGGGTCGAGCCGGGCGTGGACAGGGCCACGCCCGGCTACGACGAGACGTACGCGGCGATGCGCGCCGTGGACGAGGCGTACAACCTGGTGTTGTTGGAAGGCCCGGCGGACGTCGCGGCGGCGGGCCGGTCGGTGCTGGCCAGCCTCACGACGGAGTACGCCGAGCAGCGCCGCCTCGCCGACGAGCCGGGCGACGCGGCGGTGCCGCTTCGCGACCGGCACCGGGAGCGCTGGCTCGTGGCCATCGAGGTACGGACCAACCGGCGCGTCGCGTTCGTCGACGTCGTGCGTTCCGTGTCGGGCCGGGAGGAGTGACGCAGCCGGGTGGGGTGTCTCAGCTGGTGAAACCCCCGTCAGGTGCGCGACGGTCGCCGCGATGTCGGCGGGTCATGCAAACGATCGCGATGTCGGCGGGTCATGCAAACGATCATGTCGACGGCTCGTCTTCGAGTCTGGCGGCCATCGGACCACTCGTTCCCAGCGCCGGGTCCGTTTACCGCCGCCGGCCAGGGACGCCCTATCCTCGTGACGGAGCGTACGGGGGGCATGATCGTGGAGCTGGCAGACGTCGACGCGGTGCTGTTCGACATGGACGGCACCCTGGTCGACTCCGACGCCGCCGTCGAGCGGGCCTGGGAGCGCTGGGCGTCCGAGTACGCCGTCGAGCCGGCGGCGGCGCTCGCGATCGCGCACGGCAGGCCCGCCGATCAGACGATCCGCCGGCTCCTTCCCTCGCTCGATGACGCGGCGGTCGCCGTGGCGGCGGCACGGCAGTTGGCGTTGCAGTACGACGACCTGTCCGACGTGACCGCCACCCCGGGCGCCCTCGAGCTGCTGTCGACGTTGGCCCGGTTGGGGTTGCCCTGGGCGGTGGTGACCAGCGCCGACGTCCGGCTGGCCGAGGCCCGGCTCGGTGCCGCCGGCATCACCGCGCCCGTGCTGGTCACCGTCGAGGACGTGCGCGCGGGCAAGCCGGCCCCGGAGGGCTACCTGCGGGCCGCCGCGCTGCTCGACGTGCCACCGGCGCGCTGCCTGGTCGTCGAGGACGCCGAGGTCGGGTTGCAGGCCGGGCGCGCGGCCGGCGCGATGACCGCCGCGCTCAAGGGACTCGACGGCGACCTGCGGCTGGTCGACCTGACGCAGCTGGCGTACGGGTTCACCTCGGCACCCACGGCACGCTGACCGGCAGGGTCGCGCATCCGCCGTGACGCTCGGCCAGACCTGGCAGCGCGACAGCGCCAACGGGTCGCATCAGGCGAGCCGCTCGGCCAGCCAGGGGAGCAGGGCGTCGGCCTGGGCCTGCTGGAACGCCCGTACGGTGGGGATGCCGGGCGGCGGCGGACGGCGGGCGCTGTCGGCGAAGAAGCCGGCCAGTCCGGCGTACACCCCGGTGAGCGCGGCCGGGTCGACACCGGCGGTGAGCGGCAGCCGGCGCAGCATCGCCTCCGTGTCGTGCCCGCCGTAGAGCCGGACGTTCACCAGCAGCAACGCGGTGTCCAGCCAGGCCGGCCCCCGGCAGGCCCACGGCCAGTCGACGACTGTCACCGTCCCGGCCGCGTCGAGCAGCAGGTTGTCGGCCCGCACGTCCAGGTGGCAGAGCGTGTCCCCGCTCAACGCGGCGACGCCCTCGTCGGCGGCGTGCCGCAGGTCGTCCAGGTGGGCCCGAACCCACGGATCGAGTCGTGGCGGCGGGTCGGCGGCGATCCGGTGCCAGCCGGCGAAGTCCCCGGCCAGCAGCTCGGCGGCGGCCGGCACGTGCGCGACGGGGTTCGGGGTGAGCGCGACGGCCATCGCCTCCAGGGCGCCCAGCACGCGGGTCAGCTCGTCCGCCCGCCACGGGGTTGTCGGGTGCCGTCCGTCCACGTCGGAGAAGACCAATGCCACCCACTCGCCGTCGTCGTGGCAGCCCAGCAGGCGGGGCGTCGGCGCTGTCGGCGGTAGCGCGCCGGCGGTGCGGGCCTCGGCGCGGTGCATGACCGGGCTGTCCGGGTTCTGTGCCGGGCTGACCGCCTTCACGAAAGCCCGCCGGCCGGTCGCGGTGCGGACCCGGTCGGCGGTGCCCGGCGAAAAGCCACCCGACTGGGACACCGCCTCGACCACCCGATCACCGATGATGCCTTCCACCGCGGATCGGACCGCCGCCGGCAGATCACCCCAGCCGATCCGCGTCGCTGTCCCCTGCATCCCGCCACGGTGCGCCCGCCCCGCCCCGATGAACAACCCATTTCCCGGGCTCGATGATCATGTGGTTGCCGGGCCTCTTTGGGAAATCGGCCGGGTCGCGGCCCCGTCGCGGGTATCACGGTGGCGGCGTCTGCGTGGTTCTGCGGCACCCGGCCCGACGCGGGCCTGGATTCAGAACATCGAGGTACATCCGGCGCACCGGGGGCGTGGCCACGCGCGGCGGATGATCCAGCTCGTCGAGGCCGAACTGGTCGGACTCGGGGTGCCCGAGCTGGGGTTGAACGTCTTCGGAACGAACACCGTGGCGATCGGGCTCTACCGGAGCCTGGGCTTCGAGGTCACCGCGCAGCAGATGGCCAAGCGCATCGACCCGGCGGGCTGAGCCACCCCGGCCCCGGTTCAGGACTGTTCGCCCGACCAGCGGGAAACCGCTGCGGACCGCACCCGGGGAGGAGCGACGGATGACGCATGGCGCCGGACTGACCATCGGTGTGCTCGGCTCGTACGGTGGCCGGAACCTCGGCGATGAGGCGATCCTCACCGGTCTCCTCATCGATCTACGCATGCAGGAACCCAACGCCCGGATCATCGTCTTCTCCCGCAACCCGGAACACACCCGCGCCGCCCACCCGGACGTCGAGGCGGTGCCCTGGGAAGGCGTCAGCCGTACCGACTCGGCGTTGGTACTGGCTCAACTCGACCTGCTCATCCTCGGTGGCGGCGGGATCCTCTACGACCGGGAGGCCCGCCGCTATCTGCGGGTCGTGCGGGTCGCCCAGGAACGGGGCCTGCCCCTCCTCACGTACGCGGTGGGGGTCGGGCCGCTCAGCGACGCGGTCGACACCGGCATGGTCCGGGAGACGCTCGCCAGCGCGACCCAGGTGACCGTCCGCGACCAGGAGTCCCGGATGGTCCTGGAAGAGGCGGGACTGCTCAACCCGATCACGGTCACCGCCGACCCGGCGTTTCTGTTGCAGCCGGCCGACTTTCCGGTGCACCTGCTCAGCGAGGAGGGGGTGCCGGCCGGTAAGAGGCTGGTCGGGATCAGCGTGCGGGAGCCGGGACGGGCCGCCGAACGCCTCGACGTCGACGGTTACCACCGGCTGCTGGCCCAGATCGGTGACTTCCTGGTGCACCGCATCGACGCGTACGTGCTGTTCGTGCCGATGGAACGCGACGACATCCGGCACTCGCACGGGGTGTTGTCGCACATGGTCGCCGCCGAGCGGGGGCGGATCCTGCACGGCACCTACTCACCGGAGCAGGTGCTCGGGCTGATGCGCCACTTCGACCTGGCCGTCGGCATGCGTCTGCACTTCCTGATCTTCGCGGCGATGGTGGGCACGCCGTTCCTGCCGCTGCCGTACGCCGGCAAGGTCTTCGACCTGGCCCAGCGGCTCGGTGTGCCGGCGCTGCGGGGCGTGGAGCGGGAGGTGGAGGGGCCGCTGCTGGCCGAGGTCGACCGGCTCTGGGACGAACGCGAGGAACGCGCCGCGGCCACGGCCCGTCGGGTCGCGGAGGTCTGCGAGCAGGCGCGGGGCACCTCGGAGGTCACCCGTGGCGTGTTGGACAGACTGCGCGCTCAGGCCCTCACCCGAGTCTGACCCGCGTCACACCGCCGGACCGGTCCACCGGTAGCGCCACTCGCGGCCTTCCTCGCGGGCGGACTCCAACTCGTAGATCTGCGCCTCCGCCAGCCCACCGGACCCGATGTGGTGGTGGGTGAGCGGCGGCCGGCCGTTGGTGTCCAGTTCGACGGTCACGGTCTGCCCGTCCGCCGCGCCGCCGACGAGGAGGATCTGCACGGATGAAGCCATGCGCCCATCCTGCCCGTCACGAGGGCGCCTCGCAGCGGGATACGGGGCAGCGCGAGGGGCCCGACGTGGTTACGGTCGGCGAATGACGGAGCAGACCATCGGCGCGCTCTGAGCCCGGCCGCCCGTCGTCATCCGGCGGGTAACAGGCCCGGCGGATACTCCATGCCGTCGTGGGCGCAGGCCGCCGCGGCGACCCGTGCCGCGTACCGGGCCGCCTCGGGCAGGGGCTCGCCCCGCAGCCGCCCGGCGATCAGCCCGGCCGCGAACGCGTCGCCGGCCCCGTTGCTGTCCACCACCGGCCCCGGCGCGGCGGCGGGCGGCACCGGCACCCGCGTGCCGTCGCCCGGGTACAGCTCCGCGCCGTCCGCGCCCCGGGTCACCACCACGGTCCGGGGCGCCAGCGTGCCGGCGAGGGCCGCGGCCCGCTCGCCCAGCCGCACCCCGCTGACCAGGACCAGGTCGGCGACCTCGGCGAACGGCCGGTGGTAGGGGTTCGTGCCGTCCCAGTCGTGCAGGTCGGTGGAGAGCGACACGCCCGCCGGGAGCGCGGCCCGCACGGCGGGCAGCAACGGCACCACCCAGTCCATGATCGAAAGGTGTACGTGCCGGGCGTCCGCGACCAGCTCGGCCACCTCCGCGGGCGAGAACGGCGGGTCGCCCCGCCACGGGCGCGGGTCGTACAGCGAGGTGCGCCGGCCGCCCGGGTCCACCAGGTTCACCGACCGTCGGGTCCCGCCGCTGTCCTGCGCCAGCACCGCCGGCACCGCGGCCCGGGTCAGCGCCGCCCGGATCAGATCGCCGGCCGGGTCGGCGCCGAGCGTGTCGACCACCCGTACCCGCAGCCCGAGCGCCCGGCCGGCCAGCGCCACCCCGGCGCCGGTGTTGCCGATCCGCAGCTCGATCGGTTCGACGGTGTGCGAGTCGGCGGCCGGCAGCGGCAGCGCGGGCACCCGAACCCGCACATCCACCCCGAGCCCGCCGACAACCAGGAGATCGACCATGGTGCCGACGCTAGCCCAGCCCGGCGTGGGCACCCCCACACCCCCGACCTGGAGTCGATCAACCCGTCGGCGGCGTGTGTCGTGCGGTGGGCGCTGACGCTCGTCGCCCCGGGCCGCCTATCCTGGGCGCGGGCGGCGGAGGGGGAGTAGGTGCTGGTCATCCATGGGCTGTGGAAGCCCTGCGACGACTCGACCGCTGGCCTCGCGGTCTGGGCCGAGGACAGCGCCGCGCCGCCGTCTCCGGTCCGCCCCGGCAGGCCGCCCCGGGAGCGCCCGCATCCCTTCGCCGCCGGGCACGCGGACCTGGTCGCGGCTCTCGCCGACGCCGCCGAGCCGGCCCGCCCGGCCACCGCGCTGCTCACCCTGCCCACCCGGGCGGGCGCGCCGACCGACTCACCCGAGCTGATCCGGACCACCGTCGCACCCCCGGCCCGCGGCCAGCTCACCCTCGCCGCGTGGCGGGTGCCCGTCCTGGTGTACGCCCCAGACGACGCCCTCGCACTGCTGCGCGCCCTGGACGACCTCCCGGCGGTGCCCGGGGCGACCCTGCGCCACCTCGCCGAGCTGGCCGACTTCGCCGCCGACCTCGTGGCCCGGGGCCGGGTCCTGCCCGGCGTCAGCACGCGGATCCCCACGGCCGGCTCGGTCGATGCCCCTGTCGGCTCGCCGGATGCCGGCGTGGCGTCGCAGGCCGGGTCGGCCGATGTCGACGTGACCGGGCTGGTGGCAGACCGGGCAGCCCAGGTGGCTGCGCGGGCCGTCTGGCGTCCGCTGCTGACCGGCACCGACGCCGCCTGGGCGCGCTCGCTGGCACTGGCGCTGCCGCCCGCAGCCCGCGCCGCCGCCCCCGTCCCGGTCGTCGTCCCCGCTGGGGCTGCCACCGCGCCGTCGGCCGTTGCCGCTACCGCTGCTGCGGTGCCGGCCGCCGAGCTGGTGGCGGACGCGCTCGACGCGCTCACCGACGCCGCCGCCCGAGCGGCCCTCGTGACCACCACGCTGGCCCGAGGAGTACGCCCTGGCGGGCCCGCGCCGGCCTGGTTGGCCGCGCTCGCCGGCCCCCGCCGCGACTTCACCGTCGACCGGGCCGCACTGGACATCCTGCGCGCCGAACTCGACGACTGGCAGCGCGACGCGGCCGGCGGCGCCGTCCGGGCCAGCTTCCGCCTGGTGGAGCCGGCCCCCGACGAGGTCACCGAGCCGATCCTGGCCACCCGCCCGCTGCCGGGCGACGCGCCGCCCGCGTCTGTTCGCACGGGCGGCGGTGAGCTGGCCGAGGGTGGCCCGACAGGCGGCGAGGACTCCCCGGCGGCGCGGTGGCGGCTGGAGTTCGGGTTGCAGGCGGCCGATGAGCCGGGGCTGCACATCGACGCCGGGGAGGTCTGGCGGGCGCACACGTTCGACGGTCTCGCCGACCGTACGGCCAGCCCGCAGGAGACCCTGCTCGCGGAGCTGGGCCGGGCCAGCCGGCTCTGGCCCGACCTGGACGCCGCGCTGCGCACCGCCGCGCCCGAGGCGATGGAGTTGGACGTCGAGGGCGCGCACCGGTTCCTCAGCGAGGGCGCCCCGGTGCTGCACGCCGCCGGCTTCGGGGTGCTGCTGCCCTCCTGGTGGCGGCGTCCGTCGGCGCGGCTCGGCGCTCGGCTGCGCGCCCGCAGCCGGACCGCGCCCGGCACGGTGGCCAGCACCGAGGCCGGCGTCGGGTTGGACGCGCTCGTCGACTACCGCTGGGAGGTCGCGCTCGGCGACCAGCCGCTGTCCGCCGACGAGCTGGCGGCGCTGGCCGAGCTGAAGACCCCGCTGGTACGGCTGCGGGGCCGATGGGTGGAGCTGGACCCGGGTCGGCTCGCGGCCGGTCTGCGTCTGCTGCGCTCGGCCGGCGAGCTGACCGTCGCCGACCTGTTGCGCCTCGGGCTCGCCGACGGCGACGACACCGAGGCGCTGCCGGTGCTGGAGGTGACCGCCGACGGGGCGCTGGGCGACCTGCTCGCCGGCGCGGTCGAGCGCCGGCTCACCCCGCTCGACCCGCCGCCGGGTTTCCAGGGGACGCTGCGGCCGTACCAGCGGCGGGGACTGGCCTGGCTGGCGTTCCTGCGGTCACTCGGCCTGGGCGGGGTGCTCGCCGACGACATGGGGCTGGGCAAGACCGTGCAGTTGCTGGCGCTGCTCGCCGGGGACCCGCCGGAGGCCGGACCGACCCTGCTGGTCTGTCCGATGTCGCTGGTCGGCAACTGGCAGCGGGAGGCGGCCCGGTTCACGCCGACGCTGCGGGTGCACGTACACCATGGGGCGGAGCGGGCGCGGGGGGCGGAGTTCACGGCGGCCGTGCACGGCGCGGACCTGGTCCTCACCACCTACTCGGTGGCCGCGCGCGACGCCGTCGACCTGGCCGGCATCGACTGGCACCGGGTGGTGGTGGACGAGGCGCAGGCGATCAAGAACGCGTCGACCCGGCAGGCCGAGGCGGTCCGCGCGCTGCCGGCCCGGCAGCGGGTGGCGGTGACCGGTACGCCGGTGGAGAACCGGCTCGCCGATCTCTGGTCGATCATGCAGTTCGCCAATCCGGGGCTGCTCGGCCCGGCCGCGACGTTCCGCAAGCGGTTCGCCGAGCCGATCGAGCGCCACGGCGACGTCGAGGCCGCCGAGCGGCTGCGCCGGATCACCGGCCCGTTCGTGCTGCGCCGGCTCAAGACCGACTCGTCGATCATCTCCGACCTGCCGGAGAAGCTGGAGATGGAGGTGCTCTGCAACCTCACGGCCGAGCAGGCCGCCCTGTACCGGGTGGTGGTCGACGACATGCTGGCCCGGATCGAGACCAGCGACGGCATCGAGCGACGCGGGCTGGTGCTGGCCACCATGACCCGGCTCAAGCAGGTCTGCAACCACCCCGCCCAGCTGCTGCGCGACGGCTCGGCGCTGGAGGGCCGCTCCGGAAAGCTGGCCCGGCTGACCGAGATCCTGGAGGAGGTGCTGGCGGCGGGGGAGCGGGCGCTGCTGTTCACCCAGTACGCGGAGTTCGGCGCGATGTTGCGCGGTCACCTGTCGGCGCGCTTCGGCCGCGAGGTGCTGTTCCTGCACGGTGGGCTCGGCAAGGCCGAGCGGGACGCCCTGGTGCAGCGCTTCCAGTCGGCCGACGGCCCGCCGCTGTTCGTCCTGTCCCTCAAGGCCGGTGGCACCGGGCTCACCCTGACCGCCGCCAACCACGTGGTGCACGTGGACCGGTGGTGGAACCCGGCGGTCGAGGACCAGGCCACCGACCGGGCGTTCCGGATCGGGCAGCGCCGGCGGGTGCAGGTCCGCAAGTTCGTCTGCGCCGGCACGGTGGAGGAGAAGGTCGCCGCGATGATCGCCGACAAGCGCGCCCTCGCCGAGCGGGTGGTGGGCACCGGCGAACAGTGGATCACCGAGCTGTCCACGGGTCAGCTGCGGGAGCTGTTCGCCCTGGAGGCCGGGGCGGTGGTGGAGTGATGAGCACGGACCGGTTCGCCGACTACGGCCGTCCCCGACGGGTCGACGGTGGGCTGCGGGCGCGCAGCGCCCGAGGCGCGATCGGGCGGTCCTGGTGGTCCCGGCGCTTCCTGGAGGTGCTGGAGTCGTTCGCGCTCGGCACCCGGCTGACCCGTGGCCGGTCGTACGCGCGGGCCGGTCAGGTGCTCCGGCTCGACATCGCGTCGGGCCGGGTCACCGCCCAGGTGCAGGGTTCCCGGCCCCGGCCGTACGAGGTCTCCATCGCGCTGGCGACGTTCCCGGCCGCGCTCTGGACCCGGATCGAGGACGAGTTGGCCGGGCAGGCGTTCTTCAGCGCCCGCCTGCTCGCCGGGGACCTGCCCGACGAGCTGGAGGAGCTGTTCGTGGCGGCGGGCGCCCCGCTCTTCCCGGCCGCCGTGGACGAGCTGACCCAACGCTGCAACTGCCCCGACTTCGCGGTGCCGTGCAAGCACCTCGCGGCCACGTTCTATCTGCTCGCCGAGGCGTTCGACGCGGACCCGTTCGAGCTGCTGCACTGGCGTGGCCGCTCGCGCGCGGACCTGCTCGACCGATTGCGCGCCCGCCGGGCCGAGGCCACCGGCACGGCGGTGTCGCCCGCGCCGGCTGCCGCCCCCGGCGACGCCGGGTCCACTTCGGACGTCAGTTCGTCCGCGGTGGACGCGCTGCCGCCGGTCGGTGCGGCCCGGGCGCTCGCCGGGCTGGCGACCACCCCCCTCGCGGAGGCGGTGGACCGCTTCTGGGCGTCGCCGGTGCCGCTGCCCGACCGGCCACCCCGACTGGCGACCGGGCCGGATCTCCTGCTGCGCCAGCTCGGCCCGCCGGCGCCGGCCATCGGAGGGCCGGGCCTGCTGGAGCGGCTGCGTCGTGCGTACCGGGCGTTCGGCCCGGGGTGAGCCCTCACGTCCAGCGGCGGCGGAACCGCCACATGATCGCCGCGTTGGCCACCAGCACCACCGCGCAGATCGCGCCGGCCAGCCGGCCGGCGAACACGGCCATCGCCGGGAGCGACGCCCACAGCACGATGGTCAACAACATCAGGTAGCGGCCCCTGCGGGCTCGGACCCGGTGGTCCAGCCGGGCGAAGAAGGCCGGGTCACTCTCCCGGAGCTGACGGGTGATCTGGTCGAACCTGCGCTGATCCTCTTTGCTGAGCATGGCGCTGCCTTCCCCTCACGCGTTCAGCGGTTCGGCGGCATACCCGCTGCGGCGGCGGCTCACGCTCGCCCGCTCCTCCTTTTCCCAGCGTGAGGACACTTCACGTCCGGCTTAGCCGAGCCTTAAGTTTGCCTGTGGTGGTGAACGACGCGGAACGTGTCGCGTACGGCGGCCAGGTCCGATCCGTACCCGGCTGCCGCACGTCCGCCCTGCTGGGAAGGTCGGAGCCCGGCCCGCGTCCCCGGCCTGCCACGAACGCGGTGGTGAGGGCTGTCTTAAGTGCCCTCACCGGCGCGTTCGGCTCACCTTGAAGGCACCTGAGCGCTTGGTTACCTTGCCGTAGCAACCCCCTCAGGCAACAGTCGCCGCACCTGCCGCACCTGCTCGGTCGCAGCTTCCGGCGCTCATCAGAAATCGGGATTGGTACATGGCCGACCAGAATGTGCCACCACGTCGACCGCGGGACGACCGCGGCTGGGACGGACGCCAGCACCACACCTCGGACAGTTACGGCGACCCCACCGCGTCCGCGTCGTACGGATACGACTCGCCCCACCCCTACCAGGGCGGCTACCCGGCGCAGGGGGACCCGCGCGAGCAGTACGGCGACGGGTACGCGCACGCCGGACAACCCGCCCCCGCCCCGCGTGGGCCGCAGTGGGTCGGCCCGGAGGGTCTGGGTCGTCCGGCCCCGGCGCGTCCGGCCGGTGCTGGACTGCCCACCCTGGACGATGACGACGAGCCGGGCCGCAAGGTCGGCCGGCGCAAGGCCATTGTCGCGCTCGGTGGCACCGCCGCCGTCGTGGCCGGTGGCGCGGCGCTCGCCATGACGCCGCAGTTCCGCAGCCTCTTCGGTGACGAGGCGGCCGCGGGCGACGCGACGGGCAACACGGTGACCGACGGGACCGCGGCGCGTCCCAGCGGCCAGCAGCCCAGCACGGTGCGTACCTACACCGAGCAGAACGAGAGCTACATGGGCTCCCGGGCCGGCGAGGCGCTGAAGAAGAACGCGCCGACCGGTGGCCGGACCTTCTCCGGCCCGGCGGCGGCCGCCGCGGAGACCACGGTGACCGTCAAGACGGTGCTCGCCAAGGACCCGATCCTGCACCTGGCCCGGCGGGCCACCTTCGGCGCGACGCCCGCCGTGGTCGCCGACATCAAGCGCCAGGGCATCGACGCGTGGATCCGCGGGCAGCTCGACCCGGACAAGATCGAGCCGAGCAAGGCCGAGCTGAAGCTCGCCGAGCTGCCCACCCAGACGCTCTCGGTGGAGCAGCTGCGGACCCAGCGCGACAAGCTCAACGAGCAGGGCGCCCAGCCGGAGCGTGAGGTGGTCGACGCCACCCTGGCCCGCCAGATCTGGTCGAAGCGCCAGCTGTTCGAGGTCATGGTCGACTTCTGGAACGACTTCCTGCACGTCGCCGCCGACTTCGACGGCGGCGAGGTGTACCGCACGTCGTTCGACAAGGACGTGGTACGCAAGCACGCGCTGGGCAGCTACCCCGAGATGCTGGTCGCGGCGAACAAGCACCCCGCGCTGCTGATCTACCTGAACCAGAAGGACTCCCGCAAGGACGCCATCAACGAGAACCTCGCCCGGGAGAACCTGGAGCTGTACTCGGTCGGCGTCGACGGCGGCTACAAGGAGGGCGACGTCCGGCAGGCCGCCATGCTGCAGACCGGCCGTGGCGTCGACGACAAGGGCCAGTACGTCCTGCGCGTCAACCAGCACTACATGGGCAAGGTGAAGATCCTCGGCTTCACCCACGCCAACACGTTCAGCATCAAGGACGTCAACAACCCGACGGCCAAGGAGATCGCCGCCGTGGACGCGGCGATCGACAAGTACATCACCTACATCGCGCTGCACCCCTCGACCGCGAAGTACGTGGCGCAGAGCCTCGCGACCCGGTTCGTCTCGGACACCCCGCCGAAGTCCCTCGTGGACCGGCTGGCCAAGTCGTACACCAGCAACAACGGCATGATCAAGCCGGTGCTGATGACGCTGTTCAGCTCGTCGGAGTTCTGGGCGGCGGTGGGTCAGAAGGTGCGCCGGCCGATGGAGTACCTGGTCGCCACGTACCGCACCCTGGGCGTCGCGCCGGAGGCGTCGGCGAAGAACGACAACGGCGACAACAAGCGCACCCCGTTCGCCCGGGGCCTGCGGCAGATCCAGGACAAGCTGCGTGAGCTGGGCCAGTACCCGATGGGTCAGCCCACCCCGGACGGCTACCCCGACGTCTACGTCGCGTGGACCTCGGCCGGCACGATGGTCAACGGCTGGAACGAGGCCGGCGAGATCGTGGCGGGCTACCGCACCGCCTTCACGTACACGGCGCCGGAGAAGCTGGTCGCCAAGCCGCCGGCCACCGCCGGGGCGTACGTGGACGCGCTCTCGATGCGACTGGTCAACCAGAAGCTGAGCACCCGGGAGAAGAACCTGATCCTCGGCGTGGCCGGCGTGCCGGCGACCGCCAAGGTCGATGCCACGTTCAACGGGGCCATCACCGCCGTCGCGCGGGCGATCCTCGCGTCCCCCCAGCACCACCTCCGGTGAGGCACCCGATGGAGAAGACTGTGTACAACTCTTTCCCCCTGCACCCCGAATGCCCGGACCTGCGGCGACTGGCCGACAACCCGGCCGAGGCTCTGTTGCGCGCGGAGGCCGACCTGGTCGCCGCCGAGAACGCGGCCGAGGCCGACCGCTACCGCACGCTGGAGGACCTGGAGGAGGCCCAGCAGGACGGGCGCGGCGTCACCCGACGGACGTTCGTCGCCGGTGCGGCGGCCACCGCCACCGCCCTGGCCACCGCGCAGTTCGTCACCACCTCGGCGTCGTTCGCGGCGACCAAGACCGGCACGCTGATCCACGTCTTCCTCTACGGCGGCCTGGACGGGCTGAGCCTGGTCGCGCCGGACAACGACCCGGTGCTCGCCAAGGCCCGGCCCGACCTGCTGCTCGGCAACGACTCGCTGGCCCTGAGCCGCGGCTTCAAGCTGACCAGCGCGTTCAAGCCGCTGGAGCAGTACCTCAAGGCCGGTCAGCTGGGCTTCATCCCGGCGGTCTCCGACGAGCGGCTGTCCCGCAGCCACTTCCAGGCCGCGGACGCCTGCAACCTGGGCGGGCTGCCCAACGAGACCGGCGGCCGGGGCTGGCTCGACGGCCTGGTCGACCACCTGGGCAAGGGCACCGCGTTCCGTAGCGTCGGCATCGGCAGCACGCTGCCCCGCTCGCTGGTCGGCAACAACGGCGCGCTCTCGCTCAACAGCGTCGGCTCGCTGCGGCTCAACGGCGACGACAAGTTCCGGGCCGCCACCGAGAAGGCCATCAAGGGGCTCTTCACCGGGATCAACCACCCGGTCGAGGAGGCCGTGCAGGAGGGCATGGGCGCGCTGGCCACGGCGCAGAAGCTCGCCGCCAAGCCGTACCAGCCCGCCGCGGGCGTCAAGTACGAGGGCGTCGGCAACGCGTTCCAGCAGCTCGCGCAGCTGATCAAGGGTGGTGCCAACGTCCGGGTCGCGACCGTCGGCATGGGCGGCTACGACACCCACGAGAACCAGGGCACCCGCGAGGGCGGCCAGCTGCACCGCCGGCTGAACGAGCTGGCCAGCGCGATGGCGGCGTTCTTCACCGACCTCGGCCCGCAGGCCGCCGACGTCACGATCATGGTGTCCAGCGAGTTCGGCCGCCGGGTCAGCTCGAACACCGGCGGCACCGACCACGGCCACGGCGGCGTGGTCACCGTCCTGTCCGGCAAGAAGCTGGCCGGATCGCTGCTCGGCACCTGGAACGGCCTGGACAAGCTGGACTCCGGTGACGTGCCGGAATACAACAACATGTTCAACGTGTACGGCTCCCTGGCGCAGGGCCGCTTCGGGCTCACCAACGCCGAGGTGCAGAAGGTGTTCCCCCGCATGAAGTACGCACCGATGAAGCTGTACGCGTGACGCATTCGCACACCCACGCCGCCGGCCGCCGCACCGGGACGACCTCGTCCTGGCACGGCGGCCGGTCGGCGGAACCCGTACCCCCGCAGATCCCGGCCCGGCGCGGACCCGGCGGCCGGCGGCTGCTGGCCGCGCTGCTCCTGGTCGGGCTGCTCGCCAGCGTGCTGCCCTGGTGGCTGGGCACCCCCGCCGGTTCGCTGCGGACCACCGCGGCCACCGTCACCGCGGCCGGCCGGATCACCGGCCTGATTGCCGGCTACCTGCTCCTGGTGCAGGTGCTCATGATGAGCCGGCTGCCGGTGCTGGAGCGGTGGATCGGCGGCGAGCAGCTCGGCCGCTGGCACCGCGACATCGGCGCGACGCTGCTGGTCGCCGTGCTGTCGCACCTGTCGCTGATCCTCGTCGGGTACGCCGACCTGCGAAACCACTCGGTCCTCGCCGAGGTGGGCACGCTGCTCGGCGGCTACGAGGACATGCTCTCGGCCTTCGTCGCCACCGGCATCATGCTGGTGGTCGGCTTCAGCAGCGTCCGGGCGATACGCCGGGCGCTGCCCTACGAGGCGTGGCACCTGCTGCACCGGTCGAGCTATCTGGTGCTGCTGCTCGGTTACGGGCACCAGTTCACCCACGGCGCGCAGCTCTACAAGCCGGGCCCGGTGCGGACCGGCTGGATCGCCCTGTACCTGCTGGTGGTCGCCGCCCTGCTCTGGGGTCGGGTGATCGCGCCACTGGCGTTCAACCTGCGTTACCGGCTGCGGGTGGCCGACGTGGTCGCGGAGAGCCCGGACACCATCTCCATCTACCTCACCGGGGAGCGGCTGGGCCGCCTGGAGATGCTCGGCGGGCAGTACTTCCGCTGGCGCTTCCTCACGCCCGGCTGCTGGTGGCAGTCGCACCCGTTCTCCGTCTCGGCCGCCGCCAACGGCCGGTGGCTGCGGCTCACCGTCAAGGTCGTCGGCCGGCACACCGCCGACCTGCGCGACCTGGACCCGGGGACCCGGGTCTGGGCCCACGGACCGTCGGGCACCTTCACCGCCGCGCACCGGGTGCGCGAGCGGGCGCTGCTGATCGCCGGTGGCAGCGGCATCACGCCCATCCGGGCCATGCTGGAGGAGCTGCCGCCGGGCGCGGCCCTGATCTACCGGGCCCGTACGCCGGCCGACGTGCTGCTCAGCCGGGAACTGGACTGGCTGGCCCAGGAACGCGACACCTCCATCTGGTACGTCATCGGCTCCCGCGACGACCCCGGCCCCCGCCAGCTCATGAGCCCGGACGGGCTGCGCCAACTGGTGCCCGACGTGGCCCGGCGCGACGTCTACCTCTGCGGGCCCTCCGGGCTGGTCGAGCAGTCGGTGCGCGCGCTGCGCCGTGCCGGCGTGCCCCGCCGGCAGATCCACCTGGCCACCTTCGAGCTGTAGGAAGGCATCGCATGCGTCGCGCGTTGTTCGCGATCACCGGTCTGGCCGCCAGCACCACCGCCCTGGTGGTGCTCAAGGGCTCGCCGGGCGCCACCCAGGTCGCCCAGAACCTGCCGACCGCGCAGCCGGTCAACCCCGCCGGGCCGGGCGTCGACCCGAGCGCCGACCCGGCCGCCGACCCGGCGGGCGGGACCCCGAAGCCGTCGGCGACCGCCGCCGCGCCGGTGTCGCCGAAGCCCGGCCGGACGACCGCCCGGCCGTCCGGCACGAAGACCACCGCGAAGGCCCCGACCGCGCCGAAGACCACCAAGGCGCCCCAGTCGACCACCCGCCGGGTCACCGGCCCTCCGGTGGACACGGCCAATGGCTACGGGTACGTGCAGGTGCAGATCGTGGTCTCCGGCAGCAAGATCATCGAAGCGACCACCCTGGCGTTGCCGAGCGGCGGCGAGTCCGACATCCACAGCGGCGACGTTCGCACCAAGTACAACGGCACCGGTGGCGAGGTGGTGAAGAAGCAGAGCGCCAACCTGAACACCGTCTCCGGCGCCACCGCCACCAGCAACGCCTACAAGAGCTCACTGCGGGCCGCGATCGAGCAGGCATTCTGACGTGCCGGCCGCGATGATCCGACCCGGGCTCTGCCGGGTCGAGCAGATCATGGGTACGACGATCACCCTGGACCTCGCCGACGACCTGCCACCGGGCCGCCTGCACGAACTGGCCGATGACGTCTTCGCCTGGATGCGTGAGGTCGACGGCCGCTTCAGCACGTACAAGGCCGACAGCGAGGTGTGCCGCTTCGACCGGGGCGAGGTGCTGCTCTCCGAGGCGTCGGCGGACCTGCGTTTCGTCCTGGAGGCGTGCGCCGACCTGTGGGGCGCCACCGACGGGTTCTTCGACGCGTACGCCACCGGGCGGTTCGACCCGTCCGGGTTCGTGAAGGGCTGGGCGGCGCAGGTCGCCTCCGACCGGCTGCTCGCCGCCGGCGCGGCGAACCACTGCGTCAACGCCGGCGGTGACGTGCGCGTCCGCGGCTTCTCGCCGACGGGGGAGCCGTGGCGGATCGGCATCCGGCACCCCTGGGACGCGATGGCGACGTGTCTGGTGCTCGCCGGCACCGATCTGGCCGTGGCCACCTCGGGGGTCTACGAGCGGGGTCGGCACGTGCTGGACCCCCGTCGGGGCGCGCCGGCCAGCGGGCTGCGCTCGGTGACCGTGGTCGGCAGCGACCTCGGCGTCGCCGACGCCTACGCCACCGCCGCCCTGGCCATGGGGGCGGCGGGGATCGGCTGGCTGGACCGTGTCGGCGACCACACCCACGCGGTCGTCACCGACGACGCCCGCCAGTTCCACTCCACCGCGCTTCCGCTGACGGTCTAGACGCGTGTCTTCTGGATCCGGGCGCGAGCCGGCGACGATCCGGAGAGACGGTCTAGCGCAGCGGGCGACGGGTGCCGGCGGGGCGGGTGCCGGTGGGGCGGGGCCGCCCGGGGCGCGAGCCGGCCGGGCGGGTGCCCGCCCAGCGGTGCCGCGGATAGCTGCGACGGGGCGGTTCGGTGCCGCCGGGATACGGCGACCTGTCGTCCGTGGACATCGTTCCCCCGTTCGTGGCGCGCGTTCGCGCTGTCACCTGCTCAACGAGCACCGGCCGTCCGGCGACGCTGTCGGTCACCGGATCGAATCGTCGGCCGGGGCCCGGGTCACCTGCCCCGGCGGGGCAGGGGCAGGTGACCCGGGAGCAGGTCGGGGGCGAGCGTCACCCCGCTGGCCCGTAGCGCCTCGATCAGGGTGTTCTGCACCAGGTAGGAGTCCGGAAGCCGCCAGCGTGCCTGCTCCGGGGCGACCGCCCAGCGGACGGTCCCCTCGGGCAGCCGGGTGGGCGGCGCCGGGATCCACGAGCCCGGCCCGTGCCGGACGACGTGGAAGCAGTGCTCCAACTCCGGTCGGAGCGGGTCGCCCGGGCGGACCAGGAACATCCACCGGCCGGTGGGGGTGACCAGCACGGGCCCGCGTACGCCGGTGCCGGCCGGGTGGACCTGCACGGCGTCGAGCACGTGCCGGCCGAGGTGGGCCGGCACCTCCAGCACGTCGAAGGTCCGGCCGGTGGGCAGCAGCACGCCGTGCGGGCGGGTGCGCCACCAGGTGGCCACCCGGGCCGGATCGGTGGTGGCGGCCAGCTCCCAGTTCTCCAGGGCGGGGTGGCAGCCCACCGTGGGGCAGCCGGCCCGACCGCACACGAACCGGCTGCGGGCGAGGCAGGCGCCGGGGGTCACCTCCCAGCCGTGTACGGCGTACCGGATGGCGACCCGGCGCAGCCGGACGCGTTCCAGCGGCGACAGTTCGGCGACGCGCGGTACGACGTTCCCCCACATGTGTGCCATCTCCCCTCGTCGGGCCCGGCGAACGCCAGGTCGCATGTCGAGCACCGTCACTGCCGTAACCCACGATCGTTGAGGTTGACGAACGGCTCGTGCAACTTGCACGAAAAGTACGAGGACTGGCTGTCCGGCTGACGTACAGGCTGTGCGACCAGCGAAAACTGCAAGACGAACGACGGATCGCCGCACCCGCGGACATCGCCGCCAACCGATGGGTGGCGGCGGCAGGGGAGGGATGGGGAGATGGACGAGCTACCCATTGGACGGCGAGTGGCCTACTGGCGGGGGCGACGCAAGATGTCGCAGCAGGTCTTCGCCGACCGTCTGGGCAAGTCGAAGAGCTGGGTGGACAAGGTCGAGCGGGGCGTCCGCCGGCTGGACAAGTTCTCCGTCCTCTACGAGATCGCCGACATCCTGCAGATGGACGTGCAACTGCTGCTGGGCCGTGACCCGGAGCGGCGTACCGACGCGCTGAACTGCATCGACCAGGTCGAGGTGCAGGAGATCCGGGCCGCCCTGGAGCGGTACGACTCGATGAGCGCCTACTTCGACGCCGTGCCGTACCCGCCTCCGCTGGACGACATGCGCAAGGCCGTCAACCACGCCTGGCTCACCTACCAGTACGGCCGCTACGGGATGCTCACCCGGGCGCTGCCCAAGCTGCTGCGCGACGCTCAGGCGGCCGACGCCGCCTACGGGGGAGCGCAGGCGCCGGAGGCGGCCCACCTGCTCGGGCAGGTCTACCAGATCGCCTCGTCGGTGCTGCGCAAGCTCGGTGAGTGCGAGCTGGCCTGGCTGGCCGCCGACCGGTCGATGGCGGTGGCCCAGCGGGCCGACGACCCGCTGCTGGCCGGCATCGCCACCACCCGGGTCTGCAACGCCCTGGTCGCCATGGGGCGGGCCCGGCCGGCGCTGGAGCTGAACGTCCAGATCGCCAACCGGCTGGCTCCCGGCGGCAGCAACGAGGTCTCCCCGGCCCGGCTGTCGGTCTACGGGATGCTGCTGTTGCAGGGGGCCATGGCCGCGTCCCGGATCGGTGACTCGGCAAGCGTCGACGACCTGATCAACTGCGCGCAGGAGGCCGCCACCCTGCTCGGCGGCGACCACAACCACTACTGGACCTCGTTCGGCCCGACGAACGTCGAGTTGCACCGGGCCGCCGCCGCCGTCGAGTTGGGTGACGGGGGCCGCGCGGTGGAGGTGCACCAGGTACGCATCGTGGAGCCCGCGTTCAACGCGTTGCTGCCCGAGCGCCGCGCCCACCACCTGCTCGACATCGCCCGGGGGTACGCCCAGATCGGCGACGTGGCGAACGCCGGCGAGATGCTGCTGCTCGGCGATCGGCTCGCGCCGTCGGAGATCCGCTGCCGGCCGATCGCCCACGAGGTGATGTCGGACGTCCTTCGTCGCACACGTGGTGCGCCGCCTTCTCCGGTAGCGGAGTTGGCTGAGCACATGGGAGTAGGGGTATGAGCGCGGAGCCGGCTTGATGACCGGCGCACCACACACCAGCGAGCACCGTGCGGTGCTCTACGTCATCGCCTGCGGTTCGCCGCTGGCCCGCCACGTCGGCCGTCTGGTCGAGCTGGCCCAGTCGGATGACTGGGACGTCTGCGTGATCACCACGCCGGACGGCGCCAAGTTCGTCGACCGGCCGGCCCTGGTCCGGCAGACCGGCCACCCGGTGCGGACGCACTACAAGAATCCCGGCGACCCGGACGTGCTGCCGCCGGCCGACGCCATGATCGTCTGCCCGGCGACCGTGAACACGGTCAACAAGTGGGCGGCCGGCATCGCCGACACCCTCGCTCTCGGGCTGCTCGTCGAGGCGCAGGGCAAGGGCGTTCCGATCGTCGCGGTGCCGTACACCAATGTCGCGATGGCCGCCCACCCGGCGTTCCGGGCCGGTGTGGCCCGGCTGGCCGACTGGGGCGTCACGGTGCTCTTCGGTGATCATGTGGTCGCCCTGCACCCGCCCGGGACGGGTGAGCAGCACCTGCACGCGTTCCCCTGGCAGATGCCGCTGGCCGCGCTGCGGACCGTCGCGTACCGGGCCGCCTGAGCGCCCGCCGGTCGCCTCCCACGGGTCGACAGACCGGCGCGGCCGGGCCGGGCGTCGCCGCCCGAAGGTCCCCGCGCCGGTAAGCTGGCCCGCCGTGAGCATCAGCGCATCCACAGCCACGGTGACGGACGTCGTCGCCGAGTTGGAACGGCGCTATCCGCCGAGCTGGGCCGAGGAGTGGGACCGCGTCGGCCTGGTGCTCGGCGAGCCGAGCGCCCCGGTCCGCCGGGTGCTCTGCGTGGTCGACGTGGTGCCCGAGACGGTCGCCGAGGCGCTGACCGTCGGCGCGGACATGATCGTCGCGCATCACCCGCTGCTGCTGCGGGGGGTCTCCTCGGTCGCTGCGACGACAGTCAAGGGGCGGATCGTCCACCAGCTGATCCGGGCCGGCGTGGCGCTGTACGTGGCGCACACCAACGCCGACGTCGCGTCCCCCGGCGTCTCCGACGCCCTCGCCGCCCGGTTCGGCCTGACCGGCCTGCGCCCGTTGCAGCGGCCGGCGGCCGGCTCGGCCGCTCACGGCGACGACCGGGGCATCGGCCGGATCGGGGAGTTGCCCCGCCCGATGACCCTCGCCGAGCTGACCCGGCACGCCGCCGCCGTGCTCCCCGTCACGTCCTGGGGAGTTCGCGCCGCGGGGCATCCCGGGCGTAGGGTTCGTACCCTCGCCGTCAGCGGTGGGTCGGGGGACAGCTTCCTCGGCGCCGCGACCGCCGCCGGGGTGGACGCGTTTCTCACCTCCGACCTGCGGCACCATCCGGCCAGCGAGCACCTCGCCGCCGATGGTCCCGCCCTGATCGACGCCGCCCACTGGGCGACCGAACGACCGTGGCTGGACGACCTGGCCGCCCTCCTGCGAGAGGCGCCGGGCGTCGAGACGCTGGTGTCCGACCTGGACACCGATCCGTGGACCATGCACGCCGCCGCACCCGTTGTGGACGACAAGGAGCCCGACCGTGAAGGCTGACCCCCAGGTCCAGCGCCGCCTGCTCGACCTTCAGGCGATCGACACCAACCTCGCCCAGCTCGCGCACCGCCGCCGCTCGCTGCCGGAGCGGGCCGAACTGGAGGCGCTGGCCCGGGAGCTGTCGTCGCTGGAGGACGAGCGGGTTCGCGCCCAGGTCGCGGTCGACGACCTGGACCGGGACATCGCCCGCCTGGAGAAGGACGTCGAGCAGGTGCGGGCCCGCAAGGAGAAGGACCAGAACCGACTCGCCGCCGGCACCGGCCCGGCCCGGGAGTTGGAGGCGCTCCAGCACGAGCTGGCCTCGCTCAACCGGCGCCAGGGCGACCTGGAGGACGCCGAGCTGGAGCTGATGGAGCAGCGGGAGACCGCGCAGGGCGTGCTGGACGGCGTGGAGCAGCGGCTGGCCGACACCCGGGAGAAGCGGGCCGCCACCGAGCAGCGCCGTGACGACGCGCTGGCCGAGATCGCCAAGGACGAGGAGTTCAAGCGGGGGGCCCGGCAGCCGCTCGCGGCCGACCTCCCGGCCGAGCTGGTCACCCTCTACGACAAGATCCGCGCGGACACCGGGTTGGGCGCGGCGCTGCTCACCGCGGGCCGCTGCGGCGGCTGCCGGCTGGACCTCTCCGGCGCCGACCTGGCCCGCATCCGCAAGGCGGCCCCGGACGACGTGGTCCGCTGCGAGGACTGCCGGCGGATCATGGTCCGTACCAACGAGTCGGGCCTGTAGGTCGTGGCGCCGCGCGTGGTCGTCGTCGAGGCTGACGGCGGGTCCCGGGGCAACCCCGGGCCGGCCGGCTACGGCGCGGTGGTGCGCGACCCGGAGACCGGCGAGGTGCTCGCCGAGCGCTCCGAGTCGCTGGGTACGGCGACCAACAACGTCGCCGAGTACCAGGGCCTGATCGCCGGTCTGCGGGCCGCCGCCGAGCTGAATGCCGCCGAGGTGGACGTCCGGATGGACTCCAAGCTGGTGGTCGAGCAGATGTGCGGCCGGTGGCAGATCAAGCACCCGGGCCTGCGGCCGCTCGCCGCCCAGGCGGCCACGCTGGTGGGCCGCTTCGGCGCGGTCCGCTTCACCTGGATTCCCCGCGAGCAGAACCGGCACGCCGACGCGCTGGCCAACGCCGCCATGGACGCCGCCGCCGGCCGGCCCACCCCGCCGCCGGCCTCCCTCGGCGCACCGGCCTCGGCCAGCGCCCCGGCCGGGGGCGCCACGACGGGCAGCGACCCGGCCACCGCGCCGGCCTCCTGGGAGCCCCGCCCGAGCTTCACGGCCACCCGCCTGATCCTCGTGCGGCACGGCGAGACCGCGTACACCGAGCAGGGCCGCTACTCCGGCCGCGGCGACGTGCCGCTCTCCGAGCGCGGCCGGGCCCAGGCCCGCGCCACCGGCGCCCGGGTGGCCGCGCTGGCCCCGTCCGTCGCGGCCGTGCTCAGCTCACCCCTGTCCCGGTGTACGGCCACCGCCGCGGCGATCGCCGGGGCGCTCGGTGACGTGCCGGTCCGCACCGAGACCGACCTGATCGAGTGCGACTTCGGGCAGTGGGAGGGGCGCACCTTCGCCGAGGTACGCCAGGAGTGGCCGGGGGAGATGGACGCCTGGCTCGCCTCGCCACGGATCGCCCCGCCGGGCGGCGAGTCGTTCACGCAGGTGGCCGAACGCGTCCACCGGGTCGTCAACGCGCTGCCGGCGGCGTACCCCGGGGAGACCGTGGTGGTCGTCTCGCACGTCTCGCCGATCAAGCTGGCGCTGCGCGACGCCCTCGCCGCCAGCGACGCCTTCCTGCACCGGCTCTTTTTGGACGCGGCCGGCATCTCGGTGCTCGACATGTGGCCCGACGGCGGCATCGCGGTCCGCACGGTCAACGACACCGCGCACCTGCCCGCCGCCTGAGCCGCGCCCCTCCGGCACCGGTCGCACCTCGCCCGCCAGCGGAACTGTCGCGCCGTTCGGCGCAGCCGGTGCGCCGTTCGGCGCAGAGCCGTCCGGGCGCTGATCGTGACGGCGGTCACAGAGTCGTAGCCTCCGGCCGTTACATCGAGTGCCTCGACTCCCCGGAGGTGTGTCAGATGCCTGCACCGGAACCGGAGGCGCCCACCACGGCGCCAACCCGGGCGAAGGACCACAGTCCCTGGAACTGGTTGCTCTTTCTCCCCATCGTGGTGCCGCTGATCCCGGCGTTCTTCAACGGCGACGCGCCCCGGATCTTCGGGTTCCCGCGCTACTACTGGCTGCAACTGGCCTGGATCCTGCTCGGTGTCTCCACGACGACGCTGGTCTACCAGATGACCAAGAAGCGGGGTGAGCACTGATGTGGCGTGACCATCTCACCGAGATCATCGTCTTCTCCCTGCTGTTCCTGCTGGTCAGCGCGATGGGCTTCGTGGCCGCGCGGTGGCGGCGGCCGAAGGACATGGCGCACCTCGACGAGTGGGGCCTGGGCGGGCGCAGCTTCGGCGGCTGGATCACCTGGTTCCTGGTCGGCGGTGACCTCTACACCGCGTACACCTTCGTGGCGGTGCCGGCGTTGATGTTCGGAGCCGGGGCGGCCGGGTTCTTCGCGGTGCCGTACACGATCGTCGTCTACCCGCTGGTCTTCCTGGTGCTGATCCGGCTCTGGTCGGTCTCGCACCGGCACGGCTTCGTCACCCCGGCCGACTTCGTCCGTACGCGGTTCGACTCGCCGGTGCTGGCGCTGCTGATCGCGATCACCGGCATCGTGGCCACGATGCCCTACATCGCGCTGCAACTGGTCGGCATCGAGGCGGTCCTCAAGACGATGGGCGTCACGGGTGAGAGCACCCTGGCCCGGCACCTGCCGATCATCATCGCGTTCGCGATCCTGGCGGCGTACACCTACCAGTCCGGGCTGCGCGCTCCGGCGCTGATCGCGTTCGTCAAGGACAGCCTGATCTACATCGTCATCCTGGTGGCGGTCATCTACCTGCCGTACAAGCTCGGTGGCTGGGGCGACATCTTCGACGCGGCGGACGCGAAGTTCCAGGCGTCACCGAACCCGAACGACGGCATCCTGCTCAACGGCAACAACCAGCTGCAGTACGTCACGTTGGCGTTCGGCTCGGCGCTGGCGCTGTTCCTCTACCCGCACAGCATCACCGGCGTGCTGGCCAGCCGGAACCGCGACGTGATCAAGCGCAACATGTCGGCGCTGCCGGCGTACAGCCTGCTGCTCGGTCTGATCGCGTTGCTCGGCTACATGGCCATCGCGGCCGGGGTGAAGCCGCTGGCGGGGGCGAAGGCGGGCAGCGTCGACAACAACACGATCGTGCCGCTGCTGTTCGACAAGCAGTTCCCGGACTGGTTCGCCGGGGTCGCGTACGCCGCCATCGGCATCGGCGCGCTGGTGCCGGCGGCGATCATGTCGATCGCGGCGGCGAACCTGTTCACCCGCAACATCTACAAGGAGTACCTGAAGCGGGACGCCTCCCCGGCGCAGGAGGCGAACGTCTCGAAGATCGCCTCGCTGGTGGTCAAGGTCGGGGCCGTGGCCTGCATCGTGTTCCTCGACCCGCAGTTCTCGATCGACCTCCAGCTCATCGGCGGCGTGATCATCCTGCAGACGCTGCCGGCCGTGGCGCTGGGCCTCTACACCCGCTGGTTCCACCGGACCGCCCTGATCGCCGGCTGGGTCGCCGGGATGGGGCTCGGCATGTGGATGCTCTACCAGGTGGCCAGCCCCACCCGGAAGCACTTCGGCGGGTCGGCGTTCCCGCTGGAGAAGTTCGGGTTCGACACGCCCAAGACGATCTACGTCGGCATCGTGGCCGTGCTGGTCAACCTGGCGGTCGCCGCGCTGTTGACGCTGGTCCTGCGGGCCGCCAAGGCGCCCGAGGGAGTCGACGGCACCACGCCGGACGACTACTTCGCCGACGAGGGCGACCCCCGCATCACCCCCGGCGCCGACCGCGACGCCGACTCGGCCCGCGAACCGGTCGCCTGACCCCGTTCCCCGGGCGCCCGCCGCGAGGTCGGCGCCCGGGGCGACGGTGGGGCGTTGGCGCGCCGTCCGGGCGCACGCCACCGGGGAGGCGGGCTCAGCGGCGGTTGCGGTTCACCAGGGCCTGGTTGAGGCGGCCCAGTAGGGTCGCCAGGGTGGCCCGGTCCTCGGTGCTCCAGTCGGCCAGCATGTCGCCGTAGAGCCGGGTGCGGGCGGCCTGCACGGCGGCCATCCGCTGTAGCCCGGCCGGGGTGGGGGAGATGACCGTGCCTCGGCCGTCCGTCGGGTCGGGGGCGCGGACGATCAGGCCGTCGCGTTGCAGGGCGGAGACCTGCCGGGTCACCGTCGAGCCGTCCAGGTTGAGTCGCGCGGCGAGGGCGGAGACGTTCTGCGGGCCGGCGGCGTCCAGGTGCCGCAGGATGACGTACGCCGCGCGGTCGAGCACTCGGTGCTCGGCGGTGCCGGTGGCCCGCCGGGTGGCCTCGCCGAAGCGCATCAACAGGGCCACCTCGGTCTCGATCCGGCCGAGGGTGCTCTCGTGGTCGTCGCTCATAGCTGTATGATACAGGGTAAATACCTGTACGATACAGCTAATTGGGGAGTCGGAGTGGATGGGTCATCCGAACCAAACCGCAGTGCCATCTACGCCACCACACTGGTGGCCTTCCTCGCGATCGCCGGCATCGCCGTGGTCGACCCGATCCTGCCGGCCATCGGCGACGCGATCGGGGTCACCGCCTGGCAGGTCGAGTTGCTGTTCACCGCGTACATCGCGGTCATGGCCCTCGGCATGATCCCGGCGACGCTCGCCAGCGGCCGGTTCGGGTTCAAGCCGGTGCTGATCACCGGGGTCTCGGTGGTCGGGCTGGCCGCCATCCTCGCCTCGTTCAGCGACAACATCGTGCAGCTGTCCGTGCTGCGCGGCGTCTGGGGGCTGGGCAACGCGATGTTCTTCGCCACCGCCATGGTGGTGCTGGTCAACCTGGCCGTCGACCGGGAGTGGGTGGTCGGCCTGTTCGAGACAGCCCTCGGCCTCGGCTTCGCCGTCGGACCGCTGATCGGCGGCCTGCTCGGCCAGGTCAGCTGGCGGCTGCCGTTCTTCGTCTGCGGCGTCTTCATGGTGCTCGCGCTCGGCGTGGCCGCCCGCAAGCTGCGCGAACCCACCAACCGGCAGGCCCCGGTACGCGTCGGCCAGATCTTCGCCACCTACCGCCGACCGGCGTTCATCGCCCTCTGCGTGGTGACCGCCGCGTACAACTTCGTGTTCTTCGTCGTGCTCGGCTACACGCCGCTCTTCCTCGGCCTGGACGTCGTCCCGCTGGGGCTCGCGTTCACCGGCTGGGGGCTCGGCCTGGCCACCGGCATCCTGGTGATCGGCCACCGGCTGGCCCACCGGATCGGCGCGGTGCAGACCGTCGGCGTGGCCATCGCCGGGCTGCTGGTCTGCATGGTCCTCTTCGCCACCTCCACCAGCACCGCCGAGGCGCTCGTGGTGCTCGTGCTCGCCGGCCTCTGCATGGGCCTGGCCAACGCCAACCTCACCGACCTGGCGCTCGGCCTCGGCTCCAGCGACCGCAGGCTCGCCACCGGCGCGTTCAACCTGGTCCGCTGGGGCGCCGCCGCGCCCGCGCCGATCATCTCCGGAAAGCTCGCCGAGCGCTCGCTGTCGCTGCCGTTCTGGGTCGGCTTCGGGGTGCTCGCCGTCGGCGTGCTGGTCTACCTGGCCTTCGCGCACGTGATGGCCGCCGGCTACGGCGAGCGGGTGCTGTGGTCCCGCTGGAACCGCAGCGCCGCGAGTGCCGAGAACACCGCCGAGGAGCCGGTCGGCGAGGCGTACTGACCCCCGGCTCCCGCCGGTCCGCTGCGCCGTTCGAGATCCGCGCACTTTCGGGGATATTGCTGCCTCCGGGCTCGCTGAGGCAGCAACATCCCGGAAGTTGCGCGGATCTTGGCGTTGACGCCGCTCAGTGCAGGGCACGCCAGAGCAGGTAGAGGCCGATCGTCGTACCGAACACCACGATCAGCGTCTTGAGCAGCACCGGCGGCAGCCGACGGACGAGCCGGGCGCCCGCGTACCCCCCGATCAGCGTCGCCGGCGCGACCACCGCGACCGCCGCCCAGTTCACCGGGCCGAACAGGGCGAACACCACAAGCGTCGTGAGCCCCACCAATGCGGAGAGCAGATTCTTGATGGCGCTCACCCGCGCCAGCGTCGCGTCCAGCACCAGAGCCAGGCCGGCGACCAGCATCACCCCGAGCGCCGCGCCGAAGTACCCGCCGTACACCGCGCCGAGCGCGACCATCGTCTGCACCGCGACCGTCCGCCGCCGTGGCGACAGGTCGCGGGGGTGACCGACCAGCCGGCGCAGCGGGTCCTGGAAGGCCAGGACCGCGGTCGCGCCGAGCACCAGGAACGGTACGACCAGCTCGAACGCGCGGGCCGGGGTGGCCAGCAACAGCAGCGCCCCGACGATCGTGCCCACGATGGTGGTCGGCACCAGCGTGGCCAGCGCCCGAGGGCGCGGCAGGTCCTGCCGGCTGCCCGCCACGCTGGCCACGTACCCGGGGAACACGGCGACGGAGTTGCTCACGTTCGCCGGCACCGGCGGCAACCCGACCGCGATCATCGCCGGGAAGGTGATCAGCGAACCGCCACCGGCCACCGCGTTGACCGTGCCAGCGGCGAGACCGGCGGCGAGCAGCAGCGCGGCGTGGGAGAGATCCATAGCCCCACGAGGCTAGCCGCCGCCTTTTAGGCTGGCGTCGCCGGATCGCCTATGAGCTGCCCGATCTTGCCCAGGCGGGGCGGCAATACTGGAAGAGCGTCCGTCGTTAGGATGGGAGCGCGACGGACGAGTCGACCGGGCGGTCGCGTCGGCGGGCTCCGGCCCGCCGCCGAGGAACGTCCGGACTCCACAGGGCAGGGTGGTTGTTAACGGCAACCCGGGGCGACCCGCGGGACAGTGCCACAGAAAACAGACCGCCGACCCCAACGGGGACGGTAAGGGTGAAACGGTGGGGTAAGAGCCCACCAGCACCCCGGGTGACCGGGGTGGCTCGGTAAACCCCACCCGGAGCAAGGCCAAGCAAGGGCCGTCACCGCAAGATGACGACCCGGCGCAGACGCTTGAGGGCTGCCCGCCCGATGTCTGCGGGTAGGCCGCTAGAGCCTGCCGGCAACGGCAGGCCGAGATGGATGGCCGCCGCCGGCGCGGAACCCCTTTGGGGTACGCGCCGCGCACAGAATCCGGCGTACAGGTCGACTCGTCCGTCGCCCCCCAGCTCAGAGACCTGATCAAGGCTTGAGCTGGTTCGATGTTGAGGCGTCATTCATGGTCAAACGTCGGGCGGCATCCGGTGCCCTGGAGACGCCCTGAGGGTCGACTGAGTCGAACCTCGTCTCAGATCGGGCTGGCTGTGCCGTCGTGGGTCATCTTCAGGCCCCCGCTTGATAGTCCCCGAGTCGGGCAGCAGCTGTGGGGGAGGGGCGGGAACGTCCCGCCGGTGGAGATGGCGCCGCGACCTGTGATCCAGCGGCAAGCCAGTCCCAGGGTGGGACTGGCGCGGCAGACGGCGCCCTGTCGGCCTCAGTTCTGTTCAAGAGTGTGCCCGATGAAGTTGATGAGCGGAGTGCAACCTATCCCCAACGCCCGCCGGCTCACACTGAGGTTAAGGGGCCGTGTGACCGGATGAACGGACCTCCACCCTATGGCCGGGTCGCCTGCTCCTGTCGTGCTACCTGGTCCGCCTGATGAGCCAGGGCTGGTCCATCCCTGCCGACAGGCTCGACAAAGAGATTGCCAGTACCCGGCCTGAGGCTAGCCATTTCTGTATCTGCGGCTCCGGTATATCTTCTGCTCCACTCCGCGCGCCCACTTGGGCAACTTCTTCAGAAGAGGGATGTATCGCAGAGCCGGTGCAGCAAATTTGCTAGCAATTAGCAGAGTGCCGGCGCCGCCGCCGAGGAGCAGCAGATGACTGCGCATCGCCGTCCAGGTCCCACTGAATGCCCTAAAGAGGTAGCTCCGCTCAAATGTAACCGGGTCCTGGGTAAGAAACAGGAGAACGGAAACGAAGAGAGCTGCGGTCATAGCCGTCCGCATGACCGAACCACCGCGAGCTCTCGAAAACGCCGCAAAGGACCGGAACTCGTTATCTCGAGAAACTACGCCCTTGCTTCGCCAGAAGTAGACGAGGACCTTGCTTTTGCTGAACAGGTTTATCGCACGATCGAGATATGGTTCCCACACGAGGCCCTCGAGAATTCGCGTGTAGTGCATCTCGGGCGCCTGCTGGTAGCTCTGCAGTGAGGCAGGCACTACGGCAAGACAGTTGACATGCTGCACGTCCACGACCAGATGTGACCAGTCAAGGTCCGATGAAACCGCAACCGTCTCGCGGAGCTCATTTACTCGCATATCGAGAAGTGCGCCCGCACGGCGGTGTCCGAGGCGGTGCCAAGTCCACATCCGCCCAGGGTTCCTGACCGGAAGGCGAAATCTGAGGTAAACCTCCTCCTCTGCCTCTATCGCTCGAGCCGGGAAAATCTCCCACAGTGAGAACTCTGCCGTGCTTATCTTCGAGTCGCGAACGCATTTTCTTGTGTCGAGTGACATAAGGATCATCGGCCCATCACCGTCGTCGTAGACCCGCTCTCCGTTCCCGTCTGTGGCAACACTGACGGCCGTATTGCCGAAGACAAGATTCAGGTCTGCGGTGCGATTCAGCATCCGGGGAATTACGTCTGTCAACTCCCCTTCAGCGGTTCCGAAAGGTACGGCGATCCGGAAGGAGTCCAACGCTGAGGAGGATGGTCTTACCTTCAAGCCGATGTCACACAAGAACAAGGACCTGCGAAATAGGCCCGGCAGGCACCACAGATTGATGTCAAGCTTGCAGACTTCGAATGCAGGTGGCCTGGGATGGCGGACGACCGCGAAGAAGCCCATTAAGCTTCACCTTCGAAGAACCGAGGGGTGTAGCCGAGCGTGAGGGCACTCGACGGGGGGTGCAGGTGCCTTACTTTAGTTCGGCGTTGTCAAGCATGGAAGGTGTTGCGAAGTCCGCCGCCGCGAGCTGCTCCGCCAGTGACCACTGCAGGACAAGCTCATCCTCGCCAAAGCCGTATCTGTTCAACTCAAGAGAAGCTTGGTCAAAGCCGAACGGTACCAGAAGTGAGCGTACGCTCGCGGAGTGCTGGTTCCGCACTGTCAGAAATCCGACTTCCGTCTCTTCTCGAGCCCATCTGCAAAGACAATTCTGCACCAAACGACGGCCCACGCCTCTTCGGCGCATTGTCGGGTCAACCCAGAGCGTGCTGAGCTTGAAGCGGTCCGGGCCCTTTGGCGTTTCAACCGCTACCCCGACCAGATGTTGGCCTCCGGCACGCCCGAGGGCTACGGCGACGGTGCACCTAGCTTGCCCGTCTAGAACCTCGCCTAGCCTCCGGAAGAGTTGCTGGTCCCCCTGAGGATAGAGCTGCCTCACTGTGGGTCCTACCGACTGCATGACTGGCAGCAGATCGATGCCTTGAAGTGGCCGGATCAGGATGTCGTAGCAGGGCAGTTGGGCCAGCGAGGCATCGGGGGCGGTAGCGATAGCATCGACCAGAGGGGTTTGGGCGACTTTGGGCGTAACGGCCGAGACAGTGCCGTTTGGGCGGTGACCTGGAAAGAGTGCCACCGCTACCCCCTAACCATTCCGGTAGCCTCTGGTTGCCCGCGGCTAACGACTGCATGCCGCACGGCGATGTGCGCGCTGCCTAAAGATCGCGTCCGAAGGACGGCACCGTACCATGCCCGCGTTAACGGCAGCTACCACCCACAGTCGAGGCCTACCCGTAGTGCTGGCGTCCAAACAGAGCAGGGTTTGCGGCTCAACGCGGCATCCGCGACCTCAAGCGTACCCAACCTTGGTAAACGACCCGGTCCTTCGACGGAAACGCGCCTATCGGTCAAAGCTGGAATCCGAGGTGCGAATGAGTTCCCCCGCTTTGATGGAGCGGTGGTTACCTGCTCCCGGCTGGTGCAGGGATGGCGATAGGTGGCTCGGAGGGTTGCGTCTGGCGGCTGTGCCAGGCGGTCTCCTACTCGTCCGGGCTGAGGTAGCCCAGTTCCTTCTGGATGCGGCGGGTGTTGTACCAGCCGTCGATGTAGGCGAAGATCGCGTTCTCGGCCTCGTCGCGGGTCCGCCAGCTCGTGCGGTAGACGAGTTCGATCTTCAGCGTGGACCAGAAGTTCTCCATCAGGGCGTTGTCGTAGGAGTCGCCGACGGAGCCCATCGACGGCAGGATCCCGTTGTCCTGTAAGCGTTCCGCGAAGCGAAACGACGTGTAGTTCGACCCACGGTCCGAGTGGTGGATCAGTTGGCCGTCGCGGACGTCGCGGGACCAGATGCCGTATTCGAGGGCGGCGAGGATCAGGTCGGTGTCGCAGCGGTCGGAGGTCTTCCCGCCGACGGTCCGGCGGGAGAACGCATCCCGGACCGCGGCGAGCCAGAACACGCCCTCGCCGCAGGGGATGCGGGTGGGGTCGGCGACCCAGAGCCGGTTCGGCCCGGCGGCGGTGAACTGCCGGTTGACCAGATCTGGCGCCGGCGTGTGCCGTGGATCCTGCCGGGTGGAGCCGCCGCGCCAGCCTCGACGCAGGAACGCACCCTGCCAGCCGTGGGCCGCCATCAACCGCTCGACCCGCTTGCGACCCACACCGATGCCGTCACGGCGTAGCTGCCGGTGCACCCGGTCCGCGCCGTAGGTGCGTCCGGAGGTCTCCCAGATCTCGTAGATGTTCGACAACAGGCCCAGGTCGACCACGTCGCGGTCGCAGGGCTGCTCGGCCTGCCTGACCCACGCGTAGTAGGTCGAGGCGTCGATGTTCAGGACCCGTAGCAGGAGCGCGACCGCGAATTGGTCACGGTGTTCATAAATGAACGTCATGACCGTCGCCGGGTCGGGTCGAGCTCCGCCGCGAAATACGCGCTCGCCGCTTTCAGGATCTCGTTCGCCCGCCGCAGCTCGGTGACTTCTCTGCGCAGCTGGCGGTTCTCCTCAGCCATCTTGCTGGTCGGCCGGTCGTGACGCTCGCCGGCGTCGGCCTCGGCTTGGCGGATCCAGTTCCGCAATGCCTCGTGATGCACGCCCAGCTGCTCGGCCAGGCGCCGGATCACCGGCTTCGGGTCCGACTCGCGGTACAAGCGCACAGCGCGGACGTAGCTCGTCGGGGTACTTCTTCGGTGCTGCCACGGACGACTTCCTCCCCATGGCCATCAGGCCATGGTCAAGAAGCTCCATAAAGCGGGGGTGGCTCAGAAGCCCTGACGCACGACCGGACCGACCGGCTGGCTTCCGTAGCGGTCTTGGTGGTCCCATTCGTGGATGAGGTGGGACGAGTGCGTGCTGGAGGTG
Source organism: Micromonospora sp. NPDC005252 (assembly GCF_042872475.1). Taxonomy (NCBI): domain Bacteria; kingdom Bacillati; phylum Actinomycetota; class Actinomycetes; order Micromonosporales; family Micromonosporaceae; genus Micromonospora; species Micromonospora sp. NPDC005252. The sequence continues at coordinate 613,426 of NZ_JBIAKN010000002.1, read as the reverse complement.
CTGGAGCACCTGGGGGAGATGGGTCTGGTCGGGCTGGTCAAGATTGACGGGGAGCGGGAGCGCAAGCCCTGGACCGTGGTGATCTCGGGTCAGGGGCTCGACGGCGCGTCGATCAGGGTCGACGGCCACAGCCTCGACTACTGCCTGAAGGATGCGGTCGCCGCGCTTCATGAGCGCTTCCCGGACGAACTCGCGCTGCGCTGAGATCCGACCGTGGGGGCGGTTTCCCGGCGGCTTGCCGCCGGCCGGGCTTGCCGCCCGCACCGCGCGGAGCGCGGTGCCTTGATCTACAACAGGCCTATTCGGCAATTCCTCGCCCAGGATGGATGCCCCAGGATGGATGACCAGGGCGGATCGGTGGGGTGGACTTGTCCGCTGGCTCCATTGCCACAGCGCGGTTGTGCGTTTGGCGTTGGCGAGCCGTCAAGAGCGCCGTCATTAATCCGACTGAAGGGCGATCGCATCCTTCACCGACTACGACTGGTCCGTTAGCCTGGCCTATTCCTTGTCGTTGGGAGGGGAAGTGGATCTAGTCCTATTCAAGCTTCGCGATGATCTCGACGAGGGTGATTGGGGTCTCAGGGCTGTGGTCGACGAGGAATATAAGCCAGTCCCCGTCAAGGAGATAGTTGGCCTAGAGATCGGCCTGTACGTTAAGACTGCCAAGGTTAATGTACCCAAATGGCAGAAAGACTTGATGCTTTTGGCGCTCGACCAGACTGCAGAGGAAATAATTGGGCTCAAGAATCAGAGCACAGGGGCGGTAGTCCGAATAGAGCGAAGCGGCCACCGCTTCCTGCTCGTCTACGGCACAGGTCGTCACGCGGTTGATTCAAGTTCGATTGAGGCTGGATTTGGCCTGAGGGTGGCGGCGAATGTAGTTGACCCTGAAGCGCTGAGGGGTGTAGATACACGGGCGATCGTCGGCTCGGGACGAAGTCAAGTTATCTCGATGCCGTCGGCTGGCTCTCTGCACAAGCTTGGCATCGAACCCACCGCTGATCTCGTTCGATACTTAGAAGGAAAGCCACCAGAAGAGCTTGGCACGGGTGTGGCGGGGGGTGATTCCCTACGGCTCACGATGAAGTCCTTTAGTTATAGATCGTTGCCGGAGAAGCTTGATGAAGTAATCGCGGCGTATGATTCGCGGGAGTACAAAGAGAAGTTTCCGTTCTTGGATTACTTTACTCGCGTTCCCCGCACAAGAGGCGAACTCCACTTGAAACTTAAAGCGGAGTTGGATAAGAAGATCCTGTCGGGTGGCGAGGACATCGAATTTATGAATCCCGACTCGGATCGGCTGGCCAGGCCTGATCGTGTTCTTCTTAAATGGGGTCGCAAGTCTTACCAAGTTCAAGGTGAGATAAACAAGGATGCCGTCTTGGGGGCCGTTTCTCAATGGGACATCCCCGATCCGATGGCATCAGTTCAAGTTCATGCCTTTTACGAGGGCGTCGAGAAGCCTGTTAAGACCTCGCTCATGCCCTACGTTGTGGCAGAGGTGGAGCTAGGCGAGGGGATTTATGCGCCATGCGCTGGCGCATGGTATCGCATCGATAGAGACCACCTTGCGGGCCTGCAGGAACGGATCCGGCGAATTCCTGACCTGACTGAAGAATTGTCGCTGCGCTCCTGGTTTGCTGGAGCGGAAGATGAAGGCGATTACAATCTCGAGGCGTTGGGTAGTAACATCGACCACGTGGTTTTGGATCAGTCCCTTTTCTACAGCAAAGGAGGAAGGAATCTAAAAGTAGAAATTTGCGATCTGCTGACGCGTCGCAAGGAGCTGATTTGTGTGAAGAAAATGAAAGAGTCCTCGCCTACGCTTTCTCACCTTTTTGCGCAGGGTGCGGTTTCGGCTCGACTCTTTAGTGACAGTAGGCAGTATCAGAGCGCTGTTCTACAACACTTCAACAAAATGGCTCAGGCTGCCAGGGTGGGAGCCTTGGGGGACTGGAAGATTGTTTTTGCAATAGCTACTGACAAGCCTGGAAAGCTTGCGGATTCACTGTTCTTTTTCAGCAAGGTCAATCTTGACCTTGCTGAGCGTGCTATCCGTGGCGCTGGACTGGGTGTCGCGCTAGCGAAGATCGATCTTGTTAAGCCTGGGGTGGTCCCATCCACCCGTCGGAGTGCAGGTAAAGACAGGGTGATACGTCGTGGTGACGATCGCAGCGAAAGACCGCGGCTCTTTTAGGGGCGCAAATAGCTCGATGGTTGGAATTTGCTCATCTTCGAAGCCAGCGGTGGTGGATCGCAATCGGGTCGAGCGGCGCGGCGGCACGTTAGGCGCGAAGATCCGGTGTGTGCTCCTAGCGGCCTGGATGGGAGTTGAGGCGGAGGGCCGGCGAGTACAGTTCAGGTTGGTCCATCTCCCGGTGCCTTGAGGGCTTCAAACTGCTATTGGTGGGGCTTTTCGTTGTCCAATGGCAGTATCTGCACGCCCTTTCTAAGAGCAAACAACTCCCTGCGGGCTATAGCTTCGCCTTCTTGGTGCAGTTGGTAGCCCGTCAAGCCACACCCACCCGTCATAAGTGTGGAGATCCCTGCGGATTTTAATCAGGCGGCAGAGGATCGGTTGTGCGAACTGTGGGCTTGCTGAAGTGGTCAGATACAACACGTCACCGGCCTTCACGTCGGCTCTTCCGGTACCTCCAGGCGCGTAGGGTCTCGCCGGCCGCCGTCAGTCGCGGGCATCCGTCGTCAGAGCACTTCGAGCAGACTGACCGGTGATGGAAGTCGATGACGTAGCCAGCCATCAGGACGGGGAACGAGGGCTCTGGCTGCCGCTGAGGAGTCAGCATGGTTCACCGCTGGTTGAGGCGCTTGAGGGCCTGCGACGAGCGCCAGGCGGCGGCCACGGTCATCAAGGGCTGCTCTGGGACCGGGACAGAGGCCTCCTCGACGAGGACTGACGACGGGTGGTGCGTCAGCTCCAGGCTCTCAGCTGCCACCTCGGCAGTTCTGTCGAGGTGGCAGAGGAAGGTGCTCGACAACCTGTTCGGGCTACAGACCGGGGGTCACTAATCGTCATCAGTCTGTGACGGAGTTGGGGTCGCAGGTTGACGCGGCGCTGCGACCGTCGGGCATGGCCGTTCAAATGCTGCTGAAGGCGCGGCGGCTCAGTGTCTTGCTGGCGGCTGCCATTCTCGTGCTGGCCGGGTTGACCGCTTGCACGCCTGAGATCAAAGGCGTTACCGGCGTGGGCGTGGATGCCGATGGGCAGCCCGTTGCGGTTTTGTCCTGGTGCGCGGACCGTCCGCCAGACGTTGTTATGTTCTTTGCCGAACGGGCGTCGATCTCGCCATCCCCGTCCGCCGTGGCGACTTCCACGAGCTGGCCCTACTGGCCGGGACGACGGTACGCCGTACCGCGTGCGGCGACCTCGCCGACGACGGTGCGTCTGGAGGGCTTCCCACGTGACCCGGCCCCCAGCCCGAACGCGGCCTTCCAGCTGTTCGGTGTCGCCAGCGACAGCAGCTTCACCTCGCGTTCGGTGACCTTCCGGCTTACTGAATTGGAAGACATGCGGCCCGGATCGGTTCTGATCACCGAAATTGTGGGCAACGGCGAGGTGCAGAGAAGCGTATCTGTCGATGAGTTCGCGAGTCTCGGAAAGGACGCATGCTGATCAGCGGTAGTGGGCCGCAGTTGTGTATGTGGGGAACCCGCCCGGTTTGTGGACTCCCCGATGCGCCGGGTGAGGCCGTAGTGCGTCGCGGCGCTACGGCCGCCCAGCGACCTGGGCGACGAACCTGGCCCAGGCTGCCGGGGTGAAGGTCAGTGCCGGACCGGCAGCGTCTTTCGAGTCGCGTACCGCCACGACACCGGGCAGGTTGCGCGCCACCTCGACGCAGTTGCCGCCGCTCGCGCCGCTGCGGGTGGACTTGCGCCACCGGGCGTTACTGAGGTCCATGATGGCTCTCAACTTCCTTCAGCAGGTGGACTAACGGCGCGGTAGCGCGGCGATTTGAGCCATGGTCGAACGCGGCGCATTGATCCGGCGCAAAGGGCTCGCGCGCCTGACTATAGTTACGGCCGCCCGGCGACCTGGGCGACGAACGCCCGCCAGGCTGCCGGGGCGAAGGCCAGGATCGGGCCCGCAGGATCCTTGCTGTCTCGGACACCGATGACGCCGGGCAGGTTGTCAGCAACTTCGACGCAGTTGCCCCCCGACGATCCGCTGCGCCGGGACTTGCGCCAGATGGCGTTAGTGAGGTCCATGGTGGCCGTGCACTTCCTTCATCAGCTCGTCGGACTGTCGGCGCGGGAGTGCTTCGTTCCGAACGTTCTCCCACCTCGCATGAAGAGTATGTAGCCCATCTTCGTTGTCGACCACGATCCCGCCCAGCTGATTTTCGAGGTGCCCGACCCAGGACCCGTCGCCAGCCCGCGCCAGCGCGAACGGCCCGGACAGCCCAATGTGGAGGCCGGCGCTTGCCGGGATCACGTGGATGTGAACGTGCGGCAGCTGGGCGACGGTGATGAGGTGGGCGACCTGTTCGGCCATGATGCCGGCGTGTTCGTCGCCCGCGCGGCGGAGCGTGGATTCGTCCAGCACAGCCACCACCTGCGGTGGGCTGTCGCCGGTGAGGATCTTGTGTCGACTCATGCGGGCGCTTACCTGCTGGTCGACCTCGGTGGCCGACATGAGGTCGTTCAAGCGCATCACGACATGGGCGTAGTTCTCGGTCTGAAGCAGGCCCGGGATCAGTAGCGGCTCGAAGAGACGAAGCTGCCGAGCGCCGCGCTCGGCGTCCAGCCACGGCAGAAACCACGACGGCGCGCCGAGTTTCACCACCAGGCGTCCGAACAGCCCGTCGTTGTTGAAGGCGCGGTCCGCTCCCCGAATGAAGTCCATCGTCAGCGCTCGGGTGCCGCTCTCCACGGCGCTGACATGCGAAGCGCTGAAGCCCGCCGCCCGGCCGAACGACTCCTGCGTCATCCCGGACGCTCCACGAGCACGGCGGATCTCGCTCACGATGAAGTCCGCGAGAGGACTCGGCACGTCAGCCATTCAACGCTCCTCAAATCGGAGATCGACTACCCGAGGTGCCACACGCCTGGAGCCTGTTCTGCCAGCTCCGGCCCGGACACCTGGAACACCTTCCGAGCGTAGTGGCCTTCACAGCAGAGTGTCACCAGGCGGCGCGGCTGGCAGGCCCACGAGATCCGGTGGTCGCGTGCGTAACGGGGCCGCTCCCGACGGGCGAGCACTCACGGGAGCGGCCCCTTCCCAACAGCACCCAGGGGAAGACCGTGCCCGACGACAAGTCCGAGAAGTTCGGGAAGATGAAGGCTGGCGACGTAATCCACCTGACCACCGCGGCGAGCGTGCAGTTCCTACGCCCGATCTTCGTACGCGTTATCCGCGAGTTGCCCGAGCGGCACACGTACGACGGGTGGGTCTGGATTGAAGGCTACGAGCTGAACGCGGCGGGCGACGCGGTCGCGCGGCGCGAGTTGTACGTGATGCGCGCGGGCGTACGGCTGCAACCCCTGCCCGCCGTACCAATCAAGCCCGTCAAACGCGGAGCGACCCGGCAGCCGGTGCGGGTCGGATGACCGTCCGCCCTCGCCCGCACCTGCCGATGCGTCCGGCGTGGCTGTGCCGCAACTGCGCCGCGCCCTGGCCGTGCGCCCCGGCCCAACTCGCCCTCGCCAACGAGTTCTACGGTCACTCCATTGCTCTGGCGTTCTACCTGGCCGCGTCGATGCACGACGCCATCGACGACGCGTACAACCTGGGGTTGCGCCCGGACCTGCCCACGCTGCACGCCCGCTTCCTCGGCTGGCTGTCGCTGGCCCGCCGACCCCGCCGACACTGAATCCAGCCCAATCAAACGAACCGGCCGGGCGGGGTTGCCCCCACCCGGCCGTCCGGATCTCTAAAAGTTCACTGCTTCTTGAACACCGGCATGGTGTCCAGCGTGGTGGTGATGTTCTGCGTGGTGCCGCCCCGGTACGTCTTCCCGGTGAAGATGTCGGTCCAGCTGTTGCCTGGCGGGAACCACACCGAGGTGGTGGCGGTGCTGCCGGGCGTCGTCACGGGTGCCACCAGGTAGTCCGGCCCGTAGAGGTACTCGGAACCGGCGGTGGCGTACGCGGCCTGCTCATTCGGGTACGCCAGGTACATGGAGCGGACGATTGGCGTACCCGTGCGGGTGGCCTCCTTCGCGGCGGCGTAGGTGTACGGCTGCAGTTCCTTACGCAGGTTGAGGAACTTCTTGGCCGACGCGTTCGCCGCCGGGCCGTACTGCCAGGGCAGCCGGTCGCTGTGGTTGGAGTGCAGCCGGTCGATCGGCTGGAACGTGCCGAACTGCACCCACCGGGCGTACAGGTCGTCGGGCAGCTTGGTGCTGCCCGGTTCGCTGCCCGGCTCCTGGAGGCCGCCGGTGTGCCCGCCGATGTCGTGGCTGACCGCGGCCAGTCCGGTCGCTGCCGACTCGCCCGGCGTGTAGCCGACCTCCATCTGCAGGGTCGACCAGTCGGAGGTGGTGTCGCCGGTGAAGTGCAGCGTGGTGCGCTTGTCGGCCCACGGGCCGGTCGCCACCGGGGTCGGGCTGCCGTAGCCGCCGGCCTGCAACGAGCCGTACGCCCGGGAGAACGCGAAGCCGGTCTTGTCGGCGTACTGCTGGTTGATCCACGCGTCCGCCGTCACCCCGGCGAGGGAGGACTTCGTGTTGTCGCAGCACCAGTCCAGCCACCAGAGGTCCGGGCCCTTGGTGCCCTTCGGGATCATCCCGTCGTGCAGCTGCATATATGCCTTGAGCTGGTCCGGGTCGCCGAAGTCGAACGCGTAGCAGTCGGGCCCGCCGTTGCAGCCGACGCGCTGGAGCTTGCCCTTCGCGGTGGCCTGCGCCTGGGCGAACTTCGGGTCCGAGCCGAGGATGCTGGGGTGGATGTTGATGCCGGTGTGCAGGCCCTGCTTGCGGGCCCAGTCGAAGAACGCCTTCGGGTCAGGAATCCGAGTGGGGTCGATGCTCCAGCCGTTCCACTTGTCCGGCGCCTTGATGTCGGTGTCAAGGACAAGAACATCCATGGGTACGCCCTCAGCCCTGGCCCGGGCCACCAGGTCCTGGAATTCGCTGGCGGTGCGGTCGTAGTACTCGGAGTACCACACCCCGTACGCCCACTTGGGCAGCAGCTTCGTGGGCCCGGTCAGGGTGGACAGGTCCTTGAGGCCACGGGTGAAGTCCTGCCCGTACGCGAAGACGTAGCCGTCCTGCTCCGAGGCGGGCCGGGGCTTGGTGGTGCGCAGGGCCGAGGCGGAGTCGTCGAGCAGGTACCAGCCGTCCTGGTAGAGCAGGCCGGGGGCGGTGAGCGCGGCACCGGTCACGCCGTCCAGACCCCGGCGGTAGCCGCCGAGCGGCGCGTGCGGGGCGAGCAGCGGGGAGTCCTTGCTCGTGACGGCGACCGTGTCGACGTTGACGTTGCAACTGGCGTCCGTGGGGCACCCCAGCGTCACCGTGTTGGTGCCACGGTCGAGGTGGACCGGGACGGAAACGGTGTTCCAGTAGTCCCACCCGCTGGTCGGCGCAAGGGTCGCCGTGACCGGCGCCGCCGTTCCGGCCGTGACCGACATGGTGCGCGCCTGGCTCGGCTGGGCACCGGCCTGGCCGTTGGCGTAGCGGATCTGCACCTGGTAGTCACCCGGGGCCGGGACATCCGTCACGGTGAGCGCGACTGCCGACGTGGTGCTCTCCAGGCCGGCCAGGAACCCCGTACCGGAAGCGCCGTTGTGGTCGTTCGCGGGCTTCGCGCCGCCGGTCAGCGCGCCGGTCTCGGCCTCACCCAGCGTGCCGAATCGCAGGGACTGCGGCTCGGGCGCGGCCGGCGCCGGGAACGGATCACCCGGGTTGACCACCGCGAGGCTGTCGATGTTCACATTGCCGGAGTCGTTGGGGCCCCGCACGACGCTGATCTCGTGCCGGCCGGCGGCGAGGTCGACCGGCACGGTGGCCAGGCCCCAGGTGTCCCAGTTTGCGGTGGGCGGCAGCGTCAGCGAACGGCCGGCGTCGCCGTCGATGAGAACCGTCAGGGTGCGGGTCACGTTCTGGCCGTCGCCGCCGGTGCTGTTGGCGTAGCGGACGGCGAGCTGCTTCGTGCCGCCGGCCGGCGCGTCGAGCGCGAACGTGACCGAGTCGCCGGACGAGGCGAAACCGGCCGCGAAGCCGCGCCCGGTGTACCCCCGGTGGTCGGTGGCCACGCCGGGACCGCTCAGCTGTAGTGATTCGGCCTCGCAGAGCGCGCCGAACGCGCACGCCGGAGCAGTGTGGCCGGCCCAGGGCTGGCCCTGCACGAGTTGCTTGCCGGTCTTGAGCCGCACCGTCAGGTTGTCGGCGGTGAACGCGCCCGAGCCGACCTGGTACCGCAGCGTCATCGCGCCGGTGTCGATGGTGAGCCAGCCGTGCTCGACGTGCTTCGTGAAACGCGTACGGGGGAAGTCATCGCGCCCGATGGCGTTGAACGTGGCGGCGTCGGTGAACCTGCCGTCCTTCTGGTACTCGGTGCGGATCAGGGTCGGGGACAGCACCTCGAAACGTGCGTTGCCCGACCGTACGGCTGCGTCTTGGTCCTTGTTGGAGCTGGCCTGGGCCGGCCCGGCCGGAGCGAGCGCCAGTCCCGTGATGAGGATGCCGACTGCGGCGGCTGCTGTCGCACGCCGGCGCGGTGAGTTCCGATAGAGCAAGGTGCGCTCCTCGTCTCATATGGAGGAAATGAGTCGATGACAACGCTGTCACTCGCCTGAAACACCTGTCAACGGGCGTCAGAGAGTGTCTCTTCTCTCTTTCGTGGGCCTTCGGCGTGCCCCAAAGCAGCTCGGCGAGTTCACGCAGCACCGCGTCCACGCGGGTAGCTACCAGATGTGTCCGCGTTCGTCGATGGATCGAGGCGGATCGCCGAGGAAGGTGTCGACCGGAACCGCACCGTGCGCCAGGTTGAGGGTGTCCAGCCGGTACAGCCACGTGCCACCATTCATCCCGGTGAAACGGTAGTTGATCTGCCAGCGCAGCCATTCGCCGTGTGCGAGCCGCACTGCGGGCGGCCGGCGGTGACGGCGCGGCATACCCCAGGCCGACGCCAGCAGTTCAACCCGGAGTTGACCGTCCGCCAGCCGGAGACGCACCTCGCTCCGGTACGGCGCGCGTACCAGGTTCTCGCGAGGCTCGAACCCATCGGCCTCTGCCAGGTCGACCTCATGGGTGAGCGGCGCCGCCCGTCCGGCTGCGTTGCTGGGCCCTTCTAAAGTGCCGACCATGCCCCGTCGACGGCCGAGCCGAACTTTTCTACGAGTGTTCTCGGCGTTCTATCTCGCCTTCGCGATGACGGGCGTGGCGCTTGTCGCCTGGTCGCTCGCAGGCGAGCAGCGGGGATCGGAGACATCGGCCGAGGTGCTGGACGTCGAGGGGCGCGGGACGCGAACCATCCTGACGGTTCAGTTCAGCACCGAGCGTGGCGAGGTGTGTGAGGCGAGCTTTCGCTCGTCGGTCGCTGCGAACCGAGCCGTGACCATCGGCGAGCGTATCCGCGTCACCTACGGCGAGACCCACCCCTGTCTAGGAGTGCGCGAGGTCGGCGACCGGTCGCCTTGGTACATCTTCATCATCGCGGTGGTGATTCTGACCGCCGCCGTCATCATGGCCTACGTCGTCTGGCGCCGGCCGCGACCTCCGCTGCCCCTCCGCTACGCGGGCATGCCCTAGCGGTCCGACGTTCGGAGGTTTTCCAGCGCAGGCCAAGGCAGTGCAGCAATTTCACGCTGACCCGGAACACGTATCCCTCTCTGCGGGCCAGCGTCGCCCTTCTCGTTCGCCTGGTCAGCAGCGGGGGCGGTCGAGTGGGGCTGCGCCGGCGATGGCTTCGACTGTCGCCGGTGGTGCGGTCGGCTCCGCCGGGGTCGGCGAGGGCGCGATGGTGGGGCTCGGCGAGGCCGACGGTGAACTGCTCGGCGTCGACGTGACGAGGGAGGCCGTGCTGCGTTGGACCTGCTTCGTGACCATCTTGATGCCGGTGGCGGTCGTCTGGTGGCCGTACACGTCGGTGACCCTGATGGTGTACGGCCCGGGACCGATCCCGTCCTCGATGGTCCAGTAGTTGTCGACCTGGCGGGCCGCCTTGCGAAAGCCCCCGCTCGACCCCTGCGCCTCGACCGAGCGCAGCGGGTTGCCGTGGTTGCCGACCTGCACGGCGAACCACCACTGCGACGCGCCGCCCTTCATCCGGAAGGTGAGGCCGCCGTCGAGCGGTGGGTCCACCACCGCCCGGTACGTCACCTGCGCGATGCCCTGCGCCCGGTCGGCGATCCGGGCGAACGCCTCGTCGGAGAGGTCGATCTTGCTGGGTCCGCACCCGACGCACTGGTCCATGACCATCACCCGGACAGTGCCCTTCGGGCCGCTGACGTCCAGGTAGCTGCCGCAGGCCGCCGCCCCGGCGTACTGCGAGGCGCCGAGGGCCACGTAGAGCCGGTCCGCGGGAGGGCCCGGGAAGGAGCAGGTGCCGCCTGAGCGGCCCGCGTCGTAGAAGCTCGCAGTTCCCTTGTGGACGGTGTTGCCCGCGGGCGGCGCGGCGCAGGCCGGGGCGGCGCCGCCGCGTACGGCGAGCGTTATGCCGAGTACGGCGGCCAGGGCGGCGATCCCGGTACCGGCCAACCAGTGCCTGACCCGCCGATTCAGCCGGGGCGTGAGGTTGTCGCCGGCCGGGTTGGCGTTCTCCGGATCCGTGCTTGGTGCTGCCGTCACGGCGGCTGATGTTGCCGCACCGTGCCACGGCAGCGCAAAGCCGTCGAGCGGACCGTCACGCCCCGGAACCGGCGGGTGCGCAGTCCGTTGCGTCCGCCGTGACTTCTCGTATGGCCACGGCGCCTGCGTGCGGCGTTCTAGGCTCCGAGATATGGCGGTGGCGTGCCCTTCTCGACATTGGCGCACAAGTCCGGGCAATGCCCTCACCCGATGATTCCCCTCGCGAGGCGCGAACTCAGACAGGGAGGAAGCACGCATGGCGGTCAAGACGAAGACACGTCCCGGCACCACGGAGATTCGCCCGGTCCAGGTGGAAATCCCGCAAGCGGACCTGGACGACATGAAACGACGGATCGCGGCCACCCGTTGGCCGGAAAAGGAAATCGTCGACGACCAGTCGCAGGGCGTGCCACTCGCGACGATCCAGGCCCTCGCCCGTTACTGGGAAAATGAGTACGACTGGCGCAAGGTCGAATCACGGCTGAACGCCCTACCGCAGTTCATGACCACCATCGACGGGGTGGACATTCACTTCATCCACGTGCGCTCGAAGCACGAGGACGCCCTTCCGCTCATCATCACGCACGGGTGGCCCGGTTCGGTGATCGAGCAGTTGAAGATCATCGAGCCGCTCACCGACCCCACCGCACACGGCGGCAGCGCGTCGGACGCCTTCCACGTGGTGATCCCGTCGCTACCCGGCCACGGCTTCTCCGGCAAGCCGACAGCGCTGGGCTGGAACCCGCAGAAGATCGCGACCGCCTGGACCGAGCTGATGACGCGCCTCGGCTACTCGCGGTTCGTCGCCCAGGGCGGCGACTGGGGCGCGGTCATCGTGGACCAGATGGGCGTGCAGGCGCCGCCGGAACTGCTCGGCATCCACACCAACATGGCCGGCGCGGTGCCGCCCGAGATCGACCTGCTGTTCCAGGGCGACACCACCGGCGCGAACAACGCCATGGGTTCGCTGCCTTCGGGTCTGTCCGACGACGAGATGCGCGCGGCCACCGAACTGGACTACGTCTGGAAGCACGTCGCGTACGCCCTGATGATGGCGACGCGTCCGCAGACGCTGACCGGGCTCGCGGACTCTCCGGTCGGCCTGGCGGCGTTCCTGCTCGACCACGACGCGAAGAGTCTGGCCCTGATCGCGCAGGTCTTCGACGGCGCCCAGGCGGGTCTGACCCGCGACGACATCCTGGACAACATCTCGCTCTACTGGTTGACGAACACCGCGATCTCGGCGGCCCGCCTGTACGCGGAGAACAAGCTCTCCTTCTTCGCCGCCAAGGGCGTCAACGTCCCGGTGGCCGTGAGCGTCTTCCCCGACGAGCTGTACGAGGCCCCGCAGAGTTGGGCGGAGCAGGCGTACCCGAACCTCATCTACTTCAACAAGCTCGACGTCGGCGGGCACTTCGCGGCCTGGGAGCAGCCGAAAATCTTCTCCGAAGAGCTTCGCACCGCCTTCCGGTCGCTTCGCTAGATGGCGGTGCACCTGCCCCCGCTGAACGGGGCGGTCGAGTGGCTCAACTCCGAGCCGCTCGGCCCCGCCGAGCTGCGGGGTCGCGTCGTCCTGGTGAACTTCTGGACGCTGACCTGCATCAACTGGCTGCGCCAGGAGCCGTACGTCCGGGCCTGGTCGCAGGCCTACCGCGACGACGGCCTCGTCGTCGTCGGGGTGCACACGCCGGAGTTCACCTTCGAGCATCAGGTCGACTGGGTGCGCCGGGCGGTCGCGGCGCGCTCGATCGACTACCCGGTCGCGGTCGACAACGACTACGCGATCTGGCGTGCCTTCGACAACCAGTACTGGCCAGCGCTGTACTTCGTCGACACGGACGGCGTCATCCGCGACGAGCACTTCGGAGAGGGGCGCTACGAGCAGTCCGAGCGCAGGCTTCAGCAACTGCTCGGCGTCGAGCGCGACCCCGTACCCGTCAACGGGCTCGGCCCGGAGGCGGAGGCCGACTGGGGCAACCTGCGGACGCCCGAGACGTACCTCGGGTTCAGTCGCGGCGAACACTTCGCGTCGCCGAACGGCCCCGCGCTCGACGAACGCCGCGCCTACGACCTCCCCGATGCCCTGGCCCTCAACCAGTGGGCCCTGGCCGGGGAGTGGACGATCGGGTCGGAGAACGTCGTGGTCGATCAAGCCGGCGGCAGCATCGCCTTCCGGTTCCACGCCCGCGACGCGCATCTCGTGCTGACCCCCGGGGCGGGACGGTCGATCCCGTTCCGGGTGCTCCTCGACGGCGAGGCTCCCGGCCCCTCCCACGGGGTCGACGTCGACGCCGATGGCAACGGCGTCCTGGAGGACGGCCGCCTGCGTACCTCGGGGCCGGGGCGTAGGCGGGCGTCCGTCGCGTACCGGTCGGCGAGTGTCTTCTCCGCGGCCTCGTCGCCGTCGTCGGCGGCGAGCAGTAACGCGGCGATCTCGTCCACGAGGGTGAGGTCGGCGTCGGCGAGGTCGTCGGTCATCGCGCCGAAGCCGTCCCAGAGCAGCAACTCGTCCTTTTGCCGATGGGCCAGCTCGTGCAGGACGTAGTCATGGATGAACCACGGGCCGCGGGTCGGCAGTTCCGGGCTCACGCCGTAGGAGTCGGGATCGATCGCCCCGGACCGGTACGCCGACCAGACCCGCGCCGCCGAGTCGAAGAGCCCTGCCGTCGGATCGATGTCGTAGCCGTCGAACCGCCGGGGTCGCTGTACGGGGAGTGCTGTCGGTAGTTGTCGATGTCCATGGGGCAAGTCTTCGTCCTGCCACCGTGTCAGGGTCAAGGCGTCCGCACGCGATAGTGTCGCCTGCTGTGACAGCGCCCGAGATCTCCATCGCCACGCCAGCAGACCGTTCCGCGGTGGTCGACTCGCTGGTCGCCGCGTTCGTCAAGGATCCCATCCTGCGGCACCTGTTCCCCGACGAGGCGACCTATCCGCGCTACGCCGCCACCTTCTTCGGGAACCTCTTCGACAGGCGGGTGCACCGGTCGTCGATCTGGACGATCGGCGGGGGTGCGTCCGTCGCCATCTGGGAGCCCCCGGCCGAATCCCCGGCGGCTGGGCACGGATCGCCGGCGGAAGCTCGATACCCGGCTGACGTGTGGGCCCGCGTTCAGGGCTACGACGAGGCCGTGCACGCGGCCCTGCCGACGTACCCGTTCTGGTATCTCGGTGTCCTCGGCACCCACCCGGACAGCGCCGGACGCGGCTGGGGCCGCGCGGTGATGCGGGCCGGGCTGGCCCGCGCCGCCGCCGACGGCCTGCCGGCGATCCTGGAGACCAGCAACCCCGCCAACGTCGAGCTGTACCGCCGCGCCGGCTGGGAGGTGGTGGGGTCGCTGTCGGAGCCCAGGCCCACCTGGATCATGCAGCAGTCACCCCGCTGAGCCGTGGCCGCCGCCGGCTGCCAGCCCTGCCTCCCCGCCCACCCGACCGTTGCGGGCATCGGATGTCGGGTGGGCCACCTGCCCTGCCTCCTAGCGTTGCTGCTCGTAAGGGGAAGGAGGTCCGGGTGCTGGAGCGGCTCAACGAGGCCATGGCGCACATCGAGCGGCACCTCAACCAGCAGATCGAGGTGGCCGACCTGGCGCGGATCGCGCTGACGTCGGAGTACCACTTCCGGCGGCTGTTCTCCGCGCTGGCCGGCATGCCGCTGTCGGAGTACATCCGTCGGCGTCGGCTCACCGTCGCCGGAGCGGACGTGCTGGCGGGGGAGCGGACGTTGCTCGACGTCGCCGTGCGCTACGGCTACGGATCGGCCGAGGCGTTCGCCCGGGCGTTCCACGCCGTGCACGGCGTGGGGCCGGGAGAAGCTCGGCGTACGGGGGCAGCGCTGCGCGCCCAGCCCCGGATGTCCTTCCGACTCACCGTGGAAGGGAGTGGCAGCATGGAGTACCGCATCGTCACCAAGGACGCGTTCGCGCTGGTGGGGCGCAAGGCCCGCGTCCCGCTGGTGCACGAGGGGATGAACCCGGCGATCGTCGCGTTCATCCGCAGCATCGACGCGGGAACGACGGCCCGGATCGAGGCGCTCTCCGATCAGGAGCCGGCCGGGATCGTCAACGTCAGCGACAACCTCGCCGACGATCGGGCCGAGGGCAGCGAGCTGGACTACTGGCACGGGGCGGTCACCGGCGCCACGCCGCCGGAGGACCTGGACGCGCTGCCGGTGGCGGCCGGAACGTGGGCGGTGTTCACCACCTCCGGCGCGTTCCCGCAGGCCGTGCAGTACCTGTGGCGGGACGTCTTCACCCAGTGGTTCCCGTCCAACCCGTACCGCAGCCGACCGGGACCGGAGATCTCCCGGGTCCGGGTGTCCACGGACGGGACCACGGCGGACGCCGAACTATGGATCCCCGTCGAGCGCGTCGCGGCCTGACGGACGCGGCTCAGGCGGGGACGTCGTCCCAGGTCGTGCCGGGCGGGAGGTAGCCGGCTGACGGGTTCTCGCGCAGCGCGTAGGCGAGGACCAGCAGCGCGTGCTTGTCCAACTCGGGCAGCCGATCGAGCGGGAACCACCGCACGGCCAGCGAATCGTCGTCGTTGACCCGGGCGGTGCCGGCCACGACCCGGCAGACGAAGCCCAGGTTCAGGTATTCGCAGTGGTCCCCGTTGGGGTAGGTGTGCGGGTGCGAGACGGCACTGGACAGCCGTACCGGCGTCACGTCCAGGCCCGTCTCCTCCCGTACCTCCCGGACGAGCGCGGTGGCCGGCTGCTCGCCCGGCTCCACGAAGCCGCTGATCACCGACCACCGTCCGTCGTCGGAGCGCTGGCCGAGCAGCACCTCGCCGGCGTCGTTGCGGATCACCGCGCTGACGCTGGGCAGCCACAGCAGGTCGTGGCCGACGTGTTTGCGCATCCCCACGATGTAGTCAGGTACCGCCATCGGGCGATCATAGGCCGCGCGTGGGCGCCCGCCGCCGTCCCGGCAGCGCCGCGCCGCGCTCAGCCCGACCAGGCGACGGTACGACGAAAGCGCGCGTACTCCCCGGCCAGCTCGGCGTCGATCCGCTCCATCCGGGCGGGGGTGAGCACCACAGCAGGGTCCTGCCACGGGCGTCCGGCGAGCATCCGGCGGCGTAGCCCGATCGGCGGGTGGGCGGCGAAGAGCGAGGCCTCGTCGCGGACCGACAGTTGGCGCAGCAGCGGCAGCCGGTCGCTGCTCGCCGCCCGGGCCTCGGCGAACGCCGATCGCCAGCGGTCCGGGCCGTGCCCCGCCCGCGTCTGGACGCGCACCGCCAACGCCATCGACTCGCCGGCCAGCAGGGCGTCGAGCAGGCCGGTGGCGGCCGTCGTGCCGGCGACCCGGGCGGCCAGGTCGTCGGCCAGGTACTCGGCGCGCTGGCTGTCCCGCAGCGCCACGCTCACCAGCACCAGGTGCGCGCCGAACAGCACCCGGGACACCACCCACTGGAACGCGCGGCCCAGCGCGTCACCCACCATCTCCACCAGGCCGGCGCCGATGGTGGTCCGTACCGGCCGGAACAGGTCGGCGGCCGACGCGAGCATGGTGAACGCGGGTTGGGTGAGCAGACCCCGACGCGGGTCGCCGTTGACGAAGTGGCCGAGTTCGTGCCCGAGCAACGCCACCCGTTCGCCGGCGGGAAGCGAGCCCCACAACGGCAGCCCGAGCCCCAGCACCCTGCGGCGTCGCACCCCGACCGCGTTCGCGTACGCGTTGATGTCGCCGTCGACCCCGACCACGTGCGGCGCTGGTGCGCCGATCGCCGCGGCCACCTCGTCGATCAGCCCGAACAGCTCCGGCGCCCGGTCGCGGGACAGCACCTCCAGATCCGGGTCGACGCGGCCGAAGCGCGGCCGGAGAGCGACCGCCAGGCCGACCATCGCCACGCCCGGCAGGATCGCCAGGTTGGGAAAGGGGAACGCCACGATCAGCCACCCGCCGACGACCGCGAGGGCGAGCACGGCCGCGACCAGCAGCAGGGACACCACCGCGGTCAGCACCCGTGCCCCGCTCGACCCGTCATCACCGAGCGGACGGCCAACCAACTGGCGGAACTGCCGCCCGGTCGCCTGGAACGCCAACCGGTGGGTCCACCGGTCGACCCAGGTCCAGCCGAACTCGCGCTCGCGCCGCCGGGGGTCGTAGGCGTCCAGGTTCCACTCACAGCCGGGGCACCACGGCACCGCGTCCCGAAGCGATGCGGTGGTGGTTCCGCATCCCGGGCACGCCCCCGCGCCGGTCGCCATGTTGATCACGGCCACGAATCCTGCCCCGGACCGCCGCACGCGGGAATCGACCGTTCGGTCACCGGCGTTCTCGCGCGCCCAGTGCCCCCACCTGCACTTCTTTCGGTGTTTTCGCCCGGAGCGCGGTAAGCGTCTCTACTGTGGAGAGGGTTCGGCGACTTGTGTGATCCGGTGGCGGTCAGCCGGTTCGCGGTGCACAGTGATTCCCATGAGCGACAGCGGACGTAATGGGCAGTTCTACTGGTGCACCCGGCACCACCG
This sequence comes from Micromonospora sp. NPDC005252, assembly GCF_042872475.1. NCBI lineage: Bacteria > Bacillati > Actinomycetota > Actinomycetes > Micromonosporales > Micromonosporaceae > Micromonospora > Micromonospora sp. NPDC005252. The sequence continues at coordinate 596,212 of NZ_JBIAKN010000002.1, read as the reverse complement.
GGTCGAGACGGACACCGACGTGTGTCCGGCGAAGCACGTCCTCGGCCCGTACAACTCGGCAGCCGACGCGGAGAACGCCCTGCAGCGAGTGCAGGAGCGGAACGAGGCGTGGGAGGCCGAGGACGCCCGTTGGGCCGGGGACGACAGGTAGACGGCGCGGGACGGCCCGCGTCGCGGTAGTTCGTGCTCCGCGAGGACGCACGCGAGAGCACGTCCCCGAGGAGGGAACCACGATGGCCGAAGCACAGCAGGCCACCACCCGTCCGGCCGCCCGACGCACCACCGCGAAGAAGACCGCCGCGGCGGAGCGCAACACGGCGGCGAGCCGGACCACCCCCGTGCGCAAGTCCACCACGGGCGCCGCGAAGGCGCCGGCCCGCAAGGCGGCCGGCGGCGCGGGGCGTGCCCCGGCCAAGAAGACCACCACGGCGGCGAAGAAGGCCCCGGCGAAGAAGGCCGCTCCCTCCAAGACGGCCGCCACCACGACCGCCGCCAAGACCGCTGCGGCGAAGAAGACAGCGGCGGCGAAGAAGACCGCGACCAGGACCAGCGCGGCGGCGAAGAAGGCTCCGGCGAAGAAGGCCCCGGCCAATACCTCGCCCGCCACCCGCAAGACGACCACCGCCGCGAAGCGGACCACGACGTCCCCGGCGCGCAAGAGCACCACCGCCGCGAGCAGGACGACGGGTACGGCGAAGAAGACGACAAGCGCCGCCAAGAAGACCACGGCGTCGGCGGCGAAGAGGACCACCGCCGCCGCGAAGGCGCCCGCGCGCAAGGTCGCGACCAAGGCGTCCCCGGCGAAGAAGACGGCCGCCAAGAAGGCCCCGGCGAAGAAGACGGCGGCGAAGAAGGCGCCCGCCAAGAAGACGGCGGCGAAGAAGACCGCTTCCACCCGCCCGAGCGGCGGCGCCCGCAACGCCCCGGCGAAGAAGGCCCCGGCCGCGAAGGCGACCGGCACCTCGTCGATCACCGCCCGCAAGGCGGCGGCGAAGAAGGCCCCGGCGAAGAAGACCACCGCGGCCAAGGCGCCAGCCCGCACGGTGACCGCCCGCAAGTCGCCCGCCCGCCCGGTCGCCGCACGAGCCACCACCCCACGGGGTACGCGCAGCACCGCCCGCAAGGCGACCGGCTGAGCGCAGGCAGCCTCGGCTCGACACCCACGGAGATCTCGGCCGGTCACCGGAAGCGGATCACCGGTGGCGCTGTCAGGATTGACCCCGTGGTCATCCGACGCGTACTCGCGCCCCGCATCGACTTCGGCGCGCTGCGCCGCGAACTCGGCCTGCCCGAGGGTTTCCCGGCGGCCGCCCAACGGGAGGCCGACGCGGCGGCTGCCGCGCCGCCCCGGCCGTCCGTCGACCGCACCGACATACCGTTCGTGACGGTCGACCCGGCCACCTCACGTGACCTGGACCAGGCGATGCACCTCGCCCGCCGCCCAGGCGGCGGCTACCGGGTGCGGTACGCGATCGCGGACGTCGCGGCGCACGTCGAGCCGGGCGGCGCGCTCGAGGAGGAGACCTGGCGGCGCGGGCAGACGGTCTACCTGCCCGACGGCAACGTGCCGCTGCACCCGCTGACGCTCAGCGAGGGCGCGGCCAGCCTGCTGCCCGACGACGACCGCGCCGCCGTGGTGTGGACCATCGACCTGGACGCCGACGGCGGCACCGTGGCCGTCGAGCTGGAGCGCGCCCTGGTGCGCAGCCGGGCGAAACTCGACTACACCGGGGTGCAGGCGGCGGCCGAGGCAGGCCGACTGCCCGAGCCGATCGCGCTGCTGCCCGAGATCGGCGACCGGCTGACGGCCCGCGGCCTGCGCCGTGGCGCCATCAACCTGCCGCTACCCGAGCAGGACGTGGAGCCCGACGGCGACGGCTGGCGGCTGGTGCTGCGCGGGCCGGTGCCGATGGAGGAGCACAACGCGCAGATCTCGTTGCTGACCGGGATGGCCGCTGCCGACATCATGCTGGCCGGCGGGGTGGGCCTGCTGCGGACGATGCCGGCACCGAGGCCGGAGGCGGTGCAACGCCTGCGGGCGGCCGCCGCTCCGCTGGGCGTGCACTGGCCGGACGGCGCGGGCCCCGGCGAGGTGATCGCCGGCCTGGACGCCGCGCAGCCGCGCTCCGCCGCGTTCATCGACCAGGCGGCCGAGCTGATGCGCGGCGCCGCGTACACCGCCTTCGACGGCACTCGGCCGGAGCAGCCGGAGCACGGCGGGGTGGCCGCCGCGTACGCCCATGTCACGGCGCCGTTGCGGCGCCTCGCCGACCGGTACGCCACCGAGGTCTGCCTGGCCCTGCACGCGGGCCGCGAGGTGCCCGACTGGGCCCGCGCGGCGCTGCCCCGGCTGCCCGAGGTGATGGCCAGCACCGACCGGACCGCCTCGGCGGCCAGCCGCGGCGCCGTCGAGCTCACCGAGGCGGTGCTGTTGGAGCACCGGGTGGGGGAGACCTTCGACGCGGCGGTGCTCGACGTCGACGCCCCGCCCAACGGCAAGTCCCGTCCCCGCCCGCCCGGCGGAACGGTGGCCCTGGACGCCCCACCGGTACGCGGCCGCTGCCTCGGTGCGCTGCCGCTCGGCGAACGGGTCCGGGTCCGCCTGGTCACCGCGGACCCCACGGCCCGCACGGTGCTGTTCGAGCTGGCCTGAGCGGTGTCGTTCGGGAGTGCTTCGCTCGGGTAGCGGGGATTGTCACAGCGGCTCGCGCTGCTGACGGACCGGGCGGTTTGCGAGGATGAGCCCATGGCATACGACGCGAGCACGCTGCCCGACGTGTCCGGGCTGACGGTCGGCATCATCGGCGGCACCGGCGACCAGGGCCGTGGCCTCGCCTACCGGCTCGCCCGGGCCGGGCAGACGGTGCTGATCGGCTCCCGATCGGCGGAGCGGGCCGCCGAGTCCGCCGCCGAGATCGCCGCTCTGCCCCGGATGCCGGCCGACGTCCGCATCACCGGCGCAGCCAACGACGAGGTCGCTCGCCGCAGCGACGTCGTGATCATCGCGGTCCCGTGGGACGGGCACGCCGCCACCGTCGCCGCCCTCGCCGAGCCGCTCGCCGGAACGATCGTCGTCGACTGCGTCAACCCGCTGGGCTTCGACAAGCAGGGCCCGTACGCCCTCCCCGTCGCCGAGGGCAGCGCCGTCCAGCAGGCCGCCGCGCTGTTGCCCGACTCCCGCGTCTGCGCCGCGTTCAACCATGTCAGCGCCCCGCTGCTGGCCGACCCCGAGGTCGACCGGATCGACCTCGACGTGCTGATCTGCACCGAAGACCGGGAACTCGTCGACATCGTCGGGGCGCTCGCCGCCCGGATCCCCGGAATGCGCGGCATCTACGCCGGCCGGCTGCGCAACGCCCACCAGATCGAGGCGTTCACCGCGAATCTGATCGCCATCAACAAGCGCTACAAGGCGCACGCCGGCATCCGCGTCACCGACCTCTGAGAGCGCACGTCCGCTACGGGTAGGGACGGTCGGGCGCACGGCTCTTGGCCGGACGGCCAGGCTCTGCCCGGTCGCTCTGAATCGGCTGGTCAGATGACAGCGCCCTGAGGGACCATGCGGCGTGACCGATGCTGATGGGGTGCTGAGGATCGCGGATCTGCGCCGAGCGTGCGCGTTGCTCCTGGACGCGGCGGAGAGCCGATTCGGTCCGCAGATCCAGCTATCGCACCTCGACGTCGACTACTACTGGAACGTGGCCCTGAGTGCGGCATTTGGCATGGTTCAGCGGCCCGAGTTGGAGATCGACTGCGGGCAGAGTAGCGACGACCTCGCAGAGCTGACGAGCCTCCTACAGCGAGATGATCCGGAGGTCGTCGTGTCGCTGTGGCACGACCTTTCGCATGTGAGCGGGCTCTTGCGGCTGCTGGCGTACCTCGACCTGCCCGACACTCGCCAGGTGCGCGAAAACTAGGTGTCGCTACCGATCGAGCCAGGTGTCGCTACCGATCGAGCCGCCCATGCCGGTCGCGCCGAGGCCGGGCGGCTCGGCCCATGCGCCGCCAGGTTGCACCCCGCGGCACCCCTTGTCGGGTCACGCACGCGCAGCATCTGACCACGAGCTAACGAGGCTGAACGACGGCCCTACTGGGGTGATTGGCTGTCTCGGTGTGGTCACGTCCGCCGGTGGTAGTGGTTGCGGCGGGGGACCTGTTCGGGGTCGAGCCAGGCCGGTGGGATGAATTCGGGGTGGCCGTCGCCGCTCAACTGGACGGTCCAGTCGCTGTGGTGGATGTGTCGGTGGTGGTGGCCGCAGAGGAGCACTGCGTTGGGCAGGCTGGTGTTGCCGCCGTTGGCCCAGTGTCGGATGTGGTGGGCGTCGCACCAGCGGGGTGGGCGGTCGCAGCCGGGGAAGGCGCAGCCGCGGTCGCGGAGCACGAGGGCGCGTCGGAGTGGGCCGGTGATGAGGCGGCGTTGCCGGCCGACGTCGAGTGGTTGGCCGGCGCTGCCGAGGACGGCGGGGAGGATGGCGGCGTCGCAGGCGAGGCGCCGCACGGTCTCCGGGGCGAGCTCGAAACCGGTGTCCAACGTGCCTCCGCCGAGCTGCCGGCCGAGACCGTCGTAGCTGGTGGTGACGACGATCTGCGCGGGCTCGCCGCCGTGCTCGGGTAGCTCGCCGGTACGCAGGCTGAGTCGGCACAGGTCGGCGAGGGCGTCGTGGCGGCGTTGGCCGGGGGAGCGTTGGTCGTCGGGGCCGGACGGCGCGGTCAGTGGGTCGATGGCGGCGCGGAGCAGGCCGGCGGTTTCGGTGTCGAGGGTGCCGGTGAGGCGCAGACGGCCGTCGGTGAGGGTGGAGAGGGTGAGGTGGCGGTCGCGGGCGGCTCGTCGGGCCTCGGCGTCGAGAGCGGCCTGGGCGGCGGCGTCGGCGATGTCGGGGGCGACGTGGTCGACGATGCGGGTGCCGAGTTTGCGCAGCAGGGTGGGGTCGAACTGCCCAGCCCACTCGACCAGCAAGCCGACCGCCTTGTCGGCCGCCGCGCTGCCGGCGGCGGCCTCGACGGTGGTGACGGTGTCGGCGATGACCCGGGCCTGGTCGAGCGTGATGTCGGCGTCGGCCAGTGCCTGTCGTATGCCGGGGTTGCCGGTGTCGAGGGCGGTGGCGAGGTCGACGAGGCGGCGGGCGGCGGGGACGGTGAGGTGCAGGCGCTCGCGCAGCCACACCGCCGTGGAGGACGCGCCCTGCGCGGTCGCCGCGCGCCGGCCGTCGAACTCTCGGATCAGCGCCAGCTTGACGGCGGCGAGGCGCTGCTCGATGCGGTGCGTGGCGTCGAGCGCGGCGACGAGGTCGTCTGCGCAAAGGGCCCAGACCGCCGTGTCGGCGCAGGCCGTGACCGCGGCCTCTGCCTGCGCCAACCCCTCCATCATGGCCCGAGACTAGAACACCTGTACGACATTTTCAGCGACCAAGATCGATTGATCCGTCAGCGCTTCAGACTGGGAGCGGAGGGACCAGCCGGTGAATGGGAACACCGTGCCGCCGGCCCCGCCGCTCCCAGTCCCCTCTAGGCCGTGCCGCCCCTCGTCGTGCCCAAAGGAGGTGGGGCCGGCGAGGAGCGGGCAGCAGGCAATTCGGCCACACCGCCACGCAGATCGCCGGTGGTGACGGCCGCGGCCTGCGGCCCGTGGACTCGGCCTGCGGACTCGGCCTGCGGACTCGGCCTGCGGACTCGGCCTGCGGACTCGGCCTGCGGCCCAGGGACTTGGCCCGTGGCCCAGGGACTTGGCCCGTGGCCCACGGACTCGGCCTGCGGCTCGTGGCCCGTGCAGCGCTCTAGAAGGTGTGTTCGGCTGCCGGGAACTCGCCGCCGCGGACCTCGTCGGCGAAGCGGCGGGTGGCGCCGGTGAGGACGTCGGCCAGGTCGGCGTAGCGCTTCACGAAGCGCGGCGCCTTGCCGGTGCGTAGGCCGGCCATGTCCTGCCAGACCAGCACCTGGGCGTCGGTGTCCGGGCCGGCGCCGATGCCGACCGTGGGGATCGCCAGTTCGTGGGTGATCTGCTTGGCCACCTCACCCGGCACCATCTCCAGCACCACCGCGAACGCGCCGGCCTCGGCCACCGCCCGCGCGTCGGCCAGCACCTCGTCGGCCGTGTCGCCCCGGCCCTGTACGCGGTAGCCGCCCAGGGTGTGCTCGCTCTGCGGGGTGAAGCCGATGTGCGCCATCACCGGGATGCCGGCCCCGACGATCGCGGCGATCTGCGCGGCGCAGCGTCGGCCGCCCTCCAGCTTCACCGCGTGGCAGCCACCCTCCTTCATGAACCGTACGGCGGTGCGCAGCGCCTGGGTGGGGCCCTCCTCGTACGAGCCGAAGGGCAGGTCACCGACGACGAGGGCCTGCTGGGTCGAGCGCACCACGGCCCGTACCAGGGGAAGCAGGTCGTCGGCGGTCACCGGCAGGGTGGTCTCGTAGCCGAACACGTTGTTCGCGGCCGAGTCGCCGACCAGCAGCACCGGCACGCCGGCCCGGTCGAAGATGCCCGCCGTGTACTGGTCGTACGAGGTGAGCATCGGCCACCGCTCGCCACGCTCCTTGGCGGCGATCAGGTCGCGGGTGCGGACCCGACGGGTGGCCGGTCCGCCGTACAGCGCGGTCACCTCGTTGGGAGTGGACTCGGTCATGACTGTCTCCTTCCTCGAGGCCGCCTGCGCGGTCCCCGGGTTCCGTCGCGATCGTCGCACCGCCAGGCCCGGTGACGGCAGGGCGCAGTGGAAGATGTCACTCACGACCGCCGCGCCGGGCCGGGTCAGTCACCCGGCCCGGGAGGACGGGCTCAGCCGTGCTCGCGCCAGCGGTTGGTGATCGGCAGACGACGGTCGCGGCCGAACGCCTTCATGGAGATCTTCGTGCCGGGCGCCGACTGGCGTCGCTTGTACTCGGCGGTATCCACCAGCCGCAGCACCTTGTCGACGACGGCCGGGTCGTGGCCCGACTCGATCAGCCCGTCGCGGCCCAGGTCGCCGTCGACGTAGCCGATCAGGATCGGGTCCAGCACGTCGTAGTCGGGCAGGGAATCGCTGTCGAGCTGGCCCGGGCTCAGCTCGGCGCTCGGCGGCTTGCCGATCGAGTTCTCCGGGATCGGGGCGGTCTCGCCGCGGCGGGCCGCGTCCGCGTTGCGCCACTTCGCCAGCCGCCAGACCAGCGTCTTCCAAACGTCCTTGATCGGGTTGAAGCCGCCCACCGAGTCGCCGTACAGGGTGGAGTAGCCGACCGCCAGCTCGCTCTTGTTGCCGGTGGTGAGCACCAGGTGGCCCTCCTGGTTCGACAGCGCCATCAGGATGACACCGCGGACCCGGGCCTGGAGGTTCTCCACGGCGATCCCGGACAGCGACAGGTTGGCGAGGAAGGCGTCCACCATCGGCTGGATCGGCTCGACGCGGTAGTCCAGCCCGGTGCGCTTGGCCAGGTCGGCGGCGTCCTCACGGGAGTGCTCGGAGGAGTGCTGGCTGGGCAGCGACACCCCGACCACCCGGTCCGGGCCGAGCGCGTCGACGGCGAGGGCGGCCACCACCGCCGAGTCGATGCCGCCGGAGAGGCCGAGCGCCACCGACGCGAACCGGTTCTTGTTGACGTAGTCGCGCAGGCCGAGCACCAGCGCGTGCCACACCTCGGCCTCGTCGGCCACCGGCTCGATCAGCCCGCCGACGGCGGCCGGGCCGGACGGCGCGGGCGGGATCACGTCCACGGTGTGGTGCGCGACCCGCATGTCGTCCGCGACGTTCCGGCTGCCCGGGGCCGTGGTCGCGGCCGGCAGCTCGACGTCGTGCACGAGCAGGTGCTCGACGAACTGCGGGGCGCGGGTGAGCAGCTCGCCGTCGGAGGTGACGATCATCGAGTCGCCCTCGAAGACCAGCTCGTCCTGGCCGCCAATCATGTTGACGTACGCGATGGCGGCGTTCGCCTCGGCGGCCCGGCGGCGAACCAACGGCAGCCGGATGTCGTCCTTGTTCAGCTCGTACGGCGAACCGTTGATGTTGACCACCAGGCCGACGCCGGCCTGCCGGGCGGCGGCGAACGGGCCGCCGGCCTGCCACAGGTCCTCGCAGATGGTCAGCGCGACGTCCACCCCGCCGATCCGCACCACGGTCAGCTGGTCGCCGGAGACGAAGTAGCGGTCCTCGTCGAAGACGCCGTAGTTGGGCAGGTGGTGCTTGAAGTAGCGGGCGACCACCGTGCCCCGGTGCAGCAGCGCGGCGGCGTTGCGGGCACCCCGGCCCGGCTCGGCGTCCCCGCTGATCTGCGGCGGCCCGTCGGCGTCCAGGTAGCCGACCACGACCGGCAGGTCACCGAGACCGTCCTCGGCGAGGTCGGCGGCGAGCCGCTGGAGGGCGGCCTGGGACGCGGCGACGAAGGAACGCCGGAAGACCAGGTCCTCGACCGGGTAGCCGGTCAGCATCATCTCCGGAAAGAGCACGAGCTGGGCGCCGGCGTCGGCGGCCTGGCGGGTCCAGCTGCGGACCAGGTCGGCATTGCCGGCGAGGTCGCCGACGCTCGGGTTGACCTGGGACAGGGCGAGACGCAGGGTGGGCATGTCCTCATCTTGCCTCAGCATGACCGGAGCAATCCGTACCGTCGGACGAGATGGCGGCCACGCGCGAGCGCCGCGCGACGGCCAGGCCGGATCGGTACCGTTCGGCGGCGGGACGCGAGGGGACGGACGGCGGCGGTTCGCGTAACGTCTGCGTAACCAGGCCCGGGAACACTGGGCGGTCAGGTCGGGTACAGCCCGACCAAGGCGGACAAAAGAGTTGTCGCGAGGGGTTGGGGAAGTGGACCGTCAGCAGGAGTTCGTCCTCCGTACGCTGGAAGAGCGGGACATCCGGTTCGTCCGGCTGTGGTTCACGGACGTGCTGGGCACGCTCAAGAGCGTCTCGGTGGCGCCCGCCGAGCTGGAAGCGGCCTTCGAGGAGGGCATCGGCTTCGACGGCTCGGCCATCGAAGGCTTCGCCCGGGTCTTCGAATCGGACATGGTGGCCATGCCCGACCCGACCACCTTCCAGGTCTTCCCGTTCGAGGGTGGGGTCAGCGGCGAGAGCGCCCGGATGTTCTGCGACATCCTGCTGCCCGACGGCGGCCCGTCCTGGGCCGACCCGCGGCACGTGCTGCGCCGCGCGTTGTCCAAGGCGGCCGAGAAGGGCTTCACCTTCTACACCCACCCCGAGATCGAGTTCTTCCTGCTGGAGAATGGCCCGCAGGACGGTTCGGTGCCCACCCCGGTGGACACCGGCGGCTACTTCGAGCACACCACCCACGCGGTGGCCCGCGACTTCCGCCGCCAGGGCGTGCTGGCGCTGGAGCGGATCGGCATCTCGGTGGAGTTCAGCCACCACGAGGTCGCCCCCGGCCAGCAGGAGATCGACCTGCGCTACGCCGACGCGCTGACCACCGCCGACAACATCATGACCTTCCGGCACGTGGTGAAGGAGGTCGCGCTCTCCACCGGTGTGCAGGCCAGCTTCATGCCGAAGCCGTTCACCGACCAGCCGGGCAGCGGCATGCACACCCACCTGTCGCTGTTCGAGGGCGAGCGCAACGCCTTCCACGACAGCGGCGACCCGATGAAGCTCTCCAAGGTGGCGAAGTCCTTCATCGCCGGCCTGCTGGTGCACGCCCGGGAGTACACGGCGGTCACCAACCAGTGGGTCAACTCGTACAAGCGGCTGTTCCCGCAGGCCCTGCCGGACCGGATCACCGAGAGCCCGGCGTACGTCTGCTGGGGTCACCTGAACCGGTCCGCGCTGGTCCGCGTCCCGGCGTACGGCAAGCCGAACTCCGCCCGGGTCGAGGTCCGGTCGCTGGACTCGGCGACCAACCCGTACCTCGCCTTCGCGGTGCTGCTCGGCGCCGGCCTGAAGGGCATCGAGGAGGGCTACGAGCTGCCGGCGGGCGCCGAGGACGACGTCTGGTCGCTGAGCAGCGCCGAGCGCCGCGCCATGGGGTACGAGGCGCTGCCGGAGAACCTGGCCGAGGCGATCGACGTGATGGCCGGATCCGAACTGGTCGCCGAGGTGCTCGGCGAGCACGTCTTCGACTTCTTCCTGCGCAACAAGCGGGCCGAGTGGGAGCAGTACCGCCGCGAGGTCACCCCGTACGAGCGGCAGCGTTACCTGGCGCTGTAGTCGCGGGGCTGACGGGGTGGCGCGCTGCCGCTATCGTCTCGATCACCGCGCCGGTACCCCTCCGGGCGGAGAGTCGGGAGGCAGTCGGTGCTGGAGGACCTGCTCAGCGGTGCCTGGCAGAGCGTCGTGTTCGGGGTCGTGGGCGTCGGGCTCATGGCTGCCGGGTTCGGGCTCGTCGACCTGCTGACCCCAGGGCGGTTGCGGGAGCTGATCTGGGTCGAGCGCAACGCCAACGCGGGGTTGCTGCTCGCCGCCAACCAGCTCGGCATCGCCGGCATCGTCTTCACGGCGATCCTGACGAGCTACAGCGACTTCGGTCGAGGGCTGGCCTCCACCGTGGTGTTCGGGCTCGTCGGGCTGGCCATCATGGCGCTGGCCTTCTTCGTGCTCGACCTGCTCACCCCCGGCAAGCTCGGTGAGGTCATCTGCTCGTCCGAGCCGCACCCGGCGGCCCGGGTCAGCGCCGCCACGCACTTCGGCGCGGCTCTGATCGTCTGCGCCTGCATCGCCTGAGCGGGGTTGCCTGAGCGCGCCGCGTCCCGGGACCGGTCGTCGTACCCCGGCCGTAGCGTGCCGGGTATGAACCGCACGGACCGGCTCTACGCCCTGGTCGAGGAGCTGCGGGCGGTGTCGCCCCGGCCCCGCAGCGCCCGCTGGCTGGCCGCCCACTTCGAGGTGAGCAGCCGGACCATCGAGCGGGACATCGGCGCGCTCCAGGAGGCCGGGGTGCCGATCTGGGCCGAGCCCGGGCGCACCGGCGGCTACGTCCTGGACCGCAGCCGCACCCTGCCGCCGGTCAACCTGACCCCGGCCGAGGCGGTGGCGATGGCCGTCGCGCTGCACCGGCTCGCCGGCACCCCGTTCGCCGGGCCGGGCGCCACCGCGCTGCGCAAGCTGGTGGCGGTGCTGCCGGCCGCCGACGCCGCCGAGGCGCACCGCCTCGCCGGCCGGGTACACCTGATCGGCGACGGGCCGGCCACGCCCGTCCCGGCCACCGTCGCCGACGCGGTCACCGCGCGGCGGGTGCTGCGCATCCGGTACGCCGACCGCGCCGGCACCGACTCGGTGCGCGACGTCGAGCCGCTGGGCTACCTCGGCAACCCCCGACATTGGTATCTGCTCGCCTGGTGCCGGCTGCGCGACGAGCTGCGCTGCTTCCGTACCGACCGGATCGGGGACGTCCGGGCGCTGCCCGAGGTGGTGGTCCGGGAGCTCCGCCTGACGGATCTCGACATCCCCCGCGAACGGGTCCGCCCGCTGAGCCTGGTCTGAGTCGGGTCGGGCACGCGCCGATCTCCGTCGGGTGATCCGGAAACACCGACAGGACGGTGTCGCGGACGGCCCCGAAACTGCTCTGGACGACGGCGAACCGCCGTCCCGGCAACTCTGGAGGCAGCACGTGTCCACGACGCCCATCACCTGGTTCGAGATCGGCACCGACCGGCCGGAGGAGGCGGAACGCTTCTACGGCGAGCTGTTCGGCTGGACCTTCGAGGAGCAGGGCGCCGGTAGCGGCGGGTCCTATCGGGTGACTGGTGCCGGCGGTGACACCGGGATCGGCGGCGCGATCCGGGCGACCGACGGTACGTCCCCGAACTACGCGGTGTTCTACGCCGAGGTCGACGACGTGGCGGAGACCTGCCGGCGGGCCGAGGCCGCCGGCGCGAAGGTGCTGGTGCCGGCGCGGACCGCACCCAGCGGTCTCACGCTCGCCCACCTGCTCGAGCCGACGGGAAATCGCATCGGCGTGTTCGCACCCCCGCCCACCCAGGGCTGACGCGCGCGGCCCCCGCCACGCCGGGGCTGACGTCAGTCCCAGGGGCATGATCGACTCCAGGTCGCCGATGTGGCGGTGTCCGAGTGCGATGGACGCCGCCACATCGGCGAAACGGAGTGGATCACGCGGGACCCCTGGGGGCACGCCTGCCCGGGGTGGTCGGAGGCCGACCTGTCGGGCTACTTGCCCGGCGTACCCGCGGGAGCGCCGTGGCCGTCCGGCCCACGGTCGCCGCCCGGCCCACGGTGGCCGCCGCCGGGGCCAGGGAAGACGCCGGCCTCGACGGCCTTTGTGATGGCGTCGGCCTGCTCCTGGGTGAGCTTGCCGTCCTTGACCGCCTGGTCCAGCCGCTCCTTGAGCGCGGCCTGCCGGTCCTCGGCGGACGGGCGCGCCGGACGATCGGCGGGCCGGTGCTGCTCGCGGACCTTCTCCAGCGCGGCGGTCACCTTGTCGGTGGGGACACCCAGCTCCTTGGCGAGCGCCTCGGCGAACTCACCCTGCCGGTCCGCCTTCGCTCCGGGAGCGGTGGCGGTGCTGGCGCTCGGGGTCGGCGTCGGGGTGCCCGCGGCGAACGCGATCGTCGGGGCGGCGATCCCCACGCCGAGGACGCCCGCGGTGGCCAGGCCGGCCAGCAGGTGCTTCCTACGGATGGTGCGGGACATGCTGTCCTCCAGAAAGTCGGTGATGCGGCAATGTCGTCACCGACAGTGACGGCTGATTCTGGGCGCGACCCGTGGCGACCCTGTCAGCGAGCTGAAAATCGAGCAGCGGGCTGCCCGTCGAGCAGCGGGCTGCCGATCGTGGCGGTGCGCGGGGAAATCGGTTGTGTCGTCGTTGGTCAGGCGGTCAGGGTTGGTGGCCGCCAACGGAGGGACACCTCGCGATGACCGTCGAGATTCGGGAGATTCCTCTCACCGGGTCGGACACCGGCCCGTACGGCATCACGGTTGGGCCCGACGGCGCGTTGTGGCTGACGCTGGTCCAGGCCGGCGGGATCGCCCGCCTGGGGCCCGACGGCGAGACGGAGTCTGGGCAGCCCTGGAGATCGGCGCAGTAGCCCACCCGACCCCAACCCCCACCCCCACCTCCACCCCCTGACTCTGGTGATCAAGAGGTTTGCGTCACGATCCGGCCCGAAAATGACCCAAACCTCTTGATCACCGGGGCGGGAGGCGGCCGGGAGGCGGGCCGGGCGGAAGGGTGGGAGGCGGGGGCTAGCGGACGGCGGGGGTGGCCGTCAGGGTTCCGGTGTCGGTGTCCAGGGTTGCGGTGGTGCCTACCGGGACGGTCAGCTGGTCGGGGCCGTGGCCGATGGGGAGGCCGCCGAGGATCGGTACGCCCAGGTCGCCGAGGCGTTCGGTGAGGACGTCGACGATCGTGGTCTCCCAGCCGTCGCCGCAGTCGGAGAACTGCCCGACCGCCACACCGGCCAGCCCGTCCAACGCTCCGGCGCGGCGCAGGTGGGTGAGCATCCGGTCGACCTTGTACGGGGGCTCCTGCACGTCCTCGATCAACAGCACGGCACCGGTCAGATCGGGCAGGTCCGGAGTGCCGATCGACGCGGCGATCAGGCACAGGTTGCCGCCCAGCAGGGTGCCGGTGGCGCGACCCGGCACCCGTACGCCGAAGGTCTCCTCGGTGGGCACCGCCTCGACGGTCACCGGCTCGGTGGTCATCAGCGCCGCGTGCAGGGACTCGGCGGAGCGCAGCGACGTCCGCTCGTCCCGCCAGGCGGCCCCCGGGCCGTGCACCCCGGCCAGCCGGGCGCCCCGCCACAGGGCGAGCTGCAACGCGGTGATGTCCGAGAAGCCGGCCACCACCTTCGGGTCGCGGCGGACGGCGGCCATGTCGATGGCGTCCACGATCCGCTGGGCGCCGTACCCGCCCCGGGTGCAGATCACGCCGCGCACCTGTGGGTCGGCGAACGCCGCGTTCAGGTCGGCGGCCCGCAGGTCGTCGGTGCCGGCGAGGTAGCCGTGGCGGGCGTACGCGTTCGGCGCCGGCACCGGCCGCAGGCCCCACCCGGTGAGCAACTCCATCCCCCGGGCGACCCGCTCCGGCGAGGTCGGCCCGGACGGTGACACCAGCAGCACCGTGTCCCCGGGGCGCAGGACGGGTGGGCGGACGACTGCCGAATCCTCGTTGATCACAACCGCAGAGCCTAACGACACCGCGGAGCCTGACGAGCAGCGAACGCCGGCCGTCGACGCCGGTGGGCGCGCCGGCCAGCAACCCCGGCGCGCGGCGGGGGGATCCGAGTGGCGGGGCGTGGCGCTGCGGGACGTACCGGCTAGCCTCGACGCGTGGCAACCGCGCTGGTGATCGAGAACGACCCGACGGACGACGCACGCCGGTTGGGTGAGTGGCTGACCGAGGCTGGGCTGGAGCTGTGGGTGGTCCGCCCGCACGCCGGCGACGAGCTCCCCGCCGACCTGGAGGGGTACGCGGCGCTGGTGGTGCTCGGCGGCGACCAGCAGGCGTACCCGCTGCCGGACGGCTCGCCCGGCGCACCCTGGTTCCCGGCCGTGGAGGGGCTGCTGCGCAAGGCGGTCCGGTACCGCGTGCCCACCCTGGCCGTCTGCCTGGGCGCGCAGCTGCTCGCCACCGCGCACGCCGGGCTGGTCGAGCGGAGCCCGTCCGGGCCGGAGATCGGCCCCGGCGTGGTCGGTCGGCGTGACGCCGCGGAGGGCGACCCGCTGTTCCGGTACGTGCCGCTGATCCCGGACGTGCTCCAGTGGCACTCCGACGAGATCACCGAGCTGCCCCGGGGCGCCACCCTGCTGGCGGCCTCCACCCGGTACCCGCACCAGGCGTTCCGGCTCGGCGACCGGGCCTGGGGGCTGCAGTTCCACATCGAGTGCGACACCGCGATGATCGCCGACTGGGCCACCGACTCGGCCCAGCTCGCGGAGCTGGGCTACGACCCGGAGCTGGTCGTGGCGGCCTGCGACTCGGTGATGGTCGACGTCGAGGAGGTCTGGCAGCCGTTCGCCGCCCGGTTCGCGGCGCTGGCCCTCGGCGAGCTGGACGACAGCACGACGCGGCGGGGCCTGCCGCTGCTCGGGCACTGATGAGCCGGCCGACGAGGGCGCCGGGCCGGCTCGCCCGCTACGGCTTCGGCGTCGCCGAGGGCGACGGCGGAGCCCGCGCCGCCGACCTGCTCGGCCCGGACGGGTTGGGCCTCTGGCAGCCGGTCGAGCAGGAGCCGGTCGACGAGCCGGCCAGGGAGCTGCTCGCCGCGCTGTCCCGGGCCGCCGACCCGGATCTGGCGCTGCGCCAACTGCACCGCATCGTCGAGGCCGAACGGCGCATCAGCGGCGACGGCGCGCCTGGCGGCAGCGGCGTGAGCTCGCCGCTGATCGCGGAGCTGCTCGCCGACCCTGGGCTGCGGCGTCGACTGATCGCCGTCCTGGGCGCGTCGTCGGCGCTCGGTGATCATCTGGTGGCCAACCCGGAGCACTGTCTGGCGCTGCGCACCGCCCCGGACGGGCTCGCGCCGATCGCCGAGGGTCGACTGGAACCGGCCGGCGACGGCAACCCCGTGGCGGTGCTGCGGACCGCGTACCGGCTGGCGTTGCTGCGGATCGCGGCGGCCGACCTCACCGGCGGCCGGGCCCTGGAGCAGACCATGGCGGCGCTGTCCGCGCTGGCCGACGCGACGCTTGCCGCGGCGTACGAGATCGCCGTCGACGAGCTGGCGGAGGGCACCGAGCGACCCCGGCTGGCCGTGGTGGCGATGGGCAAGTGCGGCGGCGGTGAACTGAACTACGTCTCCGACGTGGACGTGATCTTCGTGGCGGCCGAGGACGGCGACCTGCCCGCCGCGACCCTGGTGGCGACCCGGCTGATCCACATCTGCGGGCTTGTCGCCTGGCCGGTGGACGCCGCGCTGCGGCCCGAGGGCAACCGGGGCCCGCTGGTGCGCACCCTCGCCAGCCACCTGGCCTACTACCGGCGGTGGGCGCGCACCTGGGAGTTCCAGGCGCTGCTCAAGGCCCGTCCGGCCGCCGGGGACCTGCTGCTGGCACAGGAGTGGATCGACCAGCTCGCCCCGCTGGTGTGGCGGGCCGCCGAACGACCCGAGGCGGTCGAGGACGTCCGCGCGATGCGCCGCCGGATCATCGACAACATCCCGCCGAAGGAGCTGGAACGCGAGATCAAACGCGGTCCCGGCGGGCTGCGCGACATCGAGTTCGCCGTCCAGCTCCTGCAACTGGTGCACGGTCGCGGCGACGAGACGCTGCGGGCGCCGGGCACCATCCCGGCGCTGCGTGCGCTGGTCGCGGGCGGCTACGTCGGCCGCGCCGACGGCGAGTCGCTGCTGCGCGGCTACCGCTTCCTGCGCAGCGTCGAGCACCGGCTCCAGTTGCAGGCCCTGCGGCGTACGCACACCGTGCCCACCGAGCCGTCCGCGCTGCGCTGGCTGGCCGCCGCGCTGGGTTTCACGGCCACGCCGGGACGCAACGCCGTGGAGAGCTTCCGGGCCGAGTGGGTCACCCACGCCACCGAGGTACGCCGGCTGCACGCCAAGCTGCTCTACCGGCCGCTGCTGGAGTCGGTGGCCCGGGTGCCGGCCGACGGGCTGCGGCTCACCCCGGAGGCCGCCCGGCACCGGTTGGAGATCCTCGGCTTCGCCGACCCGGCCGGGGCGCTGCGTCACCTCCAGGCGCTCACCGGCGGGGTGAGCCGTACCGCGGCCATCCAGCGGACCCTGCTGCCGGTGCTGCTGAGCGAGTTCGCCGACGCGCCGGAGCCGGACCGGGGGCTGCTCAACTACCGCAAGGTCTCCGACAAGCTGGGCAGCACCCCCTGGTACCTGCGGCTGCTGCGCGACGGCGGTCCCGTCGCGCGGCGGCTGGCCCGGGTCCTGGCCCTCTCCCGGTACGTCGCCGACCTGCTCGCCCGCGATCCGGAGGCGCTGCGGCTGCTGGCCGAGGAGAACGAGTTGGCGCCGCGCCCACGGGCGGTGCTGCGGGAGGGCTTCCTGGCGGCGGCGGCCCGACACACCGACCCGGTCGAGGCGACCCGCGCGGTGCGGGCGCTGCGCCGCCGGGAACTGGTCCGCGTGGCGTGCGCCGACGTGCTCTGCCGCGCCGGCGCGCTCGCTCCCACCCCGACCCGGCCGGACGGCACGACGCGGCCGGCCGTCGGCCTGGCCGACATCACCGAGGTCGGCACGGCGCTCTCCGACGTCACCGACGCCACTCTCGCCGCCGCGCTGCGCGCCGCCCGGGCCAGCCAGCCGGCGCCGGCCGGGCTGCGGTTCGCGGTGATCGGGATGGGCCGGCTGGGCGGGTACGAGTCGAACTACCTCTCCGACGCCGACGTGCTCTTCGTCTACGACCCGCCCGCCGACAGCGGCGAGAGCGCGGCCAGCGCCGCCGCGCACGCGATCGCCGAGGAGCTGCGGCGGCTGCTCGGGGTGCCCGCCCCCGACCCGCCGCTCGGTGTCGACGCCGACCTGCGTCCGGAGGGCCGGCAGGGTCCGCTGGTGCGCAGCCTCGCCGCGTACGCGCAGTACTACGCCCGCTGGTCGCGGGTGTGGGAGGCGCAGGCGCTGCTGCGTGCCCGGTTCGTCTGCGGCGACGCCGACCTGGGCGCCGAGTTCGAGGCGATGATCGAGCCGGTGCGCTACCCGGCCGAGGGGCTGACCCGCGAGCAGATCGTTGAGATCCGCCGGATCAAGGCCCGGGTGGAGACCGAGCGGCTGCCGCGCGGCGCCGACCCGGCCACCCACACCAAGCTGGGCCGGGGCGGGCTGGCCGACGTGGAGTGGGCGGTCCAGCTCGTCCAGCTCCGGCACGCCGGAGCGATCCCGGAGCTGCGCGGCACGCGTACCCTCGATGCCCTCGCGGCCGCCGAGCGGGCCGGCCTGATCGACCCGGCGGACGCCGCCGAGATGGCCGCCGGCTGGTCCCTGGCCGCGCAGGTCCGCAACGCGTTGATGCTGGTCCGGGGCCGCGCCGGTGACCAACTGCCCCGGCACGGGGTGGAGCTGGCCGGGGTGGTCCGGCTGCTCGGCCGCGACGACCCGGGGGAGTTCCTGGACGAGTACCTGCGCACCGGCCGGCGCTCGCGCGCCGCCGCGCAGCGGGTGCTGGAGGCGTAGCGCCGGTCAACTGCCGACGGTGTACTCGCCGGCGTGGGGAACGGTGACGACGCTCCAGACCCCGTCGGCGGAGACGGTGGCGCCACCGGACGCGGCCAGCCAGCGGCTGTAGCGGACGCGGACCGCGACCGGGCCGGCGGTCGGGGCCCGGAAGGTCAGCGCCGCGCCGTCGGCGCGGACCAGCTCGGCGGGCGCGGCGACCAGCGGCGTCGGGTCGGCCACCGCCCAGACCCGCCAGTGCGCGCCGGACCAGACCGGCGTCAGGTACGGCAGGCCGCCCTCGACCAGCTCCGCCTCGGCCCGTCCCACCCAGGACAGCGGGGCGTCCGGCACCGCCACGTACTGCACGGCGTTCTCCGCCAGCCAGGCCCGGTAGCTGGCCGGGGTCAGCGGCACGCCGGTGCCGGTCGCGCCGGGCACGGTGGTGAAGAACAGCGGGTTTCGGTCGATGTCGGCCTGCCGCAGCCAGCCCCGGGCCAGTGGCACCTCGCCGAGGCGGGCCGCCTCCCAGTAGTTGCGCGTCGGCGGCACCTCGACCCGGCCGGTGAGCCGCTGCCCGGCCAGGAACGCGCGCAGCGGCGCGTGGTAGCCGGGCGCGCTGATCGGGTCGCCGATGCCGCGCAGGTCGGCGGGGACCACCGGCGGCTGCCACCCGCAGACGGCCACCAGCAGCGCGGTCAGGCCCACGGCGCCCAGCAGGCGAGCACGCCGCGACCGCTCGGGCGTCGCGGTGCTGGGCGGCGCGGCGTCGGGCCGGGCGGCATTGGGCGGCGCGGGGCGGTCGGCGTGCCGGCGGGCGAGGCGGGCGAGGCGGGCGGTGAGCCAGGCTGGTGGCCGGGCGGCGGCGGCCAGCACCGGCAACGCGAACATCGTCGCCAGCCGGGTCGCGTTCAACCCCACCGGGGTGTGGACCAGCGCGGCGGCGAGCACCCCGGCGGCGGCGAGGAGCGCGCCGACCCGCACCGGCCGGTACGCCACCAGCGCCGCCACCACCAGGCTGGTCACCACCGCGCGCAGGGTGTCGGTGCGGCTGATGTTCATCCAGCCGCCGTCGCCGAAGAGCAGCGCGGTCGCGGCCAGCGGCACGGCCGCCGCGACAGCGAGCGTCAGACCGTCGGCGTAGCGGCGGGTGAGCAACAGCGCCACGCCCGCCAGGCCGACGAACAGGCCCGCCACCGGGCTCGTCGCCGACGCCAGCAGCGCGCCGACCGCGGCGAGCGCGAGCCGCCGACGCGGGGGTACGCCCCGAGTCAGCGCCAGCAGCGCGGCCAGCCCGAACGCCACCCCCAGGGCGTACGTCACCCGGCCGGAGACCAGGTTGCCGGTCAGCGTGACCACGCCGACCAGGCTGCCCAGCAGCGCTCGGGGCACCGGGCTGCGGACCAGCAGCGCGGCCAGCGCGGCGGCCGACGCCACCAGCGCCAGCGCACCGGTCACCCGCACGCCGAGCAGGGCCATCACCGGCTGGGACACGAGGCTGTAGCCGAACTGCTGCACCCCGCCGTACCAGCGCAGATCGATCGGTGTCAGGCCGTGGGCGGCGAAGAAGTCCGCCCGGGCGACCTGTGCGGCCAGGTCCGAGCCCATCAGCGGCAGGGCCAGCCAGAGCGCGCCGAGCACGACTGCGGAACCGGTGGCCACCGCCACCACCCGACTGCGCCGCATGCCCACCTCCGTACCGCGACAACCGTACTGGCAGCATGTCCGGCGTGCCTCACCACCTCGCGCGCTGGACCGGACTGGCCGGATCGGCGTTGCTCGCCGTCGCCGCGTTCCTCGGCGGCGCCCTGCCCGGGTCACCCCTGCGCCCCACCCCGGTCAGCATCTGGCAGGGCCCGAACGGGCCGCTGGTCCTCGCCGCCTGGCTGGTCGGCACCGCGCTGCTGGCGTACGCCTGGTGGTCGTTGCGCGAGCGCGTGCCATCGACCCGCTGGGCGCTGGTCACCGTCGGGCTCTGGCTGCTGCCGGTGCTGATCGCGCCGCCGCTGGCCAGCCGCGACGTCTACGCGTACGCCTGCCAGGGCGCCAGCTACGCCGCCGGGATCAACCCGTACGAGCAGGGGGTGTCCGCGCTGCCCTGCCCCTGGCTGGACACCATCTCCTACATCTGGCGCGACACGCCGGCGCCGTACGGGCCGCTGTTCGTGGTGCTCGCCGGCGCGGTGGTCAAGGCCACCGGCTCGCTGACCGGCGCGATCGTGGTGTTCCGGCTGATCGCCGTGGCCGGGGTGGCGCTGACTGCGGCCAGCCTGCCGGTGCTGGCCCGTCGCGCCGGCGTACCGGCTCCCCGGGCGGTCTGGCTGACGCTCGGCTGCCCGCTGGTCGCCGTGCACCTGGTCTCCGGCGCGCACAACGACGCCCTGATGGTCGGCCTGCTGGTCGCCGGGCTCGCGGTGATCGCCTCGCGGCCCGGCCGCCCCGGTCCGCTGCTCGCCGGTGGCGCGCTGCTCGGGCTGGCCGCCGCGATCAAGGTGACGGCGCTGGTCGTGGTGCCGTTCGCGGCGCTGGCGGCGATCGTCGGCGGGTACTCGATCCGCGCGCTGATCCGCCACGGCGGCTGGGTCGTCGGCGGCGCGGTCGCCGTCGTGGTCGGGGTGACCTTCGCCGCCGGACTGGACTTCGGCTGGGTCGGCGGCCTGGCCCGAGGCGGCGACGTGATCGCCTGGACGTCGCCGTCCACGGCGGTCGGCCAGACCGTCGGCTACCTGGCGGTGCCCTTCGGCGGGCACCTCGACGCCCTGCCGGTCACCCGGGGGATCGGCATGGCCGTGCTGGTGCTGCTGCTGGTGTGGCTGTGGTGGCGGGCCCGCACCCGGGAGCCGCTGTGGCACGCCGCTCTGGCGCTGGCCGCCACGGTCGCCCTCGCGCCGCTGTTCCACCCCTGGTACTGGATCTGGCCGCTGGCCGTGCTCGCGGCCACCGCCCGGCGTACCGGATGGTTCACGGTCGTCGCGCTTGTCGCGTCGTTCCTGGTGCTGCCCGACGGCACCGGGCTGCCCCGGTTCACCAAGTCGGTCGGGGCGCCGCTGATGACGCTGTTGGTGATCGTGCTGGTCATCCGGTTGGTACGGTCGGCTCGGGCGGCCCGTCAGCCGGTCGCCGCCGACTGAGGGACGGTGCGCCGGTAACCACTCCCGGCGTACCGCCGCCGCTCTACGGTCTTTCGGTGGCCCGTTTTGCCCGGTATGCCGGCCTGGTCGGCGCGATCCTGCTCACCGTTGCCGGGTATCTCGGCGGGGCGCTGCCCGACGCCCCGCTGGGCGCGACACCGGCGTCGATCTGGCGAGCCCCGCACGGCCCGACGACGCTGACCTGCTGGCTCATCGGCACGGCGCTGCTGGTCGGCGCCTGGTGGTCACTGCGCGCCGGTGCGCCGTCGGGTCGGTGGGCGTACGTCACCGCCGGGCTGTGGGCCCTCCCGCTGCTGGTCGCGCCGCCGCTGGGCAGCCGGGACGTCTACTCGTACGCCTGCCAGGGCTGGACGTACGCGCACGGCGTCGACCCGTACGCGGTTCCGGTGGCGGCGGCCGGCTGCCCGTGGCTGGAGACGGTGGCGCCGATCTGGCGGGACACGCCTGCTCCGTACGGGCCGGTCTTCGTGCTGCTCGCGGCGTTCGCGGTGGGTGTCGGCGGCGGCCTCACCGGCACGATCGTGGCGCTGCGGGTCATCGCCGTGGCGGGCCTGCTCCTGGCGGCGTACTGCCTGCCCGGCCTGGCGCGGGCGGCCGGCGTGCCGACCCGGCGAGCGGCCTGGTTGGCGCTGGCCGCGCCGGTGGTCGGCGTGCACCTGGTGGCCGGGGCGCACAACGACGCCGTGATGCTCGGGCTGCTGCTGTGCGGGCTGCTGGTGGTGGTCCGCCGGCCGGGCCGGCCCGCGGCGCTGCTGCTCGCCGGCGTGCTGCTCGGCCTGGCGGTCACGGTGAAGGCCACCGCCGTGGTGGTCGCCCCGTTCGCCGCGCTGGCCGCGGTGCACGGCCGGCACACCGTACGCGCGCTGCTGCGCGACGGCGGCTGGCTGGCCGGCGGGCTGCTGGCCGCGCTGCTGGTCACCTCGGCCCTGTCCGGCCTCGGCTTCGGCTGGGTGGGCGGGCTGACCCGCAGCGGAGACTCCGAGCAGTGGACGTCACCGCCCACCGCCGTCGGCCTGGTGGTGGACTACGCCGGCGCGCTGGTCGGGCGGGACCCGCAGGCGGTGCCGGTGACCCGCGCGGTCGCGTTGGTGCTGCTCGCGGTCGTGCTCCTGGTGCTGTGGTGGCGCGCCTGGCGAGAACTGCGGGCTGGCCCGCCCGGAGCGCCGCCGCGAGAGCTGCGGGCAGATGATCGCGATCCGAGCGGCGTGGACAGGCCGGCGGCCGGCTCGGCGCGGTGCCGTGCGGCACTGCACGGCGCGGGCCTCGCACTGGTCGCCACCGTCGTCCTGGCCCCGGTCTTCCACCCCTGGTACGCGACCTGGCCGCTGGCGCTGCTCGCGCTCACCTCCGCCCGGACCACGTGGTTCGCGCTGCCGGTGGCGGTCGCGGCCTTCCTGGTCCTGCCCGACGGCACCAACCTGGCCCGCTTCACCAAGGCCCCCGGCGCCCTGGCGATGACCGTCCTGCTCCTCTTCCTGCTCCTTCGGGTGCGGGAGCGGGTGCGGCGGAACGGACCGGAGCGCCGGCCACGTTCCTGACCATCGGTCCGGCGCGCAAGATCGTGCTCGAACGTGGATGTAGTGGCTTCTGGCGCGATCGAGACCACTACACCCAGGATCGAGCACGATCTTGGCGCGGCGCGGCGCGGCGCGGCGCGGTCAGCGGTGGGCGCTCGGCGCGGCGGGCCGGGCCAGCCGGGTGCGTACGGCAAGTGCCACCGGCAGCAGGGCGGGACCGACCAGGCCGACCACTGCCGCCGTCGCGGCGAGCGTCGTCCAGTTCGGGGGGAACGCGGCCGGCATGCCGTCCGCGGCCCCGGCCAGCGGTTGCAGGACCAGCAGGCCCACCGGGGTGAGCAGGATCAACAGGGCCCAGCCGCCTCGGTGGTCGCCGCGCAGCGCCAGTCCCGCGGCGAGCAGCACGGCGACCGCGAGCACCGCCACGGCGGCGTTGTGCAGGGCCTGACCCGCCATCACCGCGCGGTAGGTCCAGGCGAAACTGGAAGGCGTCACGCTCGCCGCCGCCGCCAGACCGGTGACGGCGGCGACCAGCGGCGTCACCCGCAGCGACACCGGCCAATCGCGGGACGCGCCGAGCGCCACCAGCCCCAACCCGACCTGGGGGAGCAGTACGAACAGCGGCGGGCGGGGCAGGTCGGTGAGCGCGGCGGCGGGGATGAGCGCGACCGTGAGAGCCACCGCGAGCGCGACCGCGCGTCGGTGCCACAGGCCAGGTGTCAGCGCCTGCGCCGCCGCGGCGAGCAGCCAGCCGACCCACGCCACGATGCCGAGCGAGACGAACGGCCCGACCGACGGCTCACCGAAGCCCGGCGGTGCGGGGCGCAGTTCGAGCACCGTCCACATGCCGGCGAGCATGGCGGCGGTGAACAGGGCCACGGCGGCCGCGAGGCGTACGCCCGGGACCAGATGGATCACGCCGGCGGCGCGTACCCGCTGGCGGAGCCCGCCGCGCAGGAGGTCCGCGGCGTCCGCGGGCGCCGGCCAGCGGCGGCCCGGCGTGGCCAGGTCCAGGTACGTGCCGACGATCTCGGCGCCACGGGAGCGCCGGTACTCGGTGGGGTAGGCGAGCAGCAGCCACAGGTAACGTCGCTCAAGATCGGTCATGCCAACCCTCCGGCGATTCGCGGGGTGGCGGGCCGGGCGGTGCGGGCCCGCTCGGCCAGCCGCTTGGTGGCGGCCTCTACGTTGCGCCGGAGCCGCTCGGTCTCGGCGCTCAGGGTGGCGTCACCGGTGGGGGAGAGCCGGTAGTAGCGGCGCAGACGGCTGTCCACCACCTCCTCCCGGTCGACCTCGACGAGACCGGCGTCGACCAGCCGGTCGAGTGCGCCGTAGAGCGTCCCGGGGCGTAGCGACACGCGGTTGTCGGAGAGAACGGCGACCTCGCGGATCAGCCCGTAGCCGTGCATCGGCTCGGCGGCGAGCGCGGTGAGGATCAGGAAGGTGGGTTCGCGCAGTGGTGTATCCATCGCCGTAATATATCGGATGCGAAGGTATCCCGGTGGGCGGTCACGAAACGGGCCAGGCCGGCTCCGCGATCGCGGGGCCGGCCCGGCCGGTGGTGCGGGGACTGCTCAGCAGTCGTAGGCAGTTCAGCAGTCGTAGTACATGGCGAACTAACCGCGCTTGGCGGCTGACCTGGGGGAGTGGTCTCGATCAAGCCGCTGAGCAGGTCGTACGTCGTATATCAGCTTCCATCGTTATCCAGTGTTTCCGGGCGGCATCTGTACCCCTCGTGTACCTAACGATCTTGGGGTGGTGGTGTGTGCCGGTGGTTCCGAGGGGGATCGGTGCGGCATCCCGTCGCGCAGGCGCGGCCCGGCGCGGCCCGGTGGCCTCCGGTGTGCGACGGGTACCCGGTCGCGGCCGGGGCATCCCAGAGTCGCCGAGGGTCCGGGGCGAGTAGCCCCGGCCGCCGGAGGCCATCCCCGGGTCGTAGGGCCGGAGGCCCTGCCCGCCGGAGGCAGGTTCCCGAGGCGTGTTGCTTGGCGGCAACGCCGAAGAGCCGGAAGTCCGCCAGCGTGCGTCACGGCCTGGCTTGCGGCCTATCGGTGCTGGCGACGCTGGGCGCTCCACTGGCTCAGAAGGTGGGCAAAGAACAGGACAAAGAAGGCCAGCATCAGCACACCAAGGAGGTTGTGGGCCGATTCCTGCCAGCTTCGGGGCATCAACGCCTGCGCCTCGAAGAGGAGTCCGGCAAGACCGCAGCAGACGGCAGCCGACGCCCAGAGCCGAGGACGATGCACCACCCGACCGAATAACCTGGCAGTCTCGGCGCGTCGGCTGCGCACTAGAACAACACCGGCGAGCACGACCACAGCGACACTGCCGCCAACGACCAGCGCAATCATTACTGCCTGAGCCACATCCATGGTCGTCACGGCGCCAGGGTAGCCGTAGCACGCGATGCCCCAGGGTATGGGTGTCCCCGTCGTGGATCGTTGGTTCCGCGTTCAGCCCCGGTCACCTCCAATGAGGATGGCCGGGGCCTCGGCGTGTCCACTGGTCTCGCGGTGGCCACCGCCGGGCCGCGCCGGGAGCGAAGCGGCGAGGCGCGGACGGCCGGCGAAGGTGGCGGGCGAGCGGCCCGCAGGGCCGCCATGAAGACGTATGGAAAGTTCTCACGGGCAAGAATCCAGGCAAGATGTCCAGGCAAGAATCCAGGCAAGAATCCAGGCAGGACCACGCGGTCGGGACGGGGGGATCGACAGCGAGGCGAGGGGCACGCGGTGCTGAATCGCGCTCTTCGAGATCAAGGCGGTCCGCAAGCGGGCCGCGCCGGCCGGCCACGCTTCAGGATTGCCAGAGCCTTGAAGACCTCGGGGCTCCGCCCCGAACCCCGGCCCTCCTCAGAGATGCCGCCACGGATCACCCCGACGGGCACCACAAGGGCTACCAGCATCCCCGGACGGGGACAAGGTGGAAGCGCCCTACCGGACGAACGACCTTGGCCCCGTCCGGGGATGCTGGACGGTCTACGACTGCCCGACGAGGAGGTCCGCTCCACCTGGCCTGGCGCAGGTCGGTCCACTCCACCGCGTGTGGTCGGCGGCGGGCGGGATGGCCGCAGGCTCGGCACACATATGATGACGACGCCATCCCGTGACCAGCCGATCGGAAGCACGGCCAAATGACAGGTTTACCCGCTGCCGCACTGGTGTCGATCCTCGTTCTGCTCGCAGTGCTGGCCATCGACGTATGGGTTTACGCGGACGCCAAGGAGCGACTGAGGCGCGGGAACCCGGTCGCTGTCTCGCTTGGGTCTTTCCGACTGGAGACCCCGGAGGCGTGGTTCCTGGGCTGTCTGATCCTGTGGGTTGTGTTCTTCCCGCTCTACCTGACAGCCACGGGGCGGAACCCCTTCGCTCACAGCAAGGCCTGACAACAACAGGGTGCAGTCGTGCTGTGGGCCAGCAACGGTGCTGAGCCCGGTCGCGGCTGGGGACTAGGGGTCATTGCGGCGCCACCTACGACCACGCCTGCCGGACATCCCCCCGCTACGGAGCGCTACTTTCTCGCGGCCGGTTGCGGGCTGCGCCTGGGTGAAATCCTCGGCTTGGAGGTGGACGACATCGACTTCGACGTGCGGGAGGTGCACGTCCGACGCCAACTCAAGGTGCTCAAGGGCCGTAAGCCGTTCCTCGGACCGGTCAAGACCAGCACCAGCGCCCGCACCGTCGAGCTTCCTGATGTCGTCGCGGTGGCGTTGCGTCAGCACCTGGCCGACGGGTGCGACGCGGTCGAGGTCGACGACGACGACGACGACACGGACCGTCGCCGGCCGGTCCGCCGGGCCGCACGCCTGCTGTTCAAGGGTGTCGGCGGTGAGCCCGTCAACGCGGCGACCTTCTCGCGGACGTGGGCGAGCGCCCCGGGGAGCGGTCGGGCTGCCGGCGCGGTGGGGGATTCACGGACTACGGCACTACTACGCGACGGTCCTGATCCACGCGGGCGCATCGGTGAAGACGGTGCAGCTTGCGTTGGGCCACAGCACACCGACCATCACGCTCAACACCTACGTCCACGAGTGGCCGGACGTGCTCGACCGGACGCGGCTGCTCATCGACGATGCGCTCAGCCAACACGAAACGGCGGCCACGCCGGCTGTGAGCCGGGCATGACCGCCGTCCGTGAGGTTGTACCCAACCTGTACCCAAGATCAGTAGCGATCCTGTTGGTGCAGGTCAGAGCCTTGATCAGGCTCAGCAGTCGTAGTACATGGCGAACTCGTGCGGGGTCGGGCGCAGACGCACCGGGTCGACCTCGTTGGCGCGCTTCCAGTCGACCCAGGTGGAGATCAGGTCGGGCGTGAAGACGCCGCCGTCGAGCAGGTAGTCGTGGTCGGCCTCCAGCGAGTCGAGCACCGCCGGCAGCGAGCCCGGGACCTGCTTGACGTCGCCCCACTCCTCCGGCGGGAGGTCGTAGAGGTCCTTGTCGATCGGCGTCGGCGGCTCGATCTTGCTCTTGATGCCGTCCAGGCCGGCCATCATCATGGCCGAGAAGGCCAGGTAGACGTTGGCCGACGGGTCCGGAACGCGGAACTCGACGCGCTTGGCCTTCGCGTTGCTGCCGGTCACCGGGATGCGGGTGCAGGCGGAGCGGTTGCGCTGCGAGTAGACCAGGTTGACCGGAGCCTCGTAGCCGGGCACCAGGCGACGGTACGAGTTGACCGTCGGGTTGGTGAAGGCCAGCAGCGACGGCGCGTGGTGCAGCAGGCCGCCGATGTACCAGCGGGCGGTGTCGGACAGGCCGGCGTAGCCGGTCTCGTCGTAGAACAGCGGCTCACCGTTGAGCCAGAGGCTCTGGTGGGTGTGCATGCCGGAGCCGTTGTCGCCGAACAGCGGCTTGGGCATGAAGGTCGCGGTCTTGCCGTTGGCCCAGGCCTCGTTCTTCACGATGTACTTGAAGAGCTGGAGCTGGTCGGCGGCGTGCAGCAGGGTGGAGAACCGGTAGTTGATCTCGGACTGACCGGCGGTGCCCACCTCGTGGTGCGAGCGCTCCACGGTGAAGCCGGTGTCGACGAGCCGACGCACGATCGAGTCGCGCAGGTCGGCGTAGTGGTCGACCGGGGGCACCGGGAAGTAACCGCCCTTGTACGCGGTCTTGTAACCGCGGTTGCCGCCCTCCTCCTCGCGGCCGGTGTTCCACGCGCCCTCGACCGAGTCGATGTAGTAGAACGACTGGTGCGCCGAGGTCTCGTGGCGGATCGAGTCGAAGATGTAGAACTCCGCCTCGGCGCCGAAGTAGGCGGTGTCGGCGATGCCGCTCGCGGCGAGGTACGCCTCGGCCTTCTTCGCGACGTTGCGCGGGTCGCGGGTGTAGGCCTCGCGGGTGAACGGGTCGTGGATGAAGAAGTTGAGCGCGAGGGTCTTCTGCGCCCGGAACGGGTCGATGAACGCGGTGGCGACGTCCGGGAGCAGGAGCATGTCCGACTCGTGGATCGCCTGGAAACCGCGGATCGACGAACCGTCGAACGCGAGGCCGTCGGTGAAGAGGTCGTCGTTGACGGACTCGACCGGCAGGTTGAAGTGCTGCATCACGCCGGGCAGGTCACAGAAACGAACGTCGACGAACTTCACGTCCTCGTTCTTGAGGTATCGCAGCAGTTCCTCGGGATTGGCGAACACACATCCTCCTGGCACGTCCACGGGGTGGCTAGGCTCCTGGCGACGCTATGGCCGGGGGGTTGCCCGGCCATGTCTTGAGTGTTTCTGCCGTGTTACGTCCCTCGCGGAGCGTCAGCGACGCTCCTGTCCACGCACTCAGCCTGCGCGAACGCCGTACCGGCTGTGCCAGTGTAATGACACTTGATGCCATTGGCCCGAATCGGCACGCAGTGGTGACGGCGATCCGAGGCCCCGATTCGGACGCGGATACCCTTGATCGCTGTGACCAATCCGCACGTCCCGGCAGCGCCGGCCACCGATCCCACCTTCACCCCGCCGAGCCTGGGTCGACGCTTCGGAGCGTTGATCATCGACTGGGTGCTCTGCCTGCTGGTGGCCAACATCTTCGCCGATCCGGTACGCGACGGCTGGGCTCCGGTGCTGGTGCTGATCCTGGAGTACGGCATCTTCCTCGGCCTCTTCGCCCAGACGCCGGGCATGTACATCACCAAGGTCCGCTGCGTGAACTGGCACGACGGAGGCCGGATCGGCGTGCTCCGCGCGCTGGCCCGGGGCGTGCTGCTGGCGCTCGTCGTCCCCGCGCTGATCATGGACGAGCACCGTCGGGGCGTGCACGACCGCCTCGTCGACTCGGTCATCGTCGACGCCCCGCGCGGCTGAGCCGACCCCCGCAGGGCCGGTCCGCCCTCGCACGACCCGCAAGATCGCACTCGATCCTGGATGCAGTGGCATCCGCCGCGCACGAGGCCACTACATCCAGGATCGAGCACGATCATGGCCGGGAGCCGGGAGCCGGGTCATGAGGGGGTACGCGAAGGAGCCGGACCCGTGCGGGTCCGGCTCCTTGACGCGTACACCTGGGGTCAGCGACCCCGCGACTGGCGGGAGGCGCCTGGCGGCCGCATGTTCTTCGGGATCGCGCCCTTGGGCATCTGCGGACGGGCGGTGAGCGCCTTGAGTCGCTTGTCCAGGGCGTTGACGTCCTTGCCGCTGAGCGCGCGGGGCAGCCGCAGCAGCGTCGTGCGCAGCTTGCGGATCGGCAGCTCGCCCTCCTGCTGACCGATCACGTAGTCGTGCAGCGGGGCGGAGCCGATGACCTTGGCGAGCCGTCGCTTCTCCTGCCCGAGCAGGCCGCGCACCCGTTGCGGGTTGCCCTCGGCCAGCAGGATCACGCCCGGCCGGCCGATCACCAGGTGGACCATGTCCATCTGGGTGGTCGAGCTGACGGCAGGGGTGACCCGCCAGTCGCCGCGCATGTTGTCCATGATCTGCGCCGCCGCGCCGGGCTGCCCCTCGGCGGCGTTCATCATCGCCTTGTTGGACCGCAGGTTCAGCACGATCAGCACCGCGAGCAGGGCGAACAGGATGCCCAGCGGCAGCCAGATCCAGCTCCAGAGGATCACCGCGACCACGGTGAGCGCGAGCGGGATGAGCACCGCTGCGGCGACCAGCGGCGCGAACCACCGGTCCTGCTTGGCGGTGAACTGGAACACCATCCCGATCTGCTTCAGCCGCTGGCCGAACGAGACCTTCTCCTGGGGCTTTGCCATGCCGCTGAGTCTAGTGGTCCCCGCCGGCCGCGTTGATCCGCGTCCGGGTGCCGGCCGGCTGAGTACCTTACGTCGCCTCAGGCGCTCCGACCGGGCGGGTAAGGAGGGTACGGCCGGGCAAGATGAGGCGGTGTGCCCATGCCGAGCCGGGGCCTTCGCGCGAAGAGTCGTCAGCAGATGACGACGAGGCGACGAAGGAGCCCGACATGTTCGGCAACGACGTAGATTTCCTGCTCTCTGTGCACCGTACCCACGCCGCTGAGCTGCGGGCCGAGGCTGCGGCGCAACGACTGGCGCGGTCGGTGCCGCGCCGCTCGGGTCGTACCTGGCTGGGCCGCCGCCAGCCGGCCCGCCGCGCGGGTGACGACCGCCGGTGACCACGACCGCCGTACCCACCACGCCCAGCGGGCCCGGGCCCGTCCCACCGGCCGACCGGCACGACGGACCGGCGCCCGGGTCCGGGCCGTCGGCCGGCGGGCCCGGGTCCGGGGCAGCCGCCCTGTCGCCGCGGCGCCGGCCGATCGGCGGGGCCGGTGTTCCATCCGGTCATGGCATGCTCGGTCCCGTGACCGTACGTGCCGCCAGTTCCGTCCTCGTCGGCCGCCAGCGTGAGATCGCGACGCTGCGGGACGCGCTGGGCCGGGCCGGGAAGGGCGATCCGGCCACCGTGCTGGTCGGTGGCGAGGCGGGCGTGGGCAAGACCCGGCTGCTGGAGGAGTTCGCGGCCGGGGCCACCGCCGCGGGCGCCCGGGTGCTGGTCGGTCAGTGCCTGGAGTTGGGTGAGGCGGGCCTGCCGTTCGCCCCGTTCGCCGCGGCGCTGCGCGCGGTGTTGCGCGCCGACGGCGCGGAGGTCTTCGCCGGCTACGAGGCGGAGTTCGCCCGCCTGCTGCCGGAGTTGGGCCGGGTGCCGGCGGGGTCGACCGCGCCGAGCGCGCGACCACTGACCGACGCCCCCCGTGGATACCTGTTCGACCTGGTCGCCGAGCTGTTCCAGCGGCTCGCCGACGCCCGGCCATTGCTGCTGATCATCGAGGACCTGCACTGGGCGGACCGTTCCACCCGGGACCTGATCGGCTTCCTGGTCCGGGCCGCGCGGCCGGGCCGGCTGCTGCTGGTCTGCACCTACCGCACGGACGAGTTGCAGCGTGGGCATCCGCTGCGCCCGTTCCTCGCCGAGCTGGACCGGGCGCGGGGTGTCGAGCGGGTCGAGCTGGGTCGGCTGGACCGCGACGGCACCGGCGCGATTCTCGCCGACCTGCTCGGCGGCGAGCCGTCGCCCCGTGCCGTCGACGACATCCACGACCGTACGCAGGGCAACCCCTTCTTCATCGAGGAGCTGGCCGTCGCCGGCTCCCCGCTCGGCTGCGCGGCGCTGCCCGAGACGCTGCGCGACCTGCTGCTGGCCCGGGTGGACCGGTTGCCCGAGCCGGCTCAGCGGGTGCTGCGGATCGCCGCTGCCGGCGGCACCCGCTTCGCCCACGGTCTGCTCGCCGAGGTCGCCGGCCTGCCCGAGGCCGAGCTGGAGGACGCGTTGCGCGCCGCCGTCGCGGCCCAACTGGTGGTGGCCGACCCGGACGGCGACTACGAGTTCCGGCACGCCCTGGTGCGTGAGGCCGTGCACGACGAGTTGCTGCCCGGTGAGCACGCCCGGCTGCACGCGCGGTTCGCCGCCGCGATCGAGGCCCAGCCGCACCTGGTCGTCGCCGGCCGCGCTCCGGCCGAGATCGCCCACCACTGGTACGCGGCGCACGACCATCCCCGTGCCCTGGTCGCCGCGCGGGTCGCGGCCTGCGCCGCCGCCGACCGGTACGCCTACGCCGAGCAGCGTCGACTGTTGGAGCGGGCGTTGGAGCTGTGGGAGCTGGTGCCCGACGCGGCCGACCTGCTCGGCATGGACCACCTGGCGTTGCTGGAGCAGACCCTGGACGCGGCGGTGACGGCCGGCGACTTCAGTCGGGCCATCACGTTGACCCGCGCCGGCCTGGCCGAGGTGGACGCCGACGCCGCGCCGCTGCGCGCCGCCCGCCTGCTGGACCAGCGGGGCCGGCTGATGGCCCTGCTCGGCAAGAGCGACGGCAGGCGGGAGTTGGATGAGGCGTACCGCCTGGCGGCCAGCGGGCCCTTCGGGGTGGAGCGCGTCCGGCTGCTCGCCGACGTCGCCGCCCACCTGGTCAAGATCGATCCTGAGCAGGCGGCCCGGGTCGCCGCCGAGGCGAGCACGGACGCCGAGGCGCTCGGCGAGGAGCTGGCCCTGCTGCCGACCCGGATCGCCCTGCTCTGCCACCAGCAGCTGGACAACCGGTTGGCCGAGCTGGGCAGCGCCGAGGCCGTGGCCCAGGCGGCCGGGGACACGGCGGCTCTCGTGCTGGTCAAGGTGTTCCAGTCGGACGTGCTCTGCGAGCTGGGCCGCTACGCCGAGTCCGCGCAGGCGGCCGACGCCGGCCTGGCCGAGGCGCGGCGGGTGGGGATCAGCCGCTCGACCGGGGCGTACCTGCTGTCCAACCGGGCCGAGGCGCTCATCGCGCTGGGTCGGTGGGACGAGGCCGAGACGGTCTGCGCGGAGGCCGCCCGGATCGACCTGTCCGGCGTCACCGGGCTGCACTGGTTGCAGTTGGGGGCCGGTCTGCGGCTGGCGCGGGCGCACCCGGGGGCCGACGAGATGGTCGACCGGGCGTTGGCCTTCCTCGGCCGCCCCTACCTGTGGCCGAACCACCGACTGCCCCTGCACGAGCTGGGCATCGAGGCGGCGCTGGCCGCCGACGACAAGGTCGAGGCGGTCCGCGCGGCCCGGGTCGCGGTGGCCGACGACAGCCTGCCGCAGCTGCCCCGCGAGGGTTGGCCGGTGCTGAGCGCCGCCGCGCGTACCGCCGCCCGGGTGGGTGACGGGGAGCTGGCCGCCGCCGTCGGCGCGCTCGCGGCCGACCTGCCGGCGCGACACCCGGCCGCGCGGGCGCACGCTGCCCAGGTCAGCGCCCTGCTGGCGGCCGACGACGAGGCGTTGCCGGCGTGGCGGGCGGCGGTGCAGGCGTGGCGCACCGACGGGCAGCCGTACCCGCTCGGCCGGGCGTTGCTGGCGCTGGCCGAGGCCGCCGCCGCCGCGGGCGAGCGCGACGAGGTGTCGGCGGCGGTCACCGAGGCGGCCCAGACCGCCCGGCGGCTGGGCGCGACGCCGCTGGCCGAGACGGCCGCCACCCTGGCGCGGCGGGTCGGCCTGCGGGGGACGGGCAACGGCGGGGCCGGGGCCGATCTGCTGACGTCCCGGGAACGGGAGGTGCTGCGGCTGGTCGCCGAGGGGCACAGCAACAGCCGGATCGCCGAGCGGTTGTTCATCTCCCCGAAGACGGCAAGCGTGCACGTCTCCCGGATCATCGCCAAGCTCGACGTGACCAACCGCGGGGAGGCCGCCGCGCTGGCCCGCCGTCTCGGCCTGCTCGCCGAGCCCGCCGCGCCCCGCTGAGGGCGCCGCGGTCTCCTCAGCCGCGCGGCAGGTAGATCCGCCAGCCGTCGAGGGTGACCAGGTCGAGGTCGCCCGGGTCGGTGCCGAGCCGCTCGTCGAGCCGGGCCGCCAGCGGCGAGCCGGTCGGCGCGACCCAGGCCGGCGCCGCCGCGCGCTCCACCTCCCGGCGGTACGCGGGGTAGCGGTCGAAGCCGGGGCGCAGGGTGTCGTCGACGACCGCGCAGACGACGTCCTCGGCGCTCGCGAAGGTGAGGCGGTTGCAGGTCCAGTAGCCGGCGCGGACGTGTCGTACGCCAAGGTGGCGCAGCGTGGCCACCAGCTCGGCGTGCCGGGCCTCGGCGGCCCGGGTCGCCGGGGCCGTCAGCGCCGCCTGACCGGTGGCGTAGGCGGCGGTGAGCAGCGTGGCAACGAGGACGACCAGCGCCGCCGGCCGGGCCGCCGTCCACCCGGGGCCAGGCCGGGCCAGCGTCCAGACCGGCCAGAGCAGCGCCGGCACGGAGATGAGCAGGGTGGACAGGTAGCGCGCACTCTCCGCCGGGGTGAGGCCGGAGGAACTGCTCAGGGTGTACGCGCCGAGGGTGGCCACCGCGGCCAGCACGAGAGCCAGCCGCATGGCCGCCGCGACCCGGGGCGCCGAACCGTCCGCGCCGGGTGAGCCGTCCGTACCAGGTGAGCCGTCCCCACCGCCCGAGCCGGGTGGGCGGTGCAGCGTCCGCCAGGCCGTGCCGGCGGCGACGACCAGCAGCACCGGCAGCGCGTACGCCCACCACAGTTGCCAGCTGGCGCAGGATCCGGGGCCGCAGAACCCCATGCCGAGCGGCGGCCCGAGCAGCAGCCCGCCGTGCAGCCGGTCCGCCCAGCTCGCGGTGGCGTCCGCCCCGCCGGCGGCGAGCACCGCGTGCAGCGGGTTGCGGCCGGTCAGCAGGCTGTGCCCCAGCAGCGGGGCAGCCCCCAGCACGGCCGCCGCCCCGAGCAGCGCTCCGGCCCGCCCGCGCAGCTCCCGGTGGCGGAACCCGACCAGAACCGCCCCGGTCGCCACGACGTACGGCAGCACCAGCGGGTCGACCCAGAGCATCAGCCCGGCCAGGAACCCCCAGACCGCCCAGCGGGCGAGTCGCCACCCCGGCCGGCCGGCGGCCAGGTCGACGGCGAGCAGGGCGAGCGCCACCCCGGCCGCGTTCATCTCGGGGTAGCCGCCGCCGGCGATCAACTGGTTCTTGACCACCCGGTCGGCGCCGAGTGCCAGCAGCGCCACCGCCAGCAGGGCGAACCAGCGGTCCCCGGTCAGCCGCAGCGTCAGCCGCCAGGTCAGCAGCAGGAACAGCGCGTACAGCAGCAGGGTGGGCAGCCGCAGGCCGAACAGGGACGGGCCGGCCAGGGCGAAAACCGGCGCGGCCAGGTACGCCTCCAGCGTGCCCATGTACTGCTGACCGTAGAACCAGACCGGGAAACCCTCGCCCCGGGCGATGTGCAGCGCGGCCAGCCCCATGGTGGCCTCGTCGCTGTTCGTCGGGGGAGTGGCGTGGCCCAGCAGCCAGAGCCGGTAGCCGACCCCGGCGAGCACTGTCAGGGCAGTGAGCCAGCCGACCAGGCCGAGGCGCGAACCGGGCCGTGGACGCGGTCGACCCGCGCCGCGCGGCTGTTCGCGTACCCCGGCGGTCATCGCACGATCATGACACCCGGACGCCGCACGGCCCGTGCGGCGCTGTCGGCGGGTCAGCCGGCGGTGGCGACCGGGGTGGCGGCGCGGGCGTCGAGCGCCTGCTTGTAGAGCCGGCCGGCCCGGTACGACGAGCGCACCAGCGGCCCGCTCATCACCCCGGCGAAGCCGATCTCCTCGGCCTCCTCGCGCAGCTCCACGAACTCCTCCGGCTTGACCCAGCGGGTCACCGGGTGGTGCCGGGGGGAGGGGCGCAGGTACTGCGTGATGGTGATCAGCTCGCAGCCCGCCTCGTGCAGGTCGCGCAGCGCCTGGGAGATCTCGGCCCGCTCCTCGCCCATGCCCAGGATGAGGTTGCTCTTGGTGACCAGGCCGTCGGCGCGGGCCTGCCGGATCACGTCCAGCGAGCGGTCGTAGCGGAACGCCGGCCGGATGCGCTTGAAGATGCGCGGCACGGTCTCCACGTTGTGGGCCAGCACCTCGGGCCGGGAGCCGAAGACCTCGGCCAACTGCTCGGGCACGGCGTTGAAGTCGGGGATGAGCAGCTCGACGCCGCAGCCGGGCTGCAGGGCGTGGATCTGCCGGACGGTCTCGGCGTACAGCCAGGCGCCGCCGTCGGGCAGGTCGTCGCGGGCGACGCCGGTGATGGTGGCGTACCGCAGGCCCATCGAGACGACCGACTCGGCGACCCGGCGCGGCTCGTCGGCGTCGAACTCGGCCGGCTTGCCGGTGTCGATCTGGCAGAAGTCGCAGCGCCGCGTGCACTGGTCGCCGCCGATGAGGAAGGTGGCCTCCCGGTCTTCCCAACACTCGTAGATGTTGGGGCAGCCGGCCTCCTGGCAGACGGTGTGCAGCCCCTCGCGCGAGACGAGCCCGCGCAGCTGGGTGTACTCCGGGCCCATCTTGGCCTTGACCTTGATCCATGGCGGTTTGCGCTCGATCGGCGTCTCGGCGTTGCGCGCCTCGATCCGCAGCAGGCGACGCCCCTCGGGGGCGGCCGTTGCGGTACGCGCTGCCTGGCCGGTCGTCGGCGCGGAGTGCTCGATCGTCACGAAAACGAGCCTACGCCGGATGGCGGGCGTCTATGTGCGTCAGGCGACCGGCGTCACGCCCCGAACGTTGTGACGCCTGACACCGGCAAGCCGAAAATTGGCGTCACACGCGCAGGGTCTGGTGCTGCCGGCCCGTGCGCCACGGACCTGTCAACACTCGGCGAGCCGGTCGCGGAGCCGGGCCGACTGCGGGCCGTTGAGGTCCAGTGCGAGCGCCGCCCGGTACGCCGTGGCGGCCTCGTCGGCCCGGCCGAGGCGGTGCAGCAACTCGCCGCGGGTGGCGTGGAACCACGGGTAGCCGTCCAGCCCGACGATCGCTTCCACCAGAGCCAGCCCGGCGGCGGGGCCGTCCCGCTCGCCGACGGCGGCCGCCCGGTTCAGCCGTACCACAGGTGTGTCGTGCACGGTGAGCAGGACGTCGTACCAGGAGATCACCGCGTCCCAGGGCGTCTGGTCGTAGGACGGGGCGAGGGCGTGGCAGGCGGCGATGGCGGCCTGGACGACGTACCGGTCGGGATTGTCCGGGGTGCGGCGCAGCGCCTGACCGACCAGCGCGACGCCGGTGGTGATCGCGGCCCGGTCCCAGTGCGCGCGGTCCTGCTCGGCCAGGAGCAGCGGCCGGCCGCCGTCGTCGACCCGGGCCAGCCGCCGGGAGTCCTGCAACAGGAGCAGGGCCAGCAGGCCGAGCACGGTCGGCTCGTCCGGCATCAGCTCGACCAGCAGCCGCGCCAACCGGAGACCCTCGTTCGCCAGCCCGACCCGGATCAGGTCGTCGCCGGCACCGGCCGTGTAACCCTCGTTGAAGATCAGGTAGACGGTGGCGGCGACGCCGGCAAGCCGGCCCGGCAGTTCCTCGGCCGTCGGGACGCGGTAGGGGATGCCCGCCCGGGTGATCTTCTGTTTTGCCCGGGTGAGCCGCTTGGCCATGGTTGCCTCGGGCACCACCAGGGCGCGGGCCACCTCGGCGGTGGCCAGCCCGCCGAGGGTGCGCAGCGCCAGGGCCACCTGCGCGTCCAGGGACAGCGCCGGATGGCAGCAGGTGAAGATCAGCCGGAGCAGGTCGTCCCGGACGACCTCGGGCGAGTCCGGTGCGGGATCGAGCAGCGCCACGGCCTCGGCCTCCTTCCCGGCGCGGCGGGCCTCCCGGCGAATCACGTCGACCGCCCGCCGCCGTGCCACGACCAACAGCCAGCCGCGTGGGTTGTCCGGTACACCGTCTCGCGCCCACACCCGCAGGGCGCGGACGATCGCGTCCTGCGTGGCGTCCTCGGCGAGGTCGACGCTGCCGGTGACGCGGATCAGCGTGGCGAGGATCCGGGAACGCTCGGCCCGGATCACTCGCGCGGCCGCGTCACCGGCTGTCGCCGCCTCGCCGGTCAGGGTCACAGCGGGATGACGGGGCGTACCTCGACCGCGCCGTTCCAGGCCGCGGGCATCTTCGCGACCGTCGCCACGGCCTCGTCCAGGTCCGCGCATTCGAGCAGGTAGAAGCCGGTCAGGGCTTCCTTGGTCTCGGCGTACGGGCCATCGGTGGTGAGCACGTCGCCGCCCTTGCCGCCGGGGACCCGCACGGTGGTCGCGGTGGCCGTCGGGTAGAGCGCGCTGCCGCCGCGGATCACCGCGCGCGCGGCCTCGCCGAACTCCCGGTACTCGGCCATCTCGGCGGCCTGCTCGGGGCTGCTCCAGTCGACGTCCGCGGTGTAGGTCAGCGCGATGTAGGTGGGCATGTCCGCTCCTCGCGTCCGGGCCGGGCGGTGGACGCCGGCCTCAGGTGTCGAGTCGGCGCTGGTCGCCGACCCCACCATAGGGACGATCGGCCGGACCCTCCACGGGACACTCGGTGCGGAATTTCTGGTCGACGGTCGGCCCGCCGGCCGAAAGTTCAGACCTCGACGAGGGTGGCGAGTCGGCGTTCGACCACCGGGAGCACGTCGGCGACGCTGATCGGGCGGCCCAGTTCGGCGGTGAGCGAGGTGACGCCGGCGTCGCGGATGCCGCACGGGACGATCCGGTCGAAGTACGTCAGGTCGCAGTCGCAGTTGATCGAGAAGCCGTGCAGGGTGACGCCCCGGGCCACCCGGATGCCGATGGCGGCCACCTTGCGGGCCGGCCCCCGGTCGTCCTCGGGCACCCAGACTCCGCTGCGCCCCTCGACCCGACCGGCGGCCAGGCCGAACTCGGCGCACACGTCGATGAGCAGCTCCTCGGTGCGGCGGACGTAGGCGACCACGTCCACCGGGTCGGGCAGCCGCAGGATCGGGTAGCCGACGAGCTGCCCCGGGCCGTGCCAGGTGATCTTGCCGCCCCGGTCCACGTCGACGACCGGGGTGCCGTCCATGGGGCGGTCCCAGGGCTCGGTGCGCTTGCCCGCGGTGTAGACGCTCGGGTGCTCCAGCAGCAGCACGGTGTCGCCGCGCTCGCCCGCCACCACCGACTCGTGCAGGCGCCGCTGCTCGTCCCAGGCGGCCTGGTAGTCGAGCAGGCCGGCGCGGACGGCCGTCAGGCCGGAGGTCGTCGTCGTCACGGCGTCCAGCCTAGTCCCGTTCTCGGCGATCATCCCTGGTGAGCCGCCTCACCGGCCGCCCAGCGGTGCCCCCGGCTCAGGTGCTCGGCACGGGGTCGGCCGGGCGTCCACGGCGCAGGCGGCGGACGAGGAGGGCGATGGCGGCCAGCGTCGGCACGGCCAGCGCGAGGTAGAGCCAGAGCGGGGCGGCGAACGGCGACGGCCGGGGCTCCGGGCCGCCGAACGCGGCCCGAGCCAGCAGTTCGCCCGGCACCGCCAGATCGGTCGACCCGGGCGGTGCGGTGACCAGCACGTCCCGGCCGCCGCCGGGCGACACCGCGGCGAGAACGGCCCGCCGGTCGTCGCCGTCCGCCACGACTGACTGCTTCACCACCGGGTCGACCCCGCGCCAGCCGACGATCTCCGTGGTCGACGCGGCGACCGGCAGCGGTTGGCCGACGGCGTGGCCGGTGGCGGCGTCCAGGAACTCGATCCGCCAGGTACGTGCCGCCACCTGTTCGGAGGTGCAGCGGAGGCCGGCGCAGCCGTCGAAGGCGAGCAGCGCGATCCGCCGGCCGTCCGGGTGCCAGGCGGCCGGACCGGCCAGCATCCGCCGATCGCCCAGCTCGACCTGCCAGCGAACGCTGCCGTTGGTCGGGTCGACGACCACCAGCCGTTGTCGTTCGGCGATCGACGCGGGCACGTCGGCCGGGCCGGCCACCGCCACCAGATCGCCGCCCGGTGACCAGGCCGCCGCGGT
This sequence comes from Micromonospora sp. NPDC005252, assembly GCF_042872475.1. Taxonomy (NCBI): domain Bacteria; kingdom Bacillati; phylum Actinomycetota; class Actinomycetes; order Micromonosporales; family Micromonosporaceae; genus Micromonospora; species Micromonospora sp. NPDC005252. The sequence goes on along the minus strand of NZ_JBIAKN010000002.1, from coordinate 556,951 downwards.
GTGCGCGGCGAAGGTGCCGGCCGCGACCACCCGCTCGGTGCCGCGGTACGGGTCGAGGACGAGTAGGTCGTCGGGCTTCTCCGGGTCGTTGAGCTGCTGGTTGTCCGGCCCGTAGCTGATCACCGCGTCGTCGTTGCTGCGGGTGCTCAGGACCCGATGCCCGTCCGGCGACCAGGCCAACGGTTGCATCCCGGTGTGGATCGGGCGGTGCTGCTGCCCAGTGGTGAGGTCCAACAACTCGCCGGACGGCCGCAGGTAGTGCCGCCCGTCCGGGGAGAGCAGCCCGTGGTCCTCGCCGACGTGCAGGGGGATCAACCGGTAACCGCCGTCCCGGCCGACCAGCACGCCGGTCGACTCCAGGAATCGGGTGCGGCTGGTGAAGAAGACCAACGCGGCCGGCCCGGCCGGGCGCTGCTCGACGGTGGCCTGCCACAGCCACGGCTGGTGCACCTTCGCCGGCACCGTGCTGCCGGTGGCTGTGCTGCCGGTGGCCGTGGCTGCTGGCACGCTGAGCGCCACCAGCGCGAGCGCGACACCGACCGTGACCCCGCGCCGCAGTCGTCTGCCCGTCGTTCTCATCGCCCCATTAGAAGCCACGAAGACCGATGACGAAGCCCCGTCCGTCGTGCCGTTCCTATTGGTCAGCCGGTGGGATGCGCCAGAGCCACACGTCGTCGACCCGCTGCGGCTCGCCGAACAGGGCGGTGGCGGTACGCCGGACCGCCGCCTCGTCGACTCCGAACTTCGCGCCGTGCACCTCGTCGGCGAGGACCACCGTCTCGATCCGCCAGTGCCGCAGGTCGGAGCTGACCTCCCGTTTCGTGCCGTCGGTGATGATCGGCATCAGCCCGGTGCGGCCGGCCTCGTCCATGAGCGCGCTCAGCGTGCGCGGCACCGGCCCGATCCGGCCCCGCCCGTCCGGACCGCCGGGGCCGAGGAAGAAGCCGCCGGGGATCGCGAACTCGCCCTGCCGGTGCGACAGCGCGTACGCCTGCCAGCGCTGGCCGTCCGGGTAGACGTCGACGGCCAGCGGCACCGGAGTCAAGGTGTTGCCGTCGGAGACGTACTGCCGCCAGGCGCCGGACGTGATGAAGTGCGGGATGGGCTCCCGCTCCCGGGTCAACAGCGGGGTGGGCAGCAGCGGCAGCAGGGCCACCGCGAACCCCAGCGCCCAGGCCAGCTCCGTCGAACGGTGCCGGGGCGGCGCGGCCCGCAGCTGGTCGAGGGTGTACGCCAGCAGAACCCCGATCACCGGTGCCACCACCAGGGCCAGCCGGGCGGGCAGCGCGGCATTCACCACCGGCAGCTGCCCGAGCACGTCGAACGGCATCGGCAGGTCGGTACGGCGTCCGTCGATCTTCGCCACCGGCCCGAAGGACAGCACCGTGAAGATCACCGCGACGACGCCCAGCGCCCAGAGGACGGCCCGACGGCCGGGGTCGGCGCGTCGCCAGAGCGCGACGAAGCAGACCACGGTGAGCACGAGCAGCGGGATCCCGAAGAACGAGTTCTCCTCGGTGGGGTTCGGCGCCAGCGAGGTGCCCAGCCCGACCTCCCCGGCCAGTGAGCGGCGCGGGAAGGCGGCGAAGGCGGCGATGTCCTCGGAGTGGATCACCGGGTCGAAGCCGGTGCCGTGGAACCGCTGCGGCCCGGCGAAGTGCAGCCACAGCGGGTACGACAACAGCACCCCGGCGACCACCGCGGTCACGCCGAGCCCGCGGACGAAGGTGGGCAGGGCGGCTCGGGCCTCGGCGCGGTGGGCCGGGTGCAGCGCCCAGACGGCGACGAACACGCCGAGCGCGAGGGCGGCGAAGAACAGGCCCTCGGCGGCGATCGAGAAGGCCACCGCGACCACGACGCCGAGGATCACCCCGTCGCGCAGCCAGTGCCCGGGGCGGCGCAGCGCGAACAATCGCCAGATCAGCAGCGGCACCAGCCAGCCGGCGGTCCAGTTCAGGTGGGCGTTGGCGTGCGAGACCATGCCGGGGGAGTAGGCGATGAACAGGCCGCCGACACCGGCGGCGAGGCGGCTGCGCACCACGTGGCGCGAGAGCAGCCAGTACCAGGCCAGCGCGGTGGCGAGCAGGTTCAGCGTGAGGATCACCAGGAACGTCGCCGGTGGCCCGATGAGGTACGTGAGCGGGGCGAAGACCACCGCGTACACCGTGATCGAGGTGTTGACCGCGAGGTTCACGCCGTCCGGGACGTTGATCAGGTACGTGAAGAAGGGGTTCTCCCCGTGGGTGACCGCATGCCCGCCGAAGGCCAGCAGCCACTCGAACAGCGCCTGGTCGCTGGAGTTGACGGTGATCGCGCGCACGTTCGGGTCCCGCCACAGGCCGCTGGTCACCCAGACGGCGAGCGCGAGCGCCAGCAGCACGACGATCAGGTCGGCCCGGCGGTCCCGGAGGGCGCGCGGCGGCGACGCGGGTGCGGGCCCGGTGGCCAGCGACGGGGAGGACGGCACGCAGCGGACGTTACCAACCGGACCTGGACGAGCCGGTCAGACCGGCGGTTGTTGTCGGCTCCGCTGCCCTCGCGGTGGCCGTGGTTCGTCGTACACAACGGCTGCCGTGAATGTGTGAGTGGGCCCCATGTCATAGCTCCGACACATCGTCGTAACGTCTCGGCAACTCGACCGTGACCCAGTTCACAGTCTGCCCCTCTCAGGAGGCCGCCGTGCGCCGCTCCTCGTCCACCCTCAACCGGCTGCTCGGTGCGGTCGCCGGGCTCGTCCTCGCCGCAGCGGGCGCGATCACCCTCGCCACGCCCGCCCAGGCCGCCACCCTCACCCAGGTCACCGGCTTCGGCTCCAACCCGGGCAACCTCGCCATGTACGCCTACCGGCCGGACAACCTGCCGGCCAACTCCCCGGCCGTGGTGCTGCTGCACGGGTGCACCCAGAACGCCTCCGGCTACTTCGCCGGCTCCGGCTGGCAGAAGTACGCCGACCAGTGGAAGTTCACGCTGATCGTCGCCCAGCAGCCGTCGGGCAACAACGCCAACTCCTGCTTCAACTTCTTCGAGAGCGGCGACACGACCCGGGGTCAGGGCGAGGCGCTGTCGATCAAGCAGATGGTCGACCACGCCAAGGCGAACTTCGCGGTCGACGGTTCCCGCGTCTTCGTCAGCGGCCTCTCGGCGGGCGGGGCGATGAGCGCCGTCATGCTGGCGACCTACCCGGACGTGTTCGCCGCCGGATCGATCATCGCCGGCATCCCGTACCGCTGCGCCACGAGCATGGTCAACGCGTTCAGCTGCATGAACCCGGGCACGGACAAGACCCCGGCCGCCTGGGGCGACCTGGTCCGTGGCGCCTACTCCGGCTACACCGGCCCGCGCCCCCGGGTGGCCATCTGGCACGGCACGTCGGACACCACTGTCACCCCGCTCAACGGCACCGAGTCCCGCGACCAGTGGACCAACGTGCGGGGGATCTCGCAGACGCCGGCCAGCACGTCGTCGCTGCCCGGCAACACCAGCCTGGAGGTGTACGGCAACGACGAGGTACGCCTCTACCGGGTCTCCGGCATGGGCCACGGCACCCCGGTCGACCCGGGCTCCGCCGCGGACCAGTGCGGCACCGCTGGCGCGTACTTCCTGGACACCATCTGCTCGACGTACCGCGACGCGCTCTTCTTCGGCCTGAACGGCGGCGGCAGCACCCCCACCCCGACCCCCACGGCCACCACCACGCCGACCCCCACGGCCAGCCCGACGCCGACGCCGACCCCGACCACGCCGGCGACCTGCGTGACGGCGAGCAACTACGCGCACGTCACGGCCGGCCGGGCCTACCAGTCCGGCGGCTACGCCTACGCGAACGGCTCCAACCAGCGCATGGGCCTCTACAACACCTTCTACACGAGCACCCTCAAGCAGACCGCCCCCAACTACTGGGTAATCGGCTGCTGACCAACCCCACCCCCCGCCCGCCCCGCCCCCGCCGCCCCGGTGATCAAGAGGTTTGCGTCAGAATCCGGCCCCCGGATGACGCAAACCTCTTGATCACGCGGGAGGGGTCAGGGAGGGGTCAGGGGGTGAGGGCCGCCTGGAGGGCTTGCGGGAGGGTGGGGTGGTGGTACGGGTAAGCGGCCTTGGTCAGGACGGCGGGGTGGACTCTCGTGCTGGTCAGGGCCTCGTGGGCGAAGCCGCCGAGCGCCACCTTCAGGGCCAGGGCGGGGATCGGGATGATCGCCGGCCGGTGCAGCTGCCGGGCCAGCTCCCGGGTGAACTCGGCGTTGGTCACCGGATGCGGCCCCACCACGTTGACCGGGCCGGCGATCTCGTCGTGGGCCAGCAGGAAGAGTGTCGCGTCCAGCCAGTCGGCCATCGAGATCCACGGCAGCCACTGCCGGCCACTGCCCAGTCGCCCGGCGATGCCCAGCTTGAACGGCAGCAACTGCGGCTTGAGCAGCCCGCCGTCGCGGTGCAGGGGCAGGCCGGTGCGCAGTCGCACCACGCGTACGCCGGCGTCCTCGGCCGGACGGGTCGCGGCCTCCCACACCCGGCAGACGTCGGCCAGGAAACCCTCGCCGGCGGGCGCGTCCTCCTCGACGACCCGGTCGCCCGTGTTGCCGTACCAGCCGACGGCCGACGAGTTGAGTAGAGCTCGGGGACGGTCGGCGGCCGGCAGCCCGGCGATCGTCGTCGCGAGCGTGGTGCTGCTGTCCACCCGGCTGGTGCGGATGAGCCGCCGGTAGTCGTCGTTCCAGCGCTTGTCGCCGACGCCCGCGCCGGCCAGGTTGATGACGGCGTCCGCACCGGCGACCGCAGCCGGGTCGAGATGGCCGGCCGCCGGGTCCCACTGCCGCTCCCGCGGGTCGCGCGCCGGTCGGCGCACCAGCCGGGTGACCTCGTGTCCGTCGGCGGCGAGCCGGTCGCCCAGCCGGGTGCCGAGAAAGCCGGACGCGCCGGCCAGAAGGATCCGCATGCCCTTATCTTCGTCGAAAACGCCACCCCCGGATGCGCCCTGGCCCCACTCCTCGCCGATCTTGCACTTGGTGTCGTCGTTATGTCGAGCGAGGCCCGATTCGTCGCCACAGAAAGTGCAAGATCGACGATCTTGGGGGAGCGGGTCAGCCGTGGCGGAGGTCTTTGAGGAGGCCTTCCACCTCGGCGTACGCCTCCGGGGGGAGCGGGCCCAGGGTCAGGGTTGCCAGGTTTTCGTCGGCCTGGGCCACCGTGCGGAGGCCGGGGATCGGCACCGTGCGCGGGCTGCGGGCCAGCAGCCAGCCGAGCGCGCCCTGCGCGAGGGTCCGCCCGTCCGCGGTGAGCGCCGCGCGGACCTGCTCGACCCGTGCCGCCCACCGGGGCGTGGGCCGGCCGTCGGTGAACCACTGCAACCACTCGGGCGCGCGACCGCGCACGTCGTCCGCGCCGAGCGCCCGGGTCGACCCCGTGAGCAGGCCCATCGCCAGCGGCCCCCGGTTGAGGCTGGCCAGGTCGTGGCGGTCACAGACGGCGAGGACCGCCGCGTTGTCGCTCAGCACCGACTCGTCGTGCTGAATGGCGACGCAGCGCGCCCCGGCCGCCGCGAACGCCTCCGCCGAGGCCGGGTTGTCGGTGCTCCAGCCGTACGCCCGGATCTTGCCCTGGTCGACCAGGTCCTCCAGGGTGCCGACCAGGTCGAGCGCGGCGGGCACCGGCAGCTCGTTGATGTGCAGTTGGTAGAGGTCCACATGGTCGGTGCCGAGCCGCCGCAGCGAGTCCTCCAGGCTGCGCACGGCGAACGCCGGGCTGGCGTCGGTGCCGAGCGCCCGCCGGGTGGCCTCGTCGCTGACGTTGCCGAACTTGGTGGCGATCACCGCCTCGGCCCGGCGACCCGCCAGGGCCCGACCGAGGACGCGCTCGCTGTGCCCGGCGCCGTAGTTGCTGGCCGTGTCGAACAGGGTCACCCCGAGATCGAGAGCGCGGTGGATGGTACGGATCGACTCGTCGTCGTCCACCTCTCCCCAACCGAACGGCTGGCCGTCGTCACCCCAGAGCGGGCCGCCGATCGCCCAGCACCCCATCCCGATCGCGCTCACCTCGATGCCGCTGCGTCCCAGCGTTCGTGTCGTCGTCATGCGGACCAGCCTCCAACCTGGAGTGCGCTCCAGGTCAAGGGGTGGCTACCATGCCGAGACATGACCGGTTACGCCCCCGCGGAGGCCGCCCGGCGCAGCGGCTTCAGCCTGGACACGCTGCGGTACTACGAGAAGATCGGCCTGCTGGCCGACGTGGGTCGGACGGCGGGCGGCCGGCGCGTCTTCACCGACGACGACCTGAGCTGGCTGGTGCTGTTCCGCTGCCTGCGCGACACCGGGATGCCGATAGCCCAGATGTGCCGGTACGCGGCCCTGGCCCGCGAGGGTGAGCACACCGTCGACGAGCGGCGCGAGCTGCTGCAACGACACGCGGCGCAGGTCGAGGAGCAGATGCGCCTGCTCCAGCGCCAGTACGACCACCTCCGGGAAAAGATCCGCTTCTACGAGCGCCTGCCCGGCCCGGGCGCATCCGGCGAGGACCAGGCCGTCGTGCGGCCGGCGGGGTCAGGCCGAGGAGGTCCTCGGTCGTCCCGGGCCGGCCGGTGAGCGCGTTGAGCGCGGTGACGAGCCGTTTCTCCTCGTACCGGAAGTGCGACTCCAGCAGCGCGGCCAGCCCGTCCAGCTCGGCGCGTACCTGGGCGGTCGGCAGCGGCCGGTCGTCGCTGAGCACCTGCTCGATCCGCCCGAGGATCCCCGCCACCACCTCGTGGTCGGCGATCAGGTTGGCCAGGACCGGGCGCAGCTCGGGAACCTCGTCGGCCAGGACCCGGAACGCCCCGGCGTCCTCACCGGTGTGGTGGCGGCCGAGCGCGGCGCAGAAGGTCAGACAGTGGGCCCGCAGGTCCCGCGACGGGCGGGCGTCGCCGGTGGGGGAGTCGCCGAGGTCGGCCCGCAGGCGGGCCAGCTCCACGCCGAGCCAGAGGTGGATCTCGATCATCTGATTTCCGACGGCGGCGAGCCGGTCGGCGGGTGAACTGGTCGGGTGCACGTTCGTCCCATGCTGTCCCCGCGCCTCCATGCCCACGGCGGCCTTCGTGCCGGGTGCACCGCGACGCTGACCGCAGTCTAGCGTTCCGGTGTGCCTGGCTCGTCGGGCTCCGGGGGGTCGTGCCAGCGGGCCCGCCAGGCGGCCTCGTTGGCCTCGTGCGTCGTCCGTTCCTCGAACACGGCGGCCCGCAGCGCGTGCCGGGAGCCCGACATCACCAGCACCTCCACGGCCACCAGTCCGACGCAGATCACGGTGGCGAGAGCGAGCGCGCCCAGGGCCGGCAGGTGCTGGCCGACCGGCAGGGCGACCGTCAGCACCACGATCACGCCGACGCGGGTCCACGTGGCGGTGTGCAGGGTGCGGAGCTGGAACAGCATGTTGACGGCGAAATAGAAGATCAACCCACCGAAGAGCATGGGTACGGCGGGTCCCTCGATCCGTTGAGCGGGCCCGCCGGCCGGGTCGGTGACCTGGTGCAGGATCTCCTCGCTGCCGATGGAGAAGAGGATCACGGCGGCGATCATCGGTAGGTACAGGTACGCGTACGCGTCGCGGGCCATCGCCACGCGCGGGCCGCCCTCCGCCGCGTGCAGGGCGATCCGGGCGGCCGGCCCGACGAAGTCGAAGTGCGCCCACCACAGCGCGGCGGTGAGCACGATGCCGAGCGCGGCGGCCGCCACCGCAGGCCAGGTGACCGGTTGGCCGAGCAGGTTGCCGCCCACGCCCACGGAGATCACCGACTCGCCCAGCGCGATGATCAGGATGAGGTCGTAGCGTTCGGTCCAGTGTTCGGCGCTGGTCACCCCCCAGCCCCAGGTGCCGACAATGAAGCCGGTGGCGAACTGGACCACCACCACGGTGATCCACAGGCCGTCGCGGACCAGCGCGGCCCGGCTGGGGTCGCCGATCAGGGGCGGGAGGAGCGCGGCGGCCAGCAGCAGGACGATGCTCGCCGCCAACTCCGGCGCGAACCGGCGAAGCTGCCGGCGCTCCTGCGGGGTGTCGCGCACCACGTGCTGATACAGGATCCAGTGGATGCCGCGGACCACGACGTAGCTGATGGCCACCAGCATCGGGCCGGCGGCGCCCGCCTTCGGGTCGCTGAACGCCTGCGGCAGCGCGAGCGCGAACGAGAACAGGGCCGCCATCGCGATGACCATCAGCACCGGGACGTAGCCCTCGCCGAGGCGGACGCGGGTGGCGACCAGGCTGTGCACCACCCAGCACCACCAGAGCACGGCGAGCACCAGGCTGGCGTGCAGCAGCTGCCGGCCGGAGACGTTCGCGGCGGTGGCCCGGGTGATGATGAAGAACGAGAAGACGAAGACCAGGTCGAAGAAGACCTCGAACTTGTCCACCCGGGCGCCGGGGGCGATCGGGACGGCTGGTCCTAGTTGTCCACCCCGCCGGTAGCCGCCCACGGTCCCACTCTGGCAGCGTCTGGCCTGCTCGGAGGACGGAACGGGTCAGCCCGCGTCGCGGGACCGCAGACCGTCCATCAGCAGGTCGAGCAGCCGGTTACCTCCGGTCCGGGACGGGAAGACGCCTGGACCGCGGCCTGAGGCAGCCGTTCGCGGTTGCGCAGCGCGTCCGCCCGCACCGGGCGGGGGCTGGTTACCGGCGGGCCGACCGGCCCGCCCCACCCGGGACAAGGATGGATCATGACGACGAGCAACCCGATCACCACGTCGTTCGCCCATGACTCCACGGCCATGGACGTGATCCGGGGCGTGGACCTCGTCGGCCGGCGGGCGGTCGTCACCGGCGGATCGTCCGGCATCGGCGTGGAGACCGCCCGTGCCCTGGCCAGCGCCGGCGCGGAGGTCACCCTGGCCGTCCGCAACCCCGACGCCGGCCAGAAGGCCGCCGACGACATCACCGGCGCCACCGGCAACGACCGCGTCCAGATCGCCCCGCTCGACCTCGCCGACCAGGATTCGATCGCCGACTTCGTGGCCAACTGGGACGGCCCGCTGCACATCCTGGTCAACAACGCCGGCATCATGGCCGCGCCCCTGAGCCGCACCCCGCAGGGCTGGGAGATGCAGTTCGCCACCAACCACCTCGGGCACTTCGCGCTCGCCACCGGGCTGCGCCCGGCGCTCGCCGCCGCCGACGGGGCCCGGATCGTCTCGGTCAGCTCCGCCGCCCACCTGCGCTCGCCGGTGGTCTTCGACGACATCCAGTACGACCGCCGCGAGTACGAGCCGTGGCAGGCGTACGGGCAGTCGAAGACGGCGAACGTGCTCTTCGCCGTGGAGGCGACCCGCCGCTGGGCCGACGACGGCATCTTCACCAACTCGCTGATGCCCGGCGCGATCCGCACCAACCTCCAGCGCTACGTCAGCGAGGAGGAGCTGAATCGGTTGCGCGCGGGCAACGCGGCGGCGTGGAAGACCGTCGAACAGGGTGCCGCCACGTCGGTGCTGGTCGCCGCGTCGCCACTGCTCGACGGCGTGGGTGGGCGCTACTTCGAGGACTGTCAGCAGGCCGCCCCCGCCCGGCCCGGCGGACGCACGGGCGTCGCGGAGTACGCGCTGGACCCGGAGGCCGCCGAGCGGCTCTGGCAGGTCTCGACCGCGCTGCTCAAGGGTTGAGCGGCGGAGACGAAAGGGCGCCCCGGTCGACGACCGGGGCGCCCTTTCGGCGTTGGCGGGGGATCAGGCCAGGCCCAGCTCCGACTCGAAGTTGCCGGCCTCCAGCCGCTCCTTGACCGCGGTCAGGAAGCGCGCCGCGTCGGCGCCGTCGATCAGCCGGTGGTCGTAGGACATGGCCAGGTAGACCATCGACCGGACCGCGACGACCTCGCCCAGCTCCGGGTCGTTGACCACGACCGGCCGCTTGACCACGGCACCCGTGCCGAGCATCGCCGACTGCGGCGACGGCACGATCGGGGTGTCGAAGAGCGCGCCCCGGCTGCCCGTGTTGGTCAGCGTGAAGGTCGCCCCGGCCAGCTCGTCCGGGCTGACCTTGTTGGTCCGGGTCCGCTCGGCCAGGTCCGCGACACGCTTGGCGATGCCGCCCAGGTTGAGGTCGCCGGCGTTGTGGATGACCGGCGTCAGCAGGCCCCGCTCGGTGTCCACCGCGATGCCGAGGTGCTCCGCCTCCGGGTAGGTGATCGTGCCAGCCTCAAGGTCCATCCGGGCGTTGACGATCGGGTACGTCTGGAGCGCCTCGACGGCGGCGAGGGCGAAGAACGGCAGGAAGGACAGCTTCACGCCGTGCCGCTGCACGAAGGAGTCCTTCGCCTGTGCCCGCAGCTTGGCGACCCGGGTGACGTCCACCTCGACCACAGTGGTGAGCTGCGCCATCTCGTGCAGCGACTCGTGCAACCGCTTGGCGATGGCCTTGCGGATCCGGGGGAGCTTCTCCGTGGTGCCCCGCTTGCCGCTCGGCTGCGGCTTCGCGGCCGGCTTGGTCGCGGCCGGCGCGGTGGCGGCCGGCTGTGCGGCCGGAGCCGGCGCGGCCTTGGCGGCCTTCGCCTTCTCGGCCGCGTCGAGGACGTCCTGCTTGCGGATCCGGCCGCCCACGCCGGTGCCGTTGAGCGAGCCCAGGTCGACGCCGTGCTCGCTGGCCAGCTTGCGGACCAGCGGGGTGACGTACCCGGCGGCCTCCTCGCCGCCACCCGGCGCCGGGGCGGACGGGCGCTGCGGCGCGGCGGTCGGCCCGGACGGCTGAGCCGCCTGCTCGGCCTGCGCCGGCTGCGCCGAGGTCTCCGCCTCGGCGGCCGGCTCGTTGTACGACATGCCCGGGGTGGGCTCCTCGACCTTCGGCTCCGGCTTCGGCTCGGCCTTCGGCTCGGCCTCCGCCTTCGGCTCGGGCTTCGGCTCGGGCTTCGGCTCGGGCTTGGCCTGAGCGGGGGCCCCACCGGCGACGCCGATGATCGCCAGGTCGGCGCCGACGTCGGCGGTCTCGTCCTCGGCGACCTTGATCTCCAGCACCGTGCCGGCGACCGGCGACGGGATCTCCGTGTCCACCTTGTCGGTGGAGACCTCCAGCAGCGGCTCGTCGACCTCGATGGTGTCGCCGACCTGCTTGAGCCAGCGGGTGACCGTACCCTCGGTGACGCTCTCACCCAGGGCCGGCATCTTCACCGCGGTGCCCTCGCCCGACGACGCGGCCGGAGCCGGCGTCTCGGCCGGGGTCTGGTCCTGCGCCACCTCGTCGGCGGTGCCCTCGGCGGCGGCCGTCGGCTCGGCGGCCGGCTCCGCCGACTCGGCCGGGGCCTGCTCCTGACCGGCGGCCTCGCCGCCACCGGTCGACTCGCCCTCACCGGCGATGACGGCCAGCTCGCTACCGACCTCGGCGGTCTCGTCCTCGCCGACCACGATCCGGCTCAGCACGCCCGCCGCGGGCGACGGGATCTCGGTGTCGACCTTGTCGGTCGAGACCTCGAGCAGGGGCTCGTCGACCTCGACCGTGTCGCCCTCCTGCTTGAGCCAGCGCGTGACGGTGCCCTCGGTGACGCTCTCGCCGAGCCGGGGCATGGTGACCGATACCGGCATGTTCTCCAGACTCCTTCATTCCCCTGGGGGATCTTCGCCCGTCGCCGGACGCCGCGGTTTAAGTGATCAGGCGTGCGAGTGCAGCGGCTTGCCGGCGAGGGCCAGGTGCGCCTCGCCCAGGGCCTCGTTCTGGGTCGGGTGGGCGTGCACGAGCTGGGCGACCTCGGCCGGGTAGGCCTCCCAGTTGTAGATGAGCTGCGCCTCACCGATCAGCTCACCCACCCGCGCGCCGACCATGTGGACGCCGACGACCGGGCCGTCCTCGACCCGGACCAGCTTCACGAAGCCGGTGGTCTTGAGGATCTGGCTCTTGCCGTTGCCGCCGAGCGAGTAGTTGTACGCCTGGACCTTGTCGGCCCCGTACTGCTCCTTGGCCTTCGCCTCGGTCAGGCCCACCGACGCCAGCTCCGGGTCGCAGTAGGTGACCCGCGGGATGCCGACCTCGTCGATGACGGCCGGGGTCTGCCCGGCGATCTCCTCGGCGACGAAGATGCCCTGCTGGAAGCCCCGGTGCGCGAGCTGGAGGCCCGGCACGATGTCGCCGACGGCGTAGACGTTCGGGACGCTGGTGCGCAGCCGCTCGTCGGTCAGCACGTAGCCGCGGTCCATCGTGACGCCCTGCTCCTCGTACCCGAGGTTGGCGGTGTTCGGGCCGCGACCGACGGCGACCAGCAGCAGCTCCGCCTCAACGGTCTCGCCGCCGGAGATGGTCAGCTTGACGCCGTTCTCGGTCTTCTCGACCTTCTCGAACGGCTTGCCGACCTTGAAGTTGATCTTCCGCTTGCGGAACGCCCGCTCCAAAGCCTTGGACGACTCCTCGTCCTCGGCGGCCACCAGCCGAGGCAGCGCCTCGACGATCGTCACGTCCGCGCCGAAGGACTTCCACACACTGGCGAACTCGACGCCGATCACACCGCCGCCGAGGACGATCACCGACGAGGGGACCCGGTCCAGGGTCAGCGCGTGGTCGCTCGTGATGATCCGCTCGCCGTCGACCTCCAGGCCGGGCAGGCTCTTGGCGTACGAGCCGGAGGCCAGGACGATGTTGCGGCCGGTGTAGCGCTTGCCGTCCACCTCGACCACGTTCTTGCCGACCAGCTTGCCGGCGCCGGCCACGAAGGTGATGTTCTTCGAACCGCCCACCAGGCCCTGCAGACCCTTGTACAGCCGGGAGATCACGCCGTCCTTGTACGAGTTGACGCCGGCCATGTCGACGCCGACCAGCTCGGCCTTCACACCGAACTGCTCCGACTCGCGGGTCTGGTCGGCGATCTCCGCCGCGTGCAGCAGCGCCTTGGTCGGGATGCAGCCGTTGTGCAGGCAGGTCCCGCCGAGCTTGCCCTTCTCGATCAGCGCGACGGACAGGTCCAGCTGGGCGGCGCGCAGCGCCGCCGCGTAGCCGCCGCTGCCACCTCCGAGGATGACGATGTCGAAGGTCGCTTCGTTCGGCTCGCTCACGTCCAACTCCCAGGTCGCGTCACTGCATCGGGGGTCACGGAGGGGTAACACGGACACACCCCACCTCGGTCATCTTGTCACCACCGGGCACAGGGTGCGTAGTGAGGTGCCCAACGACACGTCATCGACACGTACCCTTGGCACCATTGTCGATGACATGACGTGGGGGAGCGGTTCGGTGGGGTTGTTCCGGCGCCGGAAGCAGGCGCGTGTGCTGAGCCACGACCGCGCGGCCGATCCCGGCGATCTGGACCATCTCGCGAACTTCATCCGCAGCCGGCGCGGCGTCGAGGCGTTCATCGAGCCCCGGACGACGGTCACCCAGACCACAGTCATCCTGATCGCCGACGACGGGGAGTGGACGCGCCGCCGCATCGACGGCCCGGACGGCGCGCGGCGCTTCGCGTACCGGATGGGCATCCCGGTGTACGACGTCCGGCTGATGGGCTACCCGCAGCGGATGCGCGACTTCAACGAGCGCCGCAAGCGCCGACCCGACCAGTACTGAAATGCCGAGGGGCCCCGCAAGGGGCCCCTCGGCATTACGTCCGTCAGCCGTTGGCGGCGACGTCCTCGACCAGCTGGACGAGCGTGCGGACCGGCACGCCGGTGCCGCCCTTGGTCCAGTAGCCGGTCGGCTCGCCCGAGTGGTAGCCCGGCCCGGCGATGTCGATGTGCGCCCACGCCACGTCGTCGGCCACGAACTCGCGCAGGAACACGCCGCCCTGCAGCATGTGCCCGGCCCGGTCCATCCCGGCGTTGACCTGCGAGATGTCCGCCACGTCGGAGTCCATGCCCTTGCGCACGTCGTCCGGCAGCGGCATCGGCCAGGCCGGCTCGCCGACCGCGTCGCCGACCGTCCGGACCCGCTCGCACAGCTCGGGGGTGCCCATCACGCCGGCCACCCGCTTGCCCAGCGCGATCACCTGACCGCCGGTCAGGGTGGAGGTCTCGAACAGGTAGTCGGTGCCGTCGGCGCACGCGCGGGCGATGGCGTCGGCCAGGACCATGCGGCCCTCGGCGTCGGTGTTGAGCACCTCCACCTTCTTGCCGCTGAACATGCTGATTACGTCGCCCGGCCGGTAGCTGGTGCCCGACGGCATGTTCTCGGCCATCGGCAGGTACGCGCTGACCGCCACCGCCGGCTTCAGCGCCGCGATCGCCAGCATGGCCGCGCCCACCGCGGCGGCGCCCGCCATGTCGGACTTCATCTCCCACATGCCCTGCGCCGGCTTGATCGAGATGCCACCGGTGTCGAAGGTGATGCCCTTGCCGACCAGCGCGACCCGCTTGCCGTTGCCGCCGTCCTGCGGCGTGTAGGTGAGCTTCACCAGTCGCGGCGGGGCCTCCGAGCCCTGCCCGACCGCGATGATGCCGCCGTACCCGCCCGCGGCCAGCGCCGCCTCGTCCAGCACCTCGACGCCGAGGCCCGCGTCGCGGGCGGCGGCGGCCACGGCGTCGGCGAACGACGGGGGCCGCAGCTCGTTCGGGGCGGTGTTCACCCAGTCCCGGCTGAGCCGGACCGCGCCGGCGACTGCCTGCGCCCGGGTGATCTCCGCCTGGGCGGCCGGCTCAGCGGCGTCCGGAACGGCGATCAGCACCTCGGCCACCGGCTCCCGCCGGGTCGGCTGCGGACGGGTCTTGTAGCCGGCGAACCGGTACCCGCCGAGCAGCGCGCCCTCGGCGACCGCGCGCAGCGCGGCCGGCGCGTCCGCGTCGTCGGGCAGCGGCATGCTCAGCGCCACCTTCGGCGCACCCGCCAGGGCCCGGACCGCCGCGCCGGCGGCGCGGCGCAGCGTCTCCGGCGCCGGGGCGGCGCCCGTCGGCTCCGGGCCGAGCCCGACCGCGACGACCAGCGGGGCGGTGACGGTGCCCAGCGTGGCCAGCTTGATGACCTCACCCGCCCCACCGGTCGCGCCGAGCAGCGCGAGGGTCTCGGTCAGCTTGCCGTCGAAGGCGACGGCGATGCTCTCCGCGCCGCTGGCGAGCAGCAGGTTGCCGGCGAGGCCGCTGGTGGCGCCCTGCTCTCCGGTCTGGCTGTGCACGCCGATCACGATCGCGTCGACGGCGAGCTCGGCCGGGTCGGTGTCGACCAGGCTCAGGTTGGTGGTGCGGGGTGATGTCACTGAAGCTACTCCGGGCGGGCCGGGCCGGTCGCGGCGTCGCGTACCAGCGGTGAAGGTCTCCGGCGGAACCTACCCGCCGGACGTCAGGGCTGTCCCGTCGATCACACCAACGGGGTCCCGCCGATGCTAACCAGCGGCGTTACCCCCGGTAAGTTGCCACCCATGACCGACGTGACCTCCGACGCCGCCGCGACCCGGCTGCGTCGTTCCCCGCTGCACGAGCGGCACACCGCCGCCGGCGCCAAGTTCGCCCCCTTCGGGGGCTGGGAGATGCCGCTGGAGTACGCCGGCGGCGGGGTGCTCAAGGAGCACGCCGCGGTGCGTACGGCGGTGGGGGTCTTCGACGTGTCGCACCTGGGCAAGGTTCGGGTGGCCGGCCCCGGCGCGGCCGACTTCGTCAACTCCTGCCTCAGCAACGACCTGCGCCGCATCGGGCCCGGCCGAGCGCAGTACACGCTGTGCTGCGACGACGCCACCGGCGGCGTGGTGGACGACATCATCGCCTACCTGTACGCCGAGGACCACGTCTTCCTCATCCCGAACGCCGCGAACACCGCCGAGGTGGTGCGCCGACTGCGCGCCGCCGCCCCGGAGCGGATCACCATCACCGACGAGCACGAGGCGTACGCGGTGCTGGCCGTGCAGGGCCCCCGCTCGGGCGAACTGCTCGCCGCTCTCGACCTGCCCACCGAGCACGGCTACATGAGCTTCGACGCCGCCAGCTTCACCGACAGCCTCGCCGAGGTGGAACTGACCGTCTGCCGTACCGGCTACACCGGCGAGCTGGGCTACGAGCTGGTCGTGCCGGCGGAGCACGCGGTGACCGTGTGGGACGCGCTGTTCGCCGCCGGCAAGGCGTTCGAGCTGCGCGCCTGCGGGCTGGCCGCCCGGGACACGCTGCGCACCGAGATGGGCTACCCGCTGCACGGGCAGGACCTCTCGCTGGACATCACCCCGGTGCAGGCTCGCTCGGGCTGGGCGGTCGGGTGGGACAAGCCGGCCTTCTGGGGTCGCGACGCGCTGCTCGCCGAGAAGGCCGCCGGCCCCCGACGTACGCTCCGCGGCCTGGTGGCCGTCGACCGCGCCATCCCGCGCCCCGGCATGACCCTGCACGTGGGCGACAAGCAGGTCGGCACGGTGACCAGCGGCACCTTCAGCCCGACCCGCAAGCAGGGCATCGCCCTGGCCCTGCTGGACACGGACGCCAACCTGGCCGACGGCGACGAGGTGCAGGTCGACATCCGAGGCCGCCAAGCCCCCCTGCGCCTCCAGAAACCCCCCTTCGTAACCCCCTCAACCCACTAACCCCACCCCACCCCTCCCCAACCCACCCCACCCCACCCCTCGACCTGGTTGATCATGAAGTTATTGCCACGACACGCCGATGCCGGTGGCAATAACTTCATGATCAACGCGGGTGGGGTGGGGTGGGGAGGGGGCAGGGGGTGGGGTTAGGGGGTTGGGGTGGTGGGGGGTTCGCCGGAGTCCAGGACTGCCTGGGTCCAGCCGCCTTCGATGACTCCGGTCGCGTTCAGGACGGCCCAGTCGACGACGTCGGTCGCTTCCACCACCACGGGGGTGCCGATGCGTACGCTCTCGTCGGTGTTGGCGTCGCTGGCGCTGACGCCGACGATCCGCTCCGGGGTCTCCCACGAGGTGACGCCCGCCCAGACGTACTCCGGGCCGTCGTCGCCCGGAAGGCCGTACTTGACGACCAGCTGCGACTCGGCCGGTAACTGGCCGGCGACGAAGCGGGCCCGCGCGTCGCCCAGGGCGGCCCGGGCGGTGGCGACCGCGTGGCTCATCGCGTCACCGGAACGGGCGTAGCGTACGTCCGGCTGGATGCCGGAGAACAACGTCGCGCAGGCGGCTGCGTAGTAGCGCCCGTCCGGGCCGGGATGCCCGGCCGGCGGACGCAGGCTCAGGAACGAGTCGGCCTCCGGGTCGGTCGCCGGGTCCAGCTCCAGGCGCAGCAGCACCGGGGCCGTCGCGCCATGCTGCTCCGGGTTGCCGTACGCCACCGCGATGTCGTGCCCGGTCACCGTGGCCAGCACCGGCAGCTGCACGAACGCGGGCACCTCCTCGCCGGTGAGCCCGTCGGTCCAGTCCCGCAGCAGCCGCCGGGCCGCCCCGGTCATCACCGCACCCCAGGCGCGGGTCAGATGGTCGGGCACCCCCTGGGTCTGCAACTCCAGCAGACCGAAGCGCCGCAGCCCCTTCGTGGTGAACCACAGCCCCTCGGTGTCCGAGGAGTACGGCACCAGCACCCAGTCGATCAGCCGGATCCGGCCCTGCTCGTCGGGGAGTGAGCGCAGCGCGGTCGCCGGGTCGAGGAACTGGAGGCCGAAGACGTCCACCACGTCGCCGTCGACGGACTCCGCCACCGCCGCCGCCACCGCCCGGGCCGCCCACTCGTGCGCGGGCGGCCAGCCCGGCCGGTACTCCGCCTGGACCACGACCAGGTGTGTCGCCGCGGCCAGCCGGGCCAACTGCGCCTCGGTGGCGCCGAACGCGGTGAGCAGATCCGGCGGGAGCGCGGGGAACTCGGCGATCGGCCGGGTGTCCACGCTCATCAGCGGGCTGTCCAGCATCTGGCGGGCGAGCCCGTGCACCGGCTCGGCCAGTCGGCCGGTCAGCGCCGCCACCGCCGTCTTCGCGCTGACCTTCGGCAGCCCCGCCATCGGCACCAGGTAGGTCGCGCTGAGCGACTCCGGCACCGGTACGGGCAGGAAGTCGTCCGTGATGAGCATGTGGGTTCCCCCGGTGGCCGTGCCGGTGCTGTCGAGCCGAACGCTACCCGGCCGGCCGCGCCGGCTTCAGGCGGACAGCACCACACCGAGGTAGACCAGCGTGGTGACCACCTCGACGGTCGCGCCGAGCACGTCGCCGGTGATCCCGCCGAGCCGGCGTACCACGTGGGCCAGCAGCGCGACCGCGACGGCGAGCGCGGCGCCGACGGCGAGCGGCCCCTGCCACGGGCGGCCCGGCACCGCGGGCACCGCCAGCAGCACGACGGCGACCGCGCCGACGGCCAGCGCCACCGGGCCGACGGTTCCCGCCACCAGGGCCCCCAGCCCGTCCGGCCGGGCCGCGGGCACGCCCCGTCGGCACGCCACCGTCACACCCAGCCGCCCGGCCGCGGTGGCCGCCACCACCGCCGCGAGACACGCCGGCCAGGACCGGCCGGCCAGGTCGGCGAGCGCCGCGGCCTGCACCAGGAGTACGACCACCAGCGCGACCACACCGAACGGTCCGACGTCCGGCTTCTTCATGATCTCCAGGGCGGCAGCCCCCCGCCGGTACGACCCGAGCGCGTCCACGGTGTCGGCCAGCCCGTCCAGGTGCAGCCCTCGGGTGAGCAGGGCGGCGGCGCCCACCGTCACGCCGGCGGCCACCAGCGGGGGAGCGAGCAGGCCGGTCAGCAGCAGGACGCCGCCCAGCAGTACGCCGAGCAGCGCGCCGACGGCCGGGGCGAGCGCCATCGCGGTACCCGCCACCGGGCGGTCGATCCGGCCGGCGCGTACCGGCAACGTGCTGAAGGTGGTGACCGCCAGCCGGGCGCCCGCGACGAGCCGCGACTCAGCCGGCACGCCAGCCCGACGCCGGCTGCTCGTCCGCCCCCGTGCGGGTGGGCCCCGGCCCGGCCGGCTCCGGCTCGACGAACTCCGGGTCGGTGTAGTCGGGCCCGGTGTACGCCGGCTCGGCGTCGTCGGGCTCGGCGTCGTCGGGCTCCGGGTCGGTCTGCGGCTCGTCGGCCCGGTCCGCGTCGGCGTCGCCCGCCAGCGACGGGTGCACCGGCAGCGCGGCGGCCAGTGCCAGCACCGAGCGCAGCAACGGCAGCGCGACCAGGGCGTTGGCGCCCTCGCCGAGGTCCAGCCGCAGGTCGAGCAGGGGCGTGAGGCCGAGCACGTCGGCGGCCAGCCGCACCGCCGGGTGCTGGCCGTGGTCGGCCAACAGGCACCAGTGCCGCGCCTGCCCGGCCAGGTCACGGCTGACCATCCCGGCGGCCAGCCCGACCGGCCCGTCCAGCAGCACCGGCACCCGGCGGGCGGTGGCGCCCAGCAGCACGCCGGTGGCCACCGCCACATCGCCGCCACCCAGCTCGGACAGCACGTCCTTCGCGCCGCGTGGCGAGCGGCGGGTGCGGTGCAGCGCGTCGCGCACCGCCGCGCAGCGGACCATCCAGGCCGCGTCGTCGATCTCACCGGAATCGGTGATCACCCGGCCCAGCACGGCCGGTGGTTCCGCGCCGGCCGTGGCCGCCAGCACCGCCGCCGCGGCCGCCTCGGTGCCGGCGCCGCACGCCCCCAGGACAAGCAGTTGTACGCCCGCGTCGGCGGCCTGCTCGGCCAGCCGCCAGCCGTAGCGCAGCGCCGACTCGACCTGCTCGCCGGTGAGCGCCGGCTGGGTCTCCATCGGCGCGGAGGCGGGGGTGTCCACCACCTGCAGGCTCGCGCCGCTCTCGGCGGCCAGCCGGGCCAGCGCACCCCGCCCGGCGCGGGCCTGTGCGGCCCGACGCGCCGACTCGCCCGCGACGGTGCCGGCCGACGCGCCACCGGCGTGGTCGCCGTTGAGCAGCAGCACCCGCACCGAACCCCAGGCGGCCGGCGTCGACGTGCCCTGGGTGGCGGCGGCGAAGCCGACCACCCGGTCCAGCACGCCCAGCCCGGCACCGGGTACGTCCAACGTGGCCAGCCGGTCCACCGCCTGCGGACCGGCGTAGTCGTCGGGCATCGGCAGCTCCATGCCCGGCTGGATGACCAGCCCGGTGGCCACCATCGGCAGCGCCATCGTCGGCGCGGCCCAGGGGTTGCCGGGCTCCTGGTTCGGGGCGACCGGCGGGGTGTGGGTCAGCACGTCCGGCAGTTGGACCTCGGGGGTGGGCTCGGCGTCGAGCAGGCTCGTGCCGGCCTGGAATGCGCCGGTCTGGCTCGCGGCCGGCGACACAGGGCTCGCCGACGCGCTCACGGTCGCGGCGGCGGCAGCAGCAACGGCGGTGGTGGGTGCCGGCTTCAGCCAGGCCGGTTGGCCCGCGACCACCAGCACCACTGCGTCGCAGGCATCGGCGACCGCGCGGTTGGCCGCGCCGAGCGCGTCGGTGAACGCCCGGCCCAGCGGGGTGGTCGGCACCAGCGACAGCCCCACCTCGGGGCTCACCAGCACCACCCGCGCCGCGCAGGTGCGGATCGCCTCGGCCAGCTCGGCGATCGTCGCCACGTCGTCGGCGGGCTGGTACTCCGGGTCGAGCAGCACGGTCACCCAGCCGCCCAGGTCGTCCACGAGAAGCGTCTCGTTGGGCTCGGCGGATTCGAGCACGTCCGCCAGCCGACGCGGCTCTCCGGCGGTCTCCTCGGTGGTCCAGCTGCCCGGTCGGCGGGCGCGGTGCGTCGCCAGCCGGGTCGCCCACTCGGTGTCCTCCGGGTCGCCCTCCGGCGCGGTGGCGATGTAGCGAACCACCGGCGCGTCGGCGACCAGGGACTCGGCGAACTCGGACTTGCCGGACCGGATACCGCCGAGCACCAGGACCGTGTTCCACCCGTCAACGGACATGTCCGTACCTTAGTTCTCATGCCCCGGGTCTGGGCACGTCGCCCCAGCCCTGCCGACGATCGAAAGTCCGTTCCGCGTCCATTGCAGGCAAGCGTCCGCTTCCCTCCTGCGCCGTCCGCAGCGCCCCCGCGAGCGCCGGCAATCTTGGACAGTTTCCGTCAGCTCGGAACGGAAAGTGTCCAAGATCTAGCCCGCCCCGGTGTCCGGGGGCGAGGAGCGTGGCGCAGCGTTGTGGGTGGTCAGCCGCAGTGTTCGAACCCGCTGCCGTAGCTGACCCCGCCGGTGGCGCCGCCCCACTTCACGCACGCGCCAGCGGCGGAGGCCCGCACCGGGCCCGCGTAGTAGTCGAACGAGCCGCTGTCGGTGCTGCGGGCCCGTCCCTGCACCTCCAGATACGCCGACGCCGCCGTCCTGGCCCCGACCGCGGTGTCCTTGAGGGTGACCACGCAGTTGTTGCCGTTGCCCGAGTGGTAGAGCAGGTAGACGCGACCCTGACGACGGCCGCCACCGTCGGTCAGCGTCGCCGAGTCGATCACCTGATAGCCGCTGCCGCACGCCTGCGCCGCCGTGTACGGGTTGGGCCGGCCCGCCGGGCTGCCACTGGACGTCGGTCTGCCGCTGGCCGCCCCGGTCGGCGTGGTCCCCGGTGCCGCGCTGCGGGTGACCGGGCTGCCGCTGGCGGGCGTACCCGATCGGTCGCCGCCGGTCGGTGTGGCGGTCGCGGTCCGGTCGGCGCTCGGCGTGCCACTGGCCCGGGGTCCCGGGGTGGTGGTATCCGCGGTCGGCAGCGCGACGCCGGTGCCCGACGTCGACTCACCCGTCAGCGCCGCCGGACCGGTCGTCCTGCCCGGCCCGGCGTCCGGCCGCAGCGCCGCCACGGCACCGCCGACGAGCGCGATCAGAATGATCGCGCCCACCCCGACCAGCAGCGGCCCGCGTCGCCGGCTTGACGACGTCGGCAACGGATCCTCGCGGGTCGGCCCGGTCTCGGTTGGCCGGATCTGGACCATCCCGGCCCGGAAGGCCGGTGGCAGGGCCGGATCCGTGGTCGGGACCGGCGGCGTCGGCGCGCGGGTCGGCACGGGCGGCGTGGGACTCGAAACGGGCGGAACCGGCGGCGCGACGGGCGGCGGGGTGGTGGCGCCCACCACGGGCGGGGCGGGTGCGGCCACCGCCCACGGAGGGCGGGCGGAGGGCGGGATGCTGGCCAGGGTCGCGTCGCGGGCATCAGCGGCGGCAGCGGCCAGCTCAGCGGCGCTGGCGTACCGGTCCGCGGGCCGCTTGGCCATCGCCCGCGCGACCACCGCCGCCACCGCGGGCGGCGTGTCCGGCGGCAGCGGGGCCGGCTCGTCCTGGGCGTGCCGCAACGCCACCGCGAGCGGGTTGTCGCCGTCGAACGGTGGCTGCCCGGCCAGGCAGAAGTACGCCACCGCCCCGAGGGCGTAGAGGTCCGTGGCGGCGGCGACCGGCTGACCGGTGGCCTGCTCGGGAGACATGTACGCGGCGGTGCCGAGCACCATGTTCGCGGCGGTCAGCCCGGCCATGCTGCGGGACCGGGCGATGCCGAAGTCGACGAGCACCACCCGACCGTCCGCCTTGACCAGCAGGTTGCCGGGCTTCACGTCCCGGTGCACGATGCCGGCGAGATGGGCGGTGTGCAGGGCGTCGGCGGCCTGCGCCAGCACCGACATGGTGGTCGCCGCGTCCAGTCGACCCGCCGTGCGTACCCGGACCGACAACGGCTCGCCCTCGACGTACTCCATCACCAGGTAGTCGACCCGGCTGCCGTCGGCGAGCGCGGCCTGCCCGACGTCGTGCACCGCGACCACGCCGGGGTGCCGCAACGCCGCGAGCATCCGCGCCTCGGCGCGGAAGCGGGCGGTGAACTCCGGATCGGCGACCAGCGACGGCAGCAGTACCTTCACCGCCACCTCGCGCTCCAACAGCACGTCGGTGCCCCGCCAGACCGCGCCCATCCCGCCCGTCGCCACCCGCTCGCCCAGCCGGTACCGGTCGCCGAGCAGCACTCCCCGTGTCAGCACCGAGCCACCGTACCGGCCCGCACCGACGGGGGTTGATCAACCCGTGGGTTGCCGCGGGGGGCGAGCGAGCGGCCGTTGCGCGCCGGGCCGACTACGCTGGCGGGGGTTCGTCCCACGGGGACTTCAGCGGCGAGGGGAGACGCGGCATGGCGTGGAGCTGGCGGTACGAGGGCACGGACGGTCAGACGGTGGAGGGCCCGGCGGAGTCGTTCGGCAGCCAGGCCGACGCCGAATCCTGGATCGGTCAGACCTGGCGTGAGCTCGCGGCGTCCGGCGTCACCTCGGTCGCGCTCGTCGAGGACGACCGGGTGGAGTACCGGATGAGCCTGCTGCCCACGGCCGAGTGATGGCCTACGACCGGCCGGGCGCCGACGGGCTGGTGCTCGGCGTGCCCAAGGCGGCGTTCCGGCCCAGCCCGGTCTTCCTCGGCCTGGTCGCGCTCTTCGCGGTCAGCGGGGTGCTGGCCTGGAACGGCTACGGCAGCGTCCGCTTCGACGTGTTCCTGTTCGTGGTGTCCGGCTGGCTGGTGTCGCTCTGCCTGCACGAGTACGCCCACGCTGTGGTGGCCTACCGCGCGGGCGACCGGGACATCGCCCACCGCGGTTACCTGACGCTCAACCCGTTCAAGTACACCCACCCCCTGCTGTCGATCGTGCTGCCGGTGGTGGTGGTGCTGCTCGGCGGCATCGGCCTGCCCGGCGGCGCGGTGTGGGTGGACCGGCACGCCATCGGGGGGCGACTGCGGCACACCCTGGTCAGCCTCGCCGGCCCGGCGACCAACGTGCTGTTCACGTTGCTGCTCGTGCTGGCGGTGCGACTCGGCACGTCCTCGGGTGGCCCGGTGGAGTTCTGGGCCGGGGTGGCGCTGCTGGCGTTCCTCCAGCTCACCGCGAGCGTGCTCAACCTGCTGCCGGTGCCCGGCCTGGACGGCGGCAACATGATCCAGCCGTGGCTCAATCCGCAGTGGCGCAGGATGTACGACCTGTTCGCCCCGTACGGCTTTCTTCTGCTCTTCGCGCTGCTGTGGAACCCGCGCATCGGCGGCTGGTTCTTCGACGCGGTCTTCGCCGTGGGTGACCTGCTCGGCCTGCCGTCGTGGCTGTACGCCGCCGGCCTGGACCTGATCCGGTTCTGGCGGAGCTGAGTCGAGCTGAGTTGTCCGGTCCGGCCGGCGCGGGTGCGCCGACCGGACCGGACCCGCGTCAGGGCCGCTCGGCGGGAGACTCGGTCTTGGCCGGGTCCCGCTCGGTGACCGGCTCGACGATCTCGTCGATGGCCTTGAGCAGCTCGGCGTCGAGCTTCACCCCGGCCGCCTTCACGTTGTCGTGCACCTGCTCGGGGCGGGACGCGCCGATGATCGCCGACGAGACGTTCGGGTTCTGCAGGACCCACGCCACGGCCAGCTGGGCCATGCTCAGCCCGGCCTGCTCGGCGAGCGGCTTGAGCTGCTGCACCCGGGTCAGGACGTCGTCGTTCATGAACCGGGAGATGAAGTTCGCGCCCGACTTCTCGTCGGTGGCACGGGAACCGGCCGGCGGCGGCTGCCCCGGCAGGTACTTGCCGGAGAGCACGCCCTGGGCCATCGGCGACCAGACGATCTGGCCGATGCCCAGCTCCTCGCTGGCCGGCACGACCTCGGTCTCGATGACCCGCCACAGCATCGAGTACTGGGGTTGGTTGGAGACCAGCGGGACGTGCAGCTCCCGGGCGAGCGGGTGGGCGGCCCGCAGCTGCTCGGCGGTCCACTCGGAGACGCCGATGTAGTGCGCCTTGCCGGAGTGCACGACGTCGGCGAACGCCTCCATCGTCTCCTCCAGCGGCGTGCTGTGGTCGTACCGGTGGGCCTGGTAGAGGTCCACGTAGTCGGTGCGCAGCCGCCGCAGGGAGCCGTTGATCGACTCCATGATGTGCTTGCGGGACAGGCCGCGGTCGTTGCGACCCGGCCCGGTGGGCCAGTAGACCTTGGTGAAGATCTCCAAGCCCTCGCGACGCTCGTTCTGCAGCGCCCGGCCGAGCACGTCCTCGGCCCGGGTGCCGGCGTACACGTCGGCGGTGTCGAAGGTGGTGATCCCCGCGTCGAGGGCGGCCCGGACGCAGGCGTTCGCCGCGTCCTCCTCGACCTGTGAACCGTGGGTGATCCAGTTGCCGTACGAGATCTCGCTGACCATCAGGCCAGAACGGCCCAGGTGTCGGAATTCCATGCCCCGACCATAACTCCGGTGGATCACGATCGCCGAGCGACGACTCAGAGCACCGGGTTCGCGTCGGTCAACAGCCGGTCGATCTCCTCCAGCACCGCCGCGCGATCGGGGTGCACCAGGTCGATCAGCGGCCCACCCCGCCGGTCCAGCGCGCCCCACCGACCGCTGCCGCTGACCACCAGGAACGCCACCGGGTGGATGACCACCATCGGGTACGACGGCTGGACCAGCACCGCGCCGGTCCGGTCCACCACACCGCGCCGACCGGCCACGTCGACGACCACGAGACCCTCGTCGGTGAAGCCGTCGACCGGACCCGCGTCGGTCAGCTCGGTGACGAAGCCGTGGTATCGGGTCGGCACCACGATCCGGCCGGTCCGGTCGACCGCACCCCACCCCTCGCGCTTCACCGCGGCCAGCCCTCGGCGGAACGGCCGTACGTCGGCGAAGTTGGGCGGAACCTGCACCGCGCCGGTCGGGTCGATCGCCGTCCACCCGCCGTCGGTGAACACCCAGGCCAGGCCGTCGCTGAACGGGCGCACCGCCCGGTACGAGGGCGGGATCACCGTCGTACCCAGCAGGTTGATCAGGGACCACCGGTCGGTGTCCGGCCGCCGGACCCAGGCCAGCCCGTCGTGGAAGGGCTGCGCCTCGGCGTACCGGGCGGGAATGACAACGTCGCCGGCGTGGTCGGTGTAGCCCCACAGCGGTCCGTCCCGGTCCGGCTGCGGGGGCTGGTCACGGTCGAGCACCTCTTCCCGACTCCGGGGGTACGGCCCGAAGCCGTCGGCCGAAGCCCGCGCGGTGACCGCGTCGAGGGCCACCCGGATCCGGTCCAGCAGTTCGGCGTCGCCGGCCCCGCGCAGGTCGAGCGCCCGCTCGAAGTGGTGGCAGGCCTCCATCAGCCGGCCCTGGTCATAGCAGCACCGCCCGGCGTGCTCGTGCAGGGCGGCGCGCAGCCGGTCGGGCAGTTCGATCGAGTTGGCCTCGGCGAAGAGCTGGTCGGCCTCGGCGTAGTCCCCCCGCCAGCGCAGCACGTGGGCCAGCCGGGCCTGGGCCAGCGCGGTCCGGCGCAGCTCGCCGGTGGCTTCCGCGTAGGTGAGGGCGAGCCGGCCGTCGGCCAACGCGTCGTCGAGGTCGCCGAGGATCCGCGACGCGACCGCGCGCAGACTCAGCAGCCGCGCACGGGCCTTGTTGTCGACGGCCGAGCCCAGCTTCTCGGTCAACCGCCGCCGGATGGCCCGCATGGCGTCCGGCTCCGTCAGCTCCTCGCGCAGGGTCACCGGATCCAGCCGCCAGCGGTAAGCGGCCAGGACCTGCTCCGGGTCGCCCTGATCGGCCAGCGAACGACGGGGCGGCTCCGGCGCCGTGGCGGGCGGCGTCGACACCGGCGCGTCCTGGTCGGACGACCCGCTGCGCGGCCCGGGAATGCCAGCGAGCGGTACGGCGGAGACGGGCGCGGCGGGTGGCGCGGACACGGGCGTCGCCTGTGGCGCGGAGACGGGTGCCTGCGCGGCCGGCGGTGCGGAGACGGGCGGTGCGGAGACGGGCGGTGCGGAGACGGGTGCCTGCGCGGCCGGCGGTGCGGAGACCGGCGGTGCGAGTGCCGCCGGGGGCACGGGCTCCGGTGCGGGCGGTGCGGACACGGGCGCCGCCGCAGTGGGCCGTTCCGCTGCCGGCTCGGGCGGCGGCGTGCGCGTCGCCTCGGTCGCCGGACCGGACCCGGCCGGGTCGGCATCCGGGTCCGGGCTGGCGGTCGATGGGTACGCGTTGCTCGACGCGGGCGGCGCCGATGCCGGCCGGTCCCACGGTCCGGCGTCGGCGAGGCGGTCCCGCGACGCGTCGGTGGATGCGTCGGCGGTCGGCGCGCTCGTCGGGCCAGTGACCTGGCGGATGTCGTCGGGGGCGAGGTCGCTGTGGTGCCCCGACGCCTCTGTGTACGGCTCACCGCCGAGCGGACGGTGGATGTCGCCCGACACCGGCTCGGCGGCCGCCGCTGCGTCGTCGGCATCGTCGACCAGGTCGTCCGACCAGGCGCGTGGAGCACCGGAGACCGGGTGTGCCGGCGGTCCGGAGATCGGCTCCCGTCCGTCGGTCGGGGTCGGTTCGGTGGAGGGCTCCACGTGGGTGGCGAGGTCGTCGACCCGAGGGCGACGCTCAGCGTCGGCCACCTCCATCGGGGTGGCCGAGGCCGGCGGTGCCGAGACAGGCCAGGCCGAGTCCGGCGGCGCGAGGGCTGGCGGGGCCGAGACGGGCCAGGCCGAGTCCGGCGGCGCGGAGACAGGCGGTGCCGAGACAGGCTGCGCCGAGGCGGGTGGGGCGGGGCGTACGGCGATCGGATCGGCTGGTGGTGCGGACACCGGCCGGCTCGGTGGTGGGGAGACCGGGTCGGCGAGCGGTCCGGAGATCGGTGTCGCAGCGGTCTCGACGGCCGAGTCGGGCCGCCGGTCGGCTGCGGGGTCGCTGACCAGCGGTTGAGCGGACGCCGCCGACGGGACGTGCGCGTCCTCGGCGTGTGGCGAGCCGGCCGACCCGTCGCCGGGCTTCCAGTCCTCGGTCGTCTCGGCGACGGTGGTGGTCTCGGGTTCCTCGGTCGGCCGCTGGTCCGCTGGTGTCTCGTCCTGGTCGGGCACGACCGGCTGGGCGCCCGGGCTGAACCAGGCTGCCGGCCCCCGGGCCGACGCCTCCGCTGGCTCCGCAGCGGTCGGCACTGGCGCTTCCGAGGGCGCCGGGGGCACGTAGCGACGCGGTACGCCCGGGGCGATCGGAAGCGCCGGCTCGGCATCCGGCGCGGGCGCCGAGGACGTCGGCGTCACGGGGGTGGGGGGCTGCTCCGGCCGCTGCCAGGACGGTGGGGGAGCGACCGGCGGGCGGTCATCCGCAGGCGGCGAGGGCCGCTGCCCAGGTGTGGGTTGTGGGGGCTGGTCCTGCGGGGCGGGACGGGCGGGCGGCGCCGGGTGCGAGCGGTTGTCCGGGCCGGGATAGCGCGGTGGCGCGGTGGCGCGAGGGTCGGCAGTCGAAGCCGGTTCGGTGGGTGTGCGGTGCTCGGGCCGCTGCGGCGACTCCGGCCGCTCGTCCGAGGACGGAGGATCCACCGGGGCGGGCAGGAACTCCAGCCGCAGCCGGGCGGCCGGTGGACCGGAGACGGGGACGTCCGCCGGGGAGACCGGTGCGGCGGACACCGGCCGGTCGCGCTCCGGACGACCGGACGACGTGGATGGTTGCCACGCGTGGTCCGCCGAGGCGGGGGAGACGGGTGCCGCGGACACCGGCCGGTCCGGGCCGGGCGCGGCGGGCGAGACGGGTGCCGGCGACACCGGTCGCTCCGGCGAGGCCGGACGAACCGGGGTCGCCCGGCCGGTGCCTGGCGCGGCCGGGGAGACGGGTGTGGGCGGGACCTGGGTGGCCCGGCCGGAGGTGGGCGGCGCCGTCGCGGCGGGACGCGCGGGCCGTTCGTCGTACCGGGGCGGCTCCGCCGGTGGCCGTGCGGGTCGCGTCGCCGGCCGCGGCGGGACCTCCGGCTCAGCGCCGCGGTGCGGCTCGGGCCGGTAGCCCGGCTCCCGTCTGCGGTCCGGGTGCACCGGACCGGGCGGCGGCCAGGGCAGGCCGCCACCCGACCGGGGGCCGGGCTGCGACCGCGGCTCCTCGCGGTAGGTCTCCTCGCGGTACGGCTCCTCGCCGTACCGCTCCGGCCGGGCGTTCTCGCGCGCGCGACGGTCCGGGTACGCCTCGGTGCGGGCTGCCGCCTCGCGGGGTTGCTGCCGGTGCGGCTCGACATCGGGACGGCGGCGCTCGTCGTCGCGGCGGGGCTGTTCCGGTGCCTCCGGTTCGGGGCGGCGCCGCCGTCCGCCCTCGGACGTCTGTGGCGTCCCGAATGCCTCGTCCGGCCGGCGCTGCCGGTCGGTGGACGCACCGGGGCCAGCGTCCACGCGGGACCGGCCGTCGGCAACGCCCCGCTCCGGGCGGCGGGCGTCGTCGGGTAGGCGTTCTGAGCGGCGGGCGTCGTCGGGTAGGCGTTCCATCCGGCGGGCGTCGTC
This sequence comes from Micromonospora sp. NPDC005252, assembly GCF_042872475.1. NCBI lineage: Bacteria > Bacillati > Actinomycetota > Actinomycetes > Micromonosporales > Micromonosporaceae > Micromonospora > Micromonospora sp. NPDC005252. The sequence goes on along the minus strand of NZ_JBIAKN010000002.1, from coordinate 528,015 downwards.
GGGCAGGCGGTCCGGGCGGCGGGCGTCGTCGGGTAGGCGGTCGGGGTGGCCCTCGGCCCGGTAGCGGGAGCGGCTGTCCACGGGTGCCCACTGGCCGGCCCCCTCGGCGGCCCAGCCGTCGGTCGGGCGGCCGTCGTGGCCCCTGGCCGGTGGGGTGCCGTACCCGTCGCCGGGGTGCCGGTCGTGACTCGCGGCCGGCCGCTCCGACGTGCCGCGCCGGCGCGGCGCCTCGTCCGGCTCGGGCACCCAGCCGGAGTCACTGCGCGGTGCGGGGGAGTAGGGCCCGGGGGAGACGGGTGGCGCGGTCGGGTACGCCCGGTCCCGGTCGGCCGGCTCCTGTCGGGGCGGGCGGCCGTCGTACCGCTCGGAAGTGGGCTGCTCGCGGTGCCAGGCGGCCTCCCGAGCCGGTCCCCGGTCGTCGTTGGGTCGCCGGTCGGACCAGGCGGTCCGCCGGTCCGACTCGGGGGAGCGGCGCTCCTCCCGTCGGGGCGGCTCGGGGAGCGGCCGGCGGTACGGCTCATGGTCGTACTGCGGGGTCTCGGGTCGTCCGTGGTGCGTCGTGTCGACCGGGCGCTCGTCGCTGCGTGACCAGCCGTAGGAGGGTGTCCCGCCCGGCTCGTCGTCCGCCCCCCACCGGCCGTTGGGGGCAGACTCGCCCGGAGGCTCGTCGGCCCAGGAGCGGCCGAGGTAGGTGCCGTCCGGTCGGGTGGGCGCGAGCGGCGGCACCTCGGTACGACCGACAACTGTCGCCCGTCCGCGCGGCGGTGCCGGCTGGTGGGTGACGCCGATGTCGCCGGGGTAGCGCTGGCCGGGGAACTGGGGGTGCCACTCGGTGGTCGGCTCGACCACCCAGGACGGTTCGTTCGGGTCCCGCCACCGGTCGGTGTAGCGGCCGTTCATCCGTTGAGCCCGTCGCCACACCCGGCCGCGTGGCCGCTCCCCGTCGACGGTGAGGTGGCCGCGGTGGTGCCTCGCTGGCCCATGGGCGTCCGGTCGCCGCCTGCCACGCCCCGGTGGCCGGCTCGCGTCCGCTCGCTCACGGCGTTGTCACCTCGTTGCACATTGTCGCGCTGGGGCCTCGCGTGCCGGTCGGGTCGCCCATTCCGGCAGGGCGTGGCTGCGGATGGAGGGTAACGGCGTGGGCTCGTTCACCGCCACTGTGGCACCGCCCACGAGCGCAAACGTTATCCGATGGTTCCGGACATTTGGGTCGATAACCCAATCTGACCTTTGACGATACCCCACCCGCCGGCCGGGTGGACCGGAGCATCGGGTCAGGGATGCTCCATGACGAGGACGGCGAAGGTGCCGGGGACCAGCGCCTCGTACCGGTGCGGTGTGTCGCCGGGGAACGTCGCGTAGTCACCCGGACCGAGGTCCACGGTGCCCGCCTCGGGGCCGACGCGCAGCCGTCCGGCGGCCACCACCACGTGCTCGACGCTGCGGGGGGTGTGCCCGTCCGCCTCCCGGACCGCGCCCGGCTCCAACTCGATCAGGTAGACGTCCCGGCGCAGGTGCGCCGTGCCGGCGCTGAGCAGCGTCCCGGCGAAGTCGGCCTGTTCGGAACGGACCCGGGGCCCCTCCCCGGCGCGGATCACCCGGATGTCGACGTCCGCCGGCTCCACGAGCCGGCTGAACGGTACGCCCAGCGCCACGCCGAGCGCCCAGAGCGTCTCGACGCTCGGGTTGCCGGTCCCCGACTCCAGGTGGGAGATCGTCGACTCGGTCACCCCCGCCCGATGGGCCAGCTCGGCCAGCGAGATCCCGAGGCGCTCCCGTTCGCGGCGCAGGGCGGCAGCGATGGTGGCCAACGGGGCAGCCGGTTCTCCAGGCATGCGTGTTCGCTCCATTGGATCAACGTGCGAGGTGACGAACAACTGGCGACCTGTTCACCGTGATGAACTACGCGCACGCTACAACGAACGGCCGCTGCCCGGATGCTTCCCGCTGCGCTTTGCCCCCAACGCGGCCGGAGCCGCCACTGGGGCGACGCGGGCTCGGGAAGCCGGGATCAGACCTTGTCGCCGAGCTTGACCTGAGGAGCCGGAGCGCGCATCCGCCGGAAGGTGATCGACCGCATCACGGCGTAGAGGTAGAGCGAGCCCATCCGCTGGTCGGTCTTCGGGAAGCGCTCCCGGACCAGCTTGCCGATCTTGCGGCAGATCAGCAGCGAGTCGACGACCACACCCAGGGCCAGTGCGCCCCAGAGCACGTTGGAGATCAACCGCACCGGCGCCGGCATCGCCGCGTTCGAGCCGATCAGCACGATCAACGCGCCGCCGAAGAACCAGGTGCCGACGGTACGCCGGGAGTCGACCACGTTGCGTGCCAGCAGCCGCTCCGGGCCCCGGTCGCGGGGGCCACCCTCGCGGCGGAACTCGGCCGCGGCCTCGGTACGCAGCTGGCGGCGCCGCTCCCGCTCCTCCTCCTTGGTGAGGGGGCGGGTGGGGCCGGCCGGGCGACGGCCGACGGTCGGCCGCTTCGGCGTCTCCCGACCCTTGGCCGGGGTGTAACCCCGGGGACGGTCGGCGGTCTCCTCGGGGGTCACCGAGGTGACGGCCTCGTCGACGAGGTCGGTGGACTTGCGGCGAAAGAGCGACGGCACGCGGCAAGGGTAGCCAACGGTTCGCGCCCGGTGCACATCGCGGTGCACCGGGCGCGGAAGGTCTGACGAGGTTACGGGCGCTCGGCGTGCGCGCCGAGGTCGGCGAGCTTCGCCTCGAAGTCCTCGTAGCCTCGGTTGATCAGGTCGACGCCGTACACCCGGGAGGTGCCCTCGGCCGCGAGCGCCGCGATCAGGTGGCTGAAACCGGCCCGCAGGTCGGGGATGACCAGGTCGGCGGCGTGCAGCTTGCTCGGCCCGGCGATCACCGCCGAGTGCTTGAAGTTGCGCCGGCCGAAGCGGCACGGGGTGCCGCCGAGGCAGTCCCGGTAGACCTGGATGTTGGCGCCCATCGAGTTCAGCGCCTCGGTGTAGCCCAGCCGCTGCTCGTAGACCGTCTCGTGCACGATCGACAGGCCGCGGGCCTGGGTCAGCGCCACGACCAGCGGCTGCTGCCAGTCGGTCATGAAGCCGGGGTGGACGTCGGTCTCCAGCGCCACCGCGTTCAGCTCGCCGCCGGGGTGCCAGAAGCGGATGCCGCCCTCCTGGCCCGGGTCGCCCAGCTTCGGCGGCCGGGTGTCGGTGACCTCGTACTCGCCGCCGACGGACCGGAAGATGTTCAGGAAGGTCATCATGTCGGCCTGCTGCGCGCCGAGCACCTCGACGTGGCCACGGGTGGCCAGCGCGGCCGCGGCCCAGCTGGCGGCCTCGATCCGGTCGGGGATCGGCCGGTGGGTGTACCCGTGCAGCTTCGGCACGCCCTGGATCTCGATCACCCGGTCGGTGTGGACCTTGATGATCGCGCCCATCTTCTGCAGGATGCAGATCAGGTCGATGATCTCCGGCTCCACCGCGGCGTTGCGCAGCTCGGTGACGCCCTCGGCCATAACCGCGGTCAGCAGCACCTGCTCGGTGGCGCCGACGCTCGGGTACGGCAGGGCGAACTTGGTGCCGTGCAGGCCGTTCGGCGCGGAGAGGTGCAGCCCCTCGGGCCGCTTGTCGACAGTCGCGCCGAACTCCCGCAGCGCCTGCAGGTGGAAGTCGATCGGGCGCGGGCCGATGTGGCAGCCGCCCAGATCCGGGATGAACGCGTGCCCGAGCCGGTGCAGCAGCGGCCCGCAGAACAGGATCGGGATCCGGCTCGAACCGGCGTGCACGTTGATCTGGTCGGTGCTGGCGCTCTCCACGTTCGCCGGGTCGAAGACGAGCTCGCCGTCCTCGGCGCCGTCGGTCACCTTGACGCCGTGCAGACCGAGTAGACCCCGGACCACCTCGACGTCGCGGATCTTCGGCACGTCGAACAGCCGGCTCGGGCTGTCGCCCAGCAGTGCGGCGACCATCGCCTTCGAAACCAGGTTCTTCGCGCCGCGCACGCGGATCCGCCCTTCGAGCGGAGTGCCTCCATGCACGATCAGGACGTCGTCGGTCAACGCAACCTCCAGCGCTTCGGTGCTGCTGTGTTGATGGTGGGGAGCCTGAACTCTGTCGCTACCCCGGATGCGGCCATATCGAAACGGCCCGCTTGCGTCCTCGCCCCGGCAGCATAGCCCTCGGTGACGAAAAAGGACTCGGTCACACCAGCGTGTGTGGCATTAATCGGTGATCCGGCACTTTTGCGTACCAAGGGCGTCACGGATCGTGATCACGCACCCGGCAGCGCGAGCATCTGGTCCAGCGCCACCCGGGCGTGGTGCGCGGTGTCGGCGTCGACAGTGATCTGGTTGACGACCCGGCCCGCGACCAGCTCCTCCAGGGCCCAGACCAGGTGCGGCAGATCGATCCGGTTCATGGTCGAGCAGTAGCAGACCGCCTTGTCCAGGAACATGATCTGCTTGTCCGGGTGGGCCAGCGCCAACCGGCGGACCAGGTTCAGCTCGGTGCCCAGCGCCCACGCCGAGCCGGCCGGCGCCGCCTCGATGGTCTTGATGATGTACTCGGTCGAACCGACGTGGTCGGCGGCCGTGACCACCTCGTGCCGGCACTCCGGGTGGACCAGCACGTTGACCCCGGGAACCCGCGCCCGCACGTCGTCGACGCTCTCCAGGGTGAACCGGCCGTGCACCGAGCAGTGCCCTCGCCACAGGATCATCTTGGCGTCCCGCAGCTGCTCCGGCGTGAGCCCGCCACCGGGCTTGTGCGGGTCGTAGAGCACGCAGTCGTCCAGCGACAGGCCCATCTCCAGCACCGCCGTGTTGCGGCCCAGGTGCTGGTCCGGCAGGAAGAGCACCTTCGAGCCCTGCTCGAACGCCCAGTCCAGGGCGCGCTTGGCGTTGGACGAGGTGCAGACCACGCCGCCGTTGCGGCCGACGAAACCCTTGATGTCGGCCGAGGAGTTCATGTACGTCACCGGCACGGTCTCGCCGGCGATGCCCAGCTCGGCGAGCGTGTCCCAGGCGGCCTCGACCTGACCCAGCACGGCCATGTCCGCCATCGAACAGCCGGCCGCCAGGTCGGGCAGGATCACCCGCTGGGCGTCCGTGGTGAGGATGTCGGCGCTCTCGGCCATGAAGTGCACGCCGCAGAAGACGATGTACTCGGCGTCCGGCCGGGCGGCGGCCTCCCGGGCCAGCTTGAACGAGTCGCCGGTCACGTCCGCGAACTGGATCACCTCGTCGCGCTGGTAGTGGTGCCCCAGCACGAAGACCTTGCTGCCCAGCTTCGCCTTCGCCGCCGTGGCACGGGCCACCAGATCCGGGTCGCTGGGCGCCGGCAGGTCGCCCGGACACTCGACGCCGCGCTCGGTGTCGGGGTCGCTGCCCCGGCCGAGCAGCAGCAGAGCCGTCGCCGTGTTGGAGGGTTCCACCCAGGTCGAAGTCACGTAGCCCATGGTCCCACAGCGCGAGCGCGCCGCAGCTCCGCTCGGTGTGGGCTGCCACACTGCTCGACATGCGCGTGCTGCTCTGCCCGGACAAGTTCGCCGGCACCCTGCCCGCACCGGAGGTCGCCGCCGCGGTGGCGGACGGCTGGCGCAGCGTCGCCGACGGTGACGACCTGCTGATCCGGCCGCTCGCCGACGGCGGGCCGGGCTTCGTGGAGGTGCTCGCCGAGGCGCTCGGCGGCCGGCGGGTGACGGTGTCGACCGTCGACCCGCTGGGCCGGCCGGCGGCCGGTGAGATCCTACTCACCGCCGACGGCACGACGGCCTACCTGGAGAGCGCGCAGGCGTGCGGCCTGCACCTGCTCTCCGCAGCCGAGCGCGACCCGAAGACCACCACGTCGTACGGGCTGGGTCTGCTGGTGACCGCCGCCGTGGAGAGCGGGGCCCGGACGGTGGTGATCGGGCTGGGCGGCTCCGCCACCAACGACGCCGGCGCCGGCATGCTCACCGCGCTGGGCGCGACCCCGCTCGACGCCACGGGTGCGGCGCTGCCGTACGGCGGGGCGGCGTTGGCCCTGGTCGACGCCCTCGACGGCGCTCCCCGGCTGCGCGGCGCCCGGCTCGTCGCCGCCACCGACGTGGACAACCCGCTGCTCGGCCTGCACGGCGCGAGCAACGTGTTCGGCCCGCAGAAGGGCGCCGACCGCGCCGACGTCCTGCTGCTCGACGCGGCCCTGGAGCGTTTCGCTGCGGTGCTGGAGCGGGACCTTCCCGGCTGCCCGCCGGGGCTCGGCGCGCTGCCCGGCGGTGGGGCCGCCGGCGGCCTCGGCGCGGCCATCCTCGCGCTCGGCGGCGCCTGCGAGTCGGGCATCGGCCTGGTCACCCGGGCCACCCGGCTGGACGCCGCGCTCGACACCGCCGACCTGGTGATCACCGGGGAGGGGTCCTTCGACCACCAGTCGTTGCGCGGCAAGGTCGTCGCCGGGGTGGCCGGGGCCGCCCGGGACCGTGGGGTGCCCTGCGTGGTGGTGGCCGGCCAGGTCAGCACCGGCCGGCGGGAGGCCGCCTCGGCGGGGGTGACCGACGCGTACAGCCTGGTCGAGCACTTCGGTGGGGAGCAGGCCGGCGGGCTCGACGCCGCGCTGAGCCGTCCCGCCGACGGGCTGCGCGAGCTGGGCGCCCGACTGGCCCGGCAGTGGAGCCGCTGAGCGCTCGGCCCACCCGGTCCAGGCCGTCTCGTCCGGGCCGACCTGGGGCGCTGGTCCCGCCACGCGGGTACGTCCGGCCGGGGCGGCGTACGATCGGAACTGGACCACAACCGGGAATCACTGGACGGCGCGCGGCGTTGGCCAGTGCGTCCGGACCCAAAACCGCGCAGGGAGACTTCCACGTGACCACGCCAGCGCAGACCGAGTCGACCGAGGCCCAGGCCCCTACTTCCGTCGTCCTCACCGACGTCGCGGCGCAGAAGGTCAAGGCCCTGATCGAGCAGGAGGGCCGCGACGACCTGCGGCTCCGCGTCGCGGTGCAGCCGGGTGGCTGCTCCGGCCTGCGGTACCAGCTCTTCTTCGACGAGCGTTCGCTCGACGGTGACGTCGTCAGCGACTTCGGTGGCGTCGAGGTCGTCGTCGACCGGATGAGCGCCCCCTACCTGTCCGGCGCGACGATCGACTTCGCCGACCGGATCGACGCCCAGGGCTTCACCATCGACAACCCCAACGCGGGCAACTCCTGCGCCTGCGGCGACTCGTTCAACTAAGTCGCGCACCACGCACCACCGACGACGGGGCCGTCCTGCGGGACGGCCCCGTCGTCGTGTCGGGGTGACGGTGGGAGCGGTCCCGGGTGACCCCCGGCGGACGGGTGGACGGGCGGTTGCCGTTGCCCGACCGACCGGACACGTCCGGGTTGCCGGGCCGGTAGGCTGACCGCGCCCTGCTCCCGACCCTGAGGGTTGACATGAAGATCGCCGTGACCGGCTCGATCGCCACCGATCACCTGATGAGCTTCCCGGGTCGCTTCGCCGACCAGCTCATCGCCGATCAGCTGCACAAGATTTCCCTCTCCTTCCTGGTGGACGACCTGGTTCTCCGCCGTGGCGGGGTCGCGGCGAACATCTCCTTCGGCATGGGGCAGCTCGGGATGCGCCCGGTGCTGCTCGGGGCGGTGGGCGCGGACTTCGCCGACTACCGCTCCTGGCTGGAGCGGCACGGCGTGGACTGTGACTCCGTGCACATCAGTGAGGTGGCGCACACGGCGCGGTTCGTCTGCACCACCGACACCGACATGTGCCAGATCGCGTCGTTCTACGCGGGTGCGATGAGCGAGGCGCGCAACATCGAACTGGCCCCCGTAGCCGACCGGCTCGGCGGGCTGGACCTGGTGCTGGTCAGCGCGAACGACCCGGAGGCGATGCTGCGGCACTCGGCCGAGTGCCGCAGCCGTGGGTACGCCTTCGCCGCCGACCCCTCCCAGCAGCTCGCCCGGATGCCCGGCGAGGACGTGGTGGCGCTGATCGAGGGCGCCGAGTACCTGATGACCAACGACTACGAGAAGTCGCTGCTGCAGAGCAAGGCGCAGCTGACCGACGACCAACTGCTGGACCTGGTCAAGGTGCGGGTCACCACGCTGGGCAAGGACGGCGTGGAGATCGCCGGCCGCGGCATCGACCCGATCCACGTGCCCATCGCCCGGGAGATCCGGGCGGTCGACCCGACCGGGGTGGGCGACGGCTTCCGGGCCGGCTTCTTCACCGCGCTCTCCTGGGGCCTCGGCCTTGAGCGGGCCGCCCAGGTCGGCTCGCTGCTGGCCACGCTGGTCCTGGAGACGGTGGGCACCCAGGAGTACGACGTCCGCCGCGACCTGTTCGTCAAGCGCCTCGCCGAGTCCTACGGCGACACCGCCGCCGACGAGATCCGCCCCCACCTCCTCCCGTAACCCGACCCACCCCGCCTCACCCCGGCGATCTTGCACTTTCTGTCGCTGTTTCGCGGCTTCTGCGCGGTCTTGTCCGCGCAGAAACTGCAAGATCGCGGGGGTGAGGGATGGGTCAGTGTGTGCGGCGGATGTCGTAGGCGGGGCCGTCCGCGCCGGTCACCGCGCCGAGGAACTCCTGGCCGCGCATCCGGCACCAGGCGGGGATGTCCACCGCCGCGGCCGGGTCGTCGGCGAGCACCCGGACCACCGTGCCGACCGGCACCTGCGGCATCCGGCGGGCGGCCGCGATCACCGGCAGCGGGCAGCGTTGACCCCGGCAGTCGATCACCTCGTCCGGCATCGTCACAGTCCCACCACCCCGGCGTCGGCGCGCAGCCCGGCGACGATCCCGGGCAGCTCGGCGAGGAACCGCTCGACGTCGGACTCGGTCGTGTCCCGGTGCAGGCTGACCCGGACGTTGCCGTGCGAGAGCACCCCCATCGCCTCCAACACGTGCGACGGCCGCAGCGTGGACGACGTGCAGGACGAGCCGGACGACACCGCGAACCCCCGCCGGTCCAGCGCGTGCAGCAGCGTCTCGCCGTCGACGTACAGGCAGGAGAAGGTCACCAGGTGGGGCAGGCGCAGCACCGGGTCGCCGACCACCTCGACGTCGGGCACCTCCGCCGACACCCGCGCCCGGATCCGGTCCACCAGCGGCGCCAGCCGGGCCCGCTCGGCCGCGGCGTCGGCCGCCGCCGCGCGCAGGCTCGCCGCCGCCGCCACCACCGCGGGCAGGTTCACCGACCCGGGGGTACGCCCACCCTCCCGCTCGTCGGCCGGCCAGGGCGACTCCCAGCGGGTGCCCTTGCGGACCGCCAGCAGCCCCACCCCGGGCGGCCCGCCCCACTTGTGTGCGCTGGCGCTGAGCATCGACCAGCCGGCCGGCAGGGGCACCCGCCCGACCGACTGCGCCGCGTCGACGTAGAGCGGCACCCCGACGTCGGCGCAGACGGCCGCCGCCTCGGCGACCGGCTGCACGGTGCCCACCTCGTGACTGGCGGTGATCAGCGCGGCCAGCGCGACCCCGGGCGTCTGGACGGCCGTCGACCAGGCGGCCAGATCCAGCCGGCCCACCCGGTCGACCGGCACCGCGTGGGCGATGCCGCCGGCCGCGACGTGCCGCTCGGCGGCGTGCAGGACGGCGGAATGCTCGATCGCGGAGTGCACAAGCGTCGCCCCGGCCCGGTGCCGTCCCGCCAGGCCGCCGAGCACCGCGCCGTGGGCTGCCGTCGTACCGCTGCTGGTGAAGGACAGCTCGTCGGCGCGGACGCTGAGCGTCTGCGCGGACGCCTCGCGGGCGGCGTCGAGCAGTTGCCGCGCGCGGCGTGCCTGGCTGTAGAGCTTTCCCGGGTCGGCCCAGCCGTCTTCCAGAGCGGCCAGCAGCGCCTGCCGGGCGACCGGATGCAGCGGCGCGGCGGTCGCCGCGTCCAGGTAGACCGAGGAGGCGCTCACGGATCAGTACGCTATCGCGACGGTATGCCCAGGATCCCCCCGATGGGGGCGGACAGTGACCCCACCACGGCCGAGTCCGTCATGGTCGAGTAATCTGCGACCGTCGGTGACGCCTTTGCCGCCGGTGCTGAGGAAAGACGCACCGCGGCGCGCTAGGGAGGCAGGACCAGGTGGTCGCAAGGAGTTCGGAGGTACGGCCGTCGGCCGTACGGCACGGTGCTGCCCCAGGGGTCGGTGGACGCCGGGGACGCGGTGCTGGTCGGCTGGCCGGGCTCGGTCTCGGGGGCGTGGCTCTGCTGGTTCTGCTCACGGGCTGTGACGTGGGTCAGACGTTCGGCGGCTTCGGTTGGCCGCAGGGCGGCATCTCGGCCGAGTCGCACCGGATGTACGACCTGTGGATCGCCTCCTGCGTCGCCGCGCTCGCGGTCGGCGTCTTCGTGTGGGGCCTGATCTTCTGGTGTGTCGTGCGCTACCGCAAGCGCGGCAACGCGCTGCCGGTGCAGACCCGTTACAACCTGCCGATGGAGTTCCTCTACACCATCGCGCCGATCCTGATCGTCTCCGTGCTCTTCTACTACACGGCGATCGTGCAGACCGACGTCGACAAGCTGTCGAAGAACCCGGACGTCACGGTCGAGGTCGTCGCCTTCAAGTGGAACTGGCAGTTCAACTACCGCGACGGTCAGGGCACTGAGGCCCGCACCACCGCGTCGACGCTCGGCACCAGTGAGGTCATCCCGGTGCTCGTGCTGCCGACCAACCGGTCCATCCGGTTCGAGGAGACCAGCCGCGACGTCATCCACTCCTTCTGGGTGCCGGAGCTGCTGTTCAAGCGGGACGTCATGCCGGGCAAGATCCGCAACGTCTTCGAGGTCTCCAGCCTGGATGCCGAGGGCGCGTACGTCGGCCGTTGCGCCGAGCTGTGCGGCAGCTACCACGCGTTCATGAACTTCGAGCTGCGGGTGGTCTCGCCGGAGAAGTACGACCAGTTCCTCGCGGCCAAGCAGAGTGGCAAGTCGACTCAGGACGCGCTGGCCGCGATCGGCGAGCAGCCGTACGCGGAGACCACGCAGCCGTTCGACACCCGACGGACGCAGAGCAACTTCAACCCGGACGACGCTCCGGCCGGCACGGGAAGCTGAGGCAGCCGCATGAAGACCGAGTGGCGTATCTTCCTGATCATCGCCCTGTTCCTCTTCGGCGCAACCGTCCTCTACGGCGCCTGGACGCACGGTGAGTCCGGCAACATCGAGTGGGTGGGCACCGTCGCCCTGCTGCTGTCGTTCCTGCTCTGCTCGATGTGCGGCGGCTTCTTCTGGTTCGTCTCCCGCCGTATCGATCTGCGCCCGGAGGACCGGCCGGACGCCGAGATCTCCGACGGCGCCGGCGAGGTCGGCTTCTTCAGCCCGGGCAGCTACTGGCCGTTCGGTCTGGCGCTGGCCGCCGCGACCGCCGCGCTGGGCATGGTGTTCTGGCAGTTCTGGCTGATCGGCGCCGGCCTGTTGGCGGTCATCTTCGCCGCCTGCGGCCTGCTGTTCGAGTACTACACCGGCACCCGGCGCACCGCCGAGCACTGATCCACCCGGTCGCCGCGGCGCGACCGACCCCGTACCACCGCGAAGGCCCGCACCCCGTCGGGGGAGCGGGCCTTCGTCGTGGCGCACCGGGGTGCCGCCACGTCGGCGTTGTGGGGCCGATCGGGGCGGTGCGGGTCAGGCGGCGTGGCGGCGGGTGGGCTGGCGACGTCGGCGATCGGCCAGCCGGGTGACGGGGGCGGCGAACGTGGCGATCACCACGGCCGCGCCGCAACCGGTGCAGATCAGCTCGGGACAGTCGCTGCCGTGGCCGTCGACGCAGGGCGGCGCCTCGAACGGTGCCACGCCCTCGCAGACGTCGCAGTAGAGATCGCGGTGCGACACGGGCGTCTCCTCTCACTCCAGGCGAACCGCCCCCGAAATGCGACAGCGACGCACAAGGGAAGCGGAGAACTACTCGCCTGTAGTTTCCCACGCGGGTCCGACAAATCTCCGCGCCCGCCGGTCGGGCGCCGTTCCGCAGGCCCCGACGTCACCGGACGTGATCCACCCGACATCAGTGAAGTCGGGGTATCCGGGCCGGCCGAACACCCCGGATTCCAGGAACCCGGGTCGCTCACGCAGCACGCGCCTTCCGGGCCGGGGATCAGGCGGTGGTGGCGGTCTCGATCCAGCGGTCCAGAGTGGCCGCCGCAGCGCCCGAGTCGATGGAGTCGGCGGCGCGGTCCAGGCCGGCGCGCAGCGCCTCGGTCAGGTCGCCGTCCAGCGGACCCTGGGTCGCGAGCGCCGCCGCCGCGTTGACCAGCACCGCGTCGCGGACCGGGCCGGTCTCACCGGCCAGCAGGCGACGAGCCACGCCGGCGTTGTACGCGGCGTCACCGCCGCGCAGGTCGCCGAGGGTGGACCGGGGGACACCCAGGTCGGTCGCGTCCAGCACGGCCTCGCGTACGGTGCCGCCCTGCGCCGCCCACACCCGGGTCGGCGCGGCGGTGGTGAACTCGTCCAGCCCGTCCTCGCCGCGCATCACCAGCACCGAGTCGCCACGGGCGGCGAACACGCCGGCCATCACCGACGCCATCCGTGCGTCGAAGCAGCCGACGGCGCCGGCGCGGGGGCGGGCCGGGTTGGTCAGCGGGCCGAGGAAATTGAACACGGTGGGCACGCCCAGCTCCCGGCGGACCGGCCCGGTGTGCCGCATCCCCGGGTGGAACCGGGCGGCGAAGCAGAACCCGATGCCGGCCTCGGTGACGCAGCGCACGATGGCGTCCGGGTCGAGGTCGAGCGGGACACCGAGGAACTCCAGCAGGTCGGCGGTGCCGCAGGAGGACGACGCGGCCCGGTTGCCGTGCTTGACCACCCGGACGCCGGCACCCGCCACGACCAGCGCGGCCATGGTGGAGATGTTGACCGTGTGGGCGAGGTCACCGCCGGTGCCCACCACGTCCAGCGCCGTCGAGCGCAGGTCGTCGGGAAGGTCGACCGGGACGGCCCGGCTCAGCATGGTCTCCACCAGGCCGGCCAACTCGGCCGAGGTCTCGCCCTTGGCCCGTAGCGCCACGGCGAAGCCGGCGACCTGCGCGGCGCCCGCCGAGCCGGCCATGATCTCGCCCATGGCCCAGGCGGTGTCGGCGGTGGACAGCTCCTCGCCGCGCAGCAGCGAGTTGAGCAGGTGCGGCCAGGTCCGATCGCCCATGGCGGGCCTCCCGAGCGTACGAAGTGCGGGTGGGCTGGAATCGGCGCCGGCTGGTCCGGCGCCGTGTCGGTGCCGGAGAGCGGGGGACGTCAGGCGGGTGCGTGCGTCCGCAGCAGCTCGGCCACCGTGCTGCCGGTGGTCACCGGGTCGAGCGGGTGCACCAGCGTCGCGTCGACCTCGGCGTACGCGGCGAGCCATCGGTCCGCGGCGCGGGCGATCACCAGGCAGGTGGGCGGGGCGGCGTCGTCCCGATCGTCCTTGATCTGGCGGGCGATGCCGATGCCGCCGCCGGGGCTCGCCTCACCGTCGAGCACCAGCAGGTCGATCTCGTAGTCGTCGACCAGCCGGATGGTCTCGGCGTACGTCGACGCGTCGACGAACTCGATCTGCAGCCCGGGGGCGGGCCGGGTGCCGACAGCGAGCCGCATCCGGTCACGGACCTGCGGGTCGTCGCTGTAGAGCAGGACGGTGCACAGACGATCGCTCATGGCTGACAGGCTCCCACCTCGTAGCTGCCCGCCGATCGTACCGGTCGACGTGACGTAGCCGACATCCCGCCCGACGCTCGGCCGCTGGCGTACCGTCTGCGCAGCTCAGGTCGTCGCGGCGTCGGCGGCGCGCTCGCGGGCCTCCTGGCGGTCCAGCTCGCGGTCCACCCGGCGGGCCTCCCGCTCGGACTGCTTCACCCACTGCACGACCAGCACCGCGAGCATGGTCACACTGACGAACTCACCGCCGGCCCAGAGGATGCCGCCGGCGACCACCTGGTCGGCCTTGGGGTCGGACCAGCTCAGGTTGAGCGACGGGTACCAGTCGCCGCCGAACAGGGTGGTGCTCTGCATGATGGTGAGCCCGAGCACGGTGTGGAACGGCACGGAGAGCAGCATCAGCAGGGCCCGCGCCGGGTACGGCCAGCGGCCCGGGAGCGGGTCGAGGCCGAGCAGCGGCCAGAAGAACACGCAGCCGGTCATGATGAAGTGCGCGTGCACCAGCTCGTGTGCCCAGGCGTGTTCCAGGGTGAAGCGGTACAGGTCGCTGAAGTACAGCGCGAACGGGTTGACCACGAAGATGGCGAACGCCACCAGCGGGAAGCTGTAGACCCGGGCGACGCGGCTGTGCACGATCGCCAGGAGGCGCTTGCGCGGCCCGACGGGCAGGGTCCGCAGGGCCAGCGTCATCGGTGCGCCCAGCGCCAGGAAGATCGGCGACACCATGGAGAGCACCATGTGCTGGACCATGTGCACCGACAGCAGCGCGGTGTCGTAGGCGTGCAGCCCGCTGACCGTGACCAGCGCGATACCGCCGAGGCCGGGGCCGAGGAAGAACACCGTACGGGCGATCGGCCAGCGGTCCCCGCGGACGCGCAGCCGGTGCACCCCGTAGAGGTAGAGGCCGGCGGCGAGTACCAGGCCGAGGGCCAGCCAGCTGTCCAACCGGGTCTCGGTCAGCACCGCGCCGACGGTGAACGGTGGCGGGGTCGCCTCGGCCCCGGCGGCGAGCACCGACGGGCCAGCCGGAGTGGCCGCGAGCACATCGGCCGGGACGGCCGAGGTGGCGGCGAGGATCGGATCGACGTGCAGCACGCTTTTCAGGCTAGGCCAGGCGAACCGGACCCTGACGCCCGGGCCACGGAAGGCGCAGGTTTGCCACCCCGCTGATCGCCGGCCCCGGTCAGGGGCAATAATGACGGCGTGACTGCGGCCCCAGCCATTGACAAGAGCCGGATCCACTCTTTGACGCGACCCAACATGGTCAGCGTCGGGACGATCGTGTGGCTCTCCAGCGAACTCATGTTCTTCGCGGCGCTCTTCGCGATGTACTTCTCGATCCGCGCGGCTGCGCCGGAGCAGTGGGAGAAGCACACCGAGTCGCTGAACATCCCGTACGCGACCACCTTCACGGTGATCCTCGTGCTGTCCTCGGTGACCTGCCAGCTCGGCGTCTTCGCGGCGGAGAAGGGTGACGTGCACGCGCTGCGCCGCTGGTTCACCGTCACCTTCGTGATGGGCCTGATCTTCGTGCTCGGCCAGGTGAACGAGTACCGCCACCTGGTGGCGGACGGCGTCAAGATCAACGTTGACGGCTACGGCTCGATGTTCTACCTGACGACCGGCTTCCACGGCCTGCACGTGACCGGCGGTCTGATCGCCTTCATCATCTTCATGGTCCGCACGACCATGGGCCGGTTCACCCCGGCGCAGGCGACCTCGGCGATCGTCGTGTCGTACTACTGGCACTTCGTCGACGTCGTGTGGATCGGCCTGTACGCCATGATCTACTGGCTTCAGTGATCTTGGCGCGTCACGAACCGCGCCGCTGCTCCGTCCCCTGAGACAAGGTCCAACCGGTTAAGGACACAGCTCATGACTTCTGACAACGACCGCCGACGCGGCCTGCTCGCGCGGTTGCGCGGGCGGCCCGCCGCGCGCAGCAGGGGCCGCCGCCGGCTGGGCGCCGCGGTCCGGCTGTTCGCCGCGCTGATGCTCGCCGGCGGCGCCTACACCGTCTTCGCCCCCGGTGCCCAGGCGCAGGACAATCCGCCGCTGACCGGCGCCGCGGCCGAGGGCAAGGCGCTGTTCGACGTTAGCTGTGTGACCTGCCACGGACGCAACGCCCAGGGCGTCGAGGGCCGCGGGCCGAGCCTGATCGGCGTCGGCGCGGCCTCGGTCGAGTTCCAGGTCAGCTCGGGCCGTATGCCGCTGGCCCGCCAGGAGGCCCAGGCGCACCGCAAGCCGCCGGTCTTCACCGACGAGCAGACCCGTCAGCTCGGCCAGTACATCCAGGAGCTGGGTGGCGGCCCGATCGTCCCGGAGGGTGACGACCTCCGCGAGAACGGCAACGTCGCGGCCGGCGGGGAGCTCTTCCGGATCAACTGCTCGCAGTGCCACGCCTTCGGCGGTGGCGGTGGCGCGCTCTCGTCCGGCAAGTTCGCCCCGAGCCTGCACCCGGCGACCGACCGGCAGATCTACGCGGCGATGCTGAGCGGCCCGCAGAACATGCCGGTGTTCGGTGACAACCAGATCACGCCGGAGCAGAAGGCCGACATCATCGCCTACATCCAGGAGACGCTGAAGACCGACCAGGACCCGGGCGGGTTCAACCTCGGTCGGTACGGGCCGTCCACCGAGGGCCTGGCGATCTTCCTGGTTGGCATTGTGGCGCTCGTGTTCGCTAGCCTGTGGATTGCGGGTAAGTCGTGACCGAGCGGATCTTCAGATTCAGTGCCGTGGTGCCGCTCGGCGCCACCCGTAGCGAGGTGACGGCATGAGCACGCACACCGAGCACCAGGCCCCGCAGGGCCAGGAGCCGCTCGACGTGAACGACCCCCGGCTGACCCGGTTCGACATCGTCCGTGAGGGCGCGCGTCGGGACGACATCGAGATCGTGCACTACGAGCCGCAGGTGCTGCCCGGCACCAAGGCCGAGCGTCGGCTGACCCGGGTGGTGGCCGGCTTCTTCCTGATCACCGGCCTGGCGGCGACCGCGTTCCTGGCCATCTACATCTGGTGGCCGTGGCAGTACGCGCCGGGCCGCGGCGGCGACAAGTTCTACACCCCGCTGCTGGGCGCCACCCTCGGCATCGCGCTGCTCGCCGTCGGCTTCGGCATCCTGACCTGGGGCAAGAAGTTGCTGCCCAAGGAGGTCTCGATCCAGGACCGGCACGAGGGCGCGGTGGACGCCGACGGTCGCACCATCACCGGCCAGACCATGCTCTACATGGCCGACGAGCTGGGTGTGAAGCGTCGTCCCCTGCTCGGCATCTCGCTGCTGGCCGGTCTCGCGCCGGTCGCCGCGGTCGCGGCGGCGCCGCTGGTCGGCGGTCTGATCTCGCAGCCGCACAAGAACAACCAGATGTTCACCACCGGGTTCGCCACCGCCGAGGGCGGCGAGCGGATCCGCCTCGTCCGCGAGGACGGCCGCCCGGTTCGCCCGGCGGACATCAGCACCGGTGGTCAGCTGACGGTCTTCCCGGGCATCGAGCACGGTGTGAGCAACCGGCACGCCGACTCGCCGACGCTGCTGATCCACCTGCGTGACTCGGACGCGCAGGAGTCGCGCCGGGCCAACGAGCGGGTCGGCCACGGCGACTACATGTGGGGCAACTACGCGGCGTTCTCCAAGATCTGCACGCACGCCGGCTGCCCCGCGAGTCTGTTCGAGCAGCAGACCAACCGGCTGCTCTGCCCGTGCCACCAGTCCCAGTTCCTGATCACCGACAACGCCCGGCCCGTCTTCGGCCCCGCCAGCCGGCGGCTGCCGCAGCTGCCGATCGAGGTGGACTCCGAGGGCTTCTTCGTGGCGAAGTCCGACTACACCGAGACCGTCGGGCCTGATTTCTGGGAGCGGCCATGAAGCGTCGAAAGTTTGACCTGGCAGCCACGCCGGGCAAGGCCGCGGTGGGGGTGGACGACCGCTTCCAGGTGGCGACCCCGCTCCGTCGGCTGCTGAACAAGGTCTTCCCGGACCACTGGTCGTTCCTGCTGGGCGAGATCGCGCTGTTCTCGTTCGTCGTGCTGCTCCTGACCGGTGTGTTCCTCACCTTCTTCTACGAGCCGGCGATGACCGAGGTGGTCTACGACGGCAGTTACGCGCCGTTGCAGGGCACGCCGATGTCCGCCGCGTACGCCTCCAGCCTGGACCTGTCGTTCGACGTCCGCGGCGGCCTGGTGATGCGGCAGATGCACCACTGGGCGGCGCTGCTGTTCATGGCCGCGATCGTCGTGCACATGCTGCGGGTGTTCTTCACCGGCGCATTCCGCAAGCCGCGCGAGACCAACTGGATCATCGGCTCGCTGCTGTTCTGGGTCGGCTTCCTGGCCGGCTTCACCGGCTACTCGCTGCCGGACGACGGTCTGTCCGGCACCGGCCTGCGGATCGCCTCGGCGATCATGCTGTCCATCCCGGTGATCGGCTCCTGGCTCACGTCGTCGATCTTCGGTGGCGAGTTCCCCGGCACGATCATCATCAGCCGGTTCTTCATCGCCCACGTCCTGCTGATCCCGGGTCTGCTGCTCGCGCTGATCAGCGCCCACCTGGGCCTGGTCTTCAAGCAGAAGCACACCCAGTGGCCCGGCCCCGGCCGGACCAACGGCAACGTGGTCGGCGAGCGGATGTTCCCCCGCTACGCGCTGAAGCAGGGCGGCTTCTTCATGGTCGTCTTCGGCGTCATCGCGCTGCTGGGCGGTCTGTTCCAGATCAACCCGATCTGGCTGTTCGGCCCGTACGAGGCCTGGGTGGTCTCGGCCGCCAGCCAGCCCGACTGGTACGTCATGTTCCTCGACGGCTCGACCCGACTCATGCCGGCCTGGGAAATCAACATCCCGATCGGCGACCACTACGTCATCCCGCCGTTGTTCTGGCCGACGGTCGTGCTGCCCGGCATCCTGGTCGGCCTGTCGACGATGTACCCGTTCCTGGAGGCCCGGCACCTCAAGGACCGCAAGAGCCACAACCTGCTCCAGCGGCCCCGCGACGTTCCGGCCCGTACGGCCGTCGGCGCCATGGCCGTCTCCTTCTACGTCGTCTTGACGCTCTCGGGCGCCAACGACGTGATCGCCGACAAGTTCCAGATCAGCCTGAACGCGATGACCTGGGCGGGCCGGGTCGGCCTGCTGGTGGTCCCGCCGCTGGCGTACTACGTCACCTACCGGCTCTGCCTGGGTCTGCAGCAGCACGACCGGGAGGTGCTCGCGCACGGCGTGGAGACCGGCATCATCCGGCGCCTGCCGGACGGCCGGTTCGTCGAGGTGCACCAGCCGCTCAGCGCGGCGAACGGGCACGCGGACGGCCACGGTGAGCTGGACTACGTCGGCTGGGTGGTGCCGAAGAAGATGAACCGGCTCGGGGCCCTCGGCCCGGCGGTCCGGGGCTTCTTCTACCCGATCGAGAAGCCGGTCGAGGCGCCGGTCTCGCCGGGTCACCCGCCGGTCGAGCCCCGGCCCGAGCGCGCGGAGATCGGCAGCGGCGAGAGCCGCCACTGACCTCCCGACAGCACCGTCACGTGGCGCCCGCCGGACTTCCGGCGGGCGCCACGTCGTTGTCGGTGTCCCGTCGCCCATCCGAGCAGGAGTCGGACGGCCACGGCGGGACCGGTCGACCCCGCGCGTCGGGCGATCGCAGGAATAACCCCCGTGAGCCGGGTATCCGTGCGGTCCAACGTCTCAAGGGGGGGAAGCATGTTGGGTCTCAAACGCCTCGGCCTGTTGGCCGCGCTGGTGCTGGTAGGCGTCGCGCCGGCTGCGGCCGCGCAGGCCGCGGCACAGCCGTCGACGCAGGACACCCAGTATCTGCAGGCGCTGCACCAGGTGAACCTGTTCGAAATCACCGCCGGTGACCTGGCTCAGCAGAAGGGCCAGAACCAGGGGGTCAAGGACCTGGGCGCGATGTTCAAGACCGACCACACCCAGCTGGACCAGACGGTGCAGCAGACCGCGTCCCAGCTCAAGGTCGAACTGCCGAACGAGCCCACGACCGACCAGCAGGCGGTCATCGACAAGCTGAACAACGTCAGCGGCGCGGAGTTCGACCGGCTCTGGGTGACCAGTGAGCTGGCCGGTCACGTCCAGGCCATCCAGGCCACCCAGACGGAGATCTCGCAGGGCTCCGAGCAGTCGGTGGTCCAGTTGGCCCAGACCGCCCTGCCGACGCTGCAGACGCACTACGACGAGCTGGTCCAGCTCGCCAACCAGTTGGGCATCCCGGTCCCGCAGGCCAGCGCCAGCGGTACGCCCAGCCCGGGTACCTCGTCGCAGGCTCCGGGTGGCACCACCGAGTCGCCCGCTCCCGGTGGCATCACCGAGTCCCCGGAACCGGGCCTCGGCACCACCGAGCGGCCCGCTCCCAGCGAAAGCTGACGTAGCGGCAGCAGACGGCCGGTCCACCCGCACGGGTGGACCGGCCGCGCCGCGTCCGGCGCCGGCCGTCCACGCGGCCCGGCGGGTCAGTCGGCGTCGGCGAGGCCGATCGCGAACGTCTCCTCAAGGTCGAGCTGGGAGTACGCCCGGAACGCGATGTGCGACTCCGTGTTCAGCACACCCGGCACCTTGGAGATGCTGCCCGCGATGACCTGTGCGATCTGGTCGAACTCGCGGACCCGGACGATGGCGATGAGGTCGACGTGCCCGGCCACCGAGTAGACCTCGCTGACGCCGGTGACATTGGCGAGGGTCTCCGCCACCTCGGGGATCGCGTCGGTGGCGCAGTCGATCAGCACGATCGCGGTGATCACGGGGCAATTCTCCGTTCGTCGGCGTCGTTGCCCATGCTAGATGTTCCCGACGGGACCGGGGTCGGGTGCACCCGGCACCCGTCCTCGCGAGGCCGTCCTCCCGCGCCCGTCCTCCCGCGCCCGTCGCCGTTGCCCGGTGTCGGGTGCCCGGCGCTGTCGCCATCAGCCGTCGCTCCAGGTATGCCCACAGCTTGGGCAGGCGTGTCGCCAACGAGCGGTATACCTGTGAGTCATATTTATGACCCACAGGTATACCGCTAACACGAATCATCCCGCCGACGCGCCGACGCGGGTCAGCCGTGCTGGGCGGCTTGGACCGTGCCGGCGTCCCCGAACCGGATCGCGTCGTGCAGCCGTTCGCCGCTGCGCACGAGGGCGCCGGGCCAGACCACGGTGCGGCGCACGTCGCCGTCGACCCGTGCGCCCGCGCCGACCACCGACTCCACGCAGCGCCCGGTCACCGTGGCGGCCGGGTCGACCAGTACGTCGCCGCTCGCGGCGTGCAGGTTGGCCGCCAGGTAGTCGGCGGGGGTGCCGGTGTCGTAGAAGGTGCCCGGGTAGGGCACCACCTCCAGCGCACCGGCCGCCTCGGCCGGCCGCCACACCGCGCGTACCAGGTCGGAGAAGACCACCGGCAGGTCGCGGACCAGCCGCCACGGCAGCAGCGAGAACCCCGTGAAGCAGTGCCCGGCGAAGGTGCCGGGCGCCCTCGGGTCGGCGGCGGGCTGCCCGAGCAGGCGTACGGACTCCCCGTCCCAGCCGTCCAACAGCGCGGCCACGTCGGGGCCCGGGGGAGTGGCCGGGTCGGCCAGGTACGCGTCGGCGTTGCCGACCAGCACCGGCCGGCCGCCGATCCAGTCCCGCAGGTTGGCCACCCCACCGGCGGTGCCGAGCGGGTCACCGGGCTCCACCGACAGGTGGGCGCGATCGCCGACGTGCGCGACCACCTGGTCGGCGAGGTAGCAGGCGTTCACCGCGACGCGTGCGGGGCCGCTCAGGCCGAGGCCGGCCAGGCGGGCCAGCGCCCGGTCCAGCAGTGCCACGTTGCCGACCGGGCAGAGCGCCTTGGGCACCCGTGCGGTGAGCGGGCGCAGCCGGGTGCCCTCACCCGCGGCGAGCACGACCGCGCAGAGGTCCGCCGGCCCGCCCGCTTCGCTCACGGCGCGGTGTCGGGCACCGGAGGCGGGAACTGCCCGGCCAGCGGCCCGATGTCGTAGTAGGCGAGCAGCCGGGCCGTCGGCCAGGTCAGCTTGGGCAGGTCGTCCAGCGGATGCCAGGCGGCCTCGAAGACCTCCGCGCCGTCGACCGCCAGTTCGGTGCTGGACGCCGGCACCTCCGTCTCGAACACCATGTCCACCCAGCCCTTGGCGTGCACGATCGCGTTCGGCACCGCCGGGCGCAGCCGGGACGGTGGCAGCCGGATGCCGGACTCCTCGAACAGTTCGCGGACCGCGCCCACGACCGGAGGCTCGGCCCGGTTGAGCAGGCCGGCGGGCAGCGACCAGCCCTTGCCGGGGGGCTGGCGCAGCATCAGCAGCCGGCCCGCGCCCGTCGCCTCGGAGTCACGGACCAGGGTGACCGCCCCGACGATGTACTTGGGCACGGCCAGCTTGACCAGGCGACGGCGCACCGGCAGCGGCAATCGGTAGAAGGCCTGGTAGAAGATGGCCCGACCGGTGGCGCGGGAACGGGGGATCATGACCCCAGGCTAGTGGTCACGAATGTCCTTCGGACGCGCTGGGGCCGGGCGGGTCACTGTCGATGGTCGACCAGGTCGATGAGCTGGCGTACCACGGTGTCCGGTTCGATCACCCGGTCGAAGACCGCGACCAGCAGGGTCTCCAGGTCGGGATAGCCCAGCTCCTCGGAGAGCCGCAGCAGCGGCAGGTCACTGGCGAGGCCGCGGTTGTGCTGGCGCAGGGCGAGCCCGATGGTGGCCCGACCGAGGCGGACCTTGTCGCTGATCGTGATGCCCGGCTCGGTGTGCTCGGCGAACCACCTGTTGATCTGCATCTGCGCGTGCGGCGACTTGACGAAGCCCAGCCACTCCTTGCGCGGGCCGCGTGGTGCCACGCCGGCCTCGAAGCCGTTGTCGCCGTCGTTCTCGGTGAAGATCTCCACCACGTCGCCCTCGTCCAGCTCCGAGCTCAGCGGCGCGAGCCGGCCGTTGATCCGGGCGGCGAGGCAGTGGTCGCCCCGCTGGCTGCCCAGCTCGTACGCCAGGTCGACAGGTGTGGCGCCGGCCGGCAGCACCACCTGACGCCCGTCGGCGAAGACCTGGATCTGGCCCTCGGCGAGGTCGCAGCGCAGCGACTCGTAGAACTGTGCCGGGTCGGCGGCGTCCGGCTCCCAGTCGAGCACGCGGCGCAGCCAGTCCAACTGCTCGGCCCGGGCCGCCGTGCTGCCGCTGCCCGAGCGCGGGAAGCGGAAGTCGGCGGCGATGCCGTACTCCGCCGAGCGGTGCATCTCTTCGGTGCGGATCAGCACCTCCACCGTGCGGTCCTGCGGGCCGCAGACGCTGGTGTGCAGCGAGCGGTAGAGGTTGTTCTTCGGTGAGGCGATGAAGTCCTTGAAACGGCCCGGGATCGGCCGCCACGTGCCGTGGATCGCGCCCAGCGCGGCGTAACAGTCGGTGGCCGGGCCGTCGACCACCACCGAGATGCGGGGCAGGTCGTACGGGGCGGTGTGGCCGCCGGCGATGGTGTCCTTCCAGATCGAGTAGAGGTGCCGGGGGCGCGGGCTCACCTCGGCGTCGACCCGGCTGCGGCGCAGCGCCACCCGGGCCCGTGTCACCACCGCGTCGAGGTAGGAGTCCCAGCCGGGCCGATCGTGCACGTGCCGGGCCAGCCGGGCGTGCTCCTCGGGCTCCAGGTGCAGCAGCACCACGTCGTCCAGCTCGCGCTTGAGGGTCTGGATGCCCAGCCGGTCGCAGAGCGGGACCAGCACCTCCTGGGTCTTGCGGGCGATCCGTTCCCGGGACGCCGCGGAGCGCACTCCGAGCGTGCGCATGTTGTGCAGCCGGTCGGCCAGCTTGATGATCAGCACCCGGACGTCCTTGGCGGCCGCGACGATCATCTTGCGGATCGTCTCCGCCTCGGCGGCCTTGCCGTAGAACGCCTTGTCGAACTTCGTCACCCCGTCGACCAGGTGGGCCACCTCGCCGCCGAAGTCCTCCGACAGCGCCTGGAGCGTGTAGCGGGTGTCCTCGACCGTGTCGTGCAGCAGCGCCGCCACCAGGGTCGTGGTGTCCATGCCCAGCTCGGCGCAGATCTGCGCCACCGCGAGGGGGTGGGTGATGTACGGTTCCCCGCTCTTGCGGAACTGGCCGCGGTGCATGTTCTCCGCGATCGTGTACGCCCGGCGCAGCACGGCGGGGTCGGTGCCCGCGTGGATGCCCCGATGGGTGCGCACCAGGTGCGTGACCGGGTCGGAGTCGGTGGTCGGCCAGGTCAGCAACGACCGCAGTCGGCGGGTCAGGGGCAGCTCACCAGACCGGGTCGGCAGGGCGCCCCCCAGGGCGGCGCCGTGTCCGGCGTCGACGTCCACGAGGGACACCTCCTCACCCCGGCTCCGCGACCGCCGGACCGGGCGATCGGGAGCAGGCCCACGAAACGGGCAGGACTGCACTTCTCTAACAGCCTAAGGGAGTCGACGTAGTCCGATCGGTCAGTTGGTCATGAGCGTTCGGTCGAGAGTTGGTGCGACGCCCCGCTCTCGGCCTTCGCCAGCAGGTCACGGAAGCGGCCCGCCCCGCCCGCCGGCGAGGCCCAACCGGACGACATCTCGACCAGCCGGGTCTCCGGCCGCTCCAACCAGGACAGGATGCGCTCGGACTCCTCCGCCGTGGCCGACGGCACCGGGCCGTGCCCGCCCGACACCGTCTCGGCGGTGGCGCGGATGGCGTTCAGCGTGGGTCGCGGGTGGACGCCGGGCGGCGACACCCCGGCCCCGGCCAGGCGACCGTGCCGGACCAGGGCCAGCTCCCAGCCGCCCCGGGCGGCCGGTCGGGCGGCGGCCAGCTCCACGATCCCGGTCAGCGCCGCCAGCCGCTGCATCCGCACGGTGGCGCGCAGCACCGCGGCCAGCCGGGACCGCACCACGGCGGCCTCCTCGTAGCGCTGGTCGGCCGCGAGCACGTCGATCCGGGCCAGCAGCGCGTCCACCACCGGTTGCGGGTCGCTGGCGGTCGCGGTGCGGAACGGCCCGGCTGCTCTGTCGTCGTACTCCTCTGGAGTGATCTTGTGTTCGCAGGGCGCCGGGCAGCGACCCAGCTCGGCCAGCGCGCAGGCCGGCGTGACGGTGCGCAGCGAGAGCCGGTGCGTGCACTGGCGCAGCGGCACCGCGTCGTGGAAGCCGGCGGCGGCCAGCTCGGCGGCCCGCCGGGAGGTGAAGGGCCCGAGGTAGGCGGTGTCCGTGGGGGACAGATCCCGCACGATCGACAACCGGGGGTACGGCCCGTCGGTCAGCTTGAGCCAGACCATCCGCTCCGGGTATTTCGACCGCCGGTTGTACGGCGGGGCGTGCGCGGCGATCAACCGCAGCTCGCGGACCTCCGCCTCCAGCGAGTGGGCGCACTCCACCGCCTCGACCCGCTCGGCCGCGCCCAACATCTCGGAGATCCGGGCGCGCTTCTCACCGGCGGTGAAGTAGCTGCGCACCCGGGTGGCGATGTCGCCCGAGGTGCCGACGTAGAGCGGCCGGTCGTCGGCGGCCCGGAAGATGTAGACCCCCGGCACCTTGGGCAGCCCCTCGGCCAGGTGGCGCTTGCGGCGCTGCGTCGGGGTGACCGCGCGGGCGAACTCGATGGCGTCGCCGACGGTGTCCACCCGGTGCCCGCCGAGCCGGCCGATCAGACCGTGCAGCACGTCGACGGTGGCCTTCGCGTCGTCGAGCGCCCGGTGGGTGGGCTGGGTGGCGGTGCGGAAGTAGGCGGCAAGGGTGCCCAGCTTGCGGTTGGGCACCTCGTCGCGGGTCAGCACCCGCCGGGCCAACGCCGCCGTGTCCAGCACGCGCGGGTTGGGCCAGCGGTGCCCGTGCTTCGCGCAGGCGGCCTTGAGGAACCCCACGTCGTACGGGGCGTTGTGGGCGACCAGCACCGCGTCGGCGATGAACTCCAGGAAGCTGGGCAGCACCTGCTCGATCGGCGGCGCCGGCACCAGCATGGCCTGGGTGATGCCGGTCAGCACGGTGATGAAGGGCGGAATCGGCTGCCCCGGGTTGACCAGGGTCGCCAGCACCCCCAACTGCTCGCCACCGCGCACCTTGACCGCGCCGATCTCGGTGATGCCGCCGCCGTCCGGCGCGCCGCCGGTGGTCTCCAGGTCGACCACCACGAAGGTCGTCGCGTAGAGCGGTAGCGCCGGGTCCACCCCGCCCACCGCCGGGTCGAGACCGGCCAGTGACTCCTGGACGTACTCCGCCTGTGCCATCGGCGGCACGCTAGCGCCCCGGTCCGACACTCCCGTCGCAGCCGTCCCAGCAGTCACCATGGGGCTAGGATGAGAGATCGGCTCACTCACCGGGCGGTGGGCCCGGTCGCGGTGGGAGACTTGCCACATGCCCCTCACCGAGCCGTACGACGACCACCTCCCGCAGGAGGATCCGGTCGGGGGCGGCGGTGCCGTGGGCGACCCGGACAGCAGTGACACACCTGCCGATTCGGGTGCCGATCCGGCGGTCGAGCCGGAGCCGACGTTGCCCGAGCCGGTCCGGCAGCGGATCGTGGCGCTGACCGCCACCGTGCTGCCCACCCTGCCCGCCGACGAGGTGCCGGTGCCGCTGCGCCGGGTGGCCAAGTTCGCCCCCAACCGACGGGCCCGGCTCGGCACCCCGGCCATCGCCGCCCAGCTCACCGCCGACCCGCTGTTTCGGCAAAGGGTCACCGCCCGGGTGCTTGCCGACGCCGGCGACCTCGGCGCGGCCGTGGTCGAGGGCACCGCGCCGGCCGCCGCCGACCCGGTCGAGGTGGCCGCGCTGGCCTACCTGGCCCGACCCCGCGGCTGGCGGGAGCTGATCGACGCCAGCGGCGCCGCGGTCCGCGCCGAGGCGGACAGCGCCGTCGTCGCCGAGCTGGTCCGTGAGGCCGAGCAGCGGGCCACCCGCGCCGAACACGACCGGGCGGTGGCCCGGGTCGAGGCCGAGAAGCTCCGCGACGAGCTGGCGCGGGTCCGCGAGGAGCTGGGCCAGCTCCGCGAGGAGTCCCGTCAACTGGCCCGTACCCTGCGCGAGACGCAGGCCCGTGAGCGCAAGGCCAGCGAACTCCTGGCCACCGAACGCGGCCGGGCCGCACGCGCCAGCGCCGACGTGGACGCCGAACTGCGCCGCGCCCGCGCCCGGCTCGCCGAGGCCGAGGCCGCCGCCGGGGTGGCCCGGGCCAGCGCCAAGGAGGCGCGTTCGGTCGACGACGCCCGCCTCTGGCTGCTGCTGGAGACCATCGGTCAGGCCGCCGTCGGGCTGCGCCGGGAGCTGGCGCTCGACCCGGTGGACAAGCTCCCCGCCGACTTCGTCGCCGACGCGTTCGCCGAGCAGCCGGGCACCGCCCCGGCCGGCCCGGCCGCCCGTGCCCGCGACACCGACGACCCGGCCCGACTGGACCAGCTGCTCGCCCTGCCCCGGGCGCACCTCGTGGTGGACGGCTACAACGTCACCAAGCGTGGCTTCGGCGAGATGTCGTTGGAGCAGCAGCGCAAGCGCCTCATCACCGGGCTGGGCGGGATCGCCGCGCAGACCGGCGACGAGGTCACCGTCGTGTTCGACGGCGCCGAACGGATGCACGGGCTGCCGCCCGCGCCCCGCGGCGTCCGGGTGCTCTTCTCCCGCAAGGGCGAGACTGCCGACGAGCTGATCCGCCGCCTGGTCCGCGCCGAGCCGGCGGGCCGCCCGGTCGTCGTGATCTCGTCCGACCGCGAGGTCGCCGACGGCGTACGCCGGCACGGCGCGTACCCGCTGGGCGCCGACTCGCTGCTGCGCCGCCTCGCCCGCTCCTGACCGCGCGCCCGGGCCGAGCCGTCGGGGCGGGCAAGAATACGGCGAGGTTCCTGCAGGTTCGGTCGGCGACGGTGTCCGCATCGGCCCGGCACCGTCGGGCACCGGACAAAGGCAGGCGAACGGTATGAGAAAAAGACTGCTGGGCACCATCCTCGGCACGGTTGTCACACTGGCGGCGCTCCTCGTCGCCCCGGGACCGGCCCTGGCGGCCTCGGGTGGCGGCTGCACCGGGGCCTACCCGATCAGCTCGTGCATCTCGTACCAGGGCTCCAACCAGACCGTGGTGGGTGACTTCTACATGAACGCCACACCGGACCAGTCCCGGTGCACGGCGTACCTGCAGTTGCGGACCACGAACAACGGCAACACCTCCTGGATCTACTACGACCTCAACCGGACCGGCCGATTCGGGCCGATCAGCCGCAACGTCAACGTGATGAACAACTTCAAGGGCTCCGCCGTGGCGGTGGTCGAGGTCTACACGTGCAGCGGAACGTTGCACGGCATCTTCACCAGCCCTCGGGTGTACTACCCGTGACGTACGGATCCGGCCGCTGGTGCGTCAGCGCCAGCGGCCGGATCGCGTGTCAGCCGCAGCGGGAGACGGCGGGGTTCGGGTCGTGGCCGGTGTACATGTAGTCACCGGCGAGCATGCCGTTCGCGTTGCCGTAGAACGCGTTGTACCAGACGGTGTCGCCGTTGACCGACGATCCGGTCGCCCAGCAGTTCAGGTAGACCGACTGGCCCTTGGGGATCGTGAGGATGACCGAGCACTGCGAGTTGTTCAGCCACTGGCAGTAGCGCAGGTTCAGGTCCGTCTTCGTCTGGAAGTAGCCACCGGCGAACGCCGGTGTGGCGACCAGGCCGACCGCTGCGGTCACCGTGACGGCGCACGCGGCCAGGAGACGTCGTGGATTCATGTCTTCAACCTCCGGCGAGCGGTCAGTAGGAGCAGTACGGGGAGTCCATGATGTCGAGGGCCACCGCGTAGCCGTACGGCTCGAGGTAGGCCAGCTCGCCCGGGGAGACGCACACCCAGTCGCCGTTGGAGTAGAAGATCTTCGCGCCATCGTCGTTGCGGCTGTTGTAGACCCAGTCCGCGCCCCTGCTCCGGGACCCGAGGGTCTGGTAGTAGTTGTCCTGGAACGACGCGGTCGGCGGGGCGCCGTCGTACGGGTTCCCGGTCACCCAGAAGCAGACGCGGGGGTAGTTGCAGCCGAGCGCCGAGGTGGCCTGCGCCGGCGTGGCGACGAGCCCGCCCGCGGCCGTCGCGGTGGCCGCGAGGAGCGCGACGGCCGAGAGCCGGGAGCGTGTGGTCGAGGATGGTCCGCGCATTCGAATCCTCCGATGGATCAACGTGGACGGCCGGTTGCACCCGGCCCGGCAGGTGCGTCGGTGGACCCTCGTCGGGCGGTGGATCGGCCGTACCGCAACGATCGCAGCGGCCCCGGTCGAGGGAACAGGCGCTTGACCGGCAGTTGACCGGCGATTGGATCGACGACGATCGGGGGCCCGTGGGCTACCGCGGCACCTTGATCGACAAGAGGTCGGCGATGTCGTGGTGTCCGGCCGGCCGGGATACCCCGATTTCGCTGATCTGGAGTCGATCTAGCCCTCAACGGGGCGGTGCGGGCGGTTCTGTCGTACCCGGTGGATAGCGTCGATGTGACCGACGGTGCTCGGGCGACGACGACAGGGCGTCGACCGCGCATCGCCAGCGATCAGGAGGCGTGATGCTCATCGACTGCGACGGGTGCGCGAAACGGGCCGACGGCTGTTCCGGCTGCCCGCTGACCGCCCTGTTCGACGAGACGTCCCCGGCGGCCGGGCTGGTCGCCGCCGAGGTCGAGGCCATCGAGGTGCTCGCCCGGGCCGGCTTCGACGTCGAGGTGCTGGCCGCGCCCGCGCGGCCCGACGTCGCCGCACGCCGGGTCCGCCGGGTGGCCTGAGTTCCCGCACGGCCGTCCGCGTCGCCGGAGCGCGACACCGCGGGCGAAGCGGGCTTTTCGCGGGCCATAGGATGGGCGGTCACGGCGGGAGGAGCGGCGGGATGAACGGGGTACGACGCGAGCACGGCGGGCCCCGGTGACCCCGCGCGGTTGGGCGTTGCTGACGCTGGCCGGATTGACGGTGGCCCTGCTGGTGACCGCCGCGCTGTTCATTCCCTGGCACCGGCCACCGGCGCCCCGCGCCGACCAGCTCGCCGCGCTGCGCGATCTCCCGGCGGAGCAGGTGGCCAAGGGGCGTGCGTTCCGTGCCGCGCTGCGCCCCGGGAGCTACGCCGCGCTCGCCGTCGGGCTGCTGATCGCCGTCGCGCTCGGCCTCACCCCGCTGGGCAGCCGCCTGGTCGAGCTGGTGGGCCGGCCGTTCGGCGGGCACTGGGTCGCGCGGGCGGTGCTCGGTGGTCTCGCCGTGGTGCTCGTCGCCGACCTGCTCACCCTCCCGTTCTCCGCGTGGCGCCAGAGCGTGCTGACCCGCTACGGGCTGAGCACCAACGGATGGAGTGGCTGGGCCGTCGACCTGCTCAAGTCGTACGCGGTCAGCGCCGTGATCGGCGCGGTGGCGCTGTTCGGCTTCTACGCGGTCATCCGGTTCGCGCCGCGCTGGTGGTGGGCGTTCGGCGCGGCGGGCGCGGCCCTGCTGGTGGTGCTGCTCTCGTTCGTGCTGCCGGTGCTGGTGGAGCCGGTGTTCAACAAGTTCACCCCCATGGAGCAGGGTCCGCTGCGCACCGAGCTGATGAGCATGGCCGCCCGCGACGGGGTGCCGGTGCGCGACGTGCTGGTCGCCGACGCCTCGCGGCGCACCAGGGCGGTCAACGCGTACGTCTCCGGCCTCGGGCCGACCCGCCGGGTGGTCGTCTACGACACGCTGCTGAGCGAGGCCACCCCCGCCGAGGTGACCGCCGTGGTGGCGCACGAGTTGGGGCACGCGAAGGACTCCGACGTGGCGGTGGGCACGCTGACCGGGGCGCTGGGCGCCGCTGCCGCCGTGGTGGCGCTCTACCTGCTCGGCTCGTGGGGGCTGCTGCTGCGGTTGGCTGGCGTCGACTCGGTGGCCGATCCACGCGCGTTCCCGCTGCTGATCGCCCTGGTCACGGTGGCCGGCCTGGTCGCCACCCCGGTGCAGGCGCTGATGTCGCGGCGGGTGGAGGCGCGAGCCGACGCGCACGCGCTCGCGCTCACCCGCGACCCGGTGGCCTTCGAGTCGATGCAGCGCCGCCTCGGCTCGGTCAACCTCGGCGACCCCGATCCGCCGCGCTGGGAATACCTCTACTCGGCCTCGCATCCGTCCACCGTGGAGCGGATGGCCGCCGCCCGCGCGTACGCCCGGGAGGCTGGCCGATGAGCCGCACGCTGCTGATCACCAACGACTTTCCGCCCCGTCCGGGCGGCATCCAGTCCTTCGTGCACAACCTCGCCGTGCGTCAGCCGGCCGGGTCGGTGGTCGTGTACGCGTCGAGCTGGCGCGGCGCCGCGAAGTTCGACGCCGACCAGCCGTTCGAGGTGATCCGCGAGCGCACCCGGGTGCTGCTGCCCACCCCGCTGATCGCCCGCCGGGCGGCCCGCCTCGCCCGCGCGTACGACTGCGACACGGTGTGGTTCGGCGCGGCGGCCCCGCTGGGGTTGCTCGCCGGCGGCCTGCGCCGCCGGGCGGGCGTACGCCGGGTGGTGGCGCAGACCCACGGCCACGAGGTCGGCTGGGCGGCGCTGGCGGCTGCCCGGCCGGCGCTGCGGCGCATCGGTCGGGGTGTCGACGTGACCACCTACCTCGGCGAGTACACCCGCGTCCGGCTGGCCCGCGTGCTGGACGGGGTGACCGACCTGCGCCGGCTGGCGCCCGGGGTGGACGTGGACACCTACCACCCGACGGTGGACGGTGAGCCGGTCCGGGCCCGGTTGGGGCTGACCGACCGGCCGGTGGTGGTGTGCGTGTCCCGGCTGGTGCCGCGCAAGGGTCAGGACATGCTGATCCGGGCGCTGCCGGAGATCCGCCGCCGGGTGCCCGACGCGGCGCTGCTGATCGTCGGCGGCGGTCCGTACCGGGCGACCCTGGAGAAGCTGGCCCGGCAGATGGGCGTCGAGCGGGACGTGGTGTTCACCGGTTCGGTGCCGGCGGCCGCGCTGCCGGCGCACTACGCGGCCGGCGACGTCTACGCGATGCCCTGCCGCACCCGCAACCGCGGCCTGGACGTGGAGGGGCTGGGCATCGTCTACCTGGAGGCGTCCGCGACCGGTCTGCCGGTGGTGGCTGGGGACTCCGGCGGCGCCCCGGACGCCGTCCGTGAGGGCGAGACCGGGTACGTGGTCCGTGGCCGGGACGTCGCCCAGCTCGCCGACCGGGTCGCCCGACTGCTCGCCGACCGGGATCTGGCCCGCCAGCTCGGCGCGGCCGGCCGGGCGTGGGTGGAGCGGGAGTGGCGCTGGGAGGCGCAGGCACAGCGGATGGCGGCTCTGCTCGCCGGCTGACCGCCGCCCGTGTTCAGGTGCGGGCCGGCCGGGGCGGGGCGTAGCGGGGCACGTACTCCTGGTCGGTGAGCCGTTGGATCGCGGTCATCACCTCGTCGGTGATCGTCCGGATGTCGCGGGGCCCGGTGATGCGCCCGGCGACCGGGATCGGCGGACCGAACCGCAGGGTGACCGGGTGTCGGCGGGGCAGCCGCGCGTCGACCGGCAGGACCTCGGCGGTGCCGAGCACACCGACCGGGATGATCGGCACCTCGGCGTCGCGGGCGAGCCGGGTCATGCCGACCCGACCCCGGTAGAGCCGCCCGTCCGGGGACCGGGTGCCCTCCGGGTAGATGGCGACGAGACCGCCGGCGCGCAGCACCGGCACGGCCGCGTCGAGGGCCGTGAGGGCGGCCCGGCCGCCGGTGCGCTCGACCCGGATGGCGCCCATGCCGGAGACGACCCGCCGGCTGAGCCAGCCGCTCGGGCCTCGGCCGGTGAAGTACTCGGCCTTGGCCCAGAAGGTGACGTGGCGCGGCGTCAGGCAGCCGAGGAACACCTCGTCGGCGACGGACAGGTGGTTGCCGGCGAGGATGGCGCCGCCGTGGCGGGGCAGATGCTCCAGCCCCTCCACGCGGGGCCGCCAGCCCAGCCGCAGGGTGGTGCCGACGGTCAGTTTGCCGATGTCGTACAGCAGGGGCACGTCTTCTCCCGGTTCAGTGCGGCGCGGGGCCGAGGTGCGCGTCGAGCGCGGCCCGCAGGAGGGTGTCGTCGTCGGTGACGCCGGTGGCCAGCGGCAGGCTGCCCCAGGCCCAGAGCTGGGCGATGCCGTGCAGGTTGGCCCAGAGCGCGCCGGCCAGCACCGGGGCGGGCGCGTCGGTCGGCTGGCGTGCCTGGGCGACCAGGTCGACCAGGAGGGTGAACAGCGGCAGGCTCGTCTCGCGCAGCCGCAGACGACCGCTGGCCAGCAGGTCGTGGCGGAACATCAGCTCGAACATGCCGTGGTGCGCCGCGGCGAAGTCCAGGTACGTCCGGGCCAGCGCGACCAGGCGGGTACGCGGGTCCGGGCCGGCCGCGCGCAGCGTCTCCTCGACGCGGGCGGTGAGGTCGGCGAAGCCCTCCCGGGCGATGGCGGAGAGCAGGTCGACGTGGGTGGGGAAGTAGCGGCGCGGCGCGCCGTGCGAGACGCCCGCCCGGCGGGCGATCTCCCGCAGTGACACCGCCGACTGGCCCTCGCGCAGCACGAGGTCCACCCCGGCGGCCACCAGTCGGGCCCGCAGGCCCGCCTCCCCCTCGCTCATAGACAGTGTCTACCAGGCGGGCGTAGACGCTGTCTACTAATGGTGCGGGGGTTCAACGGATGCGGGCCAGGATGCGGTCGGCGGGGGCCGGCCGACCGAAATGCCAGCCCTGGGCGGCGTCGCAGCCGATCGCCCGCAGCCGCTCGGCCTGCCCGGCGGTCTCCACCCCCTCGGCGGTCACCGTCAGGTCCAGCGCGTGTGCCAGCGACACCAGCGAGGCGAGGATCCGCTCGTCGGTACGCCCCACCGCCGGCGAGCGCAGGCCGGCCACGAACTCCCCGGCCACCTTCAGCTCGGTGACGGGCAGGTCCCGCAGGTACGCCAGGTTGCTGTAGCCGGTGCCGAAGTCGTCGATGGCGATGCGTACCCCGAGATCGGCCAGCACCCGCAGCGCGCGCACGGGCTCCTTGGCGCTGCTCATCATCGTGCTCTCGGTGATCTCCAACTGGAGTCGCTCGGGCGGCAGACCGGTCTGGCGCAGCAGCGCCCGGACCTCCTGCACCAGGCCGGGCCGGTGCACCTGCCGGACCGCCAGGTTGACGCTCACGAACGGCGCCTGGACGCCCTCCGCCGACCACGCCTCCGCCTCCCGGCACGCCTCGGCCAGCACCCACCCACCCAGTTGCACGATCAGGCCGGTCTCCTCGGCCAGCGCGATGAAGCTGTCCGGCCGCAGGACGCCCAGCTCCGGATGGCGCCAGCGGACCAGCGCCTCCACGCCGAGCAGCCGGCCGTCGCGCAGCGAGGTCAGGGGTTGGTAGTCGAGGTAGAACTCGCCCCGCTCCAGCGCGGCCGGGATGGCCGCCGAGAGGGCGTAGCGGGCCAGCTCACGGCGGTTGCGCTCGGCGTCGTAGAGCGCCCAGCGCGCCCCGCCGGCCGACTTCGCCCAGTGCAGGGTGCTGTCGGCCGCCCGCATCAGGTCGCTGGGGGTGGCCCCGGCCACCTGCCGCTCGACGATGCCGATGCTCGCCGTGACCTGGAGTTCGTGCCCGTCGACCACCGCCGGTGTGCGGACCGCGGCCAGGGCGCTCTCGGCCACCTCCACCACGGCGTCGGTGCCGCTGGCGCCCTCCACCAGGATGACGAACTCGTCGCCGCCGAGGCGGGCCACCAGATGTTCACCGAGGGCCTGGCGCAGCCGCTCGGCCACCGTGGTCAGCAGCCGGTCGCCCACCTGGTGCCCCAGGCTGTCGTTGACGACCTTGAAGCGGTCCAGGTCGAGGAAGCACACCCCCATGCGCTGGGCGCCCCGGCCCGGCTCGTTGAGGGCGGCGGTGAGTCGTTCGGTGAACAGCGTCCGGTTGGGCAGGCCGGTGAGCGGGTCGTGGGTGGCCTGGTGGCGGAACCGGGCCTCGCTGGCCCGCAGCGCCCGCTCGGCCTGCGTCCGGGCCATCATGGCGGCCCGGCGGATCGACTCCTGCTCGTCGAGCGTCCGGTCGCGCAGCGCGCGGGCGTAGCCGGTCGCCACGGCGGCCAGCAACCGCGCCATCCGGTCCTCGACGTCCTCGGCCACCAGTCCCAGGTCCCGTACGAGCCGGAGCTGGATGACCTCGACCGTACGACCCAGCCCCTCCGCGGACGCGATGTGCGCGGCGACCAACTCGGCGCCGACCCGGTGCCCGGCCCGCAGGTCGAACGGCTCGGCGAGCAGCGCGCCGGCCAACTGCCCGGTGAGCCGGTGCAGCAGGGCCTCGAGCTGAGCCTGGGTCATCGGCAGGTAGCTCGTGCCGGAGACCGCCTTGGCCCACGCGCGGGCGAAGGTGCCCGGGCGGGTGGCCTTCCCGGGCGACTCAGTCACCGAGTCGTCCGACGCCGCCCATGAAGACCGCGCGTTCGGCGTCCTCCGCGCTCTCCGGGGTGTCCGGTCGCCACTGTGGCACCCAGACGACGCCCGGGTCGACCAGCTCGAACCCGTCGAAGAGCGCGGTCAGCTCGGCCCGGTTACGAATCCAGAGCGGGCTGTCGGTACGCCGGTAGACCCGCTCGGCCTCGGCGCGCTCGTCCTCGCTGCGCCCGTCGTCGCTGGCCTGCGACAGCACCAGGTAGCTGCCGGGCGCCAACGCGTCGCGCAGCGTCGCCAGCAGCTCCGCCGGGCGGTCGTCGTCGGAGACGAAGTGCAGGACGGCCACGATCATCACGGCCACCGGTTGGCTCAGGTCGAGCAGCTTGCGGACGTCGGGGTGCGCCAGGATCCGCTCCGGGTGCCGCAGATCCTCCTGTACGACCACCGCGCGGTCGTTGCCAGCCAGGATCTCCCGGCTGTGCGCCACCGCGACCGGATCGACGTCCACATAGACCACCCGCGACTCCGGGTCGATGCGCTGGGCGATCTCGTGCACGTTGCCGACGGTGGGAATGCCCGAGCCGATGTCGAGGAACTGTCGGACGCCGGCCTCGGCGAGGTGGTGGACCGCTCGGCGCAGGAACGCCCGGTTGGCCTGCGCCATCAGCGGCGCCTCCGGGACGGCGGCCACCATCGCCTGCGCGGCGGCCCGGTCGGCGGCGAAGTTGTGCGATCCGCCGAGGTAGTAGTCGTACATCCGCGCGACGCTCGGGCGCTCGATGTCGATGGTGTCGGGTGCCCAGTCCGGCCGCTGCATGCGCTCAACCCCTTGAGTCCGCGACGCGGGCGTCGTCGCCCGCGCGGGTATTCTGCCCCCGACGTACCCGCCAGACCATAGCGTGCCGCCGAATTCCCGCCGACGTCGGTCGATACACGAAGGTCCGCGCCGGCGACGAGCCGGCACGGACCTTCGATCGCGGTGTCCCGCTCGACGAGCGGGCGCGGGTCAGAACTTCGGGGCGTCCGGCGCTTCGAGCAGGCCGAGCCGCAGCGCGGTCATCAGCGCCTGTGCCCGGTTGGCGGCACCGAGCTTCTCGTAGAGCTTCGAGATGTGCGTCTTGGCGGTGGACTCGCTCACGAACAGCTGCTTCGCGATGCCCGCCACGCTCATCCCGTCGGCGAGCAGCCGCAGCACCTGACCCTCCCGGGGGGAGAGCTGCGGGCCGGACGGGGCGAGCCGACGCTTCATCGCCTCGGCCAGGTCGGCGGCGGTGAACGCGCTGGGCGAGGAGGCGGCGTGCCGCGCGGCGGCCACCACCTCGTCGGCCGGGGCGGTCTTCGGCACGAAGGCGCTCGCGCCGGCCTCCAGGGCGCCGAAGAGCTGGTCGTCGCCCGCGTACATGGTCAGCACCACGATGCCCATCGACGCGCTGGACTTGCGCAGCGCGCGGGTGGCCTCCAGGCCGCTGCCGTCGGGCAGCCGCAGATCCATGATCACCACGTCCGGCTGCAGGGCGCCGGCCTGGCGTACCCCCTCAGCCGCGGTCGCGGCCTCGCCGACGACCTCGAACTGACGGTCGCGCTCGAAGGCGTGCCGCAGGCCCTTGCGAATCAGGTCATGATCGTCGACAAGGAGAACCTTGGTGCGGGTGGCCGGTGTCGGACTTGTGGTCATCCTCGGGTTACTCCCCTTCTGGTGCTGCGCTGTCGCGCACGTTGTCGCGCCGGGACGAGGTGCCGAGAACCACCGCCACGGTCGTGCCGCTGGGTTGCCGCGGCCTGATCTCCAACCGGCCCCGGATACGTTCCGCCCTCTCGGCCATGATCGCAAGACCGTACCGTCCGTCGGGGCGCTGGTCAGCCATCCCCTGACCGTCATCCGACACTTCAATTTGAGCGTACGGGGGGTCCACCTCACACGTGACCCAGAGATTCGAGGCTCCGGCGTGCTTGCGGGCGTTGGTCACCGCCTCCTGCGCGATGCGCAGCAACTCGGCCTCGGTGGCCGCTGGCAGGCGCGCGGTGGACTCGTCCAGCGACAGGTGCACCCGCAAGCCGCCCGAGGCGCCCACCGTCCGGGCGTACTCGGCGATCGCCGCGGCCAGGCCGCCCTGCCGGTCCACCTCGCTGCGCAGCTCGAACAGGCTCAGCCGCAGCTCGGTGATCACCCGGGTCACCTCGCCGCGCAGAGTACGCAGCGCCTCGGCGGTCTCGTCCGCGTCGTCGAAGACGGTGGCCAGGGCGTTGTCGATGCCGTAGCCGACCATCACCAGCTCCTGCGCCACCCCGTCGTGGATCTCCCGGGCCAGCCGCTGACGCTCCTCGTTGGTGGCCAGCGAACGGACCTCGTCGAACAGCAGAGCCGCCTCCAGCCGCAGCGCGGCCGGCTGGGTCAGCCCGGTGACCCGGGACACCACCGGCGGCGGGTACGCCTGCGCGACGTCCGCCTCCAGCACCACCAGCCCCACCGTGCGCACCCCGGCGACCAGCGGGACGATCAGCGCCGACACGTCCCCACCCCGGTGGGAGCGCGACTGCGAGCGGGCGGCCGTGGTGGCCTGCTGGCTGGCCCAGGCGTCGGCGATCGCCGAGTCCGCGTCCAGGGTCGTCTCCCAGTCCACCCGGTCCACCCCGGCCTGGGCGAGCACCACGAGCCGGCCCCCGCCGCTGGCTGACAGCACCGCGCCCCGGTCCGCCCGGGCCACCGTGCGCAGCTCCTCCAGCAGGTGCTCGGAGATGCCGCCCGGGTCCAGGGTCGCCCCCGGCAGTTGCCGGGCCACCGTCCGCAGCTGGGTCAACAGCCGGGTCGCCTCGGCGTACGGCTGGGGCTTGCCGTCGGCACGGACGGCCATCACCCGGTGCAGGGTGCCGGCGGCGTAGAGCCCGAGCGCGGCGAGGATCAGCCACTGCGCGCAGACCGCGAGGTAGCCGACCTGGCCGAGCTGACGCCCGCCGTCGACCTGGGTCAACGCGCCGCTGACCAGCAGCGTGCCGGCGGTCACCGCGAGCAGCGCCGCGCCCTCGCGGAAGCGGCGGCGCAGGGCGGTGACGGTCACCGGCACCGCCAGGTAGGGCAGCACAGCCGAGGCGCCGAGCCCGTCGACCGTGCCCCCGATCGACGCGACAGCGGCGACCTGGCTCGCGGCCAGCCCCAGCACCACCACCTCGGCCACCCGGCTCAGCGGCCCGATCAGCCGGTGCTGCGGGGCGAGCAGGGAGGGCGCTCCGGCGACCGCCAGCAGCGCGATCCACCACAGCTGGGTGACGTCGCGAGTGGCGAACAGGGTCAGGATCGCGACCAGCGCCAGCATCACCAGGCGGGCGGCCGCGGCGAGGGGATGCGGATGTGGTGGGGCGGATGCGGATGCGGGCACGTGACGGATGGTAGTCAGCTGCGGTAGATGTCGGCGATCTCCGCCGCGTACGTCTTGTGGACGACCTGTCGCTTGACCTTCAGCGACGGGGTCAGCTCACCGGTCGCCTCGGTGAAGTCGCGGGGCAGGATCCGGAAGACCTTGATCGCCTCGGCCTTCGACACGGACTGGTTCGCGGTGTCGATCGCGGACTGGACCTCGGCGCGCAGGCCCTCGTTCTCGCGCAGCTTCTCGACCGGGGTGTCCGGGGGCAGTCCGGCGCTCGCGAGGAACGTCGGCAACGCCTCCTCGTCGATGGTGACCAGCGCGCCGATGAACGGCTTCGCGTCCCCGACGACGACGCACTGGCTGATCAGCGGGTGGGCGCGGACCTGGTCCTCCAGCACCGCGGGGGCGACGTTCTTGCCGCCCGCGGTCACGATCAGCTCCTTCTTGCGGCCGGTGATGCTCAGGTAGCCGTCGGCGTCGAGCTGGCCCAGGTCGCCGGTGCGGAACCAGCCGTCGGCGCTGAGCGCCTCCGCGGTCGCCGCCTCGTTGTGCCAGTAGCCCTGGAAGACCAGGTCGCCGGAGATCAGGATCTCGCCGTCGTCCTCGATCCGGACGGTCACGCCGGGCAGCGGCCGGCCGACGGTGCCGATCCGGGTGCCGGTGGGCAGGTTCGCGGCGGCGGCGGGCGAGGTCTCGGTCAGCCCGTACCCCTCCAGGATCGTCACGCCGACGCCCCGGAAGAAGTGTCCGAGCCGGGGGCCCAGCGGCGCGCCGCCGGAGATGGCGTCGCGGCACCGCCCGCCGAGCGCGGCGCGCAGCTTGCGGTAGACGAGCCGGTCGAAGACCGCGTGCTGGGCGCGCAGCGCCAGGCCGGGCCCGCGCGGGGTCTCCAGAGCCTCGCTGTACGCGATGGCGACCTGCTCGGCGCGGGCGAAGACGCCGCCCTTGCCGTCGGCCTCGGCCTTCTGCTTGGCCGCGTTGTAGACCTTCTCGAACACCCGTGGCACGGACAGCACGAAGGTGGGGCGGAACTCCTGCAGCTCGCCGACCAGGTTCTTGGTGTCGGCGCAGTGCGCCAGGGTGGCCCGGGCCTGCACCACGCCGATCTGGATGAGCCGGGCGAACGCGTGCGCCAGCGGCAGGAAGAGCAGGGTGGCCGCGCCGGCGTTGAACAGGTTCGGCAGCACCGGCACCGCGTTGGCGATGTCGGCGTACATGTTGCGGTGGGTGAGCACGCAACCCTTGGGGCGGCCGGTGGTGCCGCTGGTGTAGATGATCGTGGCCAGGTCGCTGGCCCGGACGGCCTTACGGCGCTGCTCGACCTCGGCCAGCTCGACGGCGGCGCCGGCGGCGACCAGCTCGTCGACCCCGCCGCGGTCGATCTGCCAGAGGTGGACCAGCTCGGGCAGGCGGTCGCGGACGCCGGCGACCAGGTCGGCGTGCGCGTCGGTCTCCACCACGGCGGCGACCGCGCCGGAGTCGGCCAGGATCCAGGCGGCCTGCTCGGCGCTGGAGGTCTCGTAGATCGGCACGGTGACCGCGCCGACCGTCCAGATGGCGTAGTCGAGCAGCGTCCACTCGTAGCGGGTCCGGCTCATCAGCGCGACCCGGGCGCCCGGGGAGACGCCGGCGGCGATCAGGCCCCGGGCCACCGCCACCACCTCGTCGCGGAACGCCAGGCAGGTCACCTCGGCCCAGGTCGTGCCGCTGCCGTCGGCCGAGCGGGTGGCGCGGGCGAACTGGACCGTGTCCGGCGCGGCCTCGGCGTTGTCCCAGACCGGATCGGTGAGGTTGGCCGCGTCGCCAACGGTGACGATCGGCGGAACGGAGAACTCGCGCACCTGCACTCCTTCGTGCTCGCACTGGCCGGCCGCTGCCCATCCACGGTCTTCGGCTCTGTCGAAACCTACCCGGCGGGGGCGGCGCGGCGTGCGGGCGGTACCCGCCGGGTAGCCTCCCCCCATGGCGGACTCCTCCACCCAGTCGATCATCATCGGCGCGTCACCGGACCGGGTGGCGGCGGTCATCTGCGACTTTCCGAGCTACCCGGAGTGGACCGAGGCGGTGCGCCACGCCGAGGTGATCGAGGAGTACGAGGACGGCTACGCCAGCCAGGTGCGGTTCGCCATCGACGCCGGGGTGATGGCCGACGAGTACGTGCTCGCCTACGAGTACGCCGAGGACCTGTCCCGCGTCGAATGGCACCTGCTCGCCCCCTCGAAGATGCAGAAGAGCCAGCGCGGCTCGTACGACCTGGTGGCGAACCCGGACGGGAGCACCACTGTGACGTACACGCTGGAGGTCGAGCTGTCGGTGGGGATGCTCGGCATGTTTCGGCGCAAGGCCGAGAAGATGATCATGGACACCGCGTTGAAGCAGCTCAAGCGCCGGGTAGAAGCACCCGGTGCGGCGCAGTGACGCGTCCGGCGGCAGGGTAGAGGAGCCGAGGGTGGGCGGAACGGATCCGGGTTCGGCCCGGGAAGAGGCGGAGCGACTGGTCGCCACCCTGCTCGCGGGGGCGCGACTGGCCTCCGGCGGGTCGGTGGGCGGCGCGTTCGGCCCGCTGGGCGGGATGCTGGCCGGTGTCCTCGGTCACAGTGCCGCTGCGGGCGGCGGCGCCCACGGCGGTGGTGGTTTCGCCACCGGTTCGGCCGAATGCTGTGTCTGCCCGGTCTGTCGTGGCATCGCCGCGTTGCGTGACCCGAGTCCGGAATTCGCCGAACGCCTGGCCACCGGTGCCGGAGACCTCGCGGCCGGCGTGGCCAGCCTGCTCCGCGCGTTCGCGCCGCCGGAGCCACCCCCGGCGACCGCACCGCAGCCGTCCGCGCCGGCGCAGCCGACGTCCGCCGCGAGCAGCGACGACGAGGCCGCACCCTTCGCCCCGGCCGAGCGGTCCGCCGAGACCGACGACGAGCACGTGTGGCGCGATGCCACCCGCACCGGGCATGATTCTCAGCCGGCGCCGGAGCGGGATGTCTGGTCGGTCGCCACCCGGACGGCGGACCCACCCGCCCCGGCCACCGCAGCACCCGTCGACGACGCCGGGTCGGTGGTCGCGCCGGCGCCGACCAGCCGACCCGTGGTGCCCGCGTCGCGGGCGTCCGACGACACCGGCGCGGACGCGCCGGGCGGCGGCGCCTGAGCGCGGGACATCGCGATCCGGACCGGCGCGTCATCGGCGCGCGCGGACCGGACAGCACAGCAGAGGGGAGCGGCAGCGGTGACGCTGACCATCGGAGTCGACGTCGGTGGCACGAAGGTGGCCGGCGGTGTCGTGGACGACACCGGCACGGTTCTCGTGCAGAGCCGACGGGACACTCCCGCCGATGACGTCGGCAAGACCCGCGACGTCATCATCGAGCTGGTCGGCGAGCTGGCTGCCGGGCGGACGATCGAGGCCGTCGGGATCGGCGCGGCCGGCTGGATCGACGCCACCCGCTCGACAGTGCTCTTCGCTCCGAACCTGGCCTGGCGTGACGAGCCGCTGCGCGAGTACGTCAGCAGCGCCGTCGGCCTGCCGGTGATCGTGGAGAACGACGCCAACGTGGCCGCCTGGGCCGAGTTCCGCTACGGCGCGGCCCGGGACGCCGACGACTCCATGATCATGTTCACCATCGGCACCGGCGTCGGCGGCGGCATCGTGCTCGGCGGCGAGCTGATGCGCGGCGCGCACGGCGTCGCCGCGGAGCTGGGCCACATGCTGGCCGTGCCGGACGGGCACCAGTGCGGCTGCGGGCGGCTGGGCTGCATCGAGCAGTACGCCAGCGGCAGCGCCCTGGTCCGCTTCGCCCGCGCGGGCGCCCGGCAGGAACCGCAGCGGGCCGCGGCCCTCCTGGACCTGGCCGGCGGCGAGGCCGAGGCGATCACCGGCCACATGGTGACCGCCGCCGCGCAGGGCGGCGACCCGGTCTCCGCCGAGGCGTTCGCGCAGATCGGCCGGTGGCTGGGCACCAGCCTCGCCGACATGGCGCAGATCCTCGACCCGCAGACCCTGGTCGTCGGCGGCGGCGTGATCGACGCCGGTGACCTGCTGCTCGGCCCGACGCGCCGCTCGTACCTCGACGCGCTCGCCCAGCGGGGGCGCCTGCCGGTGGCCGAGGTGCTCCCCGCCGAGCTGGGCAACAGCGCCGGGGTGATCGGCGCGGCCGACCTGGCCCGCCGGATCTGAGACGGTCAGTGATGGGTGAGGCTGCCGGCGTACCGCTGCGCGTGGTGTCGTACAACATCCACGGCCAGCGCGACGACACCGCCGCGCTGGCGGCGGTGGTCCGGGCCGCGAGGCCGGACGTGGTGATCGTGCAGGAGGGCCCGCGCCGGTTCCGGTGGCGGCAGAAGTCCGCCACCCTGGCCGAGTCGTTCGGCCTGGTGGTGGCCGCCGGGGGTCTGCCCGCCCTGGGCAACCTGCTGCTGACCAGCCTGCGGGTGCAGGTGCGCGGCACCCGTTGCCAGCGCTTTCCGCTGACCCCGGGCCGACACCTGCGCGGCGCCGCGTACGCCGACTGCCGGGTC
Source organism: Micromonospora sp. NPDC005252 (assembly GCF_042872475.1). Taxonomy (NCBI): domain Bacteria; kingdom Bacillati; phylum Actinomycetota; class Actinomycetes; order Micromonosporales; family Micromonosporaceae; genus Micromonospora; species Micromonospora sp. NPDC005252. Next base: position 485,321 of record NZ_JBIAKN010000002.1, on the reverse strand, counting down.
GGCGACGCCCGGTTCACCCTCGCCGGGTCGCACCTGTCCACCGACCCGACCGAGCGGCCCGCGCAGGCCGCCGAGTTCCGGCGCGGGCTGGACGCGGCGAGCAGCCCGGTGGTGGCCGGGGCCGACCTGAACGAGGGTCCGGACGGGCCGGCGTGGACCACTGTGGCGCGTGGCCTGACCGACGCGGCGATCGCGGCCGACCGGGCGGACCGGCTCACCTACTCGTGCGCCGACCCGCGCCGCCGCATCGACGCGCTGTTCGTCGATCCCCGGATCAGCGTGGTCGACTACGACGTGGTGGACACCCCGCAGACCCGCCGGGCCAGCGACCACTTCCCGGTCCTCGTCGACCTGCTGCTGCCCACCGCCGGCTGACCCCCACCGGCCGGTACCCGCCGATCGGTCCGCGCCAGGGCTGGACATCCGGCTCCGATGTGGAGAGGATTTCGCGGCGACCGGCACCCGTGCCGCACAAAAGGAGATGTCCCGGTGTCCACCTCCACCGACCACGGCCGGCCCGACCCGGATGCGACCCCGTCCGCGCAGAGCCCCGACGGCCGTCCGCTCTCCGACCGGGGCGACACGGTCTGCGTCATCGGGGCCGGGGCCAGCGGCCTGACGGCCATCAAGAACCTGCGCGAGCACGGGTTCGGGGTGGACTGCTACGAACGGGAGACCGGCGTCGGCGGCGCCTGGAACTGGCGACACGACCGCAGCCCGGTGTACGCGAGCACCCATCTGCTGTCGTCGAAGCCGTTCACCCAGTTCCCCGACTTCCCGATGCCGGACTCGTGGCCGGACTACCCGCACCACAGCCAGCTCCTGGCGTACTTCGAGCGGTACGCCGACCACTTCGACCTGCGGTCGCACGTCTGGTTCGGCACCGAGGTGATCCGGGTGGAGCCCGCCGAGGGGGACCGCTGGGACGTGACCACCCGCTCCACCGGCGGGTACGGGCCGGAGCGCACCTCCCGATACGCCGCCGTGGTCATCGCCAACGGGCACAACTGGTCGCCGAAACTGCCCCGCTACGAGGGGCTGGAGGAGTTCCGCGGCGAGATCATGCACGCGTCGTCCTACAAGGACCCGGCGCAGCTGCGCGGCAAGCGGGTGCTGGTGGTCGGCGCCGGCAACACCGGCTGTGACATCGCCGTCGAGGCCGCCCAGCAGGCGTCGCGGTGCTGGCACTCCACCCGGCGCGGCTACTGGTACGCCCCGAAGTACGTCCTCGGGCGCCCGGCCGACCAGGTCAACGACGCCCTGCTGGCGCTGCGGGTGCCGCTGCGGCTCCGCCAGTGGCTCTACCACTGGACGCTGCGCCTGACCGTCGGCGACCTGACCCGTTTCGGCCTGCCCAAGCCCGACCACCGGGTGTACGAGACGCACCCGATCGCCAACAGCCAGCTCGTCTACTACGTGGGCCACGGCGGGATCGGTCCGGTGCCCGACCTGGCCCGCTTCCGCCCGTACGCCGTGGAGCTGGCCGACGGCCGCGAGATCGACCCGGACCTGGTCATCTTCGCCACCGGCTACCTGCCGCGGTTCGAGTTCCTCGACGCGTCGGTGTTCGGCGACAGCGCCGGCACGGGCCGGCCCACGCTCTGGCTCAACGCCTTCACGCCGGGGCACCCCACGCTGGCGGTCGCCGGCCTCGTGCAACCGGACTCCGGGATGTTCACCCTGGCGCACTGGCAGACGGTGCTCTTCGCCCGGCTGTTGCGGGCCCGCCGGGACCGGCCCGAGCGGGCCGCGGCGTTCGCGCAGCGGGTGCGCGACCGGGCCGGGGAGCGCTACTCGGGGCAGGTCAAGGACAGCAGCCGGCACTGGTTCGAGGTCGGGCACGCCGACTACCTGCGCGCCGTCCAGCGCGCCCTGCACGACCTGGAGGCCAAGTGAGCGCGACGAGTGAGCTTGCGAGCCCCGCAGTCGCGAACGGAAGGCGAGTTCAGTGACCGAGCTGCGGATCATGCGGGGCCGGGAGTGGTCCCGGCCGGTCCGGCCGGCGCGACGCGAGGTGCTCAGCGCCATTCCCGAGGTGGAAGAGGGGCGTCCTCCGCTGCTGTTCGTTCCCGGGTTCGGGCACGGCGCGTGGGCGTTCGCCGAGCACTGGCTGGGTCACGCCGCGTCGCGGGGCTTCCCGGCGTACGCGCTCAGCCTGCGGGGGCACGGCGGCAGCGAGCCGGCGCCGGAGGCGACGCTGCGCGCGTACGCCCACGATGTGGTCCAGGTGGCCGCGAGCCTGCCGCGCCAGGCGGTGCTGGTGGGGCACGGCGCCGGGGCGCTCGTGGTGGCGCACGCGTTGGCGCGCTACCCGGCGCGCGGCGCGGTGCTGGTGGCGCCGGTCTTCGGCGGCTGGGGGGTGCTCTCCGCGGCGGTGCGCCGCAACCCGGCCGGGACGCTGCCGGCGGTGTTCGGCGGGCCGCTGCGGCTCAGCCGCACGCAGTTGTTCAGCCGCGAGTTGCCCGACGAGGAGGCTCGGCGGTACGTGGCGCGGCTGGGTCGGGCCGGTCGGCGGGCGCAGTGGGCGCTGCTGGGCGAGCCGGAGGCCGAGCCGGCCGTGGGCACGCCGCCGGTCCTGGTGCTGGGCAGCCCGGACGACCGGGTGGTGCCGGCGTCGACGTTGACGCGGATCGCCCGCCGGTACGGTTCGGCTCCGCTGCTCTTCCCGGGCATGGGGCACGACCTGATGCTCGACGCGCGTTGGGCCGAGCCGATCGACGCGATTCTGGACTGGCTGGAGAAGGAGCCCGCCTCGCGGTGAGTGGTCGCGCCGGTCAGCCGCCGCCGTGCTGCGTCGCGGAGGTGGCCCGGGTCGCCGGGCGCGGCACCAGGGGGGCGCCGTCGGCGCTGGTGAGGCGGCCGACCAGGGCGCCGTGCTCGTCCAGCGCGCTCAGGTAGGAGCGCGCCCAGGCCCGGATGTCGTGCTGGTGCAGGTGGGCGCGCATGGCCCGCATGCGTTCGGTGACGTCGGCGGGGCTGGCGCGCAGCGCCGTTTGCAGCGCCTGCTTGAGCCCCTCCAGGTCGTGCGGGTTCACCAGGTACGCCTGGGACAGCTCGGCGGCCGTGCCGGCGAACTCGCTGAGCAGCAGCGCGCCCGTGTCGTCCACCCGGGCGGCGACGTACTCCTTGGCGACCAGGTTCATCCCGTCGCGCAGCGGGGTCACCGCCATCACGTCGGCGACCCGGTAGAGCGCGGCCAGCTCGGCCCGGTCGAACGGCTGGGTGAGGTAGTGGATGGCGGGCTCACCGACCCGGCCGAACTCGCCGTTGATCCGGCCCACCTCGCGCTCGATCCGTTCGCGCAGGATCTGGTACTGCCCGACGCGTTCCCGGCTCGGCATGGCGACCTGCACCAGCACCGTGTCGCGGACCTTGACGTCGCCGCTGGCGAGCAGCTCGCTGTACGCCTTGAGGCGCTGCTCGATGCCCTTGGTGTAGTCCATCCGGTCGACGCTGAGGATGACCTGGCGGGGGTCGCCGAGATCCTGGCGCAGGCGGCGGGCCCGCGCGGCAACGTCGGGGCGGGCGGCGAGGGCGGCCATCTCGGCCGTATCGATGGACACCGGGAAGGCGCCGATGCGCACCACCCGGTCGTCGATCCCGATCCGGCGGTCGGTGGCCGGCAGCTCCAGCACCCGGGTGACCAGTTGGGCGAAGTTGTGCGCCGCCTGGGCGCGCTGGAAGCCGACCAGGTCGGCGCCGAGCATGCCGCGCAGCAGTTCGGCCCGACGGGGCAACTGCATGAACAGCTCCGGTGGCGGGAACGGCACGTGCAGGAAGAACCCGATGCGCAGGTCGGGGCGGAGCGCGCGCAGTTGCCCGGGGACCAGCTGCAGGTGGTAGTCCTGCACCCAGACCACGCCGCCCGGCTCGGCCACCTCGGCGGTCGCCTCGGCGAAGCGCTGGTTGACCCGCTGGTACGCCTCCCACCAGCGGCGGTGGTGCTCGGGTTGCTCGACGGCGTCGTGGTAGAGCGGCCAGAGGGTGGCGTTGGAGAAACCCTCGTAGTGGTCGCGCAGATCCTCCTGGCTGAGGGCGACGGTGTGCATGTGGACGCCGTCCACGTCCGGCAGGGCGGGCGCGGCCCCGGTGCCTCCGGCCCAGCCGACCCAGGTCGCCGGGGTGTGCCGGAGCAGGGGGTGCAGCGCGCTGACCAGCCCACCCGGGCTGCGGCGCCACTCGCAGGCGCCGTCGGGCGCTTGGCTGTCGTCGATGGGGAGGCGGTTGGCCACCACCACGAGGGAACTCTGTCGCATCTCGGGCATTCCGATCAGCAGAGGACTGACCGCCACGAGCAAGGAAAAACCGGTCAGTCAGCGGGGGAAGTGACGTACAGCGGTATTCCTACTGACAGTAAGTTACACCATTGTTACGCCCCGGACGGGGGCGTCCTCGTCCCGGAATGCGGTCGGCGGGCGCGGGAGTCAGACGACGGCGCCGTTGTCCGGGTCGTCGTCGTTCTCGTCGCCGGGGCGCAGGCGCCAGATCAGCGTGACGAAGCCGGCCAGGATGCCGGTGAACCCGAACAGGATGACCGCCGAGCGGTCCACCGGGAGCAGCGACGGGAAGAGGAAGAGCACGAAACCGACGACCACCGCGAGCGCGCCGACCACCGCGTACTTGGAGATCCGGGGCAGTGGCGGGGGTGGCGGCGGGTGGTAACCCTCGTCCTCGTCGTCGTCGGGCAGGTCGGCGCCGAAGGTGTCCAGACCGTCCAGCAGCGAGGGCTCGTCACCGCGGGTGCCCCGGCCGACCGAGATCCCGGAGAAGTCGGTGGCCGACGGCAGCCGGCGGACGTCGGTGGCGGTCGGCCCGGCCTCGTCGGCGCCGGAGCGGGCGAGCGGACCAGCCGTCGGCTCGTCCCGGGTTTCCCGGTCGTCGCGCTCGTCCACGTCCTCCGCTGCCGGCCACGGGCGCTCGTCGGCGGTCGAGGTGGCGTGGAAGCCGGCCACGATCCGGGCCCACTCGGCGTCGATGTCCGGCTCGTCGCGGGCCGGCGGCTGCTCCGGGGCGCTCTCGTCGGCGAGCTGGGTGAGGTAGTCGCGGGCCGTGGTCAGGTGCGAGCGGTCGACGTAGAGCCGGTCGACCGGGCGGGCCGGAACCGTGGTGGTGCGGGTGACGGGGTTGAGGTCGGCGGAGGGTTGCAGGTAGGCGGCGATCCCGCCGGCGGCCAGCACGTCGAGCAGGTGCTCGCCGACGCGCGGATCGACGTCGCCGACGACGGCGTACTCGCTCGCGTCGAGCCCGTTGTCCCGCCGTCCCCGGCGGGCCCCACCCGCTGACACCCGGACATCCTCCTCAACGCGCCTTCCGACGCGGCCACCCTGCCCCCTCGACGCCCGTACGCACGCCGTGCTCTGAATCGTGACACGTCGGAGGCCGGTTCCGGGAGTGCGTTGTGTCGCGTCTTCCAAAGTCACGGCTGCTGTCGCAGGTCGCGGCGGGCCACCTATGTCCGTTCTTGCGCGACACGTGCGATCTCGGTGATCGTTGACGGCGGCGACTCCACGCCGGGGACGGAGGGGGCATACGTGACCGCTGAGGAGTACGAGGAGCCGGACGTCCCGCCGAGGTTCCAGACGTTCGCCGACCGTCACCATCTCGAATACCGGCAGACACCGCCCGGGATCGCGCTCTACCTGGGTCTGGGCTCGACCCTGCTGGGGTTGCTGTTCAGCACGGCACCGAAGATCCCCGACGACCGGATCCTCGGCTACCTGATGCTGGGCGGCGGCGGCATGCTTCTCGTGGCCTCCCGGGTGCTGCACCAGCGCATGCGCAGGCGCGAAGAGGAGCTGTACCGCGAGTTCCTACGGTGGAAGAGCGAGCGGGGCGAATAGGGGTGGGTATGGATCCGGCACTGGCGGTGACACGCTGGCTGGCCGGTCCCGTCGCGAAGTTCCTCGACGCCGACGGTAAGACGCCCGAGGAGCGCCGCGCCGAGGTGATCGAGGAAGCGGGCCTGGCGGGTGAGGAGATCGAGGACGTCGCCCTGCGGCACATCGCCCGGGGTGCGGCCTGGTCCATCCTGTTCGGGATGGTGTTCGCCGCCGGCGTGCTGGTCCTCGTCCCGGTGTCCGCGTTCGCCGGCGAGCGGACGAAGGATCTGGTCTTCGACATCGTCGGCTGGGTGATCTTCTTCCCGTTCTGGATGGCGGCGGTGCACGGGGTGCGGATGTTGGTGAGCTGTTACCTGCCGGAGCGCTGGTGGGATCCGGGCAACCGTCTGTGGCGGGTGGCGCTGCTGGCCCAGACACCGGAGTACATCCTCGGCGTGCTGGCGACCGCGGCCGGCGCGCGGTGGTGGTGAGCGTCCGTCCGTTGTGGTCCGAGCGCCCGCTTCGTAGGCTCGTCGGCGACGACGGCGCTCCCGGGTTCCGGCGCGGTCGCGGGCCCACCACGGAAAGGACACCGGTGCTCTACTGGCTGCTGAAGTACGTTCTCCTCGGTCCGCTGCTCAAGCTGATCTTCCGCCCGCAGGTGGAGGGCCTCGCTTCTGGCGCGATCGCACCCACGACTGAGCGGTGAAGCCCTGGAACACGTTCTGCGGGGTGCTGGACAAGTGGACCAGAGGCATGTCGCGAACCTCATGCAGGCAGACGTCCTACAGGCGGAGCTGGCAATGGTGAACTCGGGCGACTCGGGGCGAAGTCTGTCGGTGTTGGGGCTCATGCTCCTTTTCACCGTGATCCTGTTGCCCGGCATCGTGAGCGAGGGAGGTTGGCGTGCCTGGATCGCGGTGCCCTCCAGCGTCGGACTCGTCGTTGTCTTCCTGCGTGAACTCGCTGCTGTGATCCAACGACGACGGCATCGTCCTAAACCGGAGCGGCCGGACGCCTGACGGCGGACCGTGCTCAGCGGATGTCGGATTTGGTCGTGAGGCCGGGCACGTGTCTGGCCTCAGGACTAGGTCCGTCGTTTGCGGTGGCCAGCGTGGCTTCGCCGGGTGCCTTCCCGCCCTGCGGAATCTGACTGCGTCACGAACCGGGCCTGTCGAGTCCGGCACGGGCGGACCTTGATCGAGGCCCCGAGCACCTGACGAGATCGAAGCGGTCGTTCGTCCGTTGTGGGTAGAGCTGAGGCTTCGTAGGCTCGTCAGCGACGGCGGCGCTCCCGGGCATGGTGTTGTCGCGGGCACACCACGGAAAGGACACCGGTGCTCTACTGGCTGTTGAAATACGTGCTCCTCGGTCCGCTGCTCAAGCTGATCTTCCGCCCGCAGGTGGAGGGCCTGCGCAATGTGCCGGCGACCGGCCCGGTGATCCTGGCGAGCAACCACCTCTCCTTCTTCGACTCGATCTTCATCCCGTTGATCGTTGCGCGGAGGGTCACCTTCGTGGCCAAGGCGGAGTACTTCACCGGCAAGGGGATCAAGGGCTGGTTCATGAAGATGTTCTTCGTCGGCACCGGGACCATCCCGGTGGACCGCTCCGGCGGTCAGGCCGCCCGCGCCGCCCTGGACACCCAGTTGCGGGTGCTGCGTGCTCAAGGAGTGGCCGGCATCTACCCGGAGGGCACCCGCTCCCCGGACGGGCGGCTCTACCGGGGCAAGACCGGTGTGGCGCGGCTGGCCCTGGAGAGCGGCGCGGTGGTGGTGCCGGTGGCGATGCTCAACGCCGACGAACTCCAGCCGCCCGGCAGGCTCCTCCCACGGGTCGGCCAGGTGCGGGTCCGCTTCGGCGCGCCCCTGAACTTCTCCCGCTACGCGGGGTTGGCCGGCGACCGGTTCGTCGAGCGCGCGGTCACCGACGAGGTCATGTACGAGTTGATGGAGCTCTCCGGCCGGGAGTACGTCGACATCTACGCGCAGAAACTCAAGACGCCAGTCGCCGCCTGAGTCGGGTCAGCGGCTGAGGCTCCCTAGCCGCCGAGCCGGGTGAGCCTGCTCAACACGCGACCGCCGGCCCGGTCGGGCTGATCGGCCGGCCGGCCAGCGCCAGCAGGCCCGGGGCGTCGTTGCGCAGCGCGAAGGTGCGGACCTCGGCTCGCGGCTCCCGGGCGCCCGCCGGGTCGCCGGCGCGGGTCAGCTCCGCCGCCGCCAGCGCCAGCGCCAGCACCCGGTCGCTGACGTCCGGGATCCGTCCGTACGTCTCGGCGGCGGCCAGGTGCAGCTCGGCCGCCCGCCGGTGGTCGCCGTCGGCCGCCGCCACCGCCGCCGTCACCGTCCGCAGCGCCGCCTCCGACCACGGCGTGCGATGCCCGACCCGGTCCAGCATCGCCCGGACCCGCACGGCGGTGTCCCGCCCGGCCAGGGCGGCGGCGTACGCGGCGGCGGCGATCCACTCCCCGCTGGCCAGCGCCGGCACCGCCGACCAGGACCGGTCCAGCTCGTCGATCAGCTCCGCCGCCTCGGCGTCGCGGCCCTGCAGTGCCCGGCACAGCGCCGCCATGCTCAGCATCGTCCACCGCAGGCGGTGAAAGCCGCTGCGCCGCGCGGTGGTCAGCGCGTCGGCCAGGTCGGCCGGATCCTCGTCGTCACGGAGCACCAGCAGACAGCAGCGCAACCCCCGTACCTGCATGTCCCAGCTGCCGGTCGGCGTGTCCACGAACGCCTCCGCCGCGGCGAGCAACCGGCCGAAGTCACCCTCGAACCAGGCCCGCATCGCCTCCGCCGAATAGCTGGTGGTCAGCGTCTGGCCGCTGGCCGTACGCGCCGGCGCGGCCGAGAGCAGGGCGTTCGAGCGCAGCCAGTCGCCCTCCTCGCGGATGGCCCAGGCCAGGTTCTGGGTGGCCCGGGGCAGCGCGAGCAGCTGGCCGGCGCGGCCGAACTCGACGATCGCGTGCAGCTCGTCCAGGCCGACCCGGTCACCGGCCTGGTAGCGGGCGGTGGCCGCGGTGATCCGCGCGTTGGTGCGCGTCTCGGTCAGGCCCAGCCGCTCCGCGATCTCCGCCGCGGTGTCCGCCGCCGACACGGCCGGGTCGCGCTCGTAGTTGAGCATGTGCAGGCGGCCCAACTCGGCGTACGCGTCGGCCTTCTGCGGGCTGTCCGGCAACGGCTCGAACAACTGGACCGCGCGATCCAGGCAGGCCAGGGCGTCGCCCCGGTCGGCGCGCAGCCAGGCCGCCTGACCGAGCAGCGTCCACGCCCGTGCGGCGCACGCGTCGTCGCCGTGCGCCGACAGCCGGTCCGCCAGCGCGTGCACCTGCTCCGGTCCGCCGCCGGAGAGGAACGCGTTGCCGTCGCGATAGAACGAGATCTCCGTGCTGAGCAGCTCCAGTTGGAGCCGCCCCACCGGGTCGCTGTCGTCGGCCAGGCCCAGCGCCCGACCCGCGTGGCTCGCCGCCGCGTCCAGCCCGTGCAGGGCGTACGCCCGGCGGGCCGCCCGGTGCAGCGCCTGCCGCGCCGGCCCCGCGTACCGGCGGACCTGCATGCCGAGCGAGCGGGCGATCTCGTGGGCCGCCCAGCGGTGGTGGGCGAGCACCTCCGCCAGGTCGGTGTCGCGGCTGTGCGACAGCGCGTCGAGCCAGTCCGCGGCCCGCTCGTGCCGGGCCACCCGCTCGGTGCGCGGCAGCCGCTGGTAGCAGACGTCGCGCACCAGCACGTGCCGGAACCGGAACTCCGCCTGCCCCGCCATCGTCGACGCGGCCTGCTCGTGCACGAAGTCGCGCTGCTCCAGCCGGCGCAGCGCACGCTCGACCGACTCGACCGGCTGCCCCAGCGCGGCGGCCACCGCGCCCGGCCAGAACTGCACCCCGACCACCGAGGCCGCCAGCAGCACCGAGCGGTCCTTGGCGTCCAGCAGGTCCACCCGGTTGGCGATCACCGCGTGCACGCTCTCCGGCATGGTCAGTTCGAGCTGCTTGTCCAGCGACCAGCCCCGCCCGGACTGGCGCAGCGCGCCCTGTTCGATGAGCATCCGGACGTACTCGTGCGCGTAGAGCGGATTGCCGCCGGCCACCTCGATGAGTGGGGTCAGCATGTCGGCGGAGAACGCCGCCTGGCCGAACAGGTGCGCGTACAGGGCGGCGATGCCGGTGTCGCGCAGCGGCGGCAGGGTGATGGTCACCGAGCCGGTGATGGTCCCGGCCCAGCTCGGGTCCCGGTCGACCAGTTCCGGGCGGGCGGTGCAGAGCAGCAGCAGCGGCGCCTCGCGGGCCGCCGCCCCGAGCAGTTCCACGAAGCGCAGCATCGCGTCGTCGGCCCAGTGCAGGTCCTCGAAGACCAGCACGGTGGGGCGGCGGGCGGCCAGCGCCAGCAGGAACCGCCGCCACGCGGACTCGGCCTCCTCCGCCGGCAGCGGCGTGCCGGGCAGCCCGACCAGCGGGCGCAGGGCGTCCACCACCCGGTCCCGCTCGCCCGGACCGATCAGCTCGCTCACGGCGGCGGCCAGCCGCTGCGCCGCGCTGGCGGCCGGGTCGGTGTCCAGGATGCCGGCCTCGGTCTTGACGATGTCGGCCAGCGCGGCGAACGTGACGTTCTCCCCGAACGGCGGGCAGCGCCCCGTCCGCCACGTCAGCGGCTCGTCGACCAGCCGGCCCGTGTGCCGGTACAGCTCGCGCAGCAGCCGGCTCTTGCCGATGCCGGCCCGGCCGAAAATCGTCACCACCTGCGGCAGCCGGTCGCGCAGCGACCGGTGCAGGGCGTTGACCAGCATGCCCAGCTCGTGCTCGCGGTCGACCAGCGGCGTGGTGTCCGGCTCCCGGTCGGTTGGCAGGCGGCGCAGCGGCGACAGCGCGAGCCACACCTCGGTCGGCGACGACCGGCCGCGCAGGGTGACCGGGGGCTGCTCCTCGTAGCGGATCGTGTCCCTGGTCAGCGCGTGCGTGGTGCCGCACACCAGCACCCCGCCCGGTGGTGCGACCGACTGCATCCGGGAGGCGGTGTTCACCACGTCGCCGGCCACGATCGCCTGCCCGCCGTCGCGGGCGGCCGCCACGTCGACAAGGGCCTCCCCGGTGGCCACCCCCACCCGGAACCGCATCTCGGTGCTGCCGGTCGGCGCGAACCGGGTGAGCACCCGTTGCAGCTCCAGCCCGGCCCGGACGCAGCGCAGCGCGTCGGTCTCGGTGGCGATCGGGGCGCCGAACAGTGCCATCACCGCGTCGCCGATGTACTTCTCCACCACCCCGCCGTACTGGCCGACGACCCGGCGGGCCGCGGAGAAGAAGCCGGTCTGCATGCCGCGGACCTGCTCCGGGTCGGCCCGCTCGACGTACGGGGTGAAGTCGATGAGGTCGACGAAGAGCACGCTCACCCGGCGGCGATCCTCCTGCGGCGCGACGGCGACCGGCCGGTCCGCGCCCGGCCGGGGCGACCCGCACGACGTGCAGAACGTGACGTCCGAGGCGAGGGGGCGCAGGCAGTGCGGGCAGACGGCACCGAGCTCGGCACCGCAGCCACCGCAGAAGCGGTCACCGTCGGCGGCCGTGCGTCCACAGCGCCCACACTGCGCGGCGATGACACACCCTCCATGGCGATCCGGGCCGACGCCCCCCGTCGTCCCGTCACAGGGAGTATCACCGCCCGCGCGGCTGTCAGGTACCGGCCTGTTGGCTTGTGGACAGTCCACCAAGGGTCCGACGGACTACATTCAGTCCGCCACATCTTCGATCAGCGACCAGAGGGGGACAGGTCAATGGTGTACGTCAAGCTGGAGAGCGACTGGACCGACGGCAACGGGGTCAACCACTCCGCGGGCGAGTCGGTGGACGTCGACGCCGCCACGCTCGCCACGCTCCAGGCCGAGGGCATCGTCAGCGAGCAGTCCCACGGCCCGGGCGGCGACGGCAAGGGCCCGGACAAGTGGGCCGGCCCGGGCAGCTCCGGAGTCTGAACCACGCGTCGGTGACGCGACGACACGGCCGGGCCGCCCACGGGTGACCCGGCCGTGTCGTGTTGTCGAAGTGCGCGGCCCGTCGACGCGGTTCAGCGGTCGTTCAGGCCGGTGCGGCCCGTCGACGCCGCTCAACGGTCGTTCAGGCCGGTGCGGCGGAGGTGCGGCTCAGCGGTCGTTCATGCCGGCGCGGCGGCGCAGCGCGGCCACGTCGGTGACCACGATCCGGCGCCCCTCGGTCCGCAGCCAGCCCCGGCTGGCGAAGGAGCCGATGGCCTGGTTGACGCTCTGCCGGGAACCGCCGGCCATCTCGGCGAGCTGGCTCTGGTTGAGCTCGATCGTGATCATCGGGGCCTGGCTCTCGCCGGCCAGCCGGACCAGTGTCTTGGCGACCCGGCCGGGCAGGTCGAGGAAGACGTGGTCGGCGTTCTGCTCGGTGAGCCGACGGATCAGGCCGCCCAGCGAGCGCATCACCGCGTCCAGGATGCGCGGGTTGGAGTGCACCAGTTCCATGAACGCGCCCCGGGAGAGCGCGAGCGCCGCGCAGTCCTCGATGGCCTCGGCCGACGCGGACCGGGTGGAGGCGTCGAGCAGGGAGACCTCGCCGAGCACGTCCGGCGGACGGATCACCGACAGCACCGCCCGCTCGCCGGTCGGCGCGGTGCGGAAGACGGCGACCGCGCCGCGGCGCAGCACGATCAGCGACTCGCCCGGGTCGTTCTCCACGAAGAGCAACTGACCCTTGCGGTAGGTGCGCGGGACGGCGGCCGCGATGACGCGCTGGCGCACCTCGGGCTCCAACCCGGCGAACATCTCGACACCCGTGAGCGCGTCACCCGGCTCCGGCAGGCGCATCTCCACGGCCCAACCCCTCCCGGTCATGGACCACACAATCGCTCACCGGGTGAACCTGATGGCCCTGACAAGGTGAACTGACACCGATTCGGCGTCCGGTAGCGGTACACATCAGATCATGACGGTCCGGTCGCTTGCTGTACACCCCTCGAAGCACTTCCGTGACCGTCGCGAGCTGCGGCGTACTCCCTGCGCCGGCTCCCGGTCGCAGGTCGGCGCTGGTCCGCGACGGACCGGCCGTGGGTCGCACCCGGGCCCCGCCGGGCGCCGCCGGCCGGCGGTGGGCGAGGATGGCCGGAATGGTCTACCGCTATTTCTACGACTGCGAGTTCATCGAGGACGGCCGGATCGTCGACCTCGTGTCGATCGGCGTCGTCGACGAGTACGGCCGCGAGTTCTACGCGGTCTCCACCGAGTTCGACGACTCCCGTGCCGTGCCCTGGGTCCGGCGCAACGTGCTGGACCGGCTGCCGTCTCCGGCGGACCGGGCCTGGCGTTCCCGGGAGCGCATCCGTGACGACCTGTACGACTTCCTCATGGAGCCGGTTCGGGACCGGCCGGGGGAGCAGCTGGAGCTGTGGGCCTGGTACGCGGCGTACGACCATGTGGTCCTCGCCCAGCTCTGGGGGGCGATGCCGGCGCTGCCCCGGGAGATCCCCCGGTTCACCAAGGACCTGCGGCAGCTCTGGGACGACCGGGGCCGGCCGACCCTGCCGGACGCGGACGCGGCCCGGCACGACGCCCTGGTCGACGCCCGGCACAACCTGGCCCGCTGGCGGGCGATGACGGCACGCTGACCGGTCGTCGTACCTTTGCAGGTTTGACCGGTTCTGTCCCGGGCAACGGTTCGACCAGTCGAGCCGAGGGAGACTGCCATGAGCAACGATCCGACCAGCGTCGCCGAGGCCCGGACGCGGGTCACCGAGCTGGTCCGCGCCGCACGGATCTGCATGCTCACCACGATCGCGCTGGACGGGCGGCAGGTGAGCCGGCCGATGGGGCTGCAGGAGGCCGAGTTCGACGGCGACCTGTGGTTCTTCGCCTACGCAGACTCCGCCAAGGTGCGCCAGATCCGGGTGAACCCGGAGGTCAACGTCGCCTTCTCGGACCAGAAGCACAACGCCTGGGTGTCGGTCTCGGGCACCGCCAATGAGGGCTTCGACGCCGAGCGCGCCCGGCGGCTGTGGAACCCGGTGCTCAGGACCTGGTTCCCGGACGGGCTGGACACGCCCGGCCTGACGCTGATCAAGGTGCACGCCAGCTCCGCCGAGTACTGGGACTCGCCGAGCAGCACCGTGGTCAATCTGCTCGGGTTCGCGAAGGCCGCCGTCACCGGCCACCCGCCGGCGACCGGCGAGAACCGCGAGGTGACCTACTGACCCGCCGCCCCCGGGGCGCGCTGTCGTCGCGCAGGTAGGCCGACTACAGTTCGCAGTGACGGCCCGCCCCGGGCCGGCAATGGCGCCGATGGTCTGACTTGACACATACCTGGGGCATATCGGGCTTTACCTGATGCTTCAGGAGGATGAGCGGATCATGCGTATCGGCGTGCTCACCGGCGGCGGCGACTGCCCAGGTCTCAACGCGGTCATCCGGGCGGTGGTCCGCAAGGGCGTCGCCACCTACGGTCACGAGTTCGTGGGCTTCCGGGACGGTTGGAAGGGCCCGCTGGAGGGTCTGTCCCGTCCCCTGGGCATCGCGGACGTCCGCGGCATCCTGCCCCGTGGCGGCACCATCCTCGGTTCGTCCCGGACCAACCCGTTCAAGATCGAGAACGGCGTCGAGCGGATCAAGGACAACCTCGCCAGCCAGGGCGTGGACGCGCTGATCGCGATCGGCGGCGAGGACACCCTCGGCGTGGCCACCAAGCTCTACGAGCTGGGCGTGCACGTCGTCGGCGTGCCGAAGACGATCGACAACGACCTCGGCGCCACCGACTACACCTTCGGCTTCGACACCGCGGTCAACATCGCGATGGAGGCCATCGACCGGCTGCACACCACCGCGGAGAGCCACCACCGCACCCTGGTCGTCGAGGTGATGGGCCGGCACGCCGGCTGGATCGCCCTGCACGCCGGCCTGGCCGGCGGCGCCAACGTGATCCTGCTGCCCGAGCGGCAGTTCGACGTCGACCAGGTGGCCGGCTACGTCGAGAAGCGCTTCCAGCACCAGTACGCCCCGATCGTCGTGGTCGCCGAGGGCGCCCAGCCGCTCGACGGTCAGATGGTGCTCGCCAACCAGGAGCTGGACTCGTTCGGCCACGTCCGCCTCGGCGGCATCGGCCAGTGGCTGGCCGAGCAGCTGGAGGCCAAGACCGGCAAGGAGGCCCGCACCGTGGTGCTGGGCCACATCCAGCGCGGTGGCACCCCGACCGCCTTCGACCGGGTGCTCGCCACCCGCCTGGGCCTGCAGGCCATCGACGCGGTCAACGACGGCGACTGGGGCAAGATGGTCGCGATGCAGAGCACCGACATCGTCCGGGTGCCCCTCGCGGAGGCCACCCGCGAGCTGAAGACCGTGCCGCTGGAGCGGTACGCCGAGGCCGAGGTCTTCTTCGGCAGCTGATCGACGGTAGGCGGCGCGGCGGGCCACGGGGCCGGCCGCGCCGCGACCCGACGTTCGGCGGCGTATCGGGCCCACCGCCCGCCACGCCGCGACCCGACGCGAGGGGGTACGGCCGAGATGTCAGCCGAGGTGCACACGGTCGCGGTGATCGGCGCGGGCAAGATCGGTGAGCTGATGCTCTCCGGGCTGCTGCGCTCCGGATGGCCGGTGGAGCGGCTGCTCGCCACCGCCCGCCGACCGGCCCGCGCCGAGGAGTTGACCGCCCGCTACGGCGTCCGGGTGGTCGACAACCTGGCCGCCGTCGACGAGGCGGCCGTGCTCGCGGTCTCGGTCAAGCCACAGGACGCCGCCGCGCTGCTGGACGAGATCGGCCCCAAGGTGCCCGCCGACAAGCTGGTCATCTCGCTCTGCGCCGGCCTGCCCACCAGCTTCTTCACCCGCCGACTGCCCGACGGCACCCCGGTGGTCCGCGTCATGACCAACACCCCGGCGCTGGTCGACCAGGCGATGACGGCCATCTCGGCGGGCGCGTACGCCACCGGGGAACACCTCGCCCTGGCCGAGGAGATGTTCAAGCCCCTCGGCCAGACGATCCGGGTGCCCGAGTCCCAGCAGGACGCGGTCACGGCGCTCTCCGGCTCCGGCCCGGCCTACTTCTACCTGCTGGTCGAAGCCATGATCGACGCCGGGATCCTGCTCGGACTGCCCCGGCAGGTGGCGCACGAGCTGATCGTGCAGACCGCGATCGGCTCCGCCGTGATGCTGCGCGACTCCGGTGAGCACCCGGTCAAGCTGCGCGAGGCGGTCACGTCGCCGGCCGGCACCACCATCTCCGCGATCCGCGAGCTGGAGAAGCACGGCGTACGCGCGGCGCTGCTCGCCGCGCTGGAGGCCGCCCGGGACCGCGCCCGCGAACTGGCCGCCCAGGCCGACTGACGATCGCCGAGCGGCCCGTACCGCCGACCGACATGTCGCGCGACTCGCGGGGGCATGCGCGACCCGGCACGTGCCGCATACTGGCGACGTGTTCACACTCGCCCAGGCCCGGCACCTGGTGGCCACCCTGCAGCCGCGTGTCGACGAGCTGATCCGGCTCCGCGCCGACCTCGCCGAGCTGCGCGTCGACCTGGCCGACCACGGCGTCAGCGCGCTCGGCGGGCTGGCCGAGGTGAAGGGGCTGGAGGCCCGGCTGCACGCCGTCGTCGAGGAGCTGCACCAGCACGAGATCCAGGTCAAGGGCATCGCGCCGGTGCTGCTCGACTTCCCCGGCGAGCGGGCCGGCCGTGCGGTGCTCTGGTGCTGGCTGGAGGGCGACTCCGACGTGCGCTGGTACCACCGCGCCGAGTGCGGCTTCGCCGGCCGCCGCCCGGTCTGACGCTGGCCCGCCCGGTCTGACGCCGGCCCCGCCAGGCGATGATCGACTCGGGATCCGGGAATCCGGGGCATCGGGCCGAGCCGGACACCCCGACATCCCGCAAGCCGAGTTGATCAACCGTCGGCGATCGCGAACACCACCACGTTGTCCCGGTAGTGCCCGCGCCGCCGGTCGAAGTCGCCCCCGCAGGTGACGAGACGCAGCTCCGCCCCGGGCGTCGGGCCGTAGACCACGGCCGTCGGGAACCGGTCCTTGCGGGTACGCAGCGACCCGGTCACCCGGAACGACAGCCACCGCCCGCCGCGCCACACCTGGACCCGGTCACCCGGACGCAGCTCATCGAGCCGGGCGAAGACCGCCGGGCCGCTGCGCGAATCCAGATGCCCGGCGAGCACGGCCGGGCCGGTGTCGCCGGGTGCCGGGCCGCCGCCGTACCAGCCGGCCGTGTCGAACTCGGTCGGCGGAACGAGGACGCCGGCGCGGTCCAGGCCCAGCACCGTGAGCGCCGAGTCGACGCCGATGCGCGGCACGCGTACCCGCGTGGGTGGACCCTGTGGTCGCGGCGGCGCGGCCACGGACGGGCAGCCGTCGGCGCAGCCGGGGTGCCAGCTCGCGGCCGGCGGCGGCGGGCCGGTCGTCGCCAGCCCGACCCCGGTGCCGGCGGCCAGGCAGACCGCCGCGCCGGCCGCGACCAGCGCGGCCAGCGGCGCCCGGCGGTCGCGGTGGCGTCGGATCGCGGCGGCGGGCCCGATGCTCACCAGGTCGTGCGCCGCCGCCGGCGCCACAGGAGCAGGCTCGCCGCGCCGGCCGCCGCGGCCAACCCGCCGGCCACCAGGGGGTACGCGCCGAACCCTGCGTCGGACGTGCCGCCCGCGCCGGTGTCCACACCGCCGGCCGGTACGACAGTGCCGCCCTCGGCGTCGCGGCGCAGCTCGGCCGTGAGCCCGCCCTGCTTGTCGTCGAGCACCAGCAGCGAGTAGACCGCTCCGCCGGTGAGCCGCACCTCCGCGTCGGTGCTCGGGCCGCCCGCGCCGGTGAGTCGCAGCTTCCAGGTGCCCGGCTCGACCTGCTGGTAGTCCGTGGTGGTGGCGAACTGCACGCCGTCGGCGATCGTCGGCCCGTCGGCGGCGGCCACGTCGAGGACGGGCGTCCGCACCGACGCCTGCACGACGCGCACCTTGGCCCGGCCCTGCCTGGGAGCGCTCAGATCGTCGGTGAGCACCCGCAGCCCCAGGTCGGCGTGCCGACCGACACCGGCCACCGTGTACGCGCCACCACTGGTCACCGCTACCTCGGTGGTGAGCACCGGCGGCTCGCTGGCGGGCGTGCCGGCCTCGCGCATCGCCACCGCGTACCGGCCCGGAGGGAGCTGAAGGTAGTCGGAGACCACGCCGTAGCCGACGCCCGGGAACACTCTCGGCTTCGCGGCGTCGGGGGCGGCCAGGTAGACGTCGACGGCCGGGGTGTCGGGGGAGAGGTGGGCGAGCCGGACGTATCCGACGGTGCCCGCGCTGGCCGGGGCCGCAGCGGCGGCGGCGAGGGCGGTGCCGAGCAGGAGCGCGCCAGCGCCGGCCAGCAGTCGGCGGGACGTGGTACGGAGCGTGTGCATGTCGCCTCCGGAAGGCACGTTCGGTGAGCGGGCGGCAACCCACGGACAGAGTCCCGTGTATGGGACTCCGGCGCAAGTTTTGCGTGCAATGTTTCTTCTGCCGCGTTGCCCGTGCCGCGTTGCCCGTGCCGCGCTGTCCGTGCCGCGCTGTCCGCGAGATCGCTGCCCGCGAGATCGTGCTCGATCCAGGATGTAGTGGTCTCGCGTCGGGAGGATGCCACTACATCCAGGTCAACACCGTTGCGTTTGGCGGAACGGCTGTTCGTCGACCGGCACTGCCTCGCCGATCATGGAGTTGTGGTGGGCCACAAAACGCCCGTACCCTGCCAAGGCAGGCACCACAATTCCATGATCGCCGGGGCTTGATCTACCAAGAGTCTTGTTATCCAGCACGGGTTGACCCCGCCGGCCACAGCCCTAACGCAACAGTGTTGACATCCAGGTTCGAGGGCGATCTTGCCGCTTCGCGAGGGAGATCCCGACTCTGGACGCGGGGTTGGTGCCGCTACCGCACCGCGAGGAAGCCGAACAGGTCCGGCACGCCTAGAGAGGTGGACTCGACGAACCGGACCGGTCGGAGGCCGGCGGCCACTGTCGCGTTGAGCAGGTCGGCGAGCGGCACGTGCCAGGCGCCGACCCGGACCCGGACGCCGTCGGTGTTCCAGCTGTCGAAGCTGCGTGACCGGTCCGCGTAGCGCTCGTCGACGACGACGCTCGGGTGCCGACCCCAGTCGGCGAACGCGCCCACGAAGCACGGGTGCACGCCCACGTGCACGAACCGCCCGCCCGGGCGCAGCACCCGGCCGACCTCACGCAGCACGCCCGGGTAGTCGGGCACGTCGGTGCTGGACAGGACGCACATCGCGGCGGGCAGTGAGGCGTCGGCGATCGGCAGGGCGGTCGCGTCCCCCCGGGCCGCCGGCAGTCGCCCGCGCGCGTGCCGCAACTGCCCGCCGGACAGGTCCACACCCACCGGTGTCCAGCCCAGGTCGCCAGGCACGGACGCGTGCGCGCCGGTGCCGCAGCAGATGTCGAGGCAGGGCCCCGCACCCGTGCCGAGCAGGTCGGCCACGGTCGCGTGCACCCTCCGGAGATAGTCGCCACCGCCCGAGATGAAGCCCTCGTACCAGTCCGCGTGAGCGTCGTACGCCGGTGTGCCCGTCGCTTCCATCCACCGATGCTAGGGACGCACGCCTGGCGCGTGGTCCCCGTTCTTCCGAGGGCAGACGCGGTCGGACCCTCGCAGCCGACTACTCCGCTTCGGCGACGAAGACGCCCTGCCCCTGTTGGCCGTAGACCAGGTTTCGTTGGTGCAGTTCGCGTACGGCCCGGTAGGCGGTCGACCGTGCCACGTTGTAGATCTCGCCAATTTCCGAGACCGAGGGCAGTTGATGGCCGGGCGGGTACTCCCCGGAGTTGATTCTGCGCGCGATGTCGTCGGCGACGCGAAGGTAGTGCGGTGGCCTGGTAGGCATGATCGGCTCTCCTGGACTTCAGCGAAGATCATGCTTCCAGCCGGGACCTGGGCAGGACAAGTGACGACGCGACTCGACTGAGCACAGTGAGAACATGACTACAGTGAGACAGTGGATACAGTGAGACAGCGGTCGGACGCTTCTGGACTTCAGCACCCCGAGGTTTTCGATCCATCCACCCTGGAGGGCGCGACGCATGGCCTCCGCCCTCCAGGGCTGGCATCTCGTGACCTCGGGAAAGGTGCGGACGATGGCGATCGACGAGCCGGTGTCCAGGGCGACCGAACTCTTCATGGCGGAGCGGGTCCTCGACGCGCACTGGTCCCGAGCGCGTGATCGGCCCTGGCAGACAGGCGGCTGCCTGGAGTGTCAAGGTCATCACGATTGTCCGCAGTTGGACTGGGCTCTCGGAATCGTGGCGGACGTCGCGTCGGTGCTATTCCAGAAATAGCGCCTGTGCCAGACGGTCGAGGTCGTGCTCGTCGGCGTTGGACTGCGCGGCCAACGGTCGACGGGACCTTCGCTCGGCCTTGCGTTCGCCTATTCTCGGGCGATGCGGGATCGCCGGGTGGCGCTGGCGTGGGCGGCGTTCGGCGTCGTCGCGCTGGTGTCCTGTGTGCTCGTGCTCAGGCGCGGCGACCGGCTCAGCGACCTGCACATCTACTACGGCGCACTGTCCGATCTGCACGCCGGCCGGCCGCTGTACGAGTACCGCGCCCGAAACGGCGGGCCGTTCACCTATCCGCCGTTCGCAGCCCTGGTGCTGGGCCCGATCACCGCCGTCAGCGAGGGCGTACTCCAGGGCGTCTGGCTGGTGGCGACGTGCGCGGCGGTCGTCGCCATCGCCGGCCTGGTCGGCGTCGCGCTGAGCACCGATCGGTCGCACCGCCCGCTGCTCGTCGCGGTGGCCGCCACGGTGCTGATGCTCTCGGCGCCGGTGCAGAGCAACCTGCGTTTCGGGCAGGTCAGCATTTTCATCGTGTTGCTGGCATTGCTGGACGGGATGGGCGTCGTCCCACCCCGGCTGCGCGGGGTGCTCGTCGGGGTGGCCGCGGCGATCAAGCTGACCCCGCTGCTGTTCGTCGCGTACTTCCTCGCGACCGGGCGCTACCGCGACGCCGGCCGCGCGGTGGCGACGCGCGGAGCCTGTGCCGGGCTGGCGGCGGTCGTGCTGCCCGGCGAGAGCTGGACTTACTGGACCCAGGCGGTCCGGCAGACCTCGCGGATCGGCAACCTGGCCTCGCTGGGCAACCAGTCGGTGCACGGGATGCTGTTGCGCCTCGGGGTCGACGAGGGGGCGCTGCCCGTGCTCTGGGCCGGGCTGGTGGCGGTGATCTGCGGGGCGGCGCTCCTGCGCGCCCGGCAGTTGGCCGGGCAGGGCCGCCCCGGGCACGCGGCGGTCCTCGTCGGCTGCGCCACGGTGGCCGCGTCCCCGGTGTCCTGGACCCACCATCAGGTGTGGCCGGTGCTCGCCGCGATGCTGCTGGTCGGCGCGTCCGGCATCACCCAGCGGGTGGCCGGTGCCGCGTTGCTCGCCGCCATGGTCGTCTCGCTGGGCGCGGTCCTCGGCCCGGTGTCGACGCGGCCGGGCGTGCAGTTCCTGTTCGAGAACGCCCGTGCCGTCGGCGTGTGCCTGCTGTGCCTGGCCGGCTTCGGTGGTGTCGCGGTCGCGACCGCCCGGAGCAACCGGCGATCCGCCGCCGGCCGGGCCTGGCTGCGGGTGGGCGTCTCGGCCGCGGTGGCACTCGCCTTCTTCGCCGTGCAACCGCTGCCCGCAGGAGCGGACCCGACGTTCAAGGCGTACGCCCTCGGCGACGTCGTCAATCCGCGGTATTTCTTCGTCTGTCGAAGCCCGGCCGAGTGCGCCGCCTATGCCACCGACGCGCCGGTCACCTTCGGCACCCGGGCGGAGAAGACGAAGGTCCGGGTCAACGGTGTGGTCTCCGCGCAGGTGGCCCGGCTGGCGTACTACTCCGCCCCGGGGGGGAGCGCCCCGGGACATTCCCCTGCTGGCGGCCTACCCCGGTACGCGGACGTTCTCGTTCCGGTCGGCGAGCATGGCGCAGGGCCGACTCGTCGCGTACGCCGTGGACGGCCAGCCCATCGCCAGCTACGACGACGAACTCGCCGCCGCCCTGGAAACGGCCACCCGGTAGGCGGTCGTCCCAGGACGGCGGCGGTGCTCAGCGGGTGGCGGCGGCCAGCGCGGCGCGCAGCTTCTCGGCGTCAGCCGGTGCGGGGCGCTGCCAGTCGGTCGGCGTGGCGGAGTAGGGCAAGCCGTACGCCGGGGTGTCCGGCTGGTAACGCCACCCCTCGGCGAGCGGGCCGACATCGACCGCGTCATAACCGATCCGGTCCAGGAAGGCGGTCACCTCGGCCTTCGCGGCGGCGTCGTCACCGGCGATCGCGAGCGCGCTGCGGTCGGCCGCCCCGGACGGCCGGGGGAGCTCGGCGAGGGCCTTGAAGTAGATGTTGTTGAAGACCTTGACGACCCGCGAGTCCGGTAGGTGCCGCTGGAGGAGTTCGCTGCTGGTGATCTTGCCGGCGTCCAACTCCGGGAAGGCGCCGTCACGCTCCGGGTAGTAGTTGTTGGTGTCGATGACGACCTTGCCGGCCAGCGGCTGCGCGGGCACCGCCCGGTACGCCTTGAGTGGCACGCTGACCACCACCAGGTCGCCGACCTGCGCCGCGTCCTGCGCCGTGGCGGCGCTGGCCCGCTCGCCCAGCTCGTCGACCAGGTCGGTGAGCGTCTCCGGCCCGCGCGAGTTGCTCAGTACCACGTCGTAGCCGGCGGCCACCGCCAGCCGGGCCACCGTGCCGCCGATGTGGCCGCTGCCGATCAGTCCCACAGTTGTCATGCTTCTTCCCAACTTCGTCCACCCACGACGCATTCCCGACCGGCACGGTGGGTTATTCCGGTTGACCGACGCCGAGCGGCTGCGCGGCCGGCCGGCGTGTGCCGGCGCGGACGCCTGGCTGCGCCGCGAGCCGGTTCTGCACAACGTACTGCGCACGCCCGTCGCTGACCGGCCCCGCGGAAATGTGCCACCCGACGGTGGTCGGTCCGGGCGACGCCGCCGCCGACCCCCCGCACCTGGTGATCAAGAGGTTTGCGTCAGATGGAGGCTCACCCCTGACGCAAACCTCTTGATCACCGCGGGCGGGTCGAGGGGGTGGGGGGTGGGGTCAGGCGGGGGTGGGGAGGGTTTTTTCGATCGCCGCGCGGAGGTCTTCGGAGTCGGGTTCGACCGTGGGGGCGAAGCGGGCGGCGACCGTGCCGTCCGGGGTCACCAGGAACTTCTCGAAGTTCCAGCGGACGTCCCCGGTGTGTCCGTCGGCGTCCGGAGTGTCCACCAGCGCGGCGTAGAGCGGGTGCCGGTCGGGCCCGTGCACGTCGACCTTCTCGGTCAGCGGAAAAGTCACCCCGTAGTTGACCTGGCAGAAGTCGCTGATCTCGGCGGCGGTGCCCGGCTCCTGCCCGGCGAACTGGTTGCACGGCACGCCCAGCACCACCAGGCCACGCTCGGCGTAGGTGTCGGCGAGGGTCTGGAGGCCGGCGTACTGCGGGGTGAGGCCGCACCGGGAGGCGACGTTGACCACCAGCAGCGCCCGGCCCCGGTACTGGGCGAGGTCGGCGGGCCCGCCGCTGAGGGCGTCGATCGGGATGTCGAAGACGGTCATGGGCCCGAGGCTACGCGTCGGCCCGCGACCCCCGACCGCTGACCGGCGGCTCGGTGCGGGCGCAGTCCACGCACCAGAAGAAATCGAAACATGGACATCTTGACGAACTGATGACGGCGTGAGTACCGTCTCACCATCTCTTTTGGAAAGTTTCCTAACAGTTCGGGAGACGCCTTATGAAAAGATCGCTCCGCCGGGCCCTCTGGGCCGGTGCCGTGGTCGCCGTGACCGTCGCGGCGGTGCCGATGACGACCGCGTTCGGTGCCGGCTCGGTCACCACCACGTTCGCCAAGGCGCAGGACTGGGGGACCGGTCACGAGACGAAGGTGACCGTGACCAACGGCTCCAGCGCCACGGTCGCCACCTGGCGCATCGAGTTCGACCTGCCGTCAGGCACCACCATCAGCAGCGCGTGGGACGCCGACGTCACGAGCAGCGGCAACCACTACGTCGCCGTCAAGAAGAGCTGGGCCGGCAGCCTCGCGCCCGGCGCCTCGTTCAGCTGGGGCTACAACGGCACCGGCGCCTACAAGGCGCCGCTGAACTGCACCGTCAACGGCGCACCGTGCGGCGGTGGCACCCCGACCACCCCGCCGACCACCACCGCGCCGCCCACCACGGCCCCACCCACCACGGCGCCGCCCACCACCGCTCCGCCCACCACGGCGCCCCCGACCACCACCCCGCCGAACACGGGCGGCAAGAAGGTCGTCGGTTACTTCGCCGAGTGGGGCGTCTACGGGCGCAATTACCACGTCAAGAACATCCAGACCAGTGGCTCGGCCGCCAAGCTGACCCACATCCTGTACGCCTTCGGCAACACCACGGGCGGTCGCTGCACCATCGGTGACAGCTACGCCGACTACGACAAGGCGTACACGGCGGCGGAGAGCGTGGACGGCGTCGCCGACACCTGGGACCAGCCGCTGCGCGGCAGCTTCAACCAGCTGCGCAAGCTCAAGCAGCTGAACCCGCACCTCAAGGTGATCTGGTCGTTCGGCGGCTGGACCTGGTCCGGCGGCTTCACCCAGGCCGCCCAGAACCCGGCCGCGTTCGCCGAGAGCTGCTACAACCTGGTCGAGGACCCGCGCTGGGCGGACGTCTTCGACGGCATCGACGTCGACTGGGAGTACCCGAACGCCTGCGGCCTGACCTGTGACACCAGCGGCCCCAACGCGTTCAAGAACGTGATCGGCGCCCTGCGGTCGAAGTTCGGGTCCAGCGCCCTGGTCACCGCCGCGATCACCGCGGACGGCAGCAACGGCGGCAAGATCGACGCCACCGACTACGCCGGTGCCATCGGCAACCTCAACTGGCTCATGCCGATGACGTACGACTACTTCGGCGCCTTCAACGCCCAGGGCCCGACGGCGCCGCACTCGCCGCTCACCTCGTACACCGGCATTCCGCAGCAGGGCTTCAACTCCGACGCGGCGATCCAGAAGCTCAAGAGCAAGGGCATCCCGGCCAACAAGCTGCTGCTCGGCATCGGCTTCTACGGTCGGGGCTGGACGGGCGTCACGCAGGCCGCACCGGGCGGCAGCGCCACCGGCGCGGCGCCGGGCACCTACGAGGCGGGCATCGAGGACTACAAGGTCCTCAAGAACACCTGCCCGGCCACCGGCACGATCGCCGGCACCGCGTACGCCAAGTGCGGCAGCAACTGGTGGAGCTACGACACCCCGTCGACCATCAACGGCAAGATGACGTACGCGAACAACCAGGGCCTCGGTGGCGCGTTCTTCTGGGAGCTCTCCGGCGACACCAGCAACGGCGAGCTCATCGGCGCCATCAAGGGCGGCCTCGGCTGAGCCGACGGTCGACGCACCACCCACACGGCGGGGAGGGGCCCGCACCGCCTCTCCCCGCCCGTGCCGTACCGGCCCGGTCGACGCCCAGCGTCGGCCGGGCCGCCGGCGTGGGGCGGGTCGGCCGGGCCGTCGGCCTTAGGCGGGTCGGCCGGGCCGCCGGCCTTGGGCAGGTCGGCCGGGCCGTCGGCCTTAGGCGGGTCGGCCGGGCCGTCGGCCTTGGGCAGGTCGGGCCCGATGTGGCAGACTCGCGGCTCGGCACGTCTCGATTCCCCGTCGACGGAGGTGGTCATGCGCCCGATCCACCGCAGGCTGGCGGCGGCCGCCACCGGCCTGGTGCTGCTCCCGGCCGCCCTGGTCGGCTGCGGGATCGGCGGCGGTGACGAGGACGAGTCGACCGCCAAGCCCGAGCGTGCCCCCGCCGAGGAGGCCGGCACCCGGTCCCGCGAGCGCGTGCAGGCGTACCTCGACGCGATGACCGCCAAGGACGTCGCCGCCGGCCGCAGCCAGCTCTGCGAGCTGCTGCACGAAGGGTTCGACCTGGCCGCCACCGGCCCCAACGGCGACTTCGCCGACCACTTCGAGGTGCCCGAGGCGGCCATCACCGACGTCCGGTCCGGCCCGCGCGGCCAGGAGGTCAGCGTCTCGGTCTCGGTCACCGCCGGAAAGAGCAAGGTCACCCGCCCGCTGGTGTTCACCGTCACCCGCGACGGCGGCGACTGGTGCATCGCCGGGGAGGCGCCGGGCGGTAACCCCGCCGCCAGCCCGTCGCCAAACGGGGTCGGCGCCTCACCGGTGTCCTGACCGACCGACATCGGTGGGATTGATCTCCCATCTGCCGGAACCGTCCCCCTCGCCGCTCGGGTACGCCCACGGTCGCCGTACGCTTTCTCTCATGCGCCATGAGTGGCATCAGCTGAGCCATCCCGCGGTAGGCAGCCCGGGCTTGCAGACCAGCCGTCCGACAGTCGACTCCGCCGAGGACGCCGCCCTCGGTCTGGACCGCTGGCGGGAGCTGCCCCGCGAGCAGACCCCACCGTGGTCCGATCCGGCCGCCGTCGCCGAGGTCTGCAAGGTGCTCGACACCGTGCCGTCGGTCGTCGCGCCCTACGAGGTGGACCAGCTCCGGCAGAAGCTGGCCCTGGTCTGCGAGGGCAAGGCGTTCCTGCTCCAGGGCGGTGACTGCGCCGAGACCTTCGTCGACAACACCGAGAGCCACCTGCTGGCCAACGCCCGCACCCTGCTCCAGATGGCGATCGTGCTCACCTACGGCGCGTCGCTGCCGGTGGTCAAGGTCGCCCGGGTCGCCGGCCAGTACACCAAGCCCCGCTCGCTGCCCACCGACGCGCGTGGCCTGCCCGCCTACCGCGGCGACATGATCAACTCGCTGGAGGCCGACCCGGCCGCCCGCGTCGCCGACCCGCAGCGCATGATCCGGGCGTACGCCAACTCGGCCGCCGCGATGAACATGCTGCGGGCGTACCTCGCCGGTGGGCTCGCCGACCTGCACGCGGTGCACGACTGGAACAAGGGCTTCGTGAAGACCTCCCCGGCGGGGGAGCGCTACGAGGCGATCGCCCGGGAGATCGACCGGGCGCTGGCCTTCATCCGGGCCTGCGGGATGACCGACGACGAGGCGCTGCGGACCGTCACCCTCTACTGCTCCCACGAGGCCCTCGCCCTGGAGTACGACCGGGCGCTCACCCGGGTCTCCGACCGCCGGGCGTACGGGCTGTCCGGGCACTTCCTCTGGGTCGGCGAGCGCACCCGGCAGATCACCGGCGCGCACATCGACTTCATCTCCCGGATCGCCAACCCGATCGGCGTCAAGCTCGGCCCGACCACGTCCCCGGACGAGGCGATCGAGCTGTGCGAGAAGCTCAACCCGGACAACATCCCCGGCCGGCTCACCCTGATCAGCCGGATGGGCAACCACCGGGTCCGCGACGCCCTGCCGCCGATCGTGGCCAAGGTCACGGCCTCCGGCGCCAAGGTGGTCTGGCAGTGCGACCCGATGCACGGCAACACCCACGAGTCGTCCAACGGCTACAAGACCCGGCACTTCGACCGGATCGTCGACGAGGTGCTCGGCTACTTCGAGGTGCACCGTGGCCTGGACACCCACCCCGGCGGCCTGCACGTCGAGTTGACCGGTGAGGACGTCACCGAGTGTCTCGGCGGCGCCCAGGGAATCGAGGACCTCGACCTGCCCGACCGGTACGAGACCGCCTGCGATCCTCGGCTGAACACCCAGCAGTCGCTGGAGCTGGCCTTCCTCGTGGCGGAGATGCTGCGTGGCTGACGCGGGCCCCGCAGTCGACGGACGAAGGGATGATCATGGCTGACGCGTTCGTGGACCTGCGTTCCGACACGGTGACCCGGCCGACCGCCGGGATGCGGGAGGCGATGGCCGCCGCCGAGGTCGGTGACGACGTCTACGGCGAGGATCCCACCGTGAACGCGCTGGAGGCGGAGGTCGCCGCGCTGTTCGGGCACGAGGCGGCGCTCTTCGCCCCGAGTGGGTCGATGGCCAACCAGATCGCCCTGCAACTGCTGGTGTCGCCCGGCGACGAGCTGCTCTGCGACGCCGACGCGCACGTCGTCACGTACGAGATCGGCGCCGCGGCCGCGTACGGCGGGATCTCCTCGCGGACCTGGCCCGCTGTCGGCGCGGACATCGACCCGGAGCTGGTCGCCCGGATGATCCGTCCGGACGGCTACTTCGCCGTGCCCACCCGCGCGATCGCCGTCGAGCAGACCCACAACCGGGGCGGTGGCGGGGTTATCCCGCTGGCCACCCTGCGGGAGCTGCGCGGTGTCGCCGACGACGCGGGGGTGGCGCTGCACTGCGACGGCGCCCGGATCTGGCACGCGCACGTCGCCGACAGGGTGCCCCTGACCGAGTACGGCCGGCTCTTCGACACGCTGTCCGTCTGCCTCTCCAAGGGGCTCGGCGCGCCGGTCGGCTCGCTGGTGGTGGGCAGCGCGGAGAAGATCGAACGGGCCCGGCTGATCCGCAAGCGGATGGGCGGCGGCATGCGCCAGGCCGGCATCCTCGCCGCCGCCGGCCGGTACGCCCTCGCGCACCACGTCGACCGGCTGGCCGAGGACCACGCGAGGGCGGCCCGGCTCGCCGAGGCGGTCGCGCCGTTCGGGGTGCTCGCCACAGCGGTCCGCACCAACCTCGTCCCGCTGGACCTGACCAAGCACGCGCTGGACGCCCGCGCTCTGGCCGCCGCCGCACGCGCGGAGGGCGTACTGGTCTCGGTGCTCGGCCCCCGTACCGCCCGCCTGGTCACCCACCTGGGCGTCGACGACACCGCGATCGACCGAGCGGCCACCGCCCTGACCAAGGTCCTGGCCGCCTGACCCACCCCTTGTTGATCAAGAGCTTTGCGTCATCCGGAGACCGGATTCTGACGCAAAGCTCTTGATCACCCCGGGGGCGGGCCCGGAGGGCCCGGGGCCGGGTGGGGTGCGGGTGGGGGGTTAGGGGTTCAGGCGGTTGAGGGTTGCTATGTCGGCGGTGTGGCCGAGCTGCTTCTCGCTGGGGGTTTCCACCACCACGGGGACACCGGCGGTGGCCGGATGGGCCATCAGCTCCGCGAAGGCCGGCTCGCCGATGGTGCCCTTGCCGATGTTCTCGTGCCGGTCCCGGGTCGAGCCGCACAGATCCTTCGAGTCGTTGGCGTGCACCAGCCGCAACCGGTCGGGCCCCACGGTGGCCACCAGCGTGTCCAGGGTCGCGGTCATCCCGCCCTCGGCGGCCAGGTCGTGACCGGCGGCCCAGGCGTGGCAGGTGTCGAAGCAGACCCCGAGCATGGGATGCCGGTCCACCGTGTCGAGGTAGGGCCCGAGCTGCTCCACGCGGGAGGCGAGCGAGCGGCCGCCACCGGCGCTCGGCTCGACCAGCAGCATCGGCCCACCGGCCTCGGCGGCCCAGTCGAGCAGGGGCAGCAGCTCCCGACGGACCTGCCGCATCGCCGCCTCGGCGTACCCCTCGTCGACCGCGCTGCCGGCGTGGAACACCACCGCCCGCGCGCCGATCGCCACACCCCGGCGCAGCGCGTGCGCCAGCGTCTGCGCCGACTTCTCGACCGTGGCCGGCGTGGGTGAGCCCAGGTTGACCAGCAGCGAGGCGTGGATGAACGCGGGGATGCCCCGCTCGGCGCAGCCCTCGCGGAACAGCGCGTCCTGCGCCGGGTCACCCGGGGGCAGCGCCCAGCCTCGCGAGTTGGAGACGTACACCTGCACGGCCTCGGCGCCGGTCGCGTCGACGTACGGCAGGGCGGCCTTCGCCAACCCCCCGGAGGTCGGAGTGTGCGCGCCCACCGGCCGCGAACGAAGCCTCGGCATCAGAAACACGTGATGGTGACCGGGGTGCCCGGGGGCACCTGTGAATTCTCGCCCGGGGCCTGGATCCGGACCGTGGCGTTCGGGTTGAACGCGACGGTCACCGGGTAGCCCTGGCTCTCCAGCAACTGCTTAGCCTGCGAGCAGGGCAGGTCGATCACCCGGGGCACGACGACCAGCGGCGGACCCTTGCTGATCTCCAGCTTGACCTGGGTGCCCTTCTCCACGCCCGCGCCGTCGGCCGGACTCTGGCTGAGAATCTCGTCCTTGGGTTTGTCGGAGTCCTTGAAGGTCTCCACCGGCACCAGGCCAAGCCCGCTCAGGGTGGCCCGCGCATCGGTGAGGCTCTTGCCGACCAGGTTCGGCACCGACACCGGCGCCCGGCCTCGGCTCAGGATGAGGGTGATCTTCGTGCCCGGCTTGACCTCGGCCCCCACCTTCGGGGAGCTGTCCAGGACGACGCCGGCCGGCAGGGTGTCGTCGTAACGGGGGGTGCCCTTGGCCACCACCAGTTTGACGTTGACCAGATCGGCCTCGGCCAGCTCGTACTCCTTGCCGATCACGTCCGGTACCGGGAAGCGCTCCGGACCCAGCGAGAGGGTCAGGGTGATCGTGCCACCCTTGACGATCTTGCTGGCCGAGGCCGGGTCCTGCCCGAGCACGCTGTCCTTCGGAGCCTTCTCGTCGTAGCGCGGCTCCCCGTACGCCAGGGTCAGGCCGGCGCGTTCGGCCTGGGCCTGCGCGTCGGTCTTGCTCAGGCTGACCAGCTGCGGGGCGGACGTGTAGCGGCCGACACCGAACCACCAGCCGCCCAGCGCGGCCACCAGGCCCAGCGTCACCACCACGGCGGCGACGGCCAGCCGGCCCTGCGGATTGCCCAGCACCGTGGTGCGCAGCGCCGCGAGCCGGGCTCCCAGACCCTCCGACGGCTCCGGTGCGGCCCGCCGCCGGCCCGGCCCCTGACTGGCGCCCTCCGGCAGCCGGGCCCAGGTCGGCCGTTCGGCCGGGCGGACCGTGGCGACCATCATGGTCGGCTGGGAGACCGGCGGCTCGTCCGTCACCCGACGCAGCACGGCGGTGCTGGTGCTGTTGACGTCACCCAGGCGGTCCCGGGCGACCTGAACCTCGGCCAGCAGCGCGCCGGCGTCGGCGGGCCGGGCGGCGGGATCACGCCGGGTGGCCCGCTGGACCAGAGCGTCGAGGGCCGACGGCAGGCCGGGCACCAGCGTCGAGGGCGCGGGCACATCCCGGTCGACGTGCTGCCAGGCCACGTCCACCGGACGGTCCCCGTCGTACGGCACCCGGCCGGTGAGCATCTCGAACAGCACGATGCCGGCGGAGTAGACGTCGGTGCGCGGGTCGGCCCGACCCTCGGTGACCAACTCCGGGGCGACGTACGCCACGGTGGCCATCAGTTGGTTGCCCTGCTCCTCGTCGGCGCTGGCCTCGACCGCGCGGGCCAACCCGAAGTCGGCCACCTTGACGACGCTGTCCACCAGGTTGGCGACGCCGCCGGTGGGCGCCTCGGCGACCAGCACGTTCTCCGGTTTGACATCGCGGTGCACGAGGCCGGCCCGGTGCGCGGCGGCGATCGCGGCGAGCATCTGCTCGGCGATGGCCAGCACCTCGTCCGGGTTGAGCCGGCGTCGCTCAGCCAGCACGTCGCGCAGCGTACGGCCGCGGACGTACTCCATCACCAGATACGGCAGACCGGCGTGGGTGCCCTGGTCGTAGACCGCGACGACGTTCGGGTGGGTCAGCCGGGCGATGGTCTTCGCCTCGTCGGTGAACCGGGCCACGAAGTTGGCGATCCGGGCCCGTGCCTCGGGCGCCTGGGTCGGGTGAATGATCTTGACTGCGACGGTGCGCTCGAGGCGTTCGTCGGTGGCGGTGTACACGGTCGCCATGCCGCCACGGGCCACGCGACCGCGAATGCGGTAGCGCCCGTCGATCAGCGAGCCCAGCAACGTGTCGGCGACCTGTGTGTCCATCGGCAGGGAGTCTATGTGTCCAGGGGGTGGGAGTTGAACAGGATGCTACAGCCCGGAGTCGTCCCTGGTCCGTCCCGTCGTGATCGCCACCTCGGTGGTGGCCCTGATCCGCTGCTCACCGACGGTGCCCGTCGGCGGGCGCGGACTGGCCGTGCGGGGTGCCGGTGGCCCTCGCCGGCCGCGGCGTGGCAGGGTGATCGGGTGACCGAATCCGTACCCGACCAGGCCGTACCCGGCCCCGAGCTCGCCGGCCCCACTGACCCGGCGGGCTGGCTCGCCCTGCCCGACGTCGCCGAGCGGCTCGACGTGTCGATCAGCAAGGTGCACCAGATGATCCGCGACCGGGAGCTGTTGGCGGTCCGCCGCGACGGCATCCGCCGGATACCCGCGGAGCTGGTGGCCAACGAGACAGTTCTCAAGCACCTGCCCGGCGTGCTCAACCTGCTCGCCGACAACGGCTACGACGACGAGGCGGCGCTGCGCTGGCTCTACGAGCCGGACGACACGCTTCCCGGCGACACCCCGGCCGCGGCCCTCTCCGGCGACCAGGCCCGCGAGGTCAAGCGCCGAGCCCAGGCCCTGGGCTTCTAGACGACTCCCGGGCCTCCAGATTCACCGTCGATCATGAAGTTGTTGCCACGACACGCCGCGCGCGTGGGCAACAACTTCATGATCGACGCGCTCCGGGAGGGGGTGGGGGAGGGGGGACGGGGTTAGTCGGCTCGGCGGGTTGCCGCTATGGCCAGGTCTACCAGGGCCTGGCGGGCCTCGGTGTCCAGGTCGACGGCCGTCAGCGCGGCGAGCGCGGAGTCGGTGAGTGTGACGATCCGCTGCTCGGTGCGGGCCAGCGCCCCGCTCGCGTCGATCAGCTCGCGTAGCCGGGCCACGCCCCGCTCGTCCAGGCCCGGGTCGCCGAGCTGGCTGAGCAGCAGCTCCCGGCCCGCGTCGTCGGTGGCCTCCACGGCCGCCGCCACCAGATAGGTGCGCTTGCCCTCGCGCAGGTCGTCCCCGGCCGGCTTGCCGGTCTGCGCCGGGTCACCGAAGACCCCCAGCACATCGTCGCGGAGCTGGAACGCCTCGCCCAACGGCAACCCGTACGCCGAGTAGGTCGTCCGGATGTCCTCGCCCGCGTCGGCCAGCGCGGCGCCGAGCAGCAGCGGACGCTCGACGGTGTACTTCGCCGACTTGTACCGGGCGACCTTGCTGGCCCGTTCCACCGACGTGTCCCCGGTGACCTGGGTCAGCACGTCGAGGTACTGCCCGACGGTGACCTCGGTGCGCATCTCGTCGAAGACCGGCCGGGCCCGGGCCACCGCCCGCAGGTCCAGGCCGGCGGAGTGCAGCAGCTCGTCGGACCACACCAGGCAGAGGTCACCGAGCAGGATCGCGGCGGAGTCGCCGAACCCGTCCGGGTCGCCGCCCCAGCCGGCCGCCCGGTGCCGGGTCGCGAACCGCCGGTGCACCGCCGGCTCGCCGCGCCGGGTGTCGGAACGGTCCATCAGGTCGTCGTGGATCAGGGCGCTGGCCTGCACGAACTCCAGCGCCGCGAGGGCCGTGAGGACCTGGTCGCCGTCCACCCCGCCGGCTCCCCGGAACCCCCAGTACGCGAAGGCCGGGCGCAGGCGCTTGCCGCCACCGAGCACGAAGGCTTCGATCGCCTCCGCCACCGGGACGAGGGCCTCGTCCACCCGGGTCAACCGGGCCCGCTGGCCGGCCAGAAACTCGGTGAGCGCCCGGTCGACCCGCTCCCGCAGGCCGGCACGGTCGACGGGGGACACGGGAGCAGCGTGGGTCACGCCACGACGCTAGCGGGTCGTCCCGGCTCGCGCTCCACCGCCACGCGTACTGCCGCCGGTACGGCCCGGACCGGTCCGCCCGGCCGGCCGCGCACCGTCCGCGCCGGGTCGGCCCGACCCGCCGGCCGTGGGCGGGCAGGTTCGCCGGGTGCGCACGGCCGCCTCGGTGAGCACCGCCGCCGGTATGTCCAGCACGACGGCGAGCCAGCCGAGCCAGAACCCGCCGGGTACGCGTCGCTGCCGTTCCCACCGGGACACCTCGTGGCGGCTCAACGTCGGCACGCCCGCGGCGGCGCACAACTCGGCGGCGGTGCGCCGCTGGCTCCAACCCCGGGCCAGCCGATGCCGGACCAGGAGCGGCCCGAGTTGGGTGCGGTGCGGCGGTGGGGACGAGGTCACGGGTCCTCCCGGCGGACGTCGACGCGGTGACACCCCGCCCGCGCCACGGGCCGGGCACACCTCGGCTGGGTGACCCCCACGCGGGAACCGGGCCACCCCCGCCGCCCCTCCCGCGCTCCCCCTTCCTACCCCGGGGGTACGACGGCTTCCTTCGCCGAACGTGCCGCGCGTCGCCGGGCCGCACCGCCCCCGCGTCGGGCACTACCGGCTGCGGGCCCGGTCTGTCGGCTTAGGTGAGGTCAACCCAGTAGTCCAACTCCACCAGATCGGCACGCCTGACGATTCGCGCCACCTCGACCACGCGCTCACCGACATACGTCTGTCGAGTGATCACCACGACGTGAACTCCGCCAGGGATTTGCAGAGCCTCCACCTCATCCGGCGTCGGCATCCTCCATCCCGGCCGCTCACGGATGCCAGTGACGGTGTGCCCGAGGCTATAGAGCTGTGACGTGTTGCCGCCTGGCCAGGGCTCGTTCTCCGGGTCGGCTACCGGGGTGCCGGCGACCATGTCGAGCAGCAGCGACGAGACGGACAGCTGTTGCGGCACGCCGTGAGTACGGAACAGGAAATGGCGCTCCAATAGCATCGTCCCCTGCTCCACCCCGAACAGCTCGGCCATGGACTCGGTAGCCGGCACCTCGAAGAAGCTCTTATCGAGGCTGTAGGCAGACCATTCGACCTGCTGGTCAGCAGTGAAGGACGTCCCGAGCTCGCCGCTGCGAACCTGCTCCAGCTCTTTGCGGTACCTCTCGGAAGCGAGTCGACGCACGGGCATGATCGGACGGGCGTAGGTGCCTCGTCCAACCTCTGTCATCACCAAGCCCTCTGCCCGCAGCAGCGCCAAGGCTTCACGAACGGTTCCGCGCGCGACTGCGAACTCGGCCATCAAGGTCGATTCACTGGGCAGCAAGGAGCCGGGGGCGATCACGCCGGCCTCGATCCGGTGGCGTAGCTCGTCGGCGACCTGCCGGTAGCGGCGCGGCTGTGGGTGCGGGGTAGGCACGCCCGTCACCGTACTCCCGATCTTCCCGACCGCCTGTTCGCCATGACACGACATTACCTGTCTGGACAGGGTGCCTAGACAGGATTAGGGTTGCAGTGTGGTCGGCACGCTGAGTGATCTAGGGGTAGGCACTGCGTGTCGGCCACCCAAGGGGTCTCGGGAGGCAGCTCATGCGTCGATGGAAGTGGTTCCAACGTCCTAACGAATCGATCGACGTCGTCGAGCGCTCGGCCTATCAGCCCGTGGCCTGTGACCCTCCTACGCCGCCACGGAAGCAGGGAGATACCACCAGCGCACGGCCAGCCGCGAAGCGGCACAGCCAGCGAGACGACCGCCCTAATGCTTGAGGAGATCAGGCCGGAGCCACCGTTTCTCGTGATCATGGCCGGTTTCATAGTGGATCTGCACATCCGCAAGACGTGCCCACGCTGCCGGCAGGATGGCTGTCCAAAGCTCAGAGCCTGGACTCATTCTGAAGCTCTGGCGAGCAAGGAAGCAGCCGTGAAGGCCGGTGACGTTCTGCGGCTTGATCGGAAGGTCAGCGTTCAGTTCATGAGCCCGATAACCGTTCGGGTCATCAGAAGGCTTGACTGGGTTACCTACGACGGTTGGTGCTGGATCGACTGTTACCAGCTCGACAGCAGAGGTGATGCCATCGCCAGACGTTCGTTGTTCATCCGACCTGAGTTTGTGGAGTCCGCCGCAGACGGCCTGGCCGCGCCGCAGGGCCGGGATCGACCGACTCGCGTACGGCGGTGGGAAGCTCCTGGGTCCCGATGGCGTCGCCCGCTAGAGTCGGGTCGTGGCGCTCGGTCTTCCCTCGGTACTCCCCAATCCGCAGCCGGCGATCGGGGAGCTCATCCGTGACCGCCAGCCGACCTTCTCGTTCGAGTTCTTCCCGCCCAAGACCGAGGCGGGGGAGCGGCTGCTCTGGCAGGCGATCCGCGAGCTGGAGTCGTTGCGTCCGTCGTTCGTGTCGATCACCTACGGCGCGGGCGGTTCGACCAGGGACACCACCGTGGCGGTGACCGAGCGGATCGCCACCGACACCACCCTGCTGCCGATGGCCCACCTGACCGCGGTCAACCACTCCGTGGCCGAGCTGCGGCACGTGATCGGCCGGCTCGCCGGGGTCGGGGTGCGCAACGTGCTGGCCGTGCGCGGTGACCCGCCGGGCAACCCGGGCGGCGAGTGGGTCCGCCACCCCGAGGGCGTCGACTACGCCGAGGACCTGGTCCGGCTGGTGCGCGACTCCGGTGACTTCAGCGTCGGTGTGGCGGCCTTCCCGTACAAGCACCCCCGCTCGCCCGACGTGGCCAGCGACACCGCGCAGTTCGTCCGCAAGTGCCGGGCCGGCGCGGAGTTCGCGATCACGCAGATGTTCTTCGAGGCCGACGACTACCTGCGCCTGCGCGACCGGGTGGCCGCCGCCGGCTGCGACACCCCGATCCTGGCCGGGGTGATGCCGGTGACCCAGATCGGCACCATCGAGCGGTCCGTGCAGCTGTCCGGGGCGCCCTTCCCGCCGGCGCTGGCGGCGCGCTTCGAGCGGGTGGCCGACGACCCGGAGGCGTTGCGCCGGCTCGGCATCGAGCAGGCCAGCGACATGTGCCGTCGACTGCTGGACGAGGGCGTTCCGGGTGTCCACTTCATCACCCTCAACCGGTCCACCGCCACCCGAGAGGTCTGGCAGAACCTCAAGGCCGGCGCGCGGGTGTGAACACGGAGTCTGCGACACCTGATGCCCGGCACGACGGTTGATCCTCAGGTGGGCACACAGCTGAACTGGGACCAGTACGCCACGGCGTGGGCGCGGTTGCACGGCGGGTTCGACCCGCGGGTCGCCGCGCCGGTGGTGCGTGCCTGGCTGCGGTTCGCCTACCACGTCGGGTATGTGCTGGGTCGGCTGCGGGTCGGCCCCACCCCGGTCACCG
This sequence comes from Micromonospora sp. NPDC005252, assembly GCF_042872475.1. Classification (NCBI taxonomy): domain Bacteria; kingdom Bacillati; phylum Actinomycetota; class Actinomycetes; order Micromonosporales; family Micromonosporaceae; genus Micromonospora; species Micromonospora sp. NPDC005252. The sequence goes on along the minus strand of NZ_JBIAKN010000002.1, from coordinate 448,700 downwards.
TGGCGGGGGTGCTGCTCTGCTTCTGCGTACCGTTGCTGGCGACCCGGCCGGGCGACGGCCCGTTCCTCGGCGCGCTGTTCGTGCTGCTCGCCGCGGTGGCCGACAGCGTGGACGGTGCGGTGGCCGTCGCCACCGGCCGCACCACCCGGCTCGGCTACGTCTACGACTCGCTGGCCGACCGGCTCGGCGAGGTGGCGTGGCTGCTGGCGTTCTGGCTGGTCGGCGCGCCGGGCGCGCTTGTCGTCGCAGCCGGGGCGCTGTCCTGGCTGCACGAGTACGTCCGGGCCCGCGCGGTCTCCGCCGGGATGCGCGACATCGGCGCGGTGACCGTCGGCGAACGACCCACCCGGGTCTCGGTCGCGCTGGCGGGCCTGGTGGTCGCTGGGCTGGCCGGCCTGATCGAGCCGGAGCTGGCCGCCGGCACCATCACCATGGCGACCGCGGTGTGGGTGCTGCTGGCCGGCTTCGGGCTGGGGCAGCTGCTGTCCACCGTCCGCCGCGCGCTGCTCGACGCCGGCTGAGCGCCCCGTCGGGTCTCACCAGGCGGGGCCGATCTCGTCGGCGACGATCTGCGCGGAGAGGGTCACCATCGGCAGGCCACCGCCGGGGTGGCTGGAGCCGCCCACCAGCCACAGCCCGTGCGCCGGGCCCCGGTTGGCCGGGCGGAGCAGGCCACCGGCGGTGCCGTAGATCGCGCCGCCCGGCGCCCCGGTCGCCGCGTCCAGGTCGGCCGGGGTGCGCACCTCGCGGAACAGCAGCCGGTCCCGCACGTCGACGCCGCGCTCGGCCAGGACATCCAGGATCCGATCGGCGTACGCGTCGGCCAGCCCCGGGCGTCGCCAGTCGACCGCGCCACCGGCGGTGCCCTGCCGGGCGGCGTTGACCAGCACGAACCACGCCTCGTGCCCGGCGGGGCGGACCATCGGGTCGTCGGCCACGGTGACGAACACCGTCGGGTCGGCCGCCGGTCGGGCCCGGACGCCCCGCCCCGGATCGCCGAAGACCGCGTCGAACTCCGCGTCGTAGTCGCGCGGGAAGAAGACGTTGTGGTGCGCCAGGCCGGTGCTGCCGGAGACGCCGAGCAGCAGCACGAAACCGGCGAGGCTGCGATCGGTCAGGCCGGCCAGCCGGCGCGCGTGTGGCAGCAGGTCGCGGTAGACGGTGAGCGCGTCGACGTTGGCCACCACCACGTCGGCGGGCACCGGCGCGGTGACGCCGGCGAGGCGTACCCCGTGCACCCGGCCGCCCGCCGCGTCGATCCGGGTGACCGTGGTGCCGGTCTGCACCACCACGCCGAGGTCCAGGCAGCGGGTCAGCAGCGCGTCGGCGAGCGTGCCCAGCCCGCCGCGCAGGTACCACCCGCCGTAGGTCAGCTCGGCGTAGGGGACCGCGACCAGCGCCGCCGGGGCCCGCCGCGGGTCGGCGCCGGTGTAGGTGGCGTACCGGTCCAGCAGCATCCGCAGCCGCGGGTCGGACAGGTGCCGGCGGCCCAGCCCGCGCAGGGTGCGGCCCGGGGCGATGGCAGCCAGGTCACCGACGCGCCAGGCCAGCGACGCGAGGTCGCGGGGGGAGTCGACGGTACGGCGCAGGATGTCCCGCGAGGAGGCCTCCCACACCCGTGCGGCCCGGCGCCACAGCCGCTGCCAGTCGGCCGCCGCCCGGTCGCCGAGGGCGGCCCCGATCCGCGCGGCGAACTCCACCGGGTCGGTGCACGAATCCAGGGTCGGGCCGCCACCTGCGAAGACGTGCCGGACGATCGGGTCCAGCGGCGTCAGGTCCAGGTACTCGTCGAGCTTCGCCCCGGTCGCCTCGAACAGGTCGTGGAAGACCTCGGGCAGGGTGAGCAGGCTCGGCCCGGTGTCGAAGTGGAACATCCCGGCCGGGGTGTCGTGCGCGTACCGGCCGAGCTTGCCGCCGACCGTGTCGGCGGCCTCGAAGACGGTCACCTGGTGCCCGGTTGCGGCCAGCCGGGCGGCGGTGGCCAGGCCACCCACCCCGGCGCCGACGACCACGATCCGCGCCATGCCGCGCCCTCCTAGCTGACCGGGCGGCCCCGCCAGGTCAGGCGGCGTCGCTTTCGCAGATGGTACGACCGCAGCGTCAACCAACCGAGGACCACGACCGACACGGGGTGTGCGAGCGCGTCGGGCCACCACCGGCCGCCGGTCGCCCGGGCAGTGAGCACCCGCCCGGCCACCCCGAGCAGGTATGCGATGAGCGCAACCATTGACATCCGGGGAGCTGTCGAGGCGACCGCCAGCGCGACCAGCGGCGGGGCGGTGTAGAGCAGGAGCAGCAGCGTCACCACGGCGGCCGCCGCGCCGGGGTGCCCGAACGACGCCCACAGCGACTTCGAGTACCCGTCGCGCAGCTGCGGCCAGTCGTCGTACATCCGGCAGGTGGCCAGCCGGGAGCCGTCGGCCAGGGCGATCCGCCTCCCGGCGCGCTTGACGGCCCGGGCCAGCTCGACGTCCTCCAGGATCTTGTCGGCGACGGACGCGTGCCCGCCGGCGGCGGTGTAGCCGGCCCGGTCCAGCACCAGGAACTGCCCGCCCGCCGCGGCCAGCGACGGCCGCCGCGAGCGCTCCATGGCCCGCAGCGGCAGGAAGGTCAGCCACAACCACTGCAACAGCGGCTGCACGAGCCGGTCGGCCGCCGTCGCCACCACGATCCGGGGGTACGGCGACAGCAGCGTCGCGCGGGCGGCGCGCAGCTCGGTGACCGCCGCGGCCACGGCGTGCGGGGCGAGCACCACGTCGGCGTCGACGAAGACCAGCGCGGTGGCCGCCGGGTCGGCCCGGGTGGCCAACTGCCAGCAGGCGTGCGGCTTGCCCAGCCAGCCCGGCGGCGGGGCGACCCCGCTGAGCAGGGTGACCCGCGGGTCGTCGCCGACGACCGCGCGGACCACGTCGGCGGTGCCGTCGGTGGACCCGTCGTCGAGGACCACGATGCGCAGCGCCGGCACACCACGCTGGGCGAGCAGGGCGCGCAGGCAGGGCGTGACCCGGGTGGCCTCGTCGCGCAGCGGCAGCAGCACGGCCACCGGCTCGTCGACGTCATCCGGCCGGTCGGTGGGTCGGCGCAGCCATCGGGCGGCGTTGACCCAGGTGTGCCCGGTCAGCGCGGCGACGGCGAGCAGCAGGGCGACGAGGACGGTCATCGGGTCGCGTCGACGCCCGGGCGGTGCGGTTGGTGGTCGTCCCGGCGCGCGTGGTGGGGCCGGCGGGCGCGCAGCAGGGTCACCGCCAACGGCACGGCGGTGACCGCCATGCCTGCCGCGCCCCAGAGCGCCGACGCGGGCAGGTCCAGGAAGACCGCGTGGGCCAGGATGCTGGAGAAGTACGTCCACAGGTACAGCGCGAGCATCGGGTGGTCCCGCCGGTCGGTGTGCTCGGCGGCCGGACCGGCCAGCGGGCGCAGCGCGCTCATCAGCAGCACCGCGAAGAGCAGCCAGCCCAGGTAGTTGCTGACCGGGATGCCGGCCAGGCCGGGCAGCGCCGGGGTGGCGTCCCGCCAGACCCAGTAGCCCTCGGCGACCATCTGCGGGTCGAGGAAGAGGTCCCAGGCGGCCAGCCCCACCGCGGCCAGCGCGATCCGGCCCACCCACCGGCCGAGCGGCGTGCCGCTGCCGCCGGTCAGGCGGACCGCGGCCAGCCAGGCCGGCCAGGCCATCCAGGTCCAGGCCAGCGGGATGATCAACGGCACCCCGGCCAGCTTGGGGCCCAGCTCACCGGAGTAGTCGTAGCTGCCGAACGGCACACCGGTGGCCACCCCGATCGCCTCGATCGCGAACCCGCCGCCGGTGGCCACCGCGACCAGCGCCGCCGCCACCCGAGGGCCCCGGCTGAGCAGCGCGTGGCCGACCGAGAGCAGCCAGCCGAGCACGACCGTGGCCACGGTCAGCCCGGCCCGGGTGGCGCCGGTGGTCAGCGGGTAGCAGATCTGGGCGAGCACCAGGACGGCGAGCAGCGTCCAGGAGATCCGCCGGGTCATGACGCGGCGGGCTCGAGCGGCAGGTCTCGACCGAGTACGCCGAAGGGCCGCTCGTCACCGGGGAAGTGGAAGTCGCGCAGCACGTCGACGAAGCCGAACCGCCGGTACAGCCGCCAGGCCCGCGAGGTCTGCTCCTCGGCCTCCGGGGTGGACAGCAGTGTGGTGTCGCCCTCGGCCATCGTGAGCAGCGCCCGCAACTGCCCGGCGCCCAGCCCGTGCCCCTGCGCCGGCGGACGGACGTGCAGCTCGACCACCTCGAAGCAGTGGGTGAGCCAGCGCTTGCGGGTCGGGGCGTCCAGCGCCCGGTGCACCTGGTCGTGCCACCACTGGCCCGGACCGCCCAGATAGCCGTACCCGAAGCCGGCGAGGTGACCCTCGCTGGTCAGGCTGGCCACGGCCCGGAACCCGGGCCGGCGGACGTGGGTGGCGATGTAGCCGCGCCGGGCCTCCAGCAGGTCGGTGCGGTACCCCATCGCCTCGCCGTAGACGGCCACCACGTCGTCCAGCCGTCGGACGAGATCGTCCGGCGTCCAGCGCACCAACCTCATGCCCGTCCACCCTTCACTGTCGCCTGGTCGCCGTCGGCGACCCACCCGAGGACCGTCCGGTCGCCGACCACGTCACGTACCTCGAACCGGGCGAACAGCTCCTCGGCGTACCAGCCCGCGGTGGGGGTTCGCATGATCGCCGCCCGATGCTCCGGGTGACGGTACGCGAACGCCACCAGGTCCGTCGGGTCGCGCCACACGCTCACCGTGCCCTGCCATCCCAGCGGGGCCTCACCGACGCCGAACCGGGCCAGCAACCCGGGCGCGTCGCGCAGCGCGGCGGCCACCGGCGGGATCGCCCGCCAGAAGGTGGCCGCCCGGCGGGCCCGTAACCGGGCCCGGGTCAGCGCCAGCACCGGGCCGGTGACCCGGCCGCCCGGCGGCTCGCCGAACGGTCGCTGGCCGGACCACTCGCCCCGGCTGCTCAGCGGGCGCAGGTCGACCCGGGCCTGGGCGTGGGCGATCCGCGCCCAGGCGCGTCCGACCGGCGAGTCGTCGAAGCCGGCCGCCGCGGCGGGGGAGTCCCAGACGGTCAGCGCCGCCCACCGGGTCAGGTCGGCGTCACCCGGCCCGAAGCCGGTGCCGGTCCCCGTGCCCAGCAGCTTGCCGAACCGGACACCCGGCAGGGCCCGCAGTCGACGTGGGTCCACCGCCATCCGGGTCAGCGCCCGGGGCAGCGCGCCGCGGGAGGTCCGCCACACGTGCAGGGTGACCAGCTCCGGTACGGCGCTGCTGTGCCGGCCGGTTCGCTCGCGCGGCTCGCTCACGCCACCTCGGCCGGGACGCCGGCGGTGACGCGCAGCAGCTCGGCGTAGGTGGTCGGGAAGACCGCCTGCGGTACGCCGCCCGCGGCCCAGATCTGCGGGTACGCCGCCAGCGCGGTGTCCACCAGGGTGCGCAGCGCCTGCGGGTGCCCGAGCGGGGCTACCCCGCCGATCGGCTGCCCGGTGTGCTTCCGGACGAACTCCGGGGTGGCCCGGCGCAGCCGGGTGACTCCGATGGACGCGGCGAGGCCGGCGGTGTCGACCCGGTGCGCGCCGGAGGTGAGCACGAGCAGCGGCGCGTCGTCCGCGTCGAAGATCAGCGAGTTGGCGATCTGGCCGACCTCGACGCCGAGCGCCTCGGCCGCGGCTGCCGCGGTGTGCACCGCGTCGGGCAGCAGGCGGACCGTGCTGGGCTGGCCGGCGCCGTCGCGCGCACCGGCGACGTCGAGTGCGTCCTGCACCGCCCGTACGTTCGGGTGTGGCTGCATGGGGACATTCTTCCCGGTCCGCCGGCGCCGGTTCACTCCGGTGCGTACGGACGGCGAGCCTCGGCGCGTCACACGTTGCATTTTCGTCGGAGGGGAGGTGTACTGTCAGGAGCAGTTAGAACGAGTGTTCGATTGCCTCGAACGCCCGTTCCAACCAGCCGGAGCGCGGTGTTTCGCGGCGCCAGCTCCGGGCGGTGTGGCTTCGCGGGCCGCACCTGGGTTTCCGGGCAGTCGCGAGCCCGGTCCCGTCAGGCAGGAGCGTCGCTCGCCGCCCACGACCCCCGGGCGGCGGGCGACGAACCCGCCGGTACGCCGGCCGGGTGTGGTGTGGGGAAGCATCCACACCCGGCCGGCCACCCCCGGTGCGTCTTCCTCCGCACCACCCGACCTCGGCGTCTCGTCGGCGGCACCACTGCCCCGGCCGACGCCCCGGCCATGTGGAGGAGACAGTCCATGCCGACCAACCCGGCTCAGGCACCGACGGTGCCGGCGCACGTGCTGCCGCACCGCACCCCTGCCCAGCTCCTCACCCTGGCCCGCCGTGGGCTGGTCGAGGCCGGCCAGACCCGACCTGACGGCCTGCGCTATGCGGCCGCCCACCTGGCGGCGCTGCGTGCGGCGGCCGCCCTGCTCGCCGCCCGGGCCCGGCCCGCCCCGAGCCGGCGCAACCGGATCACCAGCGTCTGGGTCCTGCTCTGCGCCGTCGCCCCCGAGCTCGACGAGTGGGCCCGGTTCTTCGCCGCCGGGGCCGGCAAACGAGCCGCCGCCGAAGCCGGCATCCCCCGGGTGGTCAGCGCCCGGGAGGCAGACGATCTGCTCCGCGCCGCCGAACAGTTCGTCACGGTGGTGGAGACCGCGCTCGGCGTGGCACACCAACCGGCCCTGGACGGCCTCGCCGCCTGAGCCCGCCGTGACGCCGGCCGCTTGGAAGGGAAGCCGGGCGGCCGGCGTCACGGTGCGTCGGTCCTGATCTGTTCCACAGCAACGACGGGGGAGTTGGTCCAATGGCGGGCCGCATGGTGGTCGGTTCCGCCGCACTGGCCGATCTGGTACGCCCGGCGAGCGCACCCGATCCGGTCGGCGGCCACCGGGTGCTACCGGTGGCGCCCGAGCTGACCGGCCTGCTGCCCAACCGGGGCCTGCGCCGCGGCAGCACGATCGCGGTCGTCGCTGGTCAGCCCCGACGCAGTGGCGGCACCTCGCTGGTGCTGGCCCTGCTGGCCGAGGCGTCCCGGGCCGGTTCGTGGTGTGCCGTGGTCGGAGTGCCGACGTTCGGCGCGGGTGCGGCAGCTGAGCTGGGCATCGCCCTGGACCGGCTGGCCCTGGTGCCGAATCCCGGCCCCGAGTGGGCCACAGTGGTCGCCGCGTTGATCGACGGGGTGGACGTCGTGGTCACCGCCGTACCCGCCGCGGTCTCCGCCTCGGTCGCCACCCGGCTGGCCGCGCGGGCCCGGCAGCGCGGCAGCGTGCTCGTTCCGTACGGCCGGTGGGACGGCGCGGACGTGACGTTGCAGGTGGTCCGTGGGGTCTGGGAAGGGCTCGGCCAGGGCCGGGGGCGGCTGCGTCGCCGGGAGGTCACCGTCTCGGCGCGCGGGCGCGGAGCGGCCGCCCGCCCCAAGGAGATCAAGGTCTGGCTTCCCGGTGCCGAGCTCACCCGGGTCATTCCCCGGGCGGTGCGGTCGACCGTGGGCCGTCCGTCCGTGCCGCTCGCCCTGGTCGGGTCGGGGTGACCGGCTCGCCGATCCGGACCCTGCTGCTGTGGTGCCCGGACTGGCCGGTGCTCGCCGCCGAGATCGTCGACGGGGTGCCGGCCACCGGTCCGGTCGCCGTGTTGCACGCCAACCGGGTGGTCGCCTGCTCCGAGCGGGCCCGCGCCGAGGGCGTGCGCCGAGGGCTGCGCAAGCGGGAGGCGCAGGGCCGTTGCCCGCAGCTCACCGTCGTGGAGTACGACCCCGGCCGGGACGCCCGGGCGTTCGAGCCGGTGGTCGCCGCGCTGGAGGAACTGGTCGCCGGCGTCGAGGTGGTCCGCCCGGGCGCCTGCGCGGTCGCCGCCCGGGGCCCGAGTCGTTACCTCGGCGGTGAGGAGGCGGCCGCCGAGCGGCTCATCGAGCATGTCGCCCAGTCCTGTCTGGTGGAGAGCCAGGTGGGCATCGCCGACGGGGTGTTCGCCGCGGGGTTGGCCGCCCGCGCCGGCCGGGTGGTGGCGCCGGGCGGAACACCGGCGTTCCTGGCCGGGATGCCGGTCGAGGCGCTCGGTCGGTCCGCACTGGCCGATCTGCTGCGCCGGCTGGGGGTGCGGACCCTCGGCGACTTCGCCGCGCTACCGGCCGGTGACGTGCTGGCCCGGTTCGGGTTCGACGGCGCGCTGGCCCACCGGCTGGCCGCCGGCCGGGATCACCGCCCGCTCGCCGTCCGGCAGCCGCCGACCGACCTGACGGTGACCTCCGCGTACGACGAGCCGATCGACCGGGTCGACGCGGCGGCGTTCGCCGCCCGCGCGCTGGCCGAGCAGTTGCACGACCGGCTCGCCGGGCACGGGCTGGCCTGCACCCGGCTCGGCATCGAGGCGGTCACCGAGCACGGGCAGGAGCTGCACCGGGTGTGGCGGCACGACGGCCTGCTCACCGCCGCCGCCATCGCCGACCGGGTGCGCTGGCAGCTCGATGGCTGGCTCTCCGGCAGCAACGGCCGCGCCGGTGCCCGACCGGCCCGGCCGACGGCCGGCATCATCCGGCTGCGGCTGATCCCGGACGGGGTGATCGCCCAGGCCGGCCTGCAGACCGGCCTCTGGGGGGAGACGGGCGAGGAGCGGGAGAGGGCGCACCGGGCATTGAGTCGGGTGCAGGGCATCCTCGGCCCGGAAGCGGTGGTCACGGCGGTGCTCGGCGGTGGGCGTTCCCCGGCCGACCAGGTGCGCCTGGTGCCGTGGGGCGACGAACGGCTCCCCGCCCGGCCCGGCCCGCCGGCCGTTGCCGGCGCCGACCCGGCCCCCGGCGGTGACCGTGCCGGCGGTGACCGTGCCGGTGGTGCCGGTCGGCCTGCTGACCGCGGCGGGGGCGTTCCGCCGTGGCCGGGCCGGCTGCCGCCGCCCGCGCCCGCCGTGGTGCTGCCCAGCCCGCTCGCCGCGACCGTGCACGACGCCACCGGCGAGCCGGTGGTGATCAGCGCGCGGTTGGCGGTGAGCGCTGTTCCCGCCCGGCTGGTGGTCGGCGACGGCCGACCGGCGGAGATCGTGGGCTGGGCCGGGCCGTGGCCGGTGGACGAGCGCTGGTGGGCGCCGGCCGAGGCTCGCCGTCGGGCACGGTTCCAGGTCAGCCTCGCCGACGGCACCGCTCTGCTGCTCGCTGTGGAGTCCGGGCAGTGGCTGGTGGAGGCGATCTATGACTGAGTCAGGTTGGCCCATGACCGGCGTTGGCCGGGAGGCAGATGTCCTGATGAGCGGTATGACTGTGAGTCATAAATATGACTCACAGTCATACCGCTCACGGTGGCTGTTGCCGCTGGCGGGGTCGCGCACCGCCGGGCGGCTGGTCGGTCATGCCACCGCCGTCGGGCCGGCAGAAGCGGCCGGCGCGGTCCGAGCGGGCGGCGCGGTCCGAGCCGGCGGAGGGGCCGGATGAGCTTTCACAACCCGAAGATGCCCTGGTCGGAGCTGGAGCGGGTGCTCTCCGGCCGGGCCAGCGGCGGCTCCGGCGGCGGGCGGTCGCGCGAGGAGCGGCACCTGCACGTGGTGGACCCGCTCGCCGTGGACGCCGACGGTGGGGACTCCCCGGCCTGGAGTCGCCGGCGCGAGCAGTACCAGCCGCCGGAGCTGCCCCGCCCCGACGGTGTGGTGCCCTACGCGGAGCTGCACGCGCACACCAACTTCAGCTTCCTCGACGGCGCCAGCCATCCCGAGGAGTTGGCCGAGGAGGCGGCCCGGTTGGGGCTCACCGCGCTCGCCGTCACCGACCACGACGGCTTCTACGGGGTGGTCCGCTTCGCCGAGGCGGCCCGCACGCTGGGCCTGCCGACCATCTTCGGCGCGGAGCTGTCCCTCGGGCTGCCCGGCCCGCAGAACGGCGAACCCGACCCGCACGGCGCGCACCTGCTGGTGCTCGCGCACGGCCACGAGGGGTACGCCCGGCTGGCCACCACCATCGCCCGTGCCCAACTGCGCGGCGGGGAGAAGGGCCGCCCGATCTACGGGGACCTGGAGGAGGTCGCCGCCGAGCTGCGCGACCACGTGCTGGTGCTGACCGGCTGCCGCAAGGGGCACGTGCCGGGCGCGCTGCTCACCGAGGGAGTGGACGCGGCGGCCCGCGAACTGGACCGGCTGACCGCGCTGTTCGGCGCGGAGACGGTGGCGGTGGAGCTGACCGACCACGGGCATCCCGTCGACGCCGACCGCAACGACGCGCTCGCCGAGCTGGCCGCCGCGGCCGGGCTGCCGACGGTGGCCAGCAACAACGTGCACTACGCCAGCCCCGGTCGGCGTCGGCTGGCCACCACTGTCGCCGCCGTCCGAGCCCGGCGCAGCCTCGACGAGATCGACGGCTGGCTGCCCGCGGCGGCCACCGCCCACCTGCGCAGCGGCGCGGAGATGGCGGCCCGGTTCGCCGCGTACCCGGGCGCGGTGGCGCGGGCCGCCGAGTTCGGCGCCGAGCTGGCCTTCGACCTGCAACTGGTCGCGCCGCAACTGCCGGCGTACCCGGTGCCGCCGGGGCACACCGAGATGAGCTGGCTGCGCAAGCTGACCGCCGACGGGGCACACGAGCGCTACGGGCCGCCGCAGGCGCACCCGACGGCGTACGCGCAGCTCGACCACGAGCTGAACATGATCGAGGAGCTGGGCTTCCCCGGCTACTTCCTGGTGGTCTACGACATCGTCACGTTCTGCCGCGAGCAGGACATCTACTGCCAAGGTCGGGGCTCGGCGGCCAACTCGGCGGTCTGCTACGCGCTGCGCATCACCAACGTGGACGCCGTCCGGCACCGGCTGCTCTTCGAGCGGTTCCTCGCCCCGGAGCGGGACGGTCCGCCGGACATCGACGTGGACATCGAGTCCGACCGCCGGGAGGAGGTGATCCAGCACGTCTACACCCGCTACGGCCGGGAGCACGCCGCCCAGGTCGCCAACGTCATCTCCTACCGGCCCCGGTCGGCGGTACGGGACGTGGCCAAGGCGTTCGGCTTCTCACCCGGTCAGCAGGACGCCTGGAGCAAGCAGATCGACAGGTGGGGCTCGGTCGCCACGGTCGACGTCGAGGGCATCCCGGAGCAGGTGGTGGAGTACGCCAACGAGCTGCAGACGTTCCCCCGGCACCTGGGCATCCACTCCGGCGGCATGGTGATCTGCGACCGTCCGGTGATCGAGGTCTGCCCGGTGGAGTGGGGGCGGATGCCCGGCCGCAGCGTGCTCCAGTGGGACAAGGACGACTGTGCCGCCGTCGGCCTGGTGAAGTTCGACCTGCTCGGCCTCGGCATGCTCTCCGCGCTGCACTACGGCTACGACATGATCGGGTCCCGGCTCGACCTCGGCGACATGACGCTGGACGACCCCGAGGTCTACGACATGCTCTGCCGTGCCGACTCGGTCGGGGTGTTCCAGGTGGAGAGTCGCGCCCAGATGGCCACCCTGCCCCGACTCAAGCCCCGCGAGTTCTACGACCTGGTGGTCGAGGTGGCGCTGATCCGACCGGGTCCGATCCAGGGCGGTTCGGTGCACCCGTTCATCCGGCGCAAGAACGGTCAGGAGCCGGTGACCTTCGCCCACCCGTTGATGCGCAACGCGCTGGAGAAGACCCTGGGTGTGCCGCTGTTCCAGGAGCAGTTGATGCAGCTCGCCATCGACCTGGCCGGTTTCGACGCGGCCGAGGCCGACCAGCTGCGCCGGGCGATGGGCGCGAAACGCTCGGTCGAGCGGATGACCCGCATCGCCGACCGGCTCTACGCCGGGATGGCTGAGCGGGGCATCACCGGCGAGCTGGCCGACGACGTCTACCGCAAGCTCACCGCGTTCGCCAGCTACGGCTTCCCGGAGAGCCACGCGATGAGCTTCGCCTACCTGGTGTACGCCAGCTCGTGGCTCAAGCGCTACCACCCGGCGCCGTTCCTGGCGGCGCTGCTCAACGCCCAGCCGATGGGCTTCTACTCCCCGCAGACCCTGGTCGACGACGCCCGCCGGCACGGGGTGGAGGTCCGCCGCCCGGACATCAACGCCAGCGGGGCGCTGGCGGTGTTGGAGTCCACCCCGGACACCCGGTGGGGCAGCGGGCCGGGGGAGCCGCCGCACGCCTGGGGACTGGGCGGCCCGGCCGTCCGGCTCGGACTGTCCAGCGTGCGTACCCTCGGCGCCGAGGTGGCCGAGCGGATCGAGGCCGAGCGGGCGGCCGGCGGGGCGTACCGCGACATGCCGGATCTGGCCCGGCGGGTCGGTCTCACCGCCGCGCAGCTGGAGGCGCTGGCCACCGCGGACGCCTTCGCCTGTTTCGGGCTGACCCGGCGGGAGGCGCTCTGGGCCGCCGGCGCGGCGGCCCAGGACCGACCGGGCCGGCTGCCCGGCACGGTGACCGGCGCGGCGGCGCCCACGCTGCCCGGCATGGAGGCGGTGGACCGGCTGGTCGCCGACGTGTGGGCCACCGGGTTGTCGCCGGAGAGCCACCCGGCCCGGTTCATCCGGGGGCAGCTCGACGTGCTCGGCGCGGTGCCGATCGCCCGGCTCGGTCGGGTGGAGCCGGGCCAGCGGATCCGGGTCGGCGGCATCGTCACCCACCGGCAGCGCCCGGCGACCGCCGGCGGGGTGACCTTCCTCAACCTGGAGGACGAGACCGGGATGCTGAATGTCACCTGCTCACCGGGGCTGTGGCAGCGTTACCGGCGGGTGGCCCGCACCAGCGCCGCACTGGTGGTCCGGGGGCGACTGCAACGGCACGAGGGAGTGACCAACCTGGTCGCCGACCGGCTGGACGCGATCGAGCCGCCGGTCAGCCCCGCGTCCCGTGACTTCCGCTGATCCAGTGATCCACATTACGGTTTTCGGCGTCGCCGGGCGGGAGACTCGTCCTGAGCGGGCAGAGCGGCCCGTGATCCGTGAGGGGGAATGACAAGTGATGGGGAACCACACGTACACCGGCGGCGGAATCGCCAACGCCCGGCGGACCCGGCTGGGCTCCGGCTGGATGCCGTCGCACCTCACCGACCCCCGCGAGTACGAGGTGACCAACGGTCCGGTGGCCAACGAGCGCCGGTCCCGGGCCGAGGACGCGGTCGAGGGCACCGAGTCCTGACCACTAGGCTCGACCGGGTGGAGCAGACCCGAGGCCGGTTCGCCGGGCCGCCGCTGACCCCCCGTACCGCCGTGATCTGGTCGGTGCTCCGCGCCGAGCTGGACCGGCGCGGCGCCGCCGAGCTGACCGTGCTGGACGTGGGCGGCGGCACCGGCGGGTTCGCCGTCCCGCTGGCCCGCGCCGGGCACCGGGTCACAGTCGTCGACGCGAGCCCGGACGCGCTGGCCGCGCTGACCCGTCGGGCCGCCGAGGCCGGGGTCGCCGACCGGATCGTGGCCGTGCAGGGCGACGGCGACGCCCTGGCCGGGCTGGTCGAGCCGGCCAGCGTCGACCTGGTGCTCTGCCACGCCGTCCTGGAGGTCGTCGACGACCCCACTCCGGTGGTCGCCGCGCTGGCCAGCGCGTTGCGCCCCGGTGGCGCGGCGAGCGTCCTGGTCGCGGGGCGGGCCGCCGCCGTGCTGGGCCGCGCCATGAACGGCCATCTGGAGGTCGCGGCGGCGCTGGCCGCCGACCCGGCCGGCACCGCCGGGCCGCGCGACACGCTGCGCCGCCGCTACGACGCCCCCGGCGCCGCCGCGCTGCTCACCGCCGCCGGGCTGGCGGTCGAGGAGATCCACGGGGTACGCGTACTGGCCGACCTGCTGCCGGCCGCGGTCGCCGACGGGCAGTCCGCGGCCCTGGTCGAGCTGGAACTGGCGCTGGCCGCGCAGTCTCCGTACCGGGACCTGGCCGCCCAGCTGCACCTGTTCGCCCGCCGGCCGGCATGACCGTCGCGCCGGGCGGTGGGCCGCCGCCGCTGGCCGTCCTCGGCCCGGCGCACAGCGGGGACCGGCTCGCCGACGTGCTGCCCAGCGCGCTCGCCGTGCTGGGCGTGCCCGGGTCGACCGACCCGCTCGGGCTGGCCCCCGCCCTGGCCGGGGTACGCCGGATCGCCGTGCTGCTGGTCGACGGGCTCGGCTGGTACCAGGTGCCGACCGCCGCGCCGCACGCGCCGACCCTCGCCGGGCTGGCCGCGACGGTGGGTCGGCCGCTCATCGCCGGTTTCCCGTCCACCACCCCGACGAGCCTGGTGACGCTGGGCACCGGCGTCGCGCCCGGAGCGCACGGGGTGCTCGGCTTCACCGTGCGGGTGCCCGGCACCGACCGGGTGCTCACCCACACCGACTGGACCGCCGACCCGTCGCCGCTGCGCTGGCAGCCGGTGCCCACGCAGCTCCAACGGGCCCGCGCGGCCGGGGTGGCGGTGAGCGTGGTGAGCCGGCCGGAGTTCGGCGGCAGCGGGTTGACCCTGGCCGCCAACCGGGGCGGCGACTTCCGGGGCGCCGCCGGCGTCGACGAGGTGGCTGCCACCATGCTGGCCGCGTTGTCCGCCGGCCCGGGGCCGACCCTGGTCTCCGGCTACCACGCCGACCTGGACCGGCACGGGCACCTCAGCGGACTCGACTCCGCGCCCTGGCGGGTCGCCGCCGCCGAGGTGGACAACCTGCTCGCCCGGCTGGTCGACGGGTTGCCACCGGACGCCGCGCTGCTGGTGACCGCCGACCACGGGCAGCTCGACGTGCCCCTGACGCACCGCTTCGACCTGGACACCGATCCACGGCTGCGCGACGGGGTCCGGGTGGTCGCCGGCGAGGCCCGGGTGCGCTACCTGCACGTCGAGCCGGGCGCGGTCGACGACGTGGTGGCCGCCTGGTCGGCGGTGCTCGGCGACGCGGCGCGGGTGCGTACCCGGGCGGAGATGGTGGCCACCGGCTGGTTCGGGCCGGTGCCGGAGGAGCACCTGGAACGGATCGGCGACGTGGTGGTGACCTGCAACGACACGTACGCCGTCATGGCCAGCCGCACCGAGCGGCCGATGGCGTCGAAGTTGGTGGCGTACCACGGGGCGGACACCGCCGCCGAGCTGACCGTGCCGCTGCTGGTCGTGCGGGGCTGAGCGGCGCGCGGTCCGGCCGGTCGGCCGGTGGTGCTGTCGTACCCCCGGGTTAGCCTGCCGGGATGGGTCGCAGCCAATCGTTGCCCCGGGGCGACGATCCGCGCTTCGGGCCGGACGCCGACGACTCCGCCAGCCCGATCCTGCACGTCGACATGGACGCCTTCTTCGCCGCCGTCGAGGTGCGCCGTCGGCCCGAGCTGCGCGGCCGGCCGGTCGTCGTCGGCGGGGTGGGGCCGCGCGGCGTGGTCAGCTCGGCCAGCTACGAGGCCCGCCGGTACGGGGTCCGCAGCGCGATGCCGACCAGCCAGGCCCGCGCCCGCTGCCCCCACGCGGTCTACCTGCCCCCGGACTTCACCGCGTACACGGCCGCGTCCCGGGCGGTCATGCAGATCTTCCGGGACGTCACCCCGCTGGTCGAGCCGCTCTCCCTCGACGAGGCGTTCCTCGACGTGACCGGTGCCCGCAGACTGTTCGGCTCCCCGGCGACGATCGCCCGGCTGATCCGGCGCCGGGTCGTCGACGAGCAGGGGCTGACCTGCTCGGTCGGGGTGGCGCCCA
Source organism: Micromonospora sp. NPDC005252 (assembly GCF_042872475.1). Classification (NCBI taxonomy): domain Bacteria; kingdom Bacillati; phylum Actinomycetota; class Actinomycetes; order Micromonosporales; family Micromonosporaceae; genus Micromonospora; species Micromonospora sp. NPDC005252. The sequence continues at coordinate 433,145 of NZ_JBIAKN010000002.1, read as the reverse complement.
GCAAGTTCGTGGCCAAGCTGGGCTCCACCCGGGCCAAACCCGACGGTCTGTTGGTCGTGCCTCCGGGGCAGGTCCTCGACTTCCTGCACCCGCTACCGGTGGACGCGCTGTGGGGCGTGGGGGAGCGGGCTGCCGAGACACTGCGCCGGCTCGGCCTGGCCACCGTCGGCGACCTCGCCGCGGCACCGCTGGGCATGCTCCGCCGGGCGGTGGGTGCGGCGTCCGCGGCGCACCTGCACGAGCTGGCCGCAGGGCGTGACCCGCGGCGGGTCACCCCCGAGCACGTCGACAAGTCGATCGGCGCCGAGGTGACCTTCGACGCGGACGTGGCCGACCCGGTGGAGATCCGCCGCGCCCTGCTGGCGCTCAGCGCGAAGGTCGGCGTCCGGTTGCGCGGTTCCGGCCAGGTCGGGCGCACGGTCACCCTCAAGGTGCGGCTGGCCGACTTTCGCACCGTCAACCGCTCCCGCACCCTCGGCGTGCCCACCGACACCGCCCGCGAGATGTTCGACACGGTCTGGGCGCTCTACACCGCACTGGACCCGGGCGAGCGGATCCGGCTCGTCGGTGTCCGGGTGGAAGGGCTCGCCCCGGCGCAGAGCGCTCCCCGGCAGCTCACCCTCGGCGCGCCCGAGCGCGGTTGGCGGGAGGCGGAAGCTGCCGCGGACGCCGCTGCTGCCCGATTCGGGCGGTCCGTCATAGGTCCGGCCAGTCTGATGGGGGACCGTGACGCCCATCGAAAGGAAAATCCGCCCCACCCGTAGGTCGTCCCGCTTTCCGACGCGCGACCCCCCTCGTAGACTTGCGGGTAAGCAGCCGGTTGGCTGCCACGGTCTGTCGGCCCGAGTGGGCCCGACCAACGTGACCGGGGAGGAGTGCCGTGCCGCTCTCGGAGCACGAGCAGCGGCTGTTCGAGCAGATCGAGCGGTCGCTTGCCGAGGACCCCAAATTCGCCTCGGCCGTGCGCGCCAGCGATCCGCGCTTCCACGCGCGGCGTCGCCTGCTCGTCGCTGCCGGCGTGATCATCGCTGGCTTGGCTCTACTGGTCTATGGCGCGGTGATCAAGACTCCACCGCTGGCGGTGGCGGGCTTTGTCGTCATGCTGGCGTCGGCCGCGTTCGCGGTGCAGTCGCACCGGCGGGCGCAGTCACCTGACCTGCACGTGGTGGGTGGCACGACGAGTCGTCGTCCCCGCGGTGGCCGGTCCGGTCGCCGCCGGTCGATCCTGGACCGGATGGAAGACAGGTGGCGGCAGCGCCCGGAGGGGCACCGCTGAGCCCGTCCCGCCGCTGAGGCGGGCCGTACACCGCGACGAGCGGGTCGCCGGGAACGCCCCGGCGACCACTGTCGTATCCGTGCGCCCCGCCACCCTCCCCGACTGCCCGCCGCTTCCCGCGCGCGCCCGCCGCTTCCCGCGCGTGCACGCCGCTCTCCGCGCGCGTCTTCGGTGGGCGCGAAGATCCAGGCCAGGTCGCCGATGTGGGCGTTTCCAGAGGCTCGGATCCGCCCACATCGCCGACCCGGAGTCGATCAAACATTCGGGGCGACGGCCGCCGGCCGTCGCCCCGAACGTGACAGACGTCGGTCAGCGGGCCGCTCGGTCGGCCAGCACCCGCCGCGGATTCCAGCGCAGCAGCCGGTAGCGGATCCGCCCGGTCAGCGCCACCAGGCGGCCGGAGGCGTCCGCCAGGGCGATCCGCCAGCGCAGCAGCACCGAGGGCGGCAGCACGGTGGCGACCAGTCGGGTCCGTCGATCCGCCCGGGTGGCGAGCGCGCTGCGGATCGCGCGTAGCGCCGGCGGTAGCGGTTCGCCGGTCAGCGGGTTCCGCGCGTACCGGGCCCGCTCCTCCGCCCGGCCGAGCAGACGCGCCGCTCCGACCGCCGCCGTGTCGTCGGCGAGGGCATCGCGGACCAGCCGGTCCGCGGTCGCCCGGGGCGTCTCGGTCTGGTCCACCCGGACCTTGAAGTCGACCATCGTGTCCAGCAGCTCCGCCCAGGCGGCGTGCGCGTCCGCGCGAGCGCGACCGGCGTCCGCCTCGACCACCATCACCGGCTTGCCGTCGGCCGACGGGGTGTCGTCCCCGGCGGCGGCGGTGGCCACCATGGCGTCGGCCCGGCCGGCCCGCCGCCGACGCAGCGCCAGTCGACGAAGCGCCGGCACCGCCAGCAGCGCCAACAGGGCCAGCACGCCCGCCGTCCACCATGGCCAGACCGGCGGCTGCTCGGCCGGCGTCTCACCGCCGAGGGAGAGCCCGGAGTCGGTGTCGCGGTCGGCGTTGTCCGGGCCGGCCGGCCCCGCCGACGAGTCCGGGCCGGTCGGGCTGTCCGTGGCGCCCGTCTCCGGACTGGACGGCTCGGGCGCGTCAGTGTCCGGAGCCCAGGCCGACCGGGTGGAGCCGGGCACGCCGTACGCCGGGGTGGCGTCGAACGGCACCCAGCCGATCCCGTCGAAGAAGACCTCGGTCCAGGCGTGCAGGTTGAGGTTGGTCAGCGTGTACGTGTCGCCGTCGCGCTTGCTGCCATTGGTGAACCCGAACGCGACCCGGGCCGGGATGCCGGCCGAACGGACCAGCCAGGCCATGGCGGCGGCGTACTGCTGGCAGTAGCCGACCTTGTTGGTGAGGAAGTTGACGATGTCCTGGCCGCTGCTGCCGCTCTCGGTGCTGAGCCGGTAGCTGAACCCGTTGTCCGCCGAGAAGTGCTGGTAGATCGCGAGCACGCGGTCGTAGTCGGTGCGCTTGCCCTGGGTCAACCCCTTGACCAGCTCCTCCACCTCGGGCACCGGCCCGGGGGTGGCGGTGAGCTGGCGGCGGACCGGATGGTCGGCGGGCAGCGGCCGAGCGGCCCGCAGCGCCGCCGGCGTGTACGTCGAGCGGACGTAGTCGAAGGAGTACTTGCGACCCCGGGAGTTCTCCCGGTTGGAGAAGACGACCTGCTGGCTGGGGTCGTACAGCCAGTTGCTGTTGAGGTCCTCGGTGCGCACCGGCTCGGCGTACACCGGCATGAGGGACATGCTGAGGCTCTTGGTGACCTCGACGGTCGCCTGGTAGCGGACCTGCTGCACTCCCTGGCCGGCCCGCTCGGTCGGGTCCGGCAGATCCCGGTTGGCCGGCCGGCCACTCGGGTTGCGGGCCTGGAAACCACTCGGGCGCAGCTCGTCGGCCACCGCGTAGCGCAGGTAGAACGGGTTCGGCTCGGAGGTGGTCACCTTCACCAGGTCGGCCACCTCGGACTGGTTGAGCTGGCCGGCGAGCGACGCGAACAGGTCGATCCGGCCGGACGAACCGCCCGCGCCCCGGCCGGTGCCGCTGCCGTTGCCCGTGCCACCGGAGAGCGTGTCGAGCAGCCCACTGGTCATGCCGGGCACCGCCAGTGGCAGCGCCACGGCCACCACCACGCCGACCACGGCGAGCCGACGGCCGGCGGAGGCCAGCGGCGACGCCTCCCACACGTCGACGTCACGACCGTCTCCGGTGAACCGCCGGCCGAACCGACGGACCCGGTCGACGTTGTCGGTGACCAGCAGCCACAGGTAACCGGCCGCGCCCACCACGAACGGCGCCGGGGGGACGCTGTCCACGTAGACGGCGACCGGCACCGAGTAGATCGCGAGCATCGGCAGCCCGGCCAGCGCGGGCCGGCGCAGCCCCACCGCCAGCACGTCCACGAGCACGGCCACCCCACCGACGCCGAGCACGGTGATGAACAGCAGCGGGTCCGTGTCCGGAACCTCGACGCCGTACGAGCGCATGTCCTGCGCCGAGCCGGCGAGCAGGTCGGCGAAGTGCTCGATCGTGGCCGGCGTGGGCAGGAAGGTCAGCAGCTCGCTGCCGCTGGGGAACAGCCAGGTCAGCGCGAGCAACAGGGCGGCCAGCATGCCGAGCACCTGACCCCACAGCGGTGCGCGGACGAGCCGCGTCAGCGCGGCGACCCCGGCCACCACGGCTACCGCGATCGCGCACTGGATCAGCCACGTCCAGGTCTGGAAGATGGCCGACAGCGGCGCGGCGGCGAGCAGTGTCGCGGCGGCCGCCACCGCGCCGGTGTTCCGGCTGGCGATCATGAGGGGAACCTTCCGTTCATCGCACGCCGCCGGCGACCGTCTCGGCCAGCGCGGCGCGCAGGGCGAAGCCCTGAGATCCTCGGCCGGCCTGCGGCCACAGCGCCGGCAGTCGACTGCCGTGGTCGACGCCGATCACCCGCCAGCCACTGCGCACCATGGCCAGCACCGCCGCGCCGTGCGCGTGCTCCGCCTCGGCGCGGGCCTTCTCCGGGAGGCTCAGCCAGGTGGAGCTGTCCAACAGGAAACCGGCGCACGTCGCGCCGTTGCCCCGCAGCCCGGCCAGCAACTCGGCCTCGGCGACGCTCACCATGCCGAACAGCCCGATGATCAGACCACCGTCGGCGCGCTGCCGAACCCGCTGCACCAGCCCGGTCACGTCGGCCCGCTGGTCCAGACGGACCTCGGCCAGGTGGTCGAGCAGCACACCGTCGCCGCCGCCCTCCGAGGCGTCCACGTCGACCCCCGAGCCGGTGACCAGGCGCAGCTTGTAGCCGGCCTGCCGCAGGTGCACGGCGATGCTGGCGGCGGCGGAGACCGCCCACTCGAAACTCGCCGTCGGGCCGTCGCCCCGGTGGCCGTACGCGCGGGTGTCCAGGACGACCGTGGCCCGACTCTCCCAGGGCTGCTCCTCCCGGCGCACCATCAGCTCGCCGGTGCGGGCGGTGGACTTCCAGTGCACCCGGCGCAGGTCGTCGCCCCGGCGGTACTCCCGGGTCGCCGCGTCGTCCTCGCCGTGCACCGCCACCGAACGCGCCCGGCTGTCGCCGCTGCCCGCGTACTCTCCGGGGAGCCGGACCGACGGCAGAGGCGTGACCTGCGGGATGACCGTCAGGTGGTCGGTGCTGGGAAACGCCCGGGTGAGCTCGCAGAGACCGAACGGGTCGGTCATCCGAACCACCAGCGGGCCCACGTCGTAACGGCCCCGCACGTCGGCACGGACCGTGTACGCCACGGAGCTGGCCTGGTGCGCGCCGAGCCGCTCCAGCACGACCCGTGGCCGACTGCCCAGCGCGTAGGGCAGCCGGTCCTCCAGTAACAGGGTGCCGGTGGGCAGCCGGGAGAGGTTCTGCAGGCGCAGCACCACCCGCGAGTTGGCCCCGACCGGGACCCGGTGCGGGTCCAGCGAGCGGTTGCAGGCCAGCTTGTAGCGGCTGCGACCCACGTAGGCGGCGGCCAGTAGCGGCAGGATGGCCAGCAGTACGGCCACCCGGAGCAGGTCCTTCTCGCCCAGGATGACGGCCGAGATCGCCGCCGCGATCGCGGCCGCGAGGAACGAGCGCCCGCGGGTGGTCAACCCGCGCAGCCCGGCACGCACGTCACGGCCTCCGCGGCTCGTAGGGCGCGCGACCGTTGCCGGTGGCGGGCCGGGTGTCGTAGGGGCTGCGTTGCCGGTCGTGCGGCAACGGCAGTCGGTGCACCAGCTCGGAGACGATCGCGTCGGTGGTGCGTCGGGCGAGCTGCGCGTCGGCCGTCGGGATGATCCGGTGCGCGAGCACCGGCACCGCCAGGACCTGCAGGTCGTCGGGGAGGACGTAGTCGCGGCCCTCCAGCGCGGCGACCGCCCGGGCCGTGCGCAGCAGTTGCAGGGTCGCCCGGGGGGACGCGCCGAGGCGCAGGTCGGGGGCCTCGCGGGTGGCGGTGACCAGGTCGATGGCGTACTGCTTGACGGCGTCCGCGACGTGCACCTGTCGGACGGTGGCGATGAGCTGCCGGACGATGTCCGCGTCGGAGACCGGCCGCAGCTCGTTCAGCGGGTCGGTGCCGCCGTGCCCGTCCAGCATGGCCAGTTCGGCGCCGGCGTCGGGGTAACCCATCGCGATCCGGGCGGTGAACCGGTCGCGCTGCGCCTCGGGCAGCGGGTACGTCCCCTCCATCTCGATCGGGTTCTGGGTGGCGATGACCATGAACGGGGTCTGTAGCTGGTAGGTCACGCCGTCGACGGTGACCTGCCGTTCCTCCATGCACTCCAGCAACGCCGACTGGGTCTTCGGCGACGCCCGGTTGATCTCGTCGCCGACGACCAGGTTGGCGAAGACGGCCCCCGGACGGAACTCGAAGTCGTGGGTCTCCTGGTTGTAGACGCTCACGCCGGTGACATCGCTGGGCAGCAGGTCGGGGGTGAACTGGATCCGGCGCACCGTGCAGTCGATGGACCGCGCCAGGGCCTTGGCCAGCTTGGTCTTGCCGACGCCGGGAACGTCTTCGATGAGGAGGTGACCCTCGGCGAGCAGAACGGCCAGGGCCAGCCGCACGGTGGCGGTCTTACCCTCGATGACCTGCTCGATGTTGGCCACGATGGCCTCGCTGGCGGCGCGGAACTCGTCGTGCGGCAACAGGCCGCCCACCTCGTCCCAGGTCTGTTGTGTCACGGGCCTCCTCCTCGTCGCCGTCACGGCAGCTCTGTAGAGAGCACCTGGACCCGCCGTTGGGTTCGCGACGTCGAGCCTCGTTTGCCGCAGGATTCTCACTGGCCTCTCAGGCTAACCATGTTTGTCGTTATCGCCGACCCCCGCAGGTAGTCCGCCGCTTACGCACGGATATTCGCCGAGTTGGGGGATCGACCGGACCGCGCCCGGCGGTTCCTCCGGTCCCGTCGGCGACGGGGTACACTGCCGGACATGGCCGGAGTCTTCCTGCTTCTTACCGGGCCGTGCTGATGCGCTGAACGCGCGACAGCACGGCGGCCCCTCCTGCGCGAGGGGCTTTTTTGTGCCCGCCGCCGGTCCGGCCCGGCGGTGCCGAGACGAAGCGAAGCGAAGCGAGGAGAAACGATGAGTGAGGCAGCCGCACCGGCGGGCGACATCCCCCCGTTCCGGTACACCGCGGCCCTGGCCGACGAGATCGAGACCCGTTGGCAGGACACCTGGGCGCGCGAGGGCACCTTCCACGCACCGAACCCGACCGGTCCGCTGGCCGATCCGGGCCACCCCCGGGCCGGGGCGGAGAAGCTGTACGTGCTGGACATGTTCCCGTACCCGTCCGGCGCCGGCCTGCACGTCGGCCACCCGCTGGGCTACATCGGCACCGACTGCTTCGCCCGCTACCAGCGGATGGCCGGGCGCAACGTGCTGCACGCGATGGGGTTCGACGCGTTCGGCCTGCCCGCCGAGCAGTACGCCGTGCAGACCGGCACCCACCCCCGGACCACCACTGTCGCGAACATCGAGCGGTACAAGTCGCAGCTGCGCCGCCTGGGGCTGGCGCACGACGAGCGCCGGTCGGTGGCGACCATCGACACCGACTTCTACCGCTGGACGCAGTGGATCTTCCTGCAGATCTTCAACTCCTGGTACGACCGCGACGCCGGCAGGGCCCGGCCGATCGCGGAGCTGATCGCCGAGTTCGAGGGCGGCAACCGCTCCACCCCGGACGGCCGGCCCTGGGCCGAGCTGAGCGTCGCCGAGCGCCGCCAGGTCGTCGACGACCACCGGCTGGCGTACGTCTCGCAGGCCCCGGTCAACTGGTGCCCCGGTCTGGGCACCGTGCTGGCCAACGAGGAGGTCACCGCCGACGGTCGCTCCGACCGGGGCAACTTCCCGGTCTTCAAGCGCAACCTGAAGCAGTGGATGATGCGGATCACCGCGTACGGTGACCGGCTGCTGGACGACCTGGACAGCCTGGACTGGCCCGAGCCGATCAAGCTGATGCAGCGCAACTGGATCGGTCGCTCCACCGGCGCGCACATCGACTTCCCCACCGCGCTGGAGCCGATCCGGGTGTTCACGACCCGCCCGGACACCGTCTTCGGGGCCACCTACATGGTGCTGGCGCCCGAGCACGAGCTGGTCGACACGCTGGCGCCGGCCAGTTGGCCCGACGGCACGAGGGACGCCTGGACCGGCGGGCACGCCAGCCCCTCCGAGGCCGTCGAGGCGTACCGCAAGGCGGCGGCGGCCAAGACCGACGTCGAGCGGCAGTCCGACAGCAAGGAGAAGACCGGCGTCTTCATCGGCGCGTACGCCACCAACCCGGTCACCGGCGGGCAGATCCCGATCTTCATCGCCGACTACGTGCTGGCCGGCTACGGCACCGGCGCGATCATGGCGGTGCCCGCGCAGGACGAGCGGGACTGGGCGTTCGCCGAGGTCTTCGAGCTGCCCATCGTGCGTACCGTGCAGCCGGCGGAGGGCTTCGACGGCAAGGCGTACACCGGGGACGGCCCGGCCATCAACAGCGCCGCGCCCGAGCGCGGCCTGGACCTGAACGGCCTGGGAGTCGCCGACGCCAAGGCGGCGATCATCTCCTGGCTGGAGGCGAACGGGCATGGCACCGGCGCGGTGACCTACCGGCTGCGCGACTGGCTGTTCTCCCGCCAGCGCTACTGGGGTGAGCCGTTCCCGATCGTCTACGACGAGACCGGCGCGGCCATCGCCCTGCCGGAGGAGATGCTGCCCGTCGAGCTGCCCGAGGTGGACGACTTCTCCCCGAAGACGTTCGACCCGAACGACGCCGACTCCAACCCGGAGACCCCGCTGTCGCGGCGGCGGGACTGGGTCGAGGTCGAGCTGGACCTGGGTGACGGGCCGAAGCGCTACACCCGGGAGACCAACGTGATGCCGCAGTGGGCCGGCTCCTGCTGGTACGAGCTGCGCTACCTGGACCCGACCAACAGCGAGCGGTTCGTCGACGCGGAGAACGAGCGGTACTGGATGGGCCCGCGCGCCGAGGGCGACTGCGGGGGCACCGACCTGTACGTCGGCGGCGCCGAGCACGCCGTGCTGCACCTGCTGTACGCGCGGTTCTGGCACAAGGTGCTGTTCGACCTGGGGCACGTCTCGTCGTTCGAGCCGTTCCGCAAGCTGTTCAACCAGGGCATGATCCAGGCGTACGCGTACACCGACTCGCGCGGCAGCTACGTGCAGGCCGAGGAGGTCGTCGAGCGCGACGGCGCCTACTACCTGGGCGACCTGACGGTCAACCGCGAGTACGGCAAGATGGGCAAGTCGCTGAAGAACGTGGTGACCCCCGACGACATGTGCGCCGCCTACGGCGCGGACACCTTCCGGGTGTACGAGATGTCGATGGGCCCGCTGGAGGTGTCCCGACCCTGGGAGACCCGGGCGGTGGTCGGCTCGTACCGGTTCCTGCAGCGGGTCTGGCGGGCCATCGTCGACGAGCAGACCGGCGCGCTGCGGATCACCGAGGCCCCGGCCGACGAAGCGACCCGTCGGCTGCTGCACAAGGTGATCGACGGGGTCCGCGGCGACATGGACGGCATCCGGTTCAACACCGCGATCGCCAAGCTGATCGAGCTGACCAACGGGCTGACCCGACTGTCGGCCACGCCGCGGGAGGTGGCCGAGCCGCTGGTGCTGATGGTGGCGCCGTTCGCCCCGCACGTGGCCGAGGAGCTGTGGCGCAAGCTGGGCCACGACACCTCGCTGACGTACGCGGACTTCCCGACCGCCGACCCGGCGCTGCTGGTGGCGGAGACGCTGACCTATCCGGTGCAGGTCAACGGCAAGGTCCGTGGCCGCATCGAGGTCCCCGCCGACGCCTCCGAGGAGACCGTCCGCGCGACGGCCCTGGACGCGGTGGCCGCCGCGCTGGCGGGCAAGGAACCCCGCAAGGTCATCGTGGTGAAGGGCCGGATGGTCTCCGTCGTCATGTGATGGTGGTCGGTCGTCATTACGTCCCGTACCGGCCGGCCGCTTGTCCACCGTGCCGGTACGGGATGCACTCAGCGGACGACGGCCGCCACCTCCGGCCGGCGACGGGGATGGCCGTGGCCCGCCGAGAGCTTGTCGCGCAACTGCGCGGCAGCTGGGTGCCGCATGTCGCTATGGATCTCGAAGGCACGCAGCCAGCAGTCGTGTGCGGCAGCCAGGTCGCCGAGGGCCTCGTGGTTGTCGCCCAGGTGGTGCAGCGTCTCCGCCTCGTTGTAGCGGTGTCCCAATTCTCGACTGAGCGCCAGTGACCGTCGAAAGCAGCGGGCTGCCCGGCGGTAGCGGCTGAGATGGTGATGGGCGTAGCCCAACGTGTCCCAACTGTTCGCCTCCCCGACCCCGTCACCGAGCCGGCGCTGCAGGACCAGCGCCCGCTGGCAGTAGCCGACCGCCTCCCGGTACGCGCCGAGCACGGCATGATCCCAGCCGATCGCATTGAGCGCCCGGGCTTCCCCCGCCTGGTGCCCGTCGGCCCGGAAGAGGGCCAGCGCCCGCTCGTCGTGGTGCAGCGCGGTCATCTGGTCACCCTCCTTCTCGTTGATCCAGCTGAGGGTCAGCAACGTCTGCGCCTGCCCGGTCCGGTCGCCGAGTTCCCGCAGCAGCGCCAGAGCCGACTCCAGGTGCTGACGGGCCAACCGGAGGCGGCCGGTCTCGGAGAAGGCCGCGACGACGTCGCGATGTGCCTGCGCCGCTGCGGCCCTGTCGCCGCAGCGTTCAGCCGCGGCCAGCGCGCGGTGCTGTACGGCGATCAGGTCCTCCCAGCAGCCACGACGGGACAGGAAGGTGGTCACCGCCCACGCCAACTGCCACACGTGCCGGTCGAAGCCGTGCCGAGCAGCCAGCTCGACCACCCGGATGAGCACGCCGTGCTCCTCGGCGAGCCAGGCCAAGGCCGAGGCGCCGTCCGCAGGCTCCTCCGGAGTCACGCCCGTCGTCAACGACGGCGGCGTGATCGGCTGCCGTAGCGGGGACAGTCGCGCGTCGGCCGTGCGGGCGCTGAGCAGATAGTGGTCGACGATCCGGCGCCGCGCCGCGTGGCCTACCTCCGGGGGCTCCGACGCGACCAGCTCCGCCGCGTACGCCCGGAGCAGATCGTGGCAGGTGTACCTGCCCGGTGCCCGCTCCATGACGAGTTGCGCACGGGCCAGTTCGGCGAGGACGGGGCGGACCTGCCGCTCGGGCAGTGCGGCGAGGCTTGCGGCGGCCCGCACCGAGATGTCCTGCCCGGGGTGCAGCCCGAGTAGGCGGAACAACCGCGCTGCCGCACCGCCGAGAGCCCGGTACGACCAGGAGAAGACCGACCGGAGGTCGGTGGCCGGATCGCCGGCCGCGAAGCCGTCGAGGCTGCCGCGGGACTCGGTCAGTTCCCGGGCCAGCACGGCGAGCGGGAACCGGGGATGAGTCGCCGCGCGGGCCGCCACGATCGCCAGGGCCAGCGGCAGCCGGTCACACCGTTCGATGATCCCTGCCACGGGCCCCGGCTCCGTCGCCACCCGGTCGCCACCCAGTCGGCTCGTCAGCAGATCGCGGGCTTCGGCGGCAGTGAGCAGGTCGAGGGTGACCGGTTGGGCGCCCTCGACGGTCACCAGGCCGGGTAGTTGCTGTCGACTGGTCACCACCACCGCGCACCCGGCGGCACCGGGCAGGAGTGGGCGCACCTGACCGGCGTCCCGGGCGTTGTCGAGCACGATCAGCATGCGGCGCTCCGACAGCAGCCTCCGGTAGTGGCCGGCCCGACTCTCCTCGCGCGCCGGCGTCTGCTCCGGTGGCACCCGCAAGGCGTCCAGGAAGAGTCGCACCGCCTCGTCCCCGGCGATCGCCGTACCGCCCGGATCGAAGCCGCGCAGGTTGACGTATAGGCATCCGTCCGGGAAATCCTCGGCGAGCAGGTGCGCCAAGCGGACGGCGAAGCTGGTCTTGCCCACGCCGGCCGCACCGGTCACGAGCAGGATCTGCTGCCGTTTCAGCGCCAGGCAGTGCCGCCGAGCCGCATCGAGCTCGGCGGCCCGGCCGACGAAGTGCGGCGGGTCCGGTGGCAGCAGGCTCGCCGGCGCCACCGGCGCGAGTCCGCCGACCACCGCCGCGGGTGCCGGGATCGGCAGCTCGTCGCGCCGCAGGATAGCGGCGTACAGACGGTGGAGTTGCGGTGCGTCCATGCCTCGTTCCCGCAGCAGGGCGATGCCCCGTCGGCAGACCTCGGCGGCCTCGTCCACCCGCTGCTCGGCGTAGAGGGCGAGCGTGAGCAGGTGGCGGACGCCCTCGTCGTACGGGTCGTCCAGAACCGCGCCGGTGAGCACGCCGACGGCTGCGGCGGGTCGCCCGAGCGCGATCAGCGCCTCGGCGTGACCGCGTCGGGCGGTGCGGCGCAACGCGTCGAGGCGGGCCACCTCGGGCAGGGCGAACGGCCGGTCGGCGACGTCAGCGAAGGCCGGCCCCCGCCAGTGGGCCAGTGCGGCGCCGAAGAGCTCGGCGGCGCGTGGGATCACCGCCGGGTCGCTGGCGTCGAGCAGCCGCCGCCCCTGCGTGGCCTGCTGTTCGAAAAGGCAGGCGTCCACACAGTCGGGGGGCAGATCCAGCCGGTACGCCAGGCCGGGGCCGGTGCCGACGGTGGCGACGATCGAGGCCTCCGCGGGCGCGGACCGGCCGGGCCCCAGGGCACGCCGCAGGTGCGAGACATGGCTGCGGAGCGTCGGCGCCGCGCCGTCGCCGGCGGTGGTACCCCAGAGGAGATCCACCAGGCGGCGGGCCAACACCGGGCGGCCGAGTTCGATGACGAGCACGGAGAGCAGCTCCACCTGCCGCGGGCCGAGCCGGATCACGGCGCCAGCCCGTTCGGCCTCCAGCGGACCGAGCACGGTGAGCCGCAGTTGCTCCATCCGAGACCCCCCGTGCTCGTCGCGGCCACCCCGACGCATTGTATCGATCCTGGCGGATTGAGCGCTGCACCCGACTTCCACTCCGCTTCCACCACGCGCCGGGAGAGTGTGCGCAACGGGGGGCGGCAAAGCGCCTCGACCGGGCGTCGACGAAGCGGCGTCCGGGCACGATGAGGAGGGCACATGAAGCAAGCCTGGCAGCGTGGCCTGCGAACCGTCGTAGCCACCGGCCTTGTCGGGACCGCCGCAGTGGTCCTGTCACCAACGGCCGCGTCCGCGGCCGCATGCCGCAGCGGCACGGCCAGCATCTCCGGAGCCGATCTGACGTACCAGATCTGCCCCGAGGCCTTTACCACCGGCCTCAGCTACTTTCTCGAAGACACGGCCAAGGACGGTCGCCGCGCCGAGGTGTGGATCAGGACACCGAGCACGTCGACTGCCGGCGTGAAGCTCGACGAGGCGACCGGAGGCGTCGGCGACTGGGCCGAGGACGAGTGGTACGGCCTCTTCAGCTCGGGCGTCTACCTCAAGGTCTGCACCAGTGACGGCAACACCAACCGCCGCTGCGGCGGCTGGCTCTGATCGCCGGACAGGAGACAACCGTGAAAGCACTCCGCATGGCCGTGGTGGCCGTGGTCGCCGCCACCTCCAGCATCTTCGTCGTGCCAGGAATTGCGCACGCCGCCGACACCCAACTGGGCATCGACGTCGGTAACATCGCCTGGGAACAGTTCACTTCGGAGAACACCGATGTGCAGTACCGCCTGAAGGAGCGCAGCGGCCAGGACTGCAACTTCTACACCGGCTTCTGGGCCGACCCGAACAACGATCGCTACGACAGCTCGGGGACCGGCACCTGCGGTCCGGTGAGCCCCGGGTACATGTACCGGAACGGGTCAAAGACCTGGGACGACGTGAGGTGGCGGGCCCGGGCGTGGTGCGCCGACTTCGCGAAGTTCGCGTTCTACTGGGGTGGTGCGAAGTACACCGGGCTCAACGCCGCCGCGTCGAGCTTCCGGACCTACGGCATCAACAACGGCACCTGGCACGGCCGGGGCAGCGGCTACGTCCCGCGCAAGGGTGACGCCGCGTCCTACGACTGGGGTGGCGACGGAGTCATCGACCACGTGGCCATCGTGACTTCGTACTACGACACCAGCACGGACGGCAATCACTACGTGGTCGGCGGCAACCAGTCGAACACGGTCTCCCACGTGTTGCACTCCAACTGGGAGTCAGCCGTCGTCGGCTACACGTCGCCGGTGCCGAAGTAGGATCCCGGTTCGCAACCGGCCCTGCGTCTCTCGCCGGGTCGGTTGCGTTCCGATGTGGCTGAGCACCTGCCGGCCGAGGGCGTCGACCCCCAGGTACCGAGGCGGGAGGTCCGCGCCGACCACGGCCAGGTGGTCCAGGAGCCGCCGACGAAGTCCAGGTTGGCAGGTGGCGTCCGACGCACCGTGTCGCCGATCCGGACCACGTCGCTGACGAAGCCCTCAGCCAGTCGCTGCTCGCCCGTCGGATCCGTCGGGTTGGGCACGGTCAGACCGACATCGACCGGCGGCGTCGTTCGCCGCGCCACCACTGGTGGACGAGCACGACGCTGGCGATCAGGCCGAGGCTGGCCGGGGCGGCGGCGTACCAGTTGATCTGGCCGGGTGAGCTGACGGCCGCGCCGATCGCGGCGTAGCCGAACGCGGTCGGCGCGGCGGCGATCACGCTGCCGGCCAGGAACGGCAGCATCCGGGCGCCGGTCGTGCCGTAGCCGTAGCTGACCAGGCCGAAGCCGGCGATCGGCAGCAGCCGGACGGTGACCACGCCGACCACGCTCTGCCGGGCGAACCACCCGTCGAGGCGGGCCAGTCGGCCCCGGACCCGATCGGCGACGAACTCCCGGCCGAGCAGCCGGCCGACCGTGAACCCGATCGCCGCCGCCACCAGCGCGGCGCCCAGGGCGTACGCTGCGCCCTCCAGGGGGCCGAAGATCGCGCCCGCGGCGAGCGTGATGAAGGTACGGGGAACCAGGGCGACCAGCAGCAGCGCCCCGCCGAGGATCGCCGCCACCGGCGCGAGGCCGCCCAACCGGTCGGCCAGTTCCGGCAGGTGCGCCGGATCCGGCCGGGGCACCAGGAGCAGCAGCAGCCCGCAGCCGCCGATCAGCAGCACGAGCAGGGCGAACCGGGCGGCCGACGGCTGCCGGAGCAGCCGCCGGACGGCTCGGATCATGCCCGGGCGGGGGCCACTGCGGCGCGGCGCTCGTTGCGCAGCCGGTCGGACCAGGTGTCGTCCAGCGGCGGCAGCTGGTGTGCCCCGGTGGCCCAGCGCAGCAGCAGGTCGGCCAGGGCCGGGTTGCGGGCCAGGGCCGGGCCGTGCGAGTAGGTGCCCAGCAGCTTGCCACGCCACGCGCCCTCGGTGGCGCCGTCGTTGCCGACCCCGGTGGTGACCCGGGCCAGCGGGGCGACCTCCGGACCGAGATGGGTGCGACCGCCGTGGTTCTCGAAACCGGTCAGCGGGGGCAGGCCCAGTCGGGGGTCGATCTCACCGGCCAGCTCGCCGACGGCCCGGCTCTCGCCCCGGTCGGACTGCAGGTCCAGCAGCTCCAGCCCGCGACACTGCACACCCTTGGCGAAGAAGGAGGTGCCGAGCAGCTGGTAACCGGCACACACGCCGAACACCACAGACCCCTGGGCGACCGCCCGGTGCAGACCGCCGTCGGCGATCAGCCGCTGGGCGCCCAACGCCTGCGGGCCGTCCTCGCCACCGCCGACCAGGTAGATGTCGGCGGTCGCGGGCAGCCGCTGGTCGGAGCGGACCTCCAGCACCTCGACCGGCATGCCGCGTTGGCGGGCCCGTCGGGCGAGGATCAGGGCGTTGCCCCGGTCGCCGTAGGTGGACAGCAGGTCGGGGTAGATCCAGACGATGCGCAGGCTCTCAGATGACACGGTCCAACTCCGCTCGGATGTCCTGGAACGCGGTGTAGTTCGCGATGACCTCCAGTCGCCCGGGCGGGACCGACCGGATCGCGTCGTCGAAGGTGCGCACGTGCTGGAACGGTACGTCGTTGACGTCCAGTCGGACCGCCAGGTCGTAGGCCCGGTCGCCGGTGATCAACACCTGCCGGCCGCGCAGCGGGGCGAAGTCGACGTCGTAGAGCCAGGAGGTGTCCAGACCGTCGGGGTCGCGCGCGTTGATGGAGAGCAGGGTCGGCGCGTCGTCGGCCATGTCGAAGGCCTCCAGCCAGCTGGCCGGGTTCTTGGCCAGCAGCAGCCGAATGTTGCGCCCGTCCTTGTCGACCTGCGCGTAACGGCCGGCCACCGAGGTGACGATGCCGAGGCGGGACACCGCGTCGACCGGGCGTACGCCGAATTCGGCCGCCACGGCCAGCGCGGTCGCCGCGTTGCCGAGGTTGACCTTGCCGGGCAGCTGGAGGGAGACCTTGTGCCAGGCGCCGGTGGGGTCGAGCACGCCCTCGTCCTCGACGACCCAGTTCGGCTCCGGTCGGCGCAGCGGGCAGCCGGTGCACCACCACTGGTCGCCCGAGCGCTGGATCGTGGAGCCGCACTCCGGGCAGACCCAGGAGTCGTCGTGCCAGCGCTGACCGGCACTGAACCAGGTCACGTGCGGCGGGTTGATGCCCCGGGCGGGGTCGCCCGGCGGGGTGGCGGCCCAGACCACCAGCGGGTCGTCGGCGTTGGCCACCACCCGTACGTCGGTGTGCCGGACCAGCGCCGCGCGCCAGAGCTGCGCCATCATGGCGACCTCCTTGGCCCGGTCCAGCTGATCGCGGGAGAGGTTCAGCAGCGCGACCACGTGCGGCTCGGTCGACTCCAGCACCTGGGCGAGGTAGTGCTCGTCGACCTCCAGCACCGCGTACGGGGTGCTGCCGGCCTTGGCCAGCGCCGAGGTGTGCCCGCTGGGCATGTTGGCGCCGAAGGAGTTGGTGGCGACCCGGCCGAGCACGCCGACCGCGGCGGCGGTCAACCGGGTGGTGGTCGTCTTGCCGTTGGTGCCGGAGACGAGCGCGATGGCGCGTCCGGCCGACAGGTGCGCCAGCAGCTCCGGGTCGATCTTCAGCCCGATCCATCCGCCGATCACCGATCCGTCGCCACGGCCGGCGGCCCGGGAGAGCGCCGCGGCGGTCCGTGACACGGAGCTGGCCACCTTGGCCCGTAGGGGCATTTTCGCGTCCGTCACGCGAGCGAGGTTACCGGACCGCCCGCTTCACCAGATCGCCGCCGACGGTGAACCGTTCGGCCGTGGCATCCGCGCGGGTGGGCGGTTCGCGCTCCACCGGACGGAGTCGATCTATGTCGGAAAGCGGACCACGCCGGGGGAGGGCTCCGGCCCTCCACTCCGCTCCACCCCGTGTGACGTGCGGTTTTGCGCGTGAATCGGCCGCGCCACGCGGGCGAATCTGGTTGCAGGTGGAGGGAAGTGGAGTAAGGTGGGGCCCAATGGTGAGGCCGGGAGGGCTCACCGGCCCGGGGGGTCAGCGGCGCCGCGAACGCCGCTCAAGGGCGAGGGGGTAGGGCCGGATGTTCCTCGGCACCCATACTCCGCGCCTGGACGACAAAGGCCGGTTGATCCTTCCGGCCAGGTTCCGGGATGAGCTGGCGGGGGGTGTCGTGGTCACCAAAGGGCAGGATCGTTGCCTCTATGTCTTTCCGACACCCGAGTTCCAGCGGATCGCGGAGCAGTTGCGCGCGCAGCCGATGACGCACAAGGCGGCCCGGGCCTACAGCCGGGTCTTCTTCGCCAGCGCGCACGACGAGGTGCCGGACAAGCAGGGCCGCGTGACGATTCCGGCACACCTTCGGGAGTACGCGGCACTCGACCGTGACCTGGTGGTCATCGGCGCGAGCACACGGGTGGAGATCTGGGACAAGGTCGCCTGGGAGACCTACCTCGCCGAGAGCGAAGACGACTTCGCCGACATCGAGGAGGGGGTGCTGCCCGGCGGTCTGTAGGGCGGAACGGCGCCCGACGTACTGCGAGATCTCCAGCCGCTTTCGAGTTCCTGGCACCCCTTCCCCGGTGCCAGGCGCACGATCCAGTCATCGGGCGAGCGTCCGGTGTCCGGCGGGAGCGGATGGGGATCTGGCGGTACGACGGCAGCGCCGTCGCCACGGCAGGCGCGCGAGAAGAACGGACGTTTCAACCAGTGGGGGTCGACATGGGGGAGTTGCGCGGCACGCACGTGCCGGTGCTGCTCGAGCGGTGTCTCGAGCTGCTGGCCCCCGCGCTGGGTCGAGGCGGCCGGACGGTGCACGTCGACGCGACGCTCGGCCTGGCCGGGCACGCGGAGGCGGTGTTGGAGGCACACCCGGAGACGGTCCTGATCGGGCTCGACCGGGACACCGAGGCGCTCGCTCACGCGCGGGTCCGGCTGGCGCGGTTCGCCGACCGGGTGCACCTGGAGCACGCCGTCTACGACGAGCTGCCCGAGGTGCTGGAGCGGCTGGGCTATCCGGGCATCGACGGGATCCTGTTCGACCTGGGTGTCTCGTCGCTGCAACTGGACGCGCCCGACCGCGGGTTCGCGTACGCGCAGGACGCGCCGCTGGACATGCGGATGGACCAGACGCGGGGGGTGACCGCCGAAGAGGTGGTCAACACGTACGCCCATCCGGATCTGGCCCGGGTGCTGCGGGTGTACGGCGAGGAGAAGTTCGCCGGCCGGATCGCCTCGGCGATCATCCGCGAGCGCGAGCGCGCCCGGATCACCTCGTCCGCGCGGCTGGCGGAGCTGGTCCGGGACTCCATTCCGGCACCAGCGCGACGAACGGGCGGACACCCGGCAAAGAGAACGTTTCAGGCTTTACGGATCGAGGTAAACAGAGAGCTGGCAGCGCTGGAGACGGCGCTGCCGTCCGCGCTCGACGCTCTGACCGTGGGCGGTCGCATGGTGGTCCTGTCCTACCACTCGCTGGAGGACCGGCTCACCAAGGCGGCGCTCGCGGACCGGGTCCGCAGTAAGGGCCCGATCGACCTCCCGGTTGAGCTGCCCGGGTCCGGTCCGACGTTCCGGCTGCTCAGCCGGGGCGCCGAACTGCCCGGGGAGGAGGAGGTCGCCGCGAACCCGCGCGCCGCTTCGGTGCGGTTGCGGGCAGCGGTTCGACTCGACCCGAACGCGACAGAACAGGCGCGGACCGACCGCGAACGGTCCCGCCGCAGGGTGAAGGGGATGCACCAACCGGGCACTGGGTCAGCCTGATCCGTGGGGGATCAGGGGCACCGGGACGGCAGAGGGACGGATGTAGAGGGGGAGGGGACATGAACATTGACAAGCGCGACCGCCGGGACGTCACCGGCGGCGGGCAGCGCGCACCGCGGTCGGGGGGCCGGACCGCGGCGGAGCGAGCCCCGCGCGTGGGGAACGGTACGCCACGCATCGATCGAGTCAACCGGCAGGGGGAGGCTCGCGCCCGGGGGGCGCGCGAGTTCCCGACCCAGGGCAGCGCCGCGCTGCGTCCGGCCGAGAAGGCCGGCGTCGCGGCGACCGCTCGCTCGCCTCGGCTGCGGGTGGCGCCGCCGCCGCCGGTGTCGGTGCCGCGTGCGCCGTTCGCGGCGCTGATCGTGGTGCTGGTGGTCGGCGGGGTGCTCGGCATCCTGGCGGTCAACACCAAGATCAATGAGAACGCGTTCCGGCTGGAGAAGCTGCAGCAGCAGCAGGCCCGACTGGACCTGGAGAAGCAGCAGCTGGACAAGCAGATCACCGAGTACGAGGCGCCGGGCAACCTGACCGCCGAGGCGCGTCGGCTGGGCCTGGTGGACGCCGGTGAGCCGGCGTACATCCGGATGCCGGACGGCAAGACCATCGGCGTGCCGAAGCCGGCGACCGGCCAGCCGTCGGTCACCAGCCAGGGCGCGGGAGGCTGACCAGTGCCACCGAGGTCGGACGAGCCGCGCCGGAACCCCCCGGGGTCCCGGCGCGGTTCTTCGCGTGCGGCCGGGCCCGCCGACGAGGAGTCGCGGGCCGGCGAGCCGGGCATCGGGGGCATCTCCGGCGCCCGCGCGTACACCCCGAGAGGCCGGACCGTCCGCGAGGGCACACCGGCGCGCGGCGGGGCCGCCGAGCAGCGGCGTACCCCGCGTAGCACCCGGTCCGGCGACCCGTTCCGGCCGGCGTTGCAGGTGCTCGACGGCGGCCGGGCCGCCGCCCGTTCGGGCCGGCGGGACGCTCCGGCGGCCGGCCGGGGCGGCGTCGTGCGGACCGTCGCGCCGCGCACCCCGCGCGGGCCGGCCGGCGACGAGCCGCCGCCGCGGCGCCGCACCACGCCGCGCGCGCCCGGCCGCGCCGACCGACCGGCGGCCCGCCGTCCGTCGCGCAAGCCGCCGCGCCCGCCGAAGCTCGCCGACCCGCGGCTGCGGCTGCGCCTGGGCACCGTGCTCACCCTGGCGCTCTTCGTCGTCATCGGGGTGCGGTTGATCTTCCTGCAGGCGGTCGACACCCCGGCCTACGCCGGTGGTGGCGTCGCCGACCGGACCCGCACGGTCGAGCTGCCCGCGCCGCGCGGCGCGATCTACGACTTCCGGGGCGAGCCGCTGGCCCACAGCGTCGAGGCGCGGTACGTGTTCGCCGACCCGACGCTGATCGAGGACCGGCCCGCCACCGCCAAGGCGCTCTCGCCGCTGCTCGGCATCCCGGTGTCCAAGCTCACCGACCTGATGAAGCCCCGCAAGCTGGAGAACGGCAACCCGTCGCGGTTCGAGTACCTGGCCCGGGGGGTGGAAATCCCGGCGGCCAAGCAGGTGCTGGCGTTGGAGCTGCCCGGCATCGGGGTGCACCGCGACGAGCGCCGGGAGGTGCCCGGCGACGACCTGGCGGCCAACCTGATCGGCTTCACCAGCCAGGACATGGTCGGGCTGGAGGGTCTGGAGGCCCGCTACGACGACCTGCTCGCCGGGCAGGACGGCAAGCGGGTGTACGAGGCCGGCCTCGGTGACCTCGCCGCGCCGATCCCCGGCGGCTACAGCAAGACGACCCCGGCCAAGCCGGGCAGTTCGCTGACCCTCACCATCGACCGGGACCTGCAGTTCCGCACCCAGCAGATCCTCAGCGCGGGGATGGCGGGGCAGCGGGGCGCGACCGCCGCCGCCGTGATCATCGACGTCGCCACCGGCGAGGTGCGGGCCCAGGCCAGCGACCCCACCTACAACGCCGCCAAGCCGGTGCCGAGCGATCCGGTCGCCCGCGAGGACGCCGCGACCAGCTTCGTGGTCGACCCCGGCTCGGTGCACAAGGCGATCACCTACGGCGCGGCGCTGCAGGAGGGGGTGATCACCCCGGACACGACGCTGCCCATCGCGAACAGCATCAAGAAGGGTGACACCTGGTTCTCCGACACCCACCCGGCCAACGGCCGGAAGATGAGCGTGCCCGGGATGCTGGCCTTCTCGTCGAACGTCGGCGCGATCACCGTCGCCGACCGGCTCGGCCCGGAGCGGCTGATCGACTACCAGAAGCGGTTCGGGCTGGGCAAGCCCACCGGCGAGGGCCTGCCCGGCGAGGCCAGCGGCCGGCTGCTGCCGGTCGACGAGTGGAGCGGGTCGTCGGCCGGGTCGGTGCCGATCGGGCACAGCGTCGACGCCACGCCCCTGCAGATGGCCGCCGCGTACGCCGCCATCGCCAACGACGGCACGTACGTGCAGCCGCACCTCGTGAAGGAGACGATCGGCCCGGACGGCAAGCGCACCCCCGCGCCGGCGCCGGTCACCCGCTCGGTGCTCAGCCCGCAGAACGCGGCGGCGCTGCGCACCATGCTGGAGGCGGTCACCACGGTCGAGGGCGCCACCGGCACCCTGGCGGCGGTCCCCGGCTACCGGGTCGCCGGCAAGACCGGCACCGGTTGGCGTCTGGTGGACGGCAAGAAGCAGCCCGGCGAGGTGTCCTCCTTCATCGGCATGGCCCCCGCCGAGAAGCCCCGGTACGTGATCGCGGTCTTCGTGTACGCGCCCGGTGGTGGGGGCGCGGCGATCGCCAACCCGGCGTTCCGCGACATGATGCAGTTCACGCTGCGTCACTACCGCGTGCCGCCGTCCCCGAGTGGTTCCGCACCCAAGTTCGTGGTCTATCCGCGCTGACCAGCGGAGGCGCGACATCATCGGTGAGTGCCGACGAACCACCGGGGCGGCTGTGCGGCCGGAACCGGGCGACCGGGTAGGGTCTGACGCCGTGCCCGGCAATCCACGTCCACGTACCGTGACCGGCGTCCGGCTCGGTGACCTCGCCGTCCGGCTCGCCGTCGACCTCCCGGCGGACGCCGCCGACGTGGTCGTCACCGGTGCCACCCACGCCAGCCAGGAAGTCCGCCCTGGCGACCTGTACGCGGCCCTGCCCGGCGCCCGCCGGCACGGCGCGGAGTTCGCCGTCGGCGCGGCCGAGGCCGGCGCGGTGGCCCTGTTGACCGACCCGGCCGGCGCCGAGCTGGCGGCGGCGAGCGGCCTGCCCGCCCTGGTGGTGCCCGACCCCCGCGCGGTGCTCGGCGAGCTGGCCTCGGCGGTGTACGGCGACCCGACGGCGGCGCTCACCGTGATCGGCGTGACCGGGACCGCCGGCAAGACCTCCACGGCGTACCTGGTCGAGTCGGGGTTGCGCGCCGCCGGGCACACCACCGGGCTGATCGGCACCGTGGAGACCCGGCTCGGCGATCTGGTGATCGACAGCGTGCGCACCACCCCGGAGGCGACCGACCTGCACGCGATGCTGGCCACCGCCCGGGAGCGCGGCGTCACCGCCGTGGTCATGGAGGTCTCCAGCCACGCCCTGGCCATGGGCCGGGTCGGCGGGGTGCGCTTCGCCGTCGGCGGGTACACGAACTTCGGCTCCGACCACCTGGACTTCCACGCCGACAGCGCCGACTACTTCGCCGCCAAGGCGCAGCTCTTCGACGGCCGGTGCGCGGTCGAGGTGCTCAACCACGACGATCCAGCGCTCAAGCCGCTCTACAAGCCGGCGACGGTCAGCTACTCGGCGGCCGGCGACCCGACCGCGACCTGGTGGGCCGACGGCGTCGACGGCGAGGGGTACGCGCAGCGGTTCACCGCGCACGGCCCGGACGGCGTGGCGCTGACCGCCGGGGTGGCGCTGCCCGGGCGGCACAACGTGGCCAACGCGCTGCTGGCGATCGCCGCCCTGGTGGGCGCCGGGGTGGAGCCGGCGACCGCGGCGGCGGGCGTGGCCGCCTGCGGTGGCGTGCCCGGCCGTCTGCAACTGGTCGACGTCGTCGGGCCGGTACGCGGGGTCGTCGACTACGCGCACAAGGCCGACGCGATCGTGGCCGCGCTGGCCGCGCTGCGCGAGCTGAGCGCCGGCCGGCTGATCTGTGTGATCGGCGCCGGCGGGGACCGCGACCGGGGCAAGCGCCCGGTGATGGGCGCCGCCGCGGCCGAGGGGGCCGACGTGGTGCTGGTGACCGACGACAACCCGCGCACCGAGGACCCGGCGGAGATCCGCGCCGAGGTGCTCGCCGGGGCGTACCGGGCGGGCACCGCCGCCCGGATCATCGAGGTGGCCGGTCGCCGGGACGCGATCGACGAGGCGGTCCGACTGGCCGAGCCGGGCGATGTGATCGCGCTGCTCGGCAAGGGCCATGAGCGGGGCCAGGAGGTGGCGGGCGAGATGTTCCCGTTCGACGACAGCACCGAGCTGGCCGACGCGCTGCGGGCCCGCTTCTCCGACCGGGCGGGTCAGCGGTGATCGCGCTGACCCTGGCCGAGGTGGCCGCGGCGGTCGACGGGCGGCTCGTGCACGCGGACCCGGCCGCCACCGTCAGCGGTTCGGTCGAGTTCGACTCGCGCAAGGTGGGGCCCGGTTCGCTCTTCGTGGCCTTCCCGGGGGAGAAGGTCGACGGGCACGACTACGCGGCGACGGCGCTGGCGGCCGGCGCGGTGGCGGTGCTCGGCACCCGCGAGGTGCCCGAGGTGCCGATGGTGCTGGTCGACGACGCGCTGACCGCGATGGGCCGGCTGGCCCGCGCGGCGGTGGCCCGGCTGCCCGAGCTGACCGTGATCGGTGTGACCGGCTCCTCGGGCAAGACCACCACGAAGGACCTGATCGGCCAGCTCACCGCCCGCCTCGGCGCCACGGTGGCCCCGCCCGGCTCGTTCAACAACGAGCTGGGCCACCCGTACACGGCTCTGCTGGCCGGGCCGGACACCCGCTACCTGGTGATGGAGAAGGGCGCTCGCGGCATCGGGCACGTGCGTTACCTGTGTGAGCTGGTGCCGCCCCGCATCTCGGTGGTGCTCAACGTCGGCACGTCGCACATCGGCGAGTTCGGCTCGCAGGACAACATCGCGCTGGCCAAGGGCGAGCTGGTCGAGGCGCTGCCGGCCGACGGCCTCGCCGTGCTGAACGCCGACGACCCCCGGGTGGACGCCATGGCGGGTCGCACCCGGGCCCGGGTGGTCCGCTACGGCGAGGCCCCGGACGCCGACCTGCGCGCCGAGGACGTCACGCTCGACGAGCGGGGGCATCCGTCGTACACCCTGGTCACGCCGGAGGGGCACGTGCCGGTGCGGCTCGCGTTGACCGGCCGTCACCAGGTCGGCAACACCCTCGCCGCCGCCGCGGTCGCCCGGGAGCTGGGCATGCCGCTGGCCGACCTGGGCACGGCCCTCGGCGAGCTGGGGCTGAAGTCCACCCGGCGGATGGACGTCTTCGACCGGCCCGACGGGGTGACGGTCATCGACGATTCGTACAACGCCAACCCGGCCTCGATGGCTGTCGCGCTCCGGGCGCTCGCCAGCCTCGGTCGGGGGCGGCGTACCGTCGCGGTGCTCGGTTACATGGCCGAGCTGGGCCCGTTCGAGCGCGACGGCCACGCCGAGGTCGGCCGTCTCGCGGCCGAGCTGGGTGTCGACCGGCTGCTCGTGGTGGGTGAGCCGGCCGCGCCGATCCACGAAGGCGCGACAGCGGTAGCGAACTGGGGAGGAGAGTCGGTGCTGCTCACCGATCAGGCGGCGGCCGTCGAGGTGCTGCGGGGCGAGCTACGGCCGGGCGACGTCGTCCTGGTCAAGGGCTCCCGGTACCGGACCTGGGAGGTGGCCGACGCCCTGCGCGCCGACGCCGCCGAGGAGGCCGGTCGATGAGGGCCATCATCGTCGCCATCGGGGTGGCCTTCGTCGTCTCGCTGTTCTGCACGCCGATCGCGATCAAGGTGTTCACCCGGCTCAAGGCCGGCCAGCCGATCCGGTCCGACGGCCCGGCCATGCACCAGGGCAAGAAGGGCACGCCCACGATGGGCGGCGTGGTCTTCATCCTGGCCACGGTGATCGCGTACGTGGCCGGGCACCTGGCCCTGACCACCCTGCCGGACGCGCAGATCGCCCAGGTGGAGCCGACCATCACGGCGCTGGTGCTGCTGGGGCTGATGGTGTTCTCCGGCGCGGTGGGCTTCCTCGACGACTTCCTCAAGGTGCGCAAGCGCAACAGCGCCGGCCTCAACAAGCGTGGCAAGTTGCTCGGCCAGATCCTGGTCGGCGCGGTCTTCGGGGTCATCGCGCTGTGGTTCCCGAGCACCATGACCGACGCGACGGGTAAGGCCACCAACACCCAGACCGTGGGCAGCACCACGCTGAGCTTCATCCGGGACATCGACTTCCTGGAGGTCAGCAAGGTCGGCGCGGTGATTATCTTCATCTTCGTGGTGATGGCCGCGACGAACGGCGTCAACCTCACCGACGGACTGGACGGTCTGGCCACCGGCGCCTCGGTGATGGTTCTCGCGGCGTACGCGCTTATCGCGTTCTGGCAGTACCGGCACTGGTGCGCCGACCCGAGCTACACCCAGCCGTACTGCTACGAGGTCCGTGACCCGTTGGAGATCGCGCTGATAGCCGGGGCCGCAGCCGGGGCCTGTGTGGGCTTCCTGTGGTGGAACACGTCCCCGGCGCGGATCTTCATGGGTGACACCGGGGCGCTGGGCCTGGGCGGCCTGATCGCCGGCATGGCGATGTCCACCCGGACCATCCTGCTGCTGCCGATCATCGGCGGGCTCTTCGTGATCATCACGATGTCCGTGGTGATCCAGATCATTTCCTTCCGGACCACCGGCAAACGCGTGTTCCGGATGTCGCCGCTGCAGCACCACTTCGAGTTGGCCGGCTGGAGCGAGGTCAACATCGTGGTCCGGTTCTGGATCATCGCCGGCATCGGTGTGGCCATCGCCCTGGGCCTGTTCTACAGCGAGTTCCTCGCCAACATGACCTGATCCACCCTGTTCACCCGCCTGCCTGCCTGCCCGGCCGGCCGGCCGGGCGGTGCGGTGTGCGCGTAGCCGGTCGGGTGGCAGGGTAGTCGAACTCTCCTTTGCTCTGCTTCAACGGACGCAACACTCGCGCGGCAAAAGTGTTGCGTGGGGTGAAGCAGAGCAAAGGGGTGAGGCGCCTTCCCTGGGGGGCGAAGCCCGACACGCCCGGTGCATCGTTGTGGGCCTGTCGGGCGTGCCGAACGGTGATGATGTCCGGGTGGGGGAGGAACCAGGCACCGAGGACAGGACAGCCGGTCGACCGCGACGGTCATCGGGCACGGCGCGTGCGGCGGAGGCCGGCCGCGCGGCCCGCGAGCCCGACCGCGCGGCCCGCCAGGCGGACGGCCCGGCGCGTCCGGCGGAAGGCGCAGCGCGTCCGGCGGAAGGCGCAGCGCGTGAGCCGGGCCGGGGAGCGCGTGAGCCGGGCGCCCCGGGACGTGCGGCGGGATCGACGGGGCGTGCGGCGGGATCGACGGGGCGTGAGCCGGAGGGCGGCGCTGCCGTCCCGCTGCGCGGATTCGACGCGGCCGGTGGGCTGGCCGCGCTGCGTGGCCTGCTGGACCGGCCGCTGGCGTCCTACTACCTGCTGCTGTCCTGCGCCGGCCTGCTGCTGCTGATCGGGCTGACCATGGTCTTCTCGGCGACCAGCGTGAAGGACTACGCCGAGGACGGCAACGCCTCGGCCTCGGTGACCAAGCAGGCGATCTTCGCGGTGATCGGCATCGGGGCGTTCTGGGCCTGCCAACGCCTGCCCGCCAGCACCTACCGGTCGCTGGGTCGGCCGTTGCTGATCACCTCGGTCGCGCTGCTGGTGGTGCTCAACCTGCTGGTCGGCTACGCCCGGCTCACCGGTCAGCGGTCGGCCGGGTTCGGGCCGGTCGAGGCGCGGCTGAACTGGCTGTTCGTCGGCGGGATCCAGCTACAACCGTCCGAGTTGGCCAAGTTCGCGATGGTGCTCTGGGGTGCGCACATCGTCGCCCGCAAGGGCGCCGCACTGGGGTGGTGGCGCGAGTTGGCCACCCCGCTCTTCCCGGTGGTCGGCCTGCTCTTCGTCCTGGTCGGCTACAACGACACGGGCACGATGCTCTGTCTGCTGGCCCTGGTGGTCGGCCTGCTCTGGGCCGCCGGGGTGCGGATGCGGGTCTTCGGCGCCCTGGCCACTGCCGGTCTGATCGGGATCGGCCTGCTGGTCGCGGTGGCCTCGCTGGGCGCCGGCTCCGGAGAGCGCGGCGCGGACAACTACCGGCTCGCCCGACTGGACATGTTCTTCAATCCACCGGACCCGGAGACCTGCAAACTCAACGACTGCCTCCAGTTCTACCAGGGGCGGCTGGCCATCGAGCACGGTGGCTGGTTCGGTGTCGGGCTGGGCAAGGGCAGCCTGAAGTGGGACTGGCTGCCCGAGGCGCACAACGACTTCATCTTCGCGATCATCGCCGAGGAGTTGGGCGTGATCGGCTGCGCGGTGGTGCTGAGCCTGTTCGCGGTGCTCGCGTACACCGGTCTGCGCATCGCCCGACGGGTCGACGACCCGTTCCGGCGGCTCGCGGCCGCCGCGGTGACCACCTGGCTGGTGAGCCAGGCGGTGATCAACATCGGTGGGGTGGTCGGGCTGCTGCCGATCACCGGCCTGCCGCTGCCGTTCATCTCCGACGGCGGAAGCGCCCTGGTCGTGACGTTGGCCGGCATCGGCATGCTGGCGTCCTTCGCCCGCGCCGAACCCGATGCGGCCAGAGCGCTGCATGCCCGTCCGCCGGCCCGGTGGGTCCGACTACTCTGGGCCCCGTTGCCGCCGCTTCCCGGCCGGCGTCGCCGACCGGCGCCGCCGCCGGCCGGCCGAGGGTCCGTGCCCCGGTCCCGCGAGCGGCGCCAGGACGACCAGGCCGCACCGCGCGGCGCCCGGCAGGGCCGGAGCCGCCAGGGTACGGCGAGCGAGAGGAGACGCTGATGGGTCCGCTGCGTTCGGTGGTGCTCGCGGGAGGTGGCACCGGGGGGCATATCTACCCGCTGCTCGCCTTCGCCGACTGCCTGCGCCGACACGACCCGGGCGTCCGGATCACCTGCCTCGGCACACCCAAGGGCATGGAGAACGAGCTGATCCCGCCGCAGGGTTACGACCTGCGGCAGATCCCGGCGTACCAGCTGCCCCGGTCGGTGAACATGAACCTGGTGCGTACGCCGGGCCGGATGTGGACCGCGGCCCGCGCCGCGGGCAAGGTGATCGACGAGGTACGCGCCGACGCGGTCGTCGGCTTCGGCGGGTACGTCTCGGTGCCGGCCTACCTGGCCGCGTGGCGCCGCGAACTGCCCATGGTGATCCACGAGGTGAACGTGCCGCCGGGCGTGGCCAACCGGCTGGGCATGAAGTTCACCAAGAACATCGCGGTCGGCTTCCCGCACCAGCCGAGCCAGGCCGAGTCGCTGCGCGACGCGACGGTGGTGGGGGTGCCGCTGCGCCGCAGCATCGCCTCGCTGGATCGGTACGCGCTGCGCAACGCCGCCCGCGCCCACTTCGGGCTCCGCCCCGACCTGCCGGTGCTCTTCGTCGCGGGCGGCTCGTCGGGCGCCCGCTCGATCAACCTGGCGGTCTCCGGCGCGGCCAAGGAGTTGGCCCGCAACGGTGTGCAGGTGCTGCACGTGATGGGGGCCCGCAACGAGCCGGTGCCGATCCCCACCGACCTGCCGGTGCCGTACGTGACGCTGCCGTACCTGTCCGAGATGGAGCTGGGCTACGCGGCGGCCGACCTCATGCTGGCCCGGGGCGGGGCGATGACCGTCGCCGAGGTGGCCGCGATCGGCCTGCCGACGATCTTCGTGCCGTACCCGCACAGCAACCAGGAGCAGAAGCGCAACGCGCTGCCCGTGGTGGAGGCTGGCGGCGGGCTGCTCGTCGACGACGGGGAGCTGACCCCGGACTGGCTGGAGCGCGCGGTGATCCCGCTGATCCGCGATCCGCAACGGCTCTACGCGATGGGCGCCGCGGCGTCGGCGTACGGGCGGCGCGACGGTGACGAGGCGCTGCGCTCGTTCGTCCTCGAGGCGGTGGCTCGGTGACCGCGCAGTTCACCCCGGCGGGCACGCTGACCGCCGAGGACCTGGGCGCCGTCCACCTGATCGGCGTGGGCGGGGTGGGCATGCTCGGCGTGGCCCGACTGCTGCTCACCCGGGGCATCCGGGTCTCCGGCAGCGACCTGCGCGAGTGGCCCTCGCTGGCGGGTCTGCGGGCGCTCGGCGGCACCATCTACCTCAGCCACGAGGCGACCAACCTCGACGGGGTGGACACCGTCGTCTACTCCTCGGCCATCCCGAAGGACCACCTGGAACTGGTCGAGGCCCGTCGACGCGGCCTGCGGGTGCTGCACCGCTCGGAGGCCCTGGCGGCGGCGATGACCGGTCGCCGGGCGGTGGCGGTCGCCGGCACCCACGGCAAGACCACCACCACCTCGATGGTGACCATGGTGCTCCAGCAGGCCGGGGTCGACCCGTCCTTCGTGATCGGCGGGGAGATCTCCGAGGTCGGCTCGGGCGCGCACCACGGCACCGGCGAGTACTTCGTGGTGGAGGCCGACGAGAGCGACCGCTCGTTCCTCATCTACCGCCCGTACGTTTCGATCATCACGAACGTCGAGCCGGACCACCTGAACACCTACGGCGACTACGCGACGCTGGAGGCGGCGTTCGTCGAGTTCGCCCGCCTCACCGATCCGAACGGGTTCATCATCACCTGCGCCGACGACCCGGGCGGTCGGCGGTTGGCGGCGACCCTGCGCGCCGAGGGGCGGCGGGTGTTCACCTACGGCGCGGCCGAGGACGCCGACCTGCGGCTGACCGAGATCGTCTCCTCCGCGCGGGGGGTGCGCTACCTGGCCGCGATCGACGGCCGGTCGCTGGGCGAGTTCCGGCTGCCGGTGCCGGGGCGGCACATGGGGCTCAACAGCGCCTCGGCGGTGCTGACCGCGTACCTGCTCAAGCTGCCGCTGGAGGCGGCGGAGGCGGCGCTGGCGGTCTTCCCCGGCGTGCGACGGCGCTTCGAGCGCAAGGGCGTCGCGGACGGCGTGCTGGTCTACGACGAGTACGCCTACCACCCCACGTCGATGACGCTGGCGATGCAGACGCTGCGCGAGGTGGCCGGCGACGGACGGTTGATCGTCGTCTTCCAGCCGTACCGGCTGTACCGCACCCGCGACAACCAGGCGGAGATCGCCGAGGCGCTGGCCATCGCCGACGAGGTGGTGCTGCTGGAGGTCTTCGGGCCGGGCGAGCTGCGCCAGCCCGGTGAGGGCTCGGCGGCGCTGATCGAGGCGGTGGCGCTGCCGGCCGAGCGGAAGGTGTTCGTCGACTCCTGGGATGC
Source organism: Micromonospora sp. NPDC005252 (assembly GCF_042872475.1). NCBI lineage: Bacteria > Bacillati > Actinomycetota > Actinomycetes > Micromonosporales > Micromonosporaceae > Micromonospora > Micromonospora sp. NPDC005252. The sequence continues at coordinate 402,939 of NZ_JBIAKN010000002.1, read as the reverse complement.
CGCGCCGGTCGAGGTGGTCCGCCGGGCCCGCCCGGGGGACGTGGTGGTGACCATGGGCGCTCCGCCGATCTCGCTGATGGGTGACGAGCTGCTGGCCGCCCTGGGCGCGCGTACCGCCGAGTCCGCGCCGGGGGCGACGGTCGACCCGGTGGCCACGACCCCGGCGATCGGCCAGCCGGTGCCCGGCGGGTCCACGGCCGGTGGCGACGGGGCGGCGCTCGGGGGCGCCGCCGCACCGGACGGCGCGGCCCCCACGGCCGGATGAGCCCCGGCCCCGCCCGAGGGCGGACCAGCGGCGCCGACGGCGGCGCCCCACGACGCGGTCCGGTCCGGCGTTGGCAGTTGGTCCGGGCCGGCAGCGACGCGGTGCCGGCGTCGACCCGCCGCTTCATGGCCCGGGCCCGGCAGCGCCGGATGCGGGCGGCGTTGCCGTGGGCGGTGGCCGCCGGGGTGCTGGCCCTGCTCGGGATGGTCGCCTGGACGGTCCTCGGTACCGGGCTGTTCGGGGTCCGCACGGTGACGGTCGAGGGCGCCAAGCTGGTCACGGACGTGCAGGTGCGCGACGCGGTGGGGGTGGCCGACGGGGTGCCACTGGCCCGGGTGGATCTGGCGGCCGCCGCGCGTCGGGTCGGCGCGTTGGCGCCGGTGGAGCGGGCCACGGTGTCGCGGGACTGGCCGGGCACGCTTGTGGTCCGGGTGACCGAGCGGACGGCGGTGGCGGTGGTGCCGCAGGCGGACACGTTCGCGCTTGTCGACCGCAGCGGCGTGGCGTTCCAGACGGTGGCCCGCCGCCCCGCCGGGCTGCCGCTGGTGCAGGTGGCCCGGCCCGCCGCCGACGACCCGGACACCCGGGCCGCGCTGGAGGTGCTCGGGGCGCTGACCCCGCAACTGCGGGCCGAGCTGGTGGAGCTGAGGGTGGAGGGGCTGGCCCGGATCAGCCTGCGGCTGCGCGGAGACCGCACGGTGGTCTGGGGCGACGCCACGCGGGGTACGGACAAGGCCCGGGTGGCCACCGCGCTGCTCGACGAGGACAGCAAGCGCATCGACGTGAGCGCGCCTGACGTGGTGACCTTCCGCTGACCGGTGAGCGTGCTCCGGACGTGACGAGTCGCGCTCCGGCGGCGACACGCCGGTCAGGTCCTTGGCTCATCGCGTGGTGGCGCTTACGTTGCCCCGAAGAGGTTCAGTGGTTGACATAACTGTAAGCCTCTAGTAGAGGGTGAGGGTTCACCCCTGACTCTCGCTGGTGACAGCTGTCGTCGGCCGCTGGTCTGGCCACGCCGTACCCGGTCGGCCGAAGCCAATCTCGAAGGAAAGGACCGGAGATGACACCTCCGCACAACTACCTGGCGGTCATCAAGGTCGTCGGCATCGGGGGCGGCGGCGTCAACGCCGTCAACCGGATGATCGAGGTTGGGCTCAAGGGCGTCGAGTTCATCGCGATCAACACCGATGCCCAGGCGCTGCTGATGAGTGACGCCGACGTCAAGCTCGACGTCGGCCGGGAGCTGACCCGTGGCCTGGGGGCCGGGGCCAACCCGGACGTCGGCAAGAACGCCGCGGAGGACCACCGCGACGAGATCGAAGAGGTGCTCAAGGGCGCCGACATGGTCTTCGTGACCTGCGGCGAGGGTGGCGGCACCGGCACCGGCGGCGCGCCCGTGGTGGCCAACATCGCCCGCAAGCTCGGCGCGCTGACCATCGGCGTGGTGACCCGCCCGTTCTCCTTCGAGGGCAAGCGCCGCCAGGTGCAGGCCGAGACGGGGATAGACGAACTCCGCAACCAGTGCGACACGCTCATCGTCATCCCGAACGACCGGCTGCTGGCGCTCGGTGACCGCAACATCAGCATGATGGACGCCTTCCGCACGGCCGACCAGGTGCTGCTCTCCGGTGTGCAGGGCATCACGGACCTGATCACCACCCCGGGTCTGATCAACCTGGACTTCGCCGACGTCAAGAGCGTGATGAGCGGCGCCGGCAGCGCGTTGATGGGCATCGGCAGCGCCCGCGGGGAGAACCGCGCGGTCGAGGCTGCCGAGGCGGCCATCTCCAGCCCGCTGCTGGAGCAGAGCATGGACGGCGCGCGCGGCGTGCTGCTCTCCATCGCCGGCGGCTCCGACCTGGGCCTGTTCGAGATCAACGACGCGGCCCAGCTGGTCACCGACGCGGCCCACCCGGACGCCAACATCATCTTCGGCGCGGTGATCGACGACGCGCTCGGCGACGAGGTGCGGGTGACTGTCATCGCGGCGGGCTTCGACGGTGGCACGCCGGCGTACAAGGCGGCCGAGCCGACCCGCAAGACCAACACCAACCAGCCGGCGCCGCAGAGCACCCCGGTGCCGCCGCCGGCCACCCTGCCGGCTCCGGCCCAGTCGCCGCGCCGGGTGCTCTTCGACGACGTGGACGTGCCCGACTTTCTCAAGAACGGTTCCTGAGCGCCGCCGATGACCGACAGTTCAGCCACGGTACGACCGGACCGCCGCGCCGAACTCGCGGCCGGCCTGGCCCAGGTGCGAGCCCGGATCGCCGACGCCTGCGCGGACGCGGGCCGGGACCACGCCGACGTCACGATGATCGCCGTGACCAAGACGTACCCGGCCGGGGACGTGCTGGCGTTGGCCGGGCTCGGGGTGACCGACATGGGGGAGAACCGCGACCAGGAGGCGGCCGGCAAGGCCGCCGAGGTGGCTGCGGCCGGCGTACGCCCCCGCTGGCACTTCATCGGGCAGTTGCAGCGCAACAAGGCCCGCTCGGTCGTCCGCTACGCCGACGTCGTGCACTCGGTGGACAGCGTGCGGCTGGCCCGCGCGCTGGGTAACGCGGCGGCGGAGCGGGAACGGCCGCTGGACGCCCTGGTGCAGGTGAGCATCGACGGCGACCCGGCGCGCGGCGGCGCGTTGCCCGACTCGGCCGATGAGGGCGCGGGGCTGGAGGCGGTCGCCGCGGCGGTGGCCGACGCGCCCGCGCTGCGGTTGGCCGGTCTGATGGCGGTGGCGCCGCTGGGGTGGTCGCCGGAGCGGGCCTTCGCCCGACTGGCCGAGGTGGCCGAGGCGTTTCGGACGCTCCATCCGGGAGCGACAGCGTTGTCGGCGGGAATGAGCGGCGACCTGGAAATCGCGATCCGATACGGCGCGACACATGTCCGCGTCGGTAGCGCGTTGCTCGGAATGCGTCCCACGCTGCGGTAGCCTGACCGCGAGACAGGCAAATTACATCAGTGTTGTTTCAGGGCGGCGGATCCTTGTGGGGGTCGTGACGCGCGACGCGAATCGCGCGCCAGGGGGATTGCCGTTCCGGTCCGATGGGCATGGTTGTCCACTCGCGACGGGCGACATGGCACGGGGGCGAGTGCCGCACGGCGGACGGAAGGGCGCGGGATGGGTGCACTGCGCAAGGCGGGGGTCTGGCTCGGTCTCGTCGAGGAAGACGACGAGCGGGCCTACGACGACGGTGGCTACGACAAGGGTGGCTACCGCGACTCGCGGTACCGGCAGAGCCGGTACGCCGAGGAGTTCGCCGACGAGGACGACGACGACACCGAGGAGCCACCGGCTCCCCGGCCGCGCTCCAGCGAGCGGGGCCGGCTCTCCGAGCGGTCCACCGGGCGTGGCGGCGAGTCCGACCGCGGTGACGGTGAGCGTCCGGAGCGGGCCGAGCGGTCCAGCGTACGGTCGATCACGCGGTCCTCGGCCGGCGACACGTCGGGCGCGCTGACGTACCACACGCGCGACAATCTGGCCCTCGCGCCGCAGGCCGCGACGCGGGAGCGCGTGGCCGTGCCCGAGGAGGAGCAGCGGTACCAGATCACCACGCTGCACCCGACCACGTACCGCGAGGCGCGCACCATCGGTGAGCACTTCCGCGACGGCGTACCAGTGATCATCAACCTCACCGAGATGGACGAGGCCGACGCCCGCCGTCTGGTTGACTTCGCAGCCGGTCTGGCGTTCGGGCTGCGCGGTACGATCGAGCGCGTGACCAATCGGGTGTTCCTGCTCTCACCGGCCAATGTCCAGGTCACCGCGGAGGACAAAGCCAAGATCGCTGAGGGCGGTTTTTTCAGCCTGAGTTGACCCCGCCCGACCCGAGGGACGTCGCTGACCGTGTTGTCGATCTTACTGCAAGTGTTGTACCTGGTCCTTTATGTCTTCCTGCTTCTTCTTCTGTCCCGGTTCGTGTTGAGCGCCGTTCTGCAGTACGGCCGGCGGTGGCAGCCGGGACGCGGCGCATCGGCAGGACTGGAATCCGTGTGGAGCGTCACTGATCCCCCTCTCAACGCGTTGAGGCGTGTGATCCCTCCGCTGCGAATTGGTACCGTGAGCATCGACCTGGCCTCCCTTGTGCTCCTGGTTATCCTGTTCGTGCTGATGGAGTTCGTGTTAGGGCCGTCGATCAGGGCATCTGCCTGATGACCGACGCGCTTTCGCGGCCGCAACTGACCCGAGGAGTTTCGATGCCGCTGACCCCGGCCGACGTCCACAACGTCGCCTTCAAAAAGCCGCCGATCGGCAAGCGGGGGTATGACGAGGAGGAGGTCGACGCCTTCCTGGACGAGGTGGAGCGCGAGCTCGCCCGTCTCATCGAGGAGAACAACGAGCTGCGCGCCCAGGTGGAGCGCGGCGGCCGTGGCGGTGCCCCCGCCGGCCCCGGCGGCGACGCCCGACTGGCGGCGGAGCTCAACGACGTCAAGGCCCAGCTGGACCGGGTGCAGCGCGACAAGGCGGCGGCCGAGCAGGCCGCCCGCGCGATGCAGGCCGAGCTGGAGCAGGTCCGTACCACCGGTGGCCCGGCCGTCGGCGCTGCCGCCGACGGTGAGCAGCAGGCGCTCCGCGTGCTGATGATGGCCCAGCGCACCGCCGACGACCACGTGTCCGACGCGCGCCGCGAGGCCGACCAGCTCCTGTCCGAGGCCCGGAGCAAGGCCGAGGAGGTGACCCGCGAGGCTCGCGCGAAGGCCGACGCCCTGGAGCGGGACGCCCGCCAGCGGCACCAGGAGGCCATGGGCGGCCTGGACGCCAAGCGCACGGCCCTGCAGAAGCACATCGAGGAGCTCAAGCAGTTCGAGCGCGAGTACCGCACCCGGCTCAAGGCCTACCTGGAGAGCCAGCTGCGGGACCTCGACGGTCGCGGCCAGGGCCTCGAAGCCGAGATGACCCGCTCCGAGGCAGGCCGGGTCGCCGGCGGCAACGGGCTGGCGGCGGCAGGTCTCGCCGGTTCGTACGGCGGCGGGCGCTCCGGCGCCCTCGAAGCCGGACGCTGAGCACCGGCCGGCGATCGCTGTCCGCAGATGGTGACGGTCGCCGGCCCTGCCTGGACGGTACGACGCGGCGGGGGTGAGCCGTGATAGTCGCGAGTCTTCTGCTCATCCTCGTCGCTGTGGTGCTGCTGGTGTTCGGTCTGGCCGGTGGCTCCAGCATTCTGTTGACCATTTCCATCGCGGCCAGTCTGCTGGCCGCCGTCGCGTTGGTGGTGGGCGCCCGCCAGGCAGCCGCCAACCGCGCGACGGCGGATCCCGGTCGGGCCGGTCCGCGGGACCGCGCGACATTCCGCAGGGCCAGCCAGGCCCAGCCGGGTTTCGCGTACGGTCCACCGCTGGCCGAGCCGGATGTGCCGGTCCAGCACGTACCTTCGACGGTCGGCAACGGCGGCACCGGGTGGCGGCAACCACCCGAGCCGCCGTCCGACCCCGACGCGGCCCCGCCCTTCGACGCGGCCCCGTCCTTCGACGCGGCCCCGTCCTTCGACGCGGCCCCGTCCTTCGACGCGGCCCCGTCCTTCGACGCGGCCCCGTCCTTCGACCCGGCCCCGTCCTTCGACGCGGCCCCGTCCTTCGACGCGGCCCCGTCCTTTGACGCGGCCCCGCCGTTCGAGCCCGAGGCGCCGCTCGTGACCCCGGCCGACGGGTCACGCTCCTCGCCCGTCAGCCCGGCATCGCCCTTCGTGGCCCGGGGCGACGAGGCGTACCCCGCCAACACGATGTCGGTCGACGCGCTGGCCGACGAGCCGGCCGAGCAGCCGATCACCCCGGCCGAGGCGGCCCGGGTCTCCCGGCTGCCCGACCCCGTCGTGGTGGTCGACGGGCGGCCCCGCTACCACCTGGCCGGGTGCCGACGCCTGGCCGGCCGGGTGCCCGAGACTCTTCCGGTCGCCGAGGCCGTCGAGCTGGGCTTCACGCCGTGTGCGACGTGTGCGCCGGCCACCGCCCTGCTCACCGACGCCCGGCCGATCTGAGAGCCGTGTCGGTGCCCCCGCAGGACGCGCTCACCGTCGCGGTACGGGTGAAGCCTGGCGCCTCCCGGAACACCGTCGGCGGCCGCTTCGACGGCACGTACGGGCCCGCCCTGGTGATCGCGGTCCACGCTCCGGCTGTGGACGGCCGGGCGACCGAGGCGGCCCGCCGCGCCCTCGCCGACGCGTTGGGGGTCCGGGCGGCCACGGTGTCGCTGCGCACCGGCGCGACCAGCCGGGACAAGCTGTTCGTCGTCGACCGGCCCGGCCCCGAGCTGACCGACGTGCTGCACCGACTGCGCGACGGATCCGCAGGGTGAGGACCGCCCGGGCTCGGCAACCGTGACGCCCGGGCTGGACATCGCGCTGCTGCTCGGCGCGGCCGTGCTGCTGGTGGCGGTCGGCGCCGTCCGGCTCTCCAGTCGCCTCGGGGTGCCCAGCCTGCTGTTCTACCTGGCGCTCGGCGTGGCCATCGGCGAGGCCGGGCTGGGTATCCGCTTCGACGACGTCGAGTTGACCCGGACCCTCGGCTTCTGCGCGCTCATCGTGATCATCGCCGAGGGTGGCCTGACCGCCCGGTGGAGCGCGCTGCGCCCGGTCCTCGGGTTGGCCTCCGCGCTCTCCACGGTCGGCGTGATCGTCAGCATCGTGGTGGTCGGCATCGCCGTACACCTGTTGTTGGGTCTGGACTGGCGGCTGGCGTTGCTCTACGGCGCGGTGCTCTCCTCCACCGACGCGGCAGCCGTGTTCGCCACCCTGCGACGGCTGCGGCTGCCACCGCGGCTGGTGGCCACACTGGAGGCCGAGTCGGGCATGAACGACGCCCCGGTGGTGCTGCTGGTGGTGCTGCTGTCGCACGCGGGCTGGTCGCATCCGTGGTGGTACGAGGTCGGCCTGGTCTGCTACGAGCTGGGCGTCGGCGCGGCGGTGGGCGTGGGCGCGGGCCTCGCCGGTACGTGGGCGCTGCGCCGGGCGGCGCTGCCGTCCGCCGGGCTGTACCCGATCGCGGCGGTGGGGATCACCGTCCTGGCGTACGCCGCCGGCGCCGTGCTGCACGCCTCGGGCTTCCTCGCCGTCTACGTGGCCGGAGTGCTGCTGGGCAACGCCCGGCTGTCGCACCGGCAGGCGATCCTCGGCTTCGCCGACGGGCTGGCGTGGGTCGCCCAGATCGGGCTGTTCGTGCTGCTCGGGTTGCTGGTCTCGCCGGGCCGGTTGGACGCGGCGGTGCTGCCGGCGGTGGTCGCCGGTCTGGCGCTGGTGCTGCTGGCCCGGCCGCTGTCGGTGGTCGTCTCGGCGTTGCCGTTCCGGCTTGGCCTGCGGGAGCAGGCGTTCCTGTCCTGGGCCGGGCTGCGCGGGGCGGTGCCGATCGTGCTGGCCACCATTCCGCTCTCGGAGCGGGTGCCGGGCGCGGAGCGCCTCTTCGACGCGGTCTTCGTGCTGGTGGTGATCTTCACGCTGGTGCAGACCAGCACGCTCGGTCCGTTCGCCCGCTGGCTGGGGACCACCGCGCCGGCCGAGGCCACCGAGATCCACGTGGAGACCGCGCCACTGGAGCGGATGCGGGCCGATCTGCTCCAACTTGAGGTGCCTCCGGGCTCACGGCTGGCCGGCGTGCACGTCGACGAGTTGCGATTGCCGCTGGGCGCCTCGGTGACCCTCGTGCTGCGCGACGGGGTGGGCTTCGTGCCCGGCCCGGACACCCGGCTGAAAACCGGCGACAGCCTGCTGATCGTCGCCACCGGTGGGGTGCGCGACGCCGCCGAACGGCGGCTGCGGGCGGTCAGCCGACGCGGTCGGCTGGCCCGATGGTTTGGCGAGTACGGGGATGAGGCGGTCGGTTGATCTGCTAGCGTTCCCTTTGCCCCGGTTAGGCAGGGCTCGGGGCTGTTGAGCGGTGCGACGGTGCGCCACGTTGTCGGACGCCTGTACGTTCCGTATTCTTGCCAACCTCCGGAGTGCGCGGCCATCGTCGCCGTGCGCCCCTTTTCGTACTTGGGGGACGCCTTCGTCGGCGCCCCTGACCAGGTGCCGCGACCGAGCGGCTCCGCGGCCGAGGAGCGACCCATGGCGAAGCCAGCCGACACCAGGACCGCCGGCCGCAAGCCGGTGGCCAAGGCCACCCGCAGCGCGGCGGAGACCGAGAAGATCCGGGCGGCGCTGGCGGCGCGGCGGGACGAGCTGCGCGCCGAGTACGATCAGACGCTGAGCGAGATCACCGAGCTGCAGCGCGATCGGTTGACGGACTCGGCCGGGGACGACCAGGCCGACACCGGGACCAAGACGTTCGAGCGGGAGCAGGAGATCTCTCTCGCCAACAGCATTCTGGAACGGATCACGCAGGTCGAGCGCGCCCTGGAGCGCCTCGACGAGGGTGGTTACGGCTGGTGCGAGCGGTGCGGCAACCCGATCCCGGTCGAGCGCCTCGCCGCCTTCCCGTCGGCCACCCTGTGTGTGACGTGCAAGCAGTTGGAGGAGCGGCGCTGACGCCCGGTCCCCGTCTGCGATGAGGCGGTGAGCGATCACCGCCGAGACACCTCGATGGGGAGCGCATGACCGCAGCACCGCCCGCCGACCCCGGCCGTACCGACCCGGGCGGCGGCAAGCCCCGGCCCCGGGCCGTCGCGATCCTCGCCGGGGTGGCCCTGGTGGCCCTGGTGGCCGACCTGCTGACCAAGCACCTCGCGCTGGCCGCGCTGAGCGACCGGGAGCCGGTCCGGGTGCTGGGTGGGCTGGTCTACCTGAGCCTGACCCGCAACAGCGGCGCCGCGTGGAGCATCGGTGCGAACTACACCTGGGTGTTCCCGCTGATCACCATCGGCGTGGTCGGCTGGATCGTCTGGATGGCGCTGCGGCTGCGTTCCCTGCCGTGGGCGATCTCCCTCGGCCTGGTGCTCGGTGGCGCGCTGGGCAACCTCATGGACCGGATCTTCCGGGCGCCCGCTCCGTTCCACGGTCACGTGGTCGACATGATCAGCGTCTTCGGGCCGTACGGCGAATATTTCCCGGTGTTCAACCTGGCCGACAGCTCGCTGGTCTGCGGTGTGCTGCTGGCCGTGCTGCTGGAGCTGACCGGTCGCCAGCGTGACGGGCGGCGGGCCGGCCGTGACGGCGCCCCCGCCGACGCGGACGCCACCGCCGACGCCGAGCAGAGGGAGCGGGCATGACCTCCGCGTTCGCCGCCGGTGGCGACCACCGTTCGCTGCCCGTGCCCGACGGCCTCGACGGCATGCGCCTGGACCAGGCGGTGTCCCGGCTGTTCGGCCTCTCCCGTACCGCAGCCGCCGCCCTGGTCGACGCGGGCGACGCCCTCGTCGACGGCGCTGCCCGGCCCAACTCCCACAAGGTCAAGGCCGGCTCCTGGCTGGAGGTCACGCTGCCCGCCCCGGTCGCCCCACCGACCGTGGTGCCGCAGGCGGTGCCCGGCCTGCGCGTCGTGTACGCCGACGACGACATCGTGGTGGTGGACAAGCCGGTGGGCGTGGCCGCGCATCCCAGCCCGGGGTGGACCGGCCCGACGGTGATCGGTGCCCTCGCCGCGATCGGGCACCGCATCTCCACCAGCGGCGCCGCCGAGCGGCAGGGCGTGGTGCACCGTCTCGACGTGGGCACCACGGGGATCATGGTGGTGGCCAAGAGCGAGCAGGCGTACACGGCGTTGAAGCGGGCCTTCAAGTACCGCGAGGTGGACAAGGGCTACCACGCGGTGGTGCAGGGGCACCTGGACCCGCTGCGGGGCACCGTGGACGCGCCGATCGACCGGCACCCCACCCACGACTACCGCTGGGCGGTGGTGTCCGGCGGCAAGCCGAGCATCACCCACTACGACACCCTTGAGGCGTTCCCGGCGGCCAGCCTGGTCGATGTGCGATTGGAGACCGGCCGGACGCACCAGATCCGGGTGCACTTCTCCACGCTGCGGCACCCCTGTGTCGGTGATCTCACCTACGGCGCCGATCCCACCCTCTCGGCCCGTCTCGGCCTGGCCCGACAGTGGCTGCACGCCCGCGAACTGAGCTTTTTGCACCCCCGTTCGGGGGACGAGGTCCGGTTCGTCAGCGACTACCCTGACGACCTGGAACGTGCGCTTGAGATCCTGCGTGACTGAGCGGCGACCACCCGACATCGATCCGACGAGGGGATCCCGCCTGTGCGCGCCGGCGACCTGCTGCGGCAGCTGGACCAACAGCTGCTGCCGCCGCTGACCCGGGCGGTGGCCCGTCTCGGTGACCGGTCGGGGCGGTCCGGGGTGCTCACCTGGGCCGCCGTGCTCTCCGCGGCGGCGGTCCTGGGCACCGCAGTGTGGGCCGCCGACGATGCTCCGGTGGGCGACCGGACGGTTGGCGAGGTGACCCGCGTCGGGGTGGCCGACGGCGACTGGGTCCCCGGCTACCTGCGTTCGGCCGCGGCCGATCTGGCCGCGCTGAGCCCGACGGCCCCGGCCACCGGGGACGGGACGTACGCCCTGGTGATGCTCGACGCGTACCTTCCGCCGCAGCGGCTGGCCGCGGTGCTCGGTGACGTGTCGGTGTCGACGGTCTTCGGCCGGGTGCCGCTGCCCGGCCGGCAGACCGAGATCGTCCGGATCCCCGCGTCGCGGGTGCCGGACGACGTGGTCGCTCAGATGGCGCAGGTGGCCGCCCGCAAGGACGGCGAGGCCGCCGACTACCGGGCCAGGGCCGCCGGGGTGCGTGGCGACGGCGCCGCCGAGCGCGAGCTGCGCCAGCGGTACGTCACCGGGGCGGACGTGGCGAGCGCCGAGGCGGCGGCGTACCGCACCGGCTGCGCCTGCGTCTACGCCGCGGTGGTGCGCGCGGCGCCGGAGGTGCTGCGGGGCGTGGCCTCCCGCCCGGACGTGCGGGCCGTCGATCCGGCGCCCGAGGTGTACCGACTCGACCGTACGGTCTTCACGCCGCCGCTGCCCGAGCAGCGCGACGTGGTCCGCCCGCCGGCCGACACCGGGCCGAGCCCCGAGCCGACGCCGCTGGCGAGTGGCGGGCCGACGTCGAGCACGCCGAGACCGCCGGTGCCGATGGGCGAATCGTCGGAACCCGCACCGCTCGTAACGATTCCGTCACCCGCGTCGCCCTCGGCCGAACCCACCGAGGCGGCCCCGCCGGGTGTCGCCACCTCCCCGGACGCGATCGACGAGGGGCTGCTGACGCCCTCCCCGTCGTGATCTGCGCCGGGTGGTGTGCGTGCTCAGGTGTGGTCCGAATAGGGTTTGGTTCGTAGCCTGTCAGACAGAGATCGATGGTGCTGGGAGGGCGGGCCGTGGAGGGCAGTGAGACCGGCTGGGGCCGGCCGGCCGAACCAGCGCCGAGGTGGCGGGCATTGCTGGACCGCGCCCGGCTGGGCGGTCGGGCCGCTGAGCAGCCCGAGCCCGAGCGCCGGGCCGACGAGGCGCCGCCGGACCCACTGCCGCGGCGCGCGGCCCCCAACGGCTACGCGGGGCGGGCGTCGGCCATCGGGCATCCGGCCGATCTGTCGTACGGCCAGGAGCCCGGTTACCGTGCCGAGGCGACCTACCGGGTCGATCCCGCCTACCGGGCCGAGCCGGGGTACCGGGCCGAGCCGGACTACCGTGCCGAGCCCGCGTACCGGGCCGAGCCGGACTATCGGGCGGAGCCCGCGTACCGGGCGGAGCCGGACTACCGTGCCGAGCCTGCGTACCGTGCCGAGCCGGACTATCGGGCGGAGCCCGCGTACCGGGCCGAGCCGGACTACCGCGCCGAGCCGACGTACCGGGCTGACCCCGGTTACCGGGCCGAGCCGACGTACCGTGCCGACCCGGGTCACCGGGCCGAGCCGACGTACCGCGCCGACCCGGGCTACCAGGCCGAGCCCGAGCCGCCGCCGCGCCGGGCCGAGCCCGAGTCGCGCTACGCCCTCCTGGACAACGGCTACCGGCCGGGCAACCCGGCGGGGGAGTCCCGCTACGCGCTGCTGGAAACCGGTTACCAGCCGGAGACCGGCTACCCGAGCGCCGCGCCGCCGGTGACCCCGCCGGTCCCGGCGGTCGCGCCACCACCGGTCGCGCCGCCGCCCGCCCCACCGGTCGCGCCGCCGGTCACTCCGCCGCCCGCCGCGCCGGTCACCCCGCCGCCGGGCTCGGCCATCGCCGAGCGCGGCTACCCCGCCCGAATCGAGTGGCGGCCGCAGGGCGTCGACCAGGAGCTGGAACGCGCCACCGGCGTGCTCCGCCGCGATCTGGGCACACCCCGCGTGTTCGCGTTCGCCAACCCCAAGGGCGGGGTGCACAAGACCACCGCAACGGTGCTCGCCGCCGCCACCATCGGCAGCGTCCGGGGGCGGGGCGTGCTGGCCTGGGACGACAACGAGCTGCGCGGCACCCTGGGGCTACGCGCCGGCAGCGCCCGCCACGCGCGCACCATCCGGCACCTGATCGGTGACCTGGCCCAGATCGAGATCCTGGAGGGCGCGACCCTGCTGGAGCGGCTGGACGACTACCTGCGGCACGCCTCCGACGGCTCGTACGACGTGCTGGCCGGCGAGGAGAGCCCGCGCTTCGCCCAGCGGCTCGACCAGTTCACCGTCAAGCGGGTGCTCGAGCTGCTGCGGCGTACGCATGACGTGGTCTGCGTGGACACGGGCAACAACGTGGAGAGCGCCAACTGGCGCACCGTGATGCAGGCCGCCGACCAACTGGTGGTGACCACCGTGCCCCGTGAGGACGCGGCGTTCAGCGCCGACTGGATGCTCGACCTGCTGCACGAGGAGGGCATGGGCGAGCTGGCCGACAACGCGGTCACCCTCATCTCCTGCCCCACCCCTGGCCGCTCGCCCCTGCAGGACGACCTGGAGCGGCACTTCGCCACGCGTACCCGCGCGGTGGCCGTCGTGCCGTACGACCCGGCGTTGGAGACCGGCTCGTCGATCGAGTACCACCAGCTCCAGCCGGAGACCCGGCAGGCGTGGCTGCGCGCCGCCGCGGCCATGGCGGAGCCGTTCGCCCGGTGAGCGGGTTCGCCGCCACCGGCGCCCCGGCCCGTCTCGGGGCCTGAGAGGATCATCGGGTGAGCCCGGACAACCCCGACCCTGAGCGGCACGTCGACGACGCCGACCGGCCCGCCGCACCCCCACCGTCGGGTGCGGCGCCCACGGGAAGCGAGTCGGCCGTGCCGCCACCAGCCGCGCCGCCGCCCGGGTTCGGCCCCGGGGAGGGTCCCGCCTCGACGGCGTACCGGAGCGAGCTGGAGCTGACCCTCGACGAGCCGCGCCGGCCGCTGCGGACGGTGGCGACGGTGCTCGGCGTCGTGCTCGCCCTGGCCGTGCTGGGCGGGGGGCTCGGGCTGCTCTGGGCCGTGCTCGCGCCGGACACCCCGGTGCTCAAGACCGCCGAGGGCGCGATCTACGCCGAGCCCCAGCCGGAGCAGCCGATCGCCGCGGACGGCTGGTTCAGCCTGCTCGGGCTGGCCTTCGGGGTGCTCGCGGCGCTGGCCCTGTGGTTCCTGCTGCGCCGGCAGCGCGGCCCGGTCGGGCTGCTCGGCGTGGTGCTGGGCACGCTGGCCGCCGCCCCGGTGGCCTGGCAGGTGGGGCGTCGGGTCGGGCTGGCGACCTTCGACCGGCTGCTGGACACCGCCCCGGCCGGGCAGGCGTTCACCAAACCCGCCGACCTGCGCGCCGGCGGAATCGACTGGCTCTTCGGCGTGTTGCCGGTGCCGCACGGCAATTTGCTGCTGCCCGCGTTCGGCGCCGCCGTCACGTACACCCTGCTGGCCGGTTGGTCGCGCTGGCCGGGCCTGCGGCCGGAGCCGGACCCGGCGGCCCTCAGTTGGGTGTCGGCGGGGACGCCAGCTCCGACAGCGGCACCGGAACCGCCCGCACCTGGCGCAGCAGAGCCGCCTCGCGGTTGAGCAGTCGCAGCTCGGCGCGGAGCCGGGCGGCGGTGTCGTCGATCGCGAGCAGCCGTTGCCGGTCGTCGACGGTCAGCGCGGCGGTGGCCGCCACCAGGTGGGAGAGCACCGTCGGATCCTCCGGCAGCTGCTCGGAGATCTCCTCCGGGTCGGGGCGGATCAGCCCCAGGTACTGCCGGAACACGGCGATCACCCGGGCGGCCAGCAGGTCGGCCACCTCGTCCGGCCCGGTGGCCTCGGGCAGCCATTCCACGGCAGCCGTCAGGTAGGGCGCGGACGTGTCGTCGACGTCGGCGATCCGGAAGCGACGGCGGCCGACCGTGACGATGTCGAAGCCGCCGTCGGCCAGCTCGGTGACCTGGCGCAGCTCGGCGGTGCAGCCCACCTCGTGCAGGGTGACGTCGCCGACACCGGTGCTCGCGCGGGTGCCGGGCCCGGCGGGCGCGACCTCCCAGCCGGCCTGGATGGCCACCACCCCGAACTCGCGGGACGCGCCCTCGGGCAGGTCGACAAGGTGCCGGACCAGGGCCCGGTAGCGCTCCTCGAAGATGTGCAGCGGCAGCACCAACCCGGGAAAGAGCACCGTTGCGAGCGGGAACACCGGCAGCCGTGCGGTCACGTGGTCGAGCCTAACCAATCGCGTCCGCGGCGGCGTGGCCCGGCTCACCGTCCCGCCGAGCGGGCGACTGGGGTGAGCTCCGGGCGGGCCGCCTAGACTCGCAAGGGTGCTGAATCGGATCGACCTGCGCGACGGTCTCGTGGACCCGCGCCGCCTGCTGCCCCGTGCCCAGCTCGACGTGTCGGTGGCCGTCGAGCGGATCAAGCCGCTCGTCGAGGCGGTACGAAAGCATGGGTACCCGGCGATCCGGGAGGCCAGTGAGCGGTTCGACGGCATCTCACCGGAGGTGCTGCGGGTGCCGGTGGAGGCGATCGCCGAGGCCGAGGGTGTGCTCGACCCGGCCGTGCGTGCCGCGCTGCTGGAGTCGATCGCCCGGGCCCGCAGGGTGCACGACGACCAGCGGCGCACCGACCACACGACCCGGGTGGTGCCCGGCGGCACGGTCACCGAGCGGTGGCTGCCGGTCGACCGGGTGGGCCTCTACGTCCCCGGCGGCCTGGCGATGTACCCGTCGACAGTGGTGATGAACGTGGTGCCGGCCCAGGCGGCCGGAGTGCGCTCCCTGGTGGTGGTCAGCCCGCCGCAGAAGGACAACGGCGGCCTGCCCGACCCCCGGGTGCTTGCCGCGTGCGCGCTGCTCGGCGTCGACGAGGTCTACGCCGTGGGCGGCGCCCAGGCGGTGGCGATGCTGGCGTACGGGTCCGCCGTCGACCCGGCGGGCGCGCTGCGGTGCGAGCCGGTCGACCTGGTCACCGGCCCGGGCAACATCTGGGTGACCGCCGCCAAGCGGCTGCTGCGGGGTGTCGTCGGCATCGACGCCGAGGCCGGCCCGACCGAGATCGCGATCCTGGCCGACGACAGCGCCGACCCGGCGCACGTCGCCGCCGACCTGATCAGTCAGGCCGAGCACGACCCGCTCGCGGCGAGCGTGCTGGTCACCCCGTCGGTGGCGCTCGTCGAGGCGGTCGAGCGGGAGCTGGCCCGGCAGGTGCCCGCCACCAAGCACGCCGAGCGGGTGACCACGGCGCTGACCGGCGAGCAGAGCGGCGTGGTCCTGGTCGACGACCTTGAGGCGGGGCTGCGGGTGGTCGACGCGTACGCGGCCGAGCACCTGGAGATCCAGACGGTCGACGCCCGGGAGTGGGCGCTGCGGGTGCGCAACGCCGGAGCGATCTTCGTGGGCGCCTGGTCGCCGGTGTCGCTCGGCGACTACTGCGCCGGCTCCAACCACGTGCTGCCCACCGGCGGCTGCGCCCGGCACTCGTCCGGGCTGTCGGTGCAGTCGTTCCTGCGCGGCGTGCACCTGATCGAGTACACCGAGGCCGCGCTGCGCGAGGTGGCCCCACACGTGGTCACCCTGGCGAACGTGGAGGACCTGCCGGCGCACGGCCAGGCCGTGCAGGCGCGCTTCCCGGGAGGGGTGGCGTGACCTCGCTCGATGATCTGCCGATCCGCGACGACCTGCGCGGGCTGTCGCCGTACGGGGCGCCGCAGCTCGACGTGGCGGTGCGGCTCAACACCAACGAGAACTCCTACCCGGTGCCGGAGCCGGTCGTCGACGCGATCGGCAAGGCGCTCGCGGCCGAGTTGCGCGACCTGAACCGCTATCCGGACCGGGACGCGGTGGCGCTGCGCGCCGACCTGGCCGAATATCTCGGGCACGGCCTGACCGTCGAGCACGTCTGGGCGGCCAACGGCTCGAACGAGATCCAGCAGCAGTTGTTGCAGGCGTTCGGTGGGCCGGGGCGCACCGCGATGGGTTTCGTGCCGGCGTACTCGATGCACCCGCTGCTGGCCCTCGGCACCGGCACCCGGTGGGTGCCCGCCGAGCGCGGCGTCGACTTCGGGCTGACGGCCGACGAGGCGGTGGCCCAGGTCCGCGAGCACCGGCCCGACGTGGTCTTCCTCTGCTCGCCGAACAACCCCACCGGCACCGCGCTGGACCCGGCGGTGGTCGCCGCGGTGCTCGACGTCGCGCCCGGCATGGTGGTCGTCGACGAGGCGTACGCCGAGTTCGCCCGGCCGGGCACGGTCAGCGCCCTCGCGGTGCTGCCCGGCCACCCGCGGCTCGTGGTCACCCGCACGATGAGCAAGGCGTTCGGCTTCGCCGGTGGCCGGCTGGGCTACCTGGCCGCCGACCCGGCGGTGGTGCGGGCGGTGCAGCTGGTCCGTCTGCCGTACCACCTGTCCGCGCTGACCCAGGCCGCCGCCCGCGCGGCGTTGGCCCACCGCGACGCCCTGCTGGGTACGGTGAGCGCGATCATGGCCCAGCGGGACCGGATCGTCGCGACGCTGCGCGAACGCGGCCTGCGGGTGGCCGACAGCGACGCCAACTTCGTGCTGTTCGAGTCCGGCGGCGACCAGGCCGCCGCCTGGCAGGCCCTGCTGGCGCAGGGTGTGCTGGTCCGCGACGTCGGCCTGCCCGGCTGGCTGCGGGTGACCGCCGGCACCCCCGCCGAGACCGACGCCTTCCTAGCTGCAATGGAGATTCAGCAATGAGCCGGACCGCCCGGGTGGAGCGGATCACCAAGGAGACCAAGGTCCTCGTCGAGATCGACCTCGACGGCACCGGCGCCGCCGAGATCAGCACCGGCGTGGGCTTCTACGACCACATGCTGAACCAGATCGCCCGCCACGGCGGCTACGACCTGACCGTGCGCACCGTGGGCGACCTGGAGATCGACGCCCACCACACGATGGAGGACACCGCGCTCGCGCTGGGCGCCGCGTTCGACCAGGCGCTGGGCGACAAGGCCGGCATCCGGCGGTACGGCTCGGCGACCGTCCCGATGGACGAGGTGCTGGTCCGGGCCGCGGTGGACCTGTCCGGCCGCCCGTACGTGGTGCACGACGAGCCGGTGCTGGCCCCGTACATCGGGCCGGTGTATCCGACCAGCATGACCCGGCACATCTGGGAGTCGTTCGGCCAGGCGGCCCGGATGACCCTGCACGTCGACGTGCTGCGGGCAGCCCGTCCGGGTGGGCACCCGGACGCGCACCACGTGGTGGAGGCCCAGTTCAAGGCGGTCTCCCGGGCGCTGCGCGAGGCCACCGCTATCGACCCGCGGGCGGCCGGCGCGATCCCGAGCACGAAGGGGGCGCTCTAATGGGTGCCGCGTTGCCGACGTTGCTGCTGATCCTGGCCGGGGTGCTGGTGGGCGGCGCGTGGTCGCTGCACCGGCAGGGCGCGCCGAGGGGCGCCGTGGTGATCACCGCGCTGCTCGCGCTGCTCGCCACGGCCGCCGGGGTGCTCCGGCTGATCCCGGAGTCGGGGTCGTGACCGCCGACGTGGTGGTGCTCGACTACGGCTCGGGCAACCTGCGCTCGGCGGAGCGGGCGCTGGCCGCGGCGGGCGCGTCCGTCCGGGTGACCGACGACCTCGCCGCGGCGGCCGCCGCGGACGGTCTGGTGGTGCCGGGTGTGGGCGCCTACGCGGCGTGCATGGCGGGTATCGAGGCGCTCGGCGCCGGGCCGGTGATCGCGGAGCGGGTGGCCGCGGGCCGGCCGGTGCTCGGCATCTGCGTGGGCATGCAGGTGCTCTTCGAGCACGGCGAGGAGCACGGGGTGGTGACCAAGGGCCTCGGGCTGCTGCCCGGCGGGGTGACCCGGTTGGCCGCGCACCGCCTGCCGCACATGGGCTGGAACACGGTTCGCGCGCCCCGCGGGTCGGTGCTGTTCGCCGGGTTGCCGACGCAGAGCCGGTTCTACTTCGTGCACTCGTACGCGATGGGTGACCCGGCGGCGTTGGCGGCCGCGGGGGCCGTGGTGACCACGGCCCACCACGACACCGACTTCGTGGCCGCGGTGGAGCGTGGGCCGCTGTCGGCGGCGCAGTTCCACCCGGAGAAGTCCGCCGACACCGGTGCCGCGTTGCTGCGCAACTGGCTCGCCACCCTGCCCGCCGGTGACTGAGCGCCGGCACCGCCCGGCGTCCGGCGGGCGGGCGTCGCGGTGAGCCGGGAGCGGGCTCGTCGGCGGGCCGAACGTGAGGCTGACCTGGCGCGGGAGCGGGCGGCCCGGCAGCGCCGGGTGGCGCGTCGGCAGCGCCGCCGCGCGGTCGTCCGACGGTTGACGCCGCAGTTGCGCCGGGGCCGCACGGGCCGGCTGGCTCGGCACACGCGGGGTGAGCGGGCGGCGATCGTGCTGCTCACCGGGGCGGCGATGATTCTGATCTGGACGTTCGTCGACGATCTGGCGTTGCGTGTCGCGCTGATCGTGCTGTTGCTGCTCGTACTCCCGGCGATCGTGGTGATCGCTCTGGACCGTCGTACCTGATCGAGGAGAAGACGTTGAGTCTCACCCTGTTACCCGCCGTGGATGTCGCCGACGGCCGGGCTGTCCGGCTCGTGCAGGGCGCCGCCGGCAGCGAGAGCGTCTACGGCGACCCGTTGGACGCGGCGCTGGCGTGGCAGCGCGACGGCGCGGAGTGGATCCACCTGGTCGACCTGGACGCGGCGTTCGGCCGGGGCACCAACGCGCACCTGCTCGCCGAGGTGGTGCGGCAGTTGGACGTGCAGGTGGAGTTGTCCGGCGGCATCCGTGACGACGAGTCGCTGCGCGCGGCGCTGGGCACCGGGGCGAGCCGGGTGAACATCGGCACCGCCGCGCTGGAGGACCCGGTGTGGTGCGACCGGGTCGTCGGGGAGTACGGCGACCGGGTCGCCATCGGGCTGGACGTACGCGGTCAGACCCTGTCCGCGCGGGGTTGGACCCGTGACGGCGGTGACCTGTACGAGGTGCTGGAGCGCCTGGACAAGGCGGGCGCCACGCGGTACGTGGTCACCGACATCACCAAGGACGGCACCATGCGCGGCCCGAACCTGGATCTGCTGCGCGAGGTGTGCGCGCGTACCGACCGGCCGGTGATCGCCTCGGGTGGCGTGTCCACCCTGGACGACCTGCGGGCGCTGGCCACGCTGGAGCCGCTGGGCGTGGAGGGCGTGATCGCCGGCAAGGCGCTGTACGCGGGCGCGTTCACGGTGGCCGAGGCGCTGCGCACGTTGGCCGAGGCGTGACGGTCACCCGGCTGGGCTCGGGAGGGCCGTGGGAGCAGAGCTACGGCTACTCCCGGGTGGTCCGGGCCGGTGACCTGGCCTGGACGGCTGGCTGTACGGCCACGGTCGACGGTCGGGTGGCGCACGTCGGGGACGCCGCCGCGCAGACGGCGCAGGCGTTGCGGATCGGGTTGGCGGCGCTCGCCGAGGTGGGCGTGCAGCCGGGTGACGTCGTCCGGACCCGGATGTACGTGACCGACCGGCTGCACGCCGACGAGGTGGGCCGGGCGCACAATGCGGTCTTCGGGGCGGTCCGCCCGGTGGCGACGCTGGTGGTGGTGGCGGGTCTGCTCGACCCGGAGCATCTGGTCGAGGTGGAGTTGGAGGCGTACGTCGGCGACCGCTGAGGTGCCGGTGGCCCTCGTCACGGCCGCGCTCCGGCCCGATAGGTTGTGCACAACTTAATTGCGGGCTACGGTTCACGGGTGACCGATGATCTGGTGCTGCGCCGGCAGGTGTGCTTCGCGCTCTACGCCGCGTCGCGCGCCCTCACCGACGTGTACCGGCCGATCCTCGACGAGTTCGGGCTGACCTATCCGCAGTACCTGGTGCTGCTGGTGCTCTGGGAACGCCCCGACGACGCGCCGACGGTGTCCGAGCTGGGCGCCGAGCTGCGGCTGGACTCCGGCACGCTCTCCCCGCTGCTCAAGCGGCTGGAGGGGGCGGGCCTGGTGGTGCGGCGGCGGTCGGCGCGCGACGAGCGGCGGGTCGAGGTGGGCCTCACCGAGCAGGGCCGGGCGCTGCGGGAGCAGCTCTGCGACGTCCCGCTGCGGATCGCGCAGGCCACCGGGCTGGGCATCGCCGAGCTTGTCGCGCTGCGCGACACCCTCACCCGGGTCACCGACACCATCCACCGACAGAAGGAGCAGTGACTCTCATGCAGGTTCTCTACACCGCGTCCGCGACCGCCACCGGCGATGGCCGGGACGGCCACGTCGAGACCTCCGACGGCACCCTCGCGTTCGACCTGGCGGTGCCGAAGGAGATGGGTGGCGCGGGTGGCGCCGCCAACCCCGAGCAGCTCTTCGCCGCCGGCTACGCGGCCTGCTTCCACAGCGCCCTGCGCGTGGTGGCCCGCCGCGCCAAGGCCGACGTGACCGGCTCCGTGGTCGCCGCCGAGGTCGGCATCGGCCCGAACGGCAGCGGTGGCTTCGGGCTCACCGTGCGGCTCGTCGTCGACCTGCCCGCCGTCGCCCGCGACGCCGCCGAGCAGCTCGTCGAGCAGGCCCACCAGGTCTGCCCGTACTCCAACGCGACCCGTGGCAACATCGAGGTCGCGTTGACTGTCCGCGAGACCCTGGCCGCCTGATGTCGCGGACCCGGACCCCACCCGCGGACGAGAGGACGACCACCCGATGACCAGCAACCGTGAGATCCACCTGGCCAGCCGCCCTGAGGGCTGGCCCACCGAGGACACCTTCCGGCTCGTCGAGACCGACGTCCCGAGGCCCGGACCGGGCCAGATCGTGGTCCGCAACCAGTTCATGTCCGTCGACCCGTACATGCGGGGACGGATGAACGACGTCAAGTCGTACGTGCCGCCGTTCGCCCTCGACGCCCCGCTCGACGGGGCCGCGATCGGCGAGGTGGTGGCCAGCGAGTCGGCCGACATCGCGGTCGGCGACACCGTGCTGCACGGGCTGGGCTGGCGGGAGTACGCGCTGCTCGACGCCACCGCCGCGCGCAGGGTCGACCCGAGCGTCGCCCCGGCCAGCGCGTACCTCAGCGTGCTCGGGATGACCGGCCTGACCGCGTACGCCGGTCTGCTGGAGGTCGCCGCGATGAAGCCCGGCGAGACGGTCTTCGTCTCGGCCGCGGCCGGCTCGGTCGGCAGCCTGGTGGGCCAGATCGCCAAGCTCAAGGGCGCCGGCCGGGTCATCGGCAGCGCCGGCTCGGCCGCCAAGGTCGAGCGGCTGCGGGCGCTGGGCTTCGACGCCGCGTTCGACTACCACGACGGGCCGGTCCGCGAATCGCTGCGGGCGGCCGCCCCGGACGGCGTCGACGTCTACTTCGACAACGTCGGCGGGGACCACCTGGAGGCGGCGATCTCGGCCATGAACCTGCACGGCCGGGCCGCCATCTGCGGCATGATCGCCCAGTACAACGACACCGAGCCGCCCGCCGCGCCCCGGAACCTGTCGCTGGTCATCGGCAAGCGGCTGACGCTGCGCGGCTTCCTGGTCCGCGACCACAACCACCTGCGGGACGCGTTCGTCCGCGACGTCGCGGGCTGGCTGCGCGAGGGCAAACTCTCCTACGACGAGACGGTCGTCGACGGCATCGAGAACGCCCCGGCGGCGTTCCTCGGCCTGCTGCGCGGCGAGAACCTGGGCAAGATGCTCGTCCGGGTGTGAGCACCCGCACGTGGCGCACGGCGGTCGGCCCGGTCGGGTCGGCCGTCGTGCCATGCGCGGAGGATAGGCTGGCGGCATGACGGTGGCGGTGCGCGTGATCCCCTGTCTCGACGTGGACGCCGGGCGCGTGGTCAAGGGGGTCAACTTCCTCGACCTGCGGGACGCCGGCGACCCGGTGGAGCTGGCCGCCGCGTACGACCGGGCCGGCGCCGACGAGCTGACCTTCCTCGACGTCACCGCGTCCTCCAACGACCGGGGCACCATGCTCGACGTGGTGCGCCGCACCGCCGAGTCGGTCTTCATCCCGCTGACGGTCGGGGGTGGGGTCCGGCAGGTCGGCGACGTCGACACGCTGCTGCGCGCGGGCGCGGACAAGGTCGGTGTGAACACCGCCGCCATCGCGCGGCCGGAGCTGATCGCCGAGATCGCCGACCGGTTCGGCCGGCAGGTGCTCGTGCTCTCCCTCGACGTACGCCGTGCCCCGGCCGGGGTGACGCCCAGCGGGTTCGAGGTCACCACCCACGGTGGCCGGCGCGGCACCGGCCTCGACGCGGTGCGCTGGGCGCGGCAGGTGGCCGAGCTGGGCGCGGGGGAGATCCTGCTCAACTCGATGGACGCCGACGGCACCAAGGCGGGCTTCGACCTGGAGCTGATCGGCGCGGTGCGGGCCGTGGTGGACGTGCCGGTCGTGGCCAGCGGTGGGGCCGGCGAGGTGGCGCACTTCCCGCCGGCGATCGGGGCCGGCGCCGACGCGGTCCTCGCCGCCAGCGTCTTCCACTTCGGCGAGCTGACGGTGGGCGAGGTCAAGGACGCCCTGCGCCGCAGCGGTCACCCCGTGCGCTAGCCACGCCGGGCCGTCGTCCGCGCCGCGCCCAGGTGGTACGCGTCGTGCGCGATCAGATTCGCGAACGCTCCCGCCCATACCCAGCACCGGGCGCGGGTGCCGCAGATCGGGCATCGCCCGTGTCGCTGCTCATGCTCGGCCAGAACCCGCCACCATCTGGCCAGTTGCTCCGGGCTTGGCGCACTCACCGGGCTCCATCCAGGTTCGCGCGGATCGCAGCGACCGACACCTGCGCCTCGAAGCACCACCCGCCGGCGCAGTCCGGTACGGGGCCAGCACACGTGTGCCCCCGCATCCGCACCAGTCCGCCGACCGGCTGCTGGTCCACGACCACCGTCCACACCAGTTCGTCGCGGTTGGTCGGGTTCGGGCTGATCTCCCACGCCAGCAGGTGCAGCAGGGTGCCCGCAGGCACCTGAAGGCTGTCGGTCATGCTCGGCTCCGAGGGCAAAGGGTGGACATCACCGGGAACGGCAGCCACAGTTCCCGTCGATCCCGCCGGAAGCTGCTGTGCCAGATGGGCTGACACGTCGAGCGTGGCCGATAAGCTGGGCCTACGGCAGGCGTGAGCGGTGTGCACACGCTCCTGCACACGCTGGGGGTCGGGAATGGACACCTTCGGGCAGCTACTCAGACGGCATCGCGAGAGCGCCGGGCTGTCCCTGCGGCAGCTCGGTTCGCTCATCCACTTCCAGTACAGCCACATCGCCCAGGTGGAGCGTGGTGGACGCCGTGCCACCGATGCGCTGGCCACGGCCTGCGATCGGGCCTTGGGCGCTGACGGCGCGCTCGTCGAGGCGTACCGGACCGGCCGTGCCGGCGCCACCGACATGCACAGACGCACCATGCTGCGCGCCATGACCGCCTTGGCTGCCGCCCCCGCCGTCGCGCCCCTGGCCGGGTTGGAAGCCCTCCGCCACGGCCTCGGCGACGCGGTGACGCCCGACCACGACGAGTGGGAGCAGATCGTGGCCGACTACGGCCACAGCTACTACCGGCAGGCCCGTCCCGCGCTGATGGCCCAACTGGGTGCCGACCTGACCGTGCTGCAACACCAACTCGCCGCCGACACTGGTACGCGCCGGCCTGGTCTTCTGCGAGCTGCCTCCCGCCTGTCCGTCATCGTCGCGTTGAGCCTTGTCGCGTCGGGGCAGACCGTGCTAGGTCGCCGCTGGTGGCGGACCGCCCATCGGGTTGCCGACGAATCCGGGGACACCGACACCCGGGTGTTGGTGCGGGCGTGGAATGTGGTGAACGGCTGCTACGACGGACGCCAACCGTCGGCGGTCGTCGCCCTGTCGGACGAGGCACTGCCTCTACTGGGGCGGCGGGCTACGTCGGCGGCGTGCGGGTTGCTCGCCGGCCGGTCCCAAGCCCTGTCGTTGGCCGGGCGGCATGCGGAGGCGGTGGCGACGGTGCGGCAACTCGCCGACCTTGCCCAGCAGCTACCAGCCGCGATCGTGGACGACGTGGAGTCGTTGTGGGGGTGGCCGGAGCATCGGCTTCACCACACCGAATCGTGGGTGTACACGCACGGTGGCCGTCTGGTCGACGCGGAGGCCGCGCAGGAGCGGGCCCTCGACCTGTACCCGGCGTCGCAGGCGCGGTTACGTGCGCAGGTGCAACTGCATCAGGCTGCCCGGCTGATCCGGGGCGGGCATGTTCCCGACGGGTTGCGGTACGCCGCCGACACCCTCGACGCGCTGCCGGTCGAGCTGCACAACCACATGCTGCGGTCGGTGGCCGCCCAGGTCACGGCTGCCGTACCCACAGTGGAGCGGTCGCGGCCCGCGTTCGCCGATCTCG
Organism: Micromonospora sp. NPDC005252; assembly: GCF_042872475.1. Taxonomy (NCBI): domain Bacteria; kingdom Bacillati; phylum Actinomycetota; class Actinomycetes; order Micromonosporales; family Micromonosporaceae; genus Micromonospora; species Micromonospora sp. NPDC005252. The sequence continues at coordinate 378,154 of NZ_JBIAKN010000002.1, read as the reverse complement.
CCGACCGGGTTCGGGCCTAGGCTCATCCGCTATGCCGGTGACGTACACCGTGCACACCGCCGAGTCGGCCGCGGCCGTGTTTCCGGCGCTGGCCCGCCTGTACGCGGTCGTCTACGCCGAGCCGCCCTACGCCGAGGGGCCGGAGCAGGTTGCCGCGTTCGCCGACGGGTTGCCCGACGAGTCGCGACGCCCAGGATTCACCCTCGTGGTCGCCGAGGAGGTGGGTGTGCTGGTGGGTGCGGCGTACGGGTGGACGATGCCCGCCGGCCGTTGGTGGATGCGCGCCGACACCAAGCCTTTCGCCGACCTCCGGACCGCCGACAAGTTCGCGGTGATGGAGTGGGTCGTGCATCCCGACCGGCGCGGTGCGGGCATCGGTGCGGAGCTCATCCGCCGGCTCCTCGACGGGCGGCCCGAACGGTGGGCGACCCTGGCGTCCAACCCGGCCGCACCCGCCCGTGCCATCTACCAGCGCGCGGGTTGGCAGCAGGTCGGCGGATCGGCGATGCCCGACGGCACACCCATGCACCTGCTCGTCCTGCCGTTGCCCGCTGCGCCGGTCCGGCGTCGCTGACCCCCGGCCCGGGTCCATCGGCGCGACGTTTCGCCCGCTTGGCAATCTTGGACAGTTTCCGTTAGCAGGTAACGGAAACTGTCCAAGATCTGCAATGGGTGTCAGTGGCCGCCGGAGTGGCCCTCGGGTGACCGGCGGGGGGTGGGGATCGACCGGACCGCGTACTCCTGCACGGCCGCCGCGTGCTCGGCCTCGTCCAGGACCCAGTCGGCGCGGCCGGGCGCGTGCCGGCGGCTCAGCACGCCCTGCACGGTGTCCACCATCGTCGCTACCCCGGCGCGCGGCCGGGTGCGCCAGAGCTGCTCACCCTCCGTGGTGATGCGGAACCAGCCGTCGGCGACGGTGACCAGACCCGCGCCGACCAGCCGCTGCACCGCGGCCTCCACCTCGTGCCGCTGCGGAATCGCCTGGTTGAGGTGATCGGCGGTGGACAGCACGTCGGTCAGGCGTACGCCCTCCGGCCGACGACTCGTCGCGGACCGTCGGTGCCGCCCGGCCCCGCTCGCGATCACCAACGACACGAAGATCCAGGCGTCGCTCCAGCGCCAACCGTTCTCCCCCATGCAGAGATGATGACGGCGAGCGCCGCGGAAGGGAACACCCACCCTCCAACGAGCCCGTTTCGACCATCGTGCGTGCCGGCCCGTGGACGGTCGGTGAGCGCTCAGGCGGCCGGGGCGGGAGCGGCGCCCGGCGGGTCGCCCGCGGTGGCGCCCGGCGGGTCGCCGGCGGTCGCGTCCAGCGCGGGCACCGCGACGAGCGGGATGAAGAACTGCGCCAGTGGGCCGATGGCCAGCGCGTACGCGATGGTGCCCACGCCGACCGTGCCGCCGAGCAGCCAGCCCAGCGCGAGCACGGTGACCTCGATGACCGTGCGCACCAGGCGGATCGAGCGCCCGGGTCGGCGGGCGACGAAGCCGGTCATCAGCCCGTCGCGTGGACCCGGACCCAACTGGGCGCCGAGGTAGAGCGCGGTGGCCGCGCCGTTGGCGACGATCCCGGTGATCAGCAGAGCGATGCGGGCGCCGAGGGGGCCGCCGGTGGGCAGCAGGGCCAGGGTGGCGTCCACCACCAGGCCGATCACCACCACGTTGCTGACCGTGCCGAGGCCGGGCCGCTGGCGCAGCGGGATCCACAGCAGCAGCACCAGGGCGCCGACGCCGATGGTGACCGTGCCGAAGGAGAGCCCGGTCCGCTCGGACAACCCCTGGTGGAAGACGTCCCACGGGTCGAGGCCCAGGTCGGAGCGGATCATCAGGGCCATGCTGACCCCGTAGAGGACGAGCCCTGCGTAGAGCTGGGTGAGCCGTCGCACCGGCCGCTGCCGCAGATTGCCAATCAGTGCCATGCATGCCACCCTAGGTGCCAATCCTCCCGGAGGAAGAGGCCAATATCCGAGGAGTGGCCATGACAGCTCAGGTGCGAGGCGTCCAATTGGCCCGGTTGCTGGGGCAGTGGCACGCCCTGCCGGGCCGTCGTCGCAGTCCCGACTACGCCGCCCTGGCCGGCGCGGTGCGCGGCCTGCTCGCCGACGCCCGGCTTCCGCTGGGCGTGCGCCTCCCGGCGGAACGCGAGCTGGCCGAGGCGCTGCGGATCAGCCGCACCACGGTCACCGCCGCGTACCGGGAGCTGCGCGAGACCGGGCATCTGGCCAGCCGCCGGGGCGCCGGCAGCTGGACGATGCTCCCCGGCAACCACCGGGTCGCCAGCACCGGGCTGTGGACCCCGCTGGACGACCGGGAGATGATCGACCTCGGCGTCGCCGCGTTGGCGGCCCCGCCGCAGCTGCTCGCCGCCGCGCGGGCCGCCGCCGAGGATCTGCCCCGCTACCTGGGCGGGGCCGGCTACCACCCGACCGGGATCGGCGAGCTGCGCGCGGCGGTGGCCGCCGGCTACACCGCGCGGGGGTTGCCCACCTCGGCCGACCAGATCATGGTCACCAGTGGCACCCAGCACGCCCTGGACCTGGTGCTGCGCCTCGCCCTGGCGCCCGGCGGGAGCGTGCTCGTCGAATCCCCGACCTACCCCAACGCGCTCGCCGCGCTGGCCAGCCGGCGGGCCCGGATCACGACACACGGGCTGTCCTCCGACGCCGGTGGCTGGGAACCCGACCTGCTGCTGGGCAGCCTGCGGCAGACCCGGCCCAAGCTGGCGTACCTGATTCCGGAGTTCCAGAACCCGACCGGGCACCTGATGCCGTCCGCGTTGCGCGAGCAGGTGGTCGCCGCCGCCCACGCCGTCGGCACCGACCTGATCGTCGACGAGTCCTTCGTGGACCTGCCGCTGGACGACACCGAGCTGCCCCCGCCCACGGCCACGTTCGACCGGCACTCCCGGGTGGTGAGCATCGGAGGAATGAGCAAGCCGTACTGGGGTGGCCTGCGCATCGGCTGGGTACGCGCCTCCGCGCCGCAGGTGCAGCGGCTGGCCGCCGTCCGGGTCGGTGTGGACATGTCCAGCCCGGTGCTCGACCAGTTGGTCGCGGTGCACCTGCTCAACGACGCGGCGGCCATCGTCGCCGCCCGCCGGGCCCAGCTCACCGCCCAGCGCGACGCGTTGCTGGCCGCGCTGGCGCACCGACTTCCGGACTGGCGGGTGACCGTGCCGCGCGGCGGCGTGACCCTCTGGGCCGAACTGGACGGCCCGGTCTCCAGCGCGCTCGCCCGCGCCGCCGAGGAGGTCGGTGTCCGGCTCGCGCCCGGCCCCCGGTTCGGTCTGGACGGCACCCTGGAACGCTTCCTGCGGCTGCCGTTCACCCTGCCGGCCGCCGACCTGGTGGAGGCCGTGGAGCGGATCGCCACGGTCCGCTACGACCTGGACCGGACCGGCCGGCAGCGATGGCGGGAGCCGTCCGTCATCGCCTGAGCCCGGCCGGCCCCCCGGTCGACGCGCCGGTGGCCCCACACCCGAGCGGGTGCGAGGCCACCGGCGGACCGTTTCTACAGCTCGGCGAGGGTGCCCGCGTACATCTTGTCGATCTCGGCGGCGAAGTTGCTCTCCACGCCACGGCGCTTGATCTTCAACGACGGGGTGATCTCGCCGTCCTCGATCGTCAGGTCGCGCGGCAGGATCGCCACCTTCTTGATCGTCTCCCAGCGGTTGAGCTTGGCGTTGAGCTGGGCGACGTACTCCTCGACCATCGCCTGCGCCTCCGGCGAGGCGACGATCTCGGCATAGTCGCGGCCCTCCAGCGGGCCGCCGGCCACCCAGCCCCGGATCGCGTCCGGGTCCAGCGTGACGAGCATCGTGCAGAAGTTGCGGGCCTGACCGACCACGACCGCCTGCGAGGTGTACGGGCAGATCGCCTTGAACATCCCCTCGATGTGCGACGGCGCGATGTACTTGCCGCCCGAGGTCTTGACCAGGTCCTTCTTGCGGTCGGTGATCCGCAGGTAGCCCTGCTCGTCCAGGCTGCCGATGTCACCGGTGCGGAAGAAGCCGTCCTCGGTGAACGCGGCAGCGGTCTCCTCCGGCAGGTTGTGGTAGCCGCGCATCACGGGCCGGCCACGGACCAGGATCTCGCCATCGGTGTCGATCCGGCACTCCAGGTCGCCCATCGCCTGCCCGACAGTGCCGATCCGCAGCCCGGAGGGCGGGTTCACGAAGTTGCCGGCGCTGGTCTCGGTGAGGCCGTAGCCCTCGGAGATCGGCAGGTTGGCGGCGGCGAAGAAGGTGGCGATCTCGGGGCTCAGCGGAGCGGCGCCGGAGACCAGCACCCGCATCCGGCCGCCCAGGCGGGCCTGGAGCTTGCTGAACACCAGCTTCTCGGCCAGCCCGTAGCGCAGCTTCAACCCGGCCGGCACCGGCTTGCCGGCCTGCTCCAGAGCGACCTTCTCCTTGCCGACCTGGACACCCCAGGCGAAGATCTTCGCCTTCGCGCCGCCGGCGCCCTGCGCGGTGGTCACCGCCCGGTTGTAGACCTTCTCGAAGACCCGGGGAGCGCCGCACATCAGGGTCGGCCGGATCACCGCGAGCAGGTCGACCAGCTTGTCCACCCGCCCGTCGACGTAGGTGGGCAGACCGACGTGGATCGCGCCGCAGAGCAACGTCTTGCCGAACGAGTGGGCCAGCGGCAGCCACAGGTACTGCAGGTCGTCGTCGCGCAGCAGCCCGACCTCGGCCTGCGCCACGGCCTCCCAGCACCAGCCGCCGTGCAGCAGCTCGACACCCTTGGGCTGGCCCGTGGTGCCGGAGGTGTAGATCAGCGTGGCCAGGTGATCCGGGCCGATGCCGGCCACCAGCATGTCGATCAGATCGGGCTCGGCGGCCAGCGCGCGGGTGCCCTGCTCCTCCAGGTCGGCCAGGGTGAGCTGGGGAACCGCGGCGTTCGGGTCCGGGGTGCCGTCGAAGAGCACCACGTGGGTCAGCGCCGGCAGGGCCGCTCCGGCGATCTTGGCGGCCTGCGTCGGGTTCTCCGCGAAGAGCACCCGCGAGGCGGAGTCAGCGATGATGAATGTCGCGTCCGCCGGCTCGGTGGTCGGGTAGACGGTGGTGGTCGCCCCGCCGGCGCACATGATGCCGAGGTCGGCGACCACCCAGTCGAGCCGGGTGTTGGCGAGGATAGCGACGGGATTCTCCTGGCCGACGCCGAGCGCGTGCAGGCCGGCGGCGACGGCCTTGGCGCGTTGGCCGACCTGCTCCCAGGTCAGCCAGTCGGGGCCCGAGTCGTCGGGGGTCGGGGACGCGAACGCGTGGCGGTCGGGGGTGGCCGCCACACGCTTGAGGAACATGTCCGGGATGGAACGGTACGGTACATCGAGAGCCATCGCTGTAGCCGCCTTCGGGGGTGGTGGCGTGACGGTCGTCACGTCATAGTGGTTACCGAAGAGTATTGCCTGGCACCGGGCATCGGCTAGTGCTGGTGATCGGCTGGCTGCCCTGGCCCGCCGGCCGACACACCCCGGATCAGGCGTAGCGGGCAGCCACGAGTGACCAGTCGTAGGTCGCCTGGACCCAGTTGCGCCGCGCGGCCAGCGGCGAACGCAACGCCTCGACACCGCTGGCCAGCAGCCTCTCCTCCGCCGCCAGGTACGCCGCCAACCCCCGGTTGAAACGGTCGGCGGCCGCCCATAACGCGTCCGCCTCGGCCAGGCCGCCCTCCTGGGCGATGACCGTCACCAGGTTGTGCGCGTCCGGGTCGGCCCGGCTCTCCTTGCCGTACGAGAAGAGGTCGTTGCACCAGCAGACCAGGTCCACCGCCAGCAGGTCCAGGGCGGCCAGCGCCGGTTCGGCACGCCGGGTCGGGCCGGGTGGCTGTTCCGACGCCAGGTCGGTCAGGGTGAGACAGGGGTGCACGCCGCCGATGTGCCGACGCAGTTGGACGTACTCCGTCAACCCCGGCACCCGCCGGCGTTCCCGGTTGGCGGCCTCCCAGAGCAGCGCCAGCAGATACTGGCGCACCTGGCTGACGAACCGCAGCAGCATCGGCGCCCGACCCTCGGCCCGGGTCCGGCGGCACAGATCATGCAGCGCGGCACCCAGCGGGCCGGCGTTTGGCGGCAGTGGCGCGAGCGGGTCGCCGCACCGGTCCAGCACGTCGAGCAGCGCGGCGATGACCGGCGCCAGCCGGCCCGGGTCGGCCCCGAGGCCGTCCTCGTCGCAGGCGTCGTCCATGACGAAGAGCCAGGAGATCAGGTCGGTGAGGAGCCGCAGCCCCTGCGCCGGCCCTTCCGGGCAGGCCCGGCCGGCCAGGCCGGCGGCGTCCGCCAGTTGTAGTCGATGAACCTGATGACCGGAATTGACCAAACCGAGAGCGCGCGCCCACTCGACGCTCTCGCTGGCCACCCGATCCGTGGACTTGTGGCGCCCCGCCGCGAAGGAGGGTTCCCGTAGCGCCGAGATCGCGAAGCTCCGCATCGTGTGCCCCCACATAGTGCCGCCCCGGCGCGGAACGGCGCGGTGAAGCGTACGGGAGGAGGTATCGGCGCGCATCGCTAGGACTGCGGCAGTTGTCCAGCGCCTAGGTGACCGATTAGGCGCAGAAAGTCACATGCCCAGGCTGGCGTTGCGGAGCTGCCGCGCGGACGTCGCCGAACCGTCCAGTTGAACCCGGGCCACCCGCTGCCGACCGGAGAGGAACAGAGCCAACTCGGCCGGCGCGCCCACCAGCCGCAGCCGCTCGCCACCACGGCCGACGGAGATTTCGCCGTGACCGGGCGCCTGCACGTAGAGGTCCGCCGGGAAGCGGCGCAGCGTCAGCCGGGCGAGCGGGGCGACCCGCTTCCACAGGGTGGCCTGCAAACCGCGGGACAGCTCGCGCGGCTGCCACCCCGGGACGGCCCGCCGCACGTCCTCGTGGTGGATGAAGAACTCCACCGTGTTGACCAGCTCGTCGGTCAGCGGGTTGCTGATCGGGCTCCACACCGGCGGCCGGCGCACCTGCGCCACCAGCTCAGGGTAGGGCCCGGCGGCGAGCCGTCGGCGGACCCGCTCGGCGTGCCCCCGCAGCGGCGCCAGCAGGATCCCGCCGGCCGCGTCCGGACGGCGCTCGCGCGACACCAGGTGCGCGGCGAGGTCACGGGTCGCCCAGCCCTCGTTGATCGTCGGCGCGTCGGGCCCGAGGGCCAGGAAAAGATCGGCCAGCGCCTCGCGCTCGGCTCGGGCGTACCGCGACATGGCCCGATCGTAGGCCCGCGGACGCGCCACCGCGCGCCGGCGGACGCCCGGCCGCACCCAGAGCCCGTACGTCCGGTACGTGACGGTCGACATATCCCGTCCGGGTCGGCGGTGCCGGCTCGCAGCGGTAAGGATGAGGGAGATAATTGTGGCTTACGGCGGGGGAGAGCGTGGCGAGCAGGACAAGTCGGGACGTGCTCGGCAGGGGGCTGGGGGTTCTGCGGCAGGCGATCCGGGAGCAGCCGCGGATCTTCGCGGTTGCCGTGATCGGCAGTGTGCTGTTCGGCTCGATGGTCATCGTCAGCGCGTACGTGGTGGGCGCGGTGGTCGGTGATGTGGTGGTGCCGGCCATCGCGCGGGGCGAGGTGGGCGTCGGCACCCTGGCGCTGGCGGCGGTCGCCCTGTTCGGGATCAGCGTGCTGCGGGTGGTGGGCATCTTCGGCCGCCGGCTCGGCGCGGGCTACATGCAGTACCGGCTCCAGGCCGCCTACCGCCGCCGGGTCACCCGCCGCTACCTGGACCTGCCGCTGTCGTGGCACCACCGCAACGCCACCGGCACGCTGCTCTCCAACGCCAACTCCGACGTGGAGGCGGCCTGGTATCCGATCGCTCCGCTGCCCTTCGCGGTGGGCACGCTGGTGATGCTGGTCGGCGCGATCGTCTCGCTGTTCGCCACCGACTGGGCCCTCGCCCTGGTCGGCCTCGCGGTCTTTCCCGCGCTGTTCGCGCTCAACGTGGTCTACTCGCGCCGGATGGCGCCCCGGCAGGCCCGGGCGCAGCGGTTGCGCGCCGAGGTCAGTGGCATCGCGCACGAGAGCTTCGACGGCGCGTTGGTGGTCAAGACGATGGGCCGCGAGGCGCAGGAGACGGCCCGGTTCGCCGGTCGCGCCGGCGAACTGCGCGACGCGTTGATCGCGGTCGGCCGGCTGCGGGGCGTCTTCGACCCGCTGCTGGAGACGCTGCCCAGCCTCGGCACCCTCGCGGTGCTGGTGGTCGGGGCGTTCCGCCTGCGCGAGGGCGCGATCAGCGTCACCGAGCTGGTCAGCGTCGCGTTCCTCTTCACCGTGCTGGCCTTCCCGGTGCGGGCCATCGGCTGGGTGCTGGCCGAGCTGCCGCGCAGCGTCGCCGGCTGGGACCGGGTGCGCCGGGTGCTCGACGCCACCGGCGAGATGCCGTACGGGCAGCACGTGCTCGACCCGGCCACCCCGGGGCCGGCCACGCTCACGTTCACCGACGTGCACTTCTCCTACCCGCCGGCCGAGGCGCACCAGCCCGGCGCGCAGGTGCTCGGCGAGGTCGGCTTCACCGTGCCGGCCGGCCGCACGGTCGCGCTGGTCGGGCCGACCGGCGCCGGCAAGTCCACCATCGCCTCGCTGGCCGTACGCCTGGTCGACCCGGACTCCGGCGTCGTCGAGCTGGACGGCGTGAATGTGCGCGACCTGACCGCCGCGTCGCTGGCCGGCACGGTCGCGCTGGTCGCGCAGGTGCCGTTCGTCTTCGACGACACCGTGCGGGCCAACGTCGCCCTGGACCGGGCGGGCATCGACGACGAGGACGTCTGGGCGGCGCTGCGCCTGGCCGAGGCGGACGGGTTCGTCGCCGCGCTGCCGGAGGGCCTGGACACGATGGTCGGCGAGCGGGGCACCTCGCTCTCCGGCGGCCAGCGGCAGCGGCTCACGCTGGCCCGCGCGCTGGCCGGGCGGCCACGCCTGCTGGTGCTCGACGACGCGACGAGCGCCGTGGATCCCCGTGTGGAGGCGGCCATCCTCGCCGGTCTGCGGGCGTCGGCGGGCGAGCCGGGAGTGCCGGCCGCGTCGATCCTGGTGGTGGCGTACCGCCGGGCGACCATCGCCCTCGCCGACGAGGTCGTCTACGTGGAGCAGGGCCGGGTGGTCGCCCGGGGCACGCACACCGAGCTGCTGGCCACCGTCGGAGGGTACGTGGACCTGGTCACCGCGTATGAGCAGGCGGAGGTCGACCGCGCGCAGGAGCGCGCGTACGACGACGAGGTGGCGCAGCTGCCGTCGGGCCTGGAGATCGAGGTGGACCGGTGAGCGCGAGGAGTGCAGCGCAGCGGAGCCCCGCAGTCGCGAACGAAAGGCAAGACCGGTGAGTACGACGGTGACGAATGACGAGCGGGACGCGCGGACGGAGACGACCTGGCAGACCCTGCGGCGGGGGTTGGCGCTCTCCCCGGAGCTGCGGACCGGCCTGGCCGCCACGCTGGGCCTGGCCCTTGTCTACATGGTGGGCCGGGTGGCCGTTCCGGTCGCGGTGCAGCAGGGCATCGACCGCGGCATCGTCGGTGGTCTGGACCTCGACGTCGTCTGGTCGGTGGTGGCGGTCACCGCGGCGATCCTCGTGGTCACCACGGCCTGCGGCTACCTGATGATGCGCCGGCTGTTCACGGTCAGCGAGACGGCGTTGGCGAACGTGCGGACGCGGGCGTTCCGGCACGTGCACGACCTGTCGATGTTGCACCAGCAGTCGGAGCGGCGTGGGTCGCTGGTCTCGCGGGTGACCAGCGACGTCGACCAGATCACCCAGTTCCTCCAGTGGGGTGGGGTGATCCTGCTGGTCAACCTGGGTCAGCTGGTGGTGACGACGGCCGTCATGCTGGCGTACTCCTGGCAGCTGACCCTGGTGGTGCTGGTGGCGTTCCTGCCGGCGGTGCTCGTCATCCGACAGTTGCAGCGTCGCCTCGGCGCGGCGTACGCGACGGTGCGTCAGCGCACCGGCACGCTGCTGGGCGCGGTCGGCGAGAGCGTCGTGGGCGCGCCGGTGATCCGGGCGTACGGCATCGCGGGGCGCACGGCCCGGCGGTTGGACGACGCCATCGACAATCAGCGCCTGGCGCAGCAGCGGGCGATCCGGATCAGCATCGTGGGCAGTTCGGTCGGCGAGCTCGCGGCCGGGTTGGCGCTGGCGGGCGTGGTGGTGCTCGGGGTGACGTTGGGAGTGGACGGCACGCTGTCGATCGGCCAGCTGACCGCCTTCCTCTTCCTGGTGACGCTGTTCATCCAGCCGGTGCAGATCGCCACCGAGGTGCTCAACGAGGCGCAGAACGCGATCGCGGGCTGGCGGCGGGTGCTGGACGTACTCGACGTGGCCCCGGACGTGGCGGACCCGGGGGAGCAGGGACGGGACCTGCCGGCTGGTCCGTTGGACATCCGGTTCGCCGGGGTGCGGTTCGCCTATCCGGGTGGCCCGCCGGTGCTGCACGACATCGATCTGGAGATCCCGGCGAAGAGCCGGGTGGCGGTGGTCGGCGAGACGGGCAGCGGCAAGACGACCTTCGCGAAGCTGCTCACCCGCCTGATGGACCCGTCGGCGGGAGCGGTGCTGCTGTCCGGGGTGCCGCTGGCGCAGGTGCGGTTCGACTCGCTGCGCTCCCGGGTGGTGATGGTGCCGCAGGACGGGTTCCTCTTCGACGCGACGGTGGGGGACAACGTCCGGTTCGCCCGGCCGGAGCTGACCGACGAGCAGCTCGGCGCCGCGTTCACGGAGTTGGGCCTGGCGGACTGGTTGGACGGTCTGCCCGCCGGCCTGGACACGCCCGTCGGGGAGCGTGGCGAGGCGTTGAGCGTCGGGGAGCGGCAGCTTGTCGCGCTGGCCCGGGCGTACGTGGCCGATCCGGACCTGCTGGTGCTGGACGAGGCGACCAGCGCGGTGGACCCGGCTACCGAGGTGCGGCTGCAACGCACCCTGGACGCCGTCACGCGGGGTCGCACGACGCTCGCCATCGCGCACCGGCTCTCCACCGCGCAGGCTGCCGACGAGGTGATCGTGGTGGACCGGGGTCGCATCGTGCAGCGCGGCCCGCACGATGAGCTGGTGCACGATGCCGACTCGGTCTACGGCCTGCTGTACGCCTCCTGGTTGGAGCAGACCCGGTAACGAAGTGCCAGGCTGCTGGACGCCGTGGAACGGGTGCTCTACGCTCCGGGTTAGGTAAGCCTAACCTCTTAAGGAGGTCGCGCCATGCGGCCCAGCCCCGCCGAGATCGTTCGTACCCTCGTCGCCGGTCGGCTGCCCGGTCTCGTCCACCTGGCCCGCCGGCCGGGCCCGCACCACGCCCGGCACGTGACCGATCCCGACGGCCGGGTGCTGCTGCTGGTGCCGGTGGCCAGCCACCTGGGCGCCGCGCTGCGGCCGGTGGCCGGTGGCGCCGACGTCGCAGTGGTTCTGGACGTCCTCGACCTGCCGCCCGCGGCCGGCGCTCCCGGGCTCGGGCGGGCCTGGGTTTCCGGCTGGGCCGCCGAACTGCACGACGAGGAGGCACGCCGAGCGGCGCTCGACTTCGCCGCGGTCGAGCCGACCGGCGACCTGCTCGACGTGGGCGTCCGGTTCCGGCTGTTCCGCTTCGAGGTGGCCGAGGTGCGCTGGGAGCGGGCCGGCGTCGTGCACCGGATCGACCCGGGGGAGTACGCCGAGGCCGAGCCGGACCCGGTGCACCCGTTCGAGGCGCTGCTGCTGGCCGACCTCGCCGAGCGCGACGCCGACCAGGTGACCGACTACCTGCGCCGGCAGCTCGGGTTGACCGAGCAGACCCCGGACGGGCCGCCGCGCGTGGTGCGCATCGACCGTTACGGCCTGGTGGTCGCCCTCGGGCGCCCCGGCGCGCGGCGGCGCGTCCGGCTGGCGTTCCCGTGCCCGCTGGCCGAGCCCGACGAGCTGAGCCGCCTCCTGCCGCCGCTGCGTCGCCCGGCCAACGCCCGCCCGCCCCGCTAAATGGCGGTCTAGGTCGGCAACTGCCCGGTGAGGTAGCGCTGAATGGTCGGGCCGATCATGGCGACCAGCGTCTCCCGGTCCGCCGAGGCGACCGGCTCCAGCCGTACCACGTGCCGCATCATGGCCAGCCCGATCAGCTGGGTGGCGACCAGCGAACCGCGCAACGGCAGCTGGGCCGGATCGACGTCGAGCTGGTCGAGGACCCGACGCAGCACCTGCGTGGTGATGAACTCGCGCAGCAGGCGGGCCGTCCACTCGTTGCTCACAGCGGAACGCATCAGCGCCACACCCGCACTGCCGGCCGGGGAGTCCCAGATGCCGAGGAACGCCCGCACCAGTCGCTCGCCGATGCCGTTCCGGTCGCCGGCGAGCACCGTCGGTAGCACCTCGCCGGGATCGACCGGGAACTGCATCGCGGCCAGGAAGAGCTGGTCCTTGCTGCCGAAGTAGTGGTGCACCAGCGCCGGGTCCACCCCGGCGGTGGCGGCGATGCCGCGGATCGAGGCGGCGTCGAAGCCGCGCTCGGCGAACGCCGCCCGCGCCGCGTCGAGGATCGCCTCCCGGGTGTCCGGGTTGCCGGGTCGCCGGCCGGTCCGCCGCGTCATCGCCGCCCTTCGTTCGTCCGCTGACGCCGCCGGTCGCCCGACGGCTGGCGGCAACCCGCGGGGCGCGGGTCGCCGCCGGTCGGTCAGCCGGTGCGCCGGCGCAGGGTCGCCGCCGCGAGCACCAGCGCCAGCACCACCGCGCCGAGCACCACGCCCACGTCCCGCCACATCGTGCCGGTCGGCTCGGCGTTGGCGCCGACCTCCTGCAACGCCTCGATGGCGTACGACAGGGGGAAGGCGTCACTGAGCGCCTGGAGCCAGCCGGCCATCTGGTCGCGGGCCACGAACAGCCCACAGAGCAGCAGTTGGGGGACCACCACGACCGGCAGAAACTGTACTGCCTGGAACTCGGTGCGGGCGAAGGCGCTGCACAGCAGGCCGAGGGCGACGCCGAGCACCGCGTCGAGCACCGCGATCCCGATCACCAGACCGCTGCTTCCGACGGTCCGGAGATCGAAGATCCAGTACGCCACACCGGCGGCGACCGCGGCCTGTACGGCGGCGGCCAGCCCGAACGCGATGCCGTACCCGAAGAGCAGGTCGAGCTTGCCCAGCGGGGTGGTGAGCAGCCGTTCCAGGGTGCCGGAGGTGCGTTCCCGCAGCATCGCGATGCTGGTGACGAGGAACATGATCACGAAGGGGAAGATGCCCAGCATCACCAGGGCGATCCGGTCGAACGTCGACGGCTGCCCCGGCGGGGTCGGCTGGTCGACGTACATGAAGTAGACCAGGGTGAGCAGGACGGCCGGCACCAGCACGAGCAGCGCGATGGTGCGCCGGTCGTGCCGGAGCTGACGCAGGATGCGGCCGGTGGTGGCCGCCAGGATCCGCGGGTTCACGATGCCTCCCGTCCGGCCGGCGCGTCCGTGGCGCCGGCCTTGATCAGTCGCAGGAACGCCTCGTCGAGGTCGTCCACGCCGGCGGCGGCGCGGATCGCGGCCGGGCTGTCGTCGGCGATCAGCCGCCCCTGGCGGATCAGCAGCAGCCGGTCGCAGCGGGCCGCCTCGTCCATCACGTGACTGGACACCAGCAGGGTGGTGCCGGCGGCGGCCATGGCGTGGAACCGGGCCCACAGGTCGGCCCGCAGCACCGGGTCCTGACCGACGGTCGGCTCGTCGAGGATGACCAGCTCCGGGTCGCCGACCAGGGCGCAGGCCAGCGAGGCGCGGCTGCGCTGACCACCGGAGAGGGTGGCGACCAGTTGACCGGCCGCCTCGGCCAGACCGACCGCGCTGACCGCCTCGTCGGCCTCGGCACGACCACGGCCGTACAGGGCCGCGAAGTACCGGGCGTTCTCCCGGACGGTCAGGTCGGCGTAGACGCTCGGCGCCTGGGTGAGGTAGCCCACCCGGTTGCGCAGCTCCGGGGCGCCCGCCGGCTGGCCCAGCACGGTGACCGTCCCCGCGCTGACCAGCTGCACGCCGACCACCGCCCTCATGAACGTGGTCTTGCCGCTGCCGCTGGGGCCCAGCAGGCCGGTGACGGCGCCGCGCGGAACGGCGCAGCTGATGCCGTCCAGCACCCGCCGTCCGCCCCGGTCGACCACCAGGTCGCGGACGGTTATCGCGTCGTCCATCACGCACCTCCGAGAAACTCATCGTCTGTTGAACTCAACGCTAGATGAGATAACTCCGTCCGCGCAACAGCCCGCTTCCCCGACACCGCCCGCCGTCGCGCCCAGCATCACAACGGGCAGTAGGCTTCGGACCGGACAGCAGGTCCGGCAACGGGCATTGCGTACTGATCGGGCGTACGGCACGATGACGCCGTGGGTCACGCTCCGTTACCGCACAGCGGATTTCTTGAGGACTGGGCCGCGCGGTTGCGGGACGCCGCTGAGCGGCCGGTCGTCGGCATCCTGCTGCGCGGCAGTCACGCCCGACGGGCCGCCACCGCGCACAGCGACGTCGACCTCGACGTGCTGGTCGGCGGCTCCCCGTATGCCGCCCGCCGCGCGTACCTGGCCGAGACCGCCGGCCGGGTCACCCACGTCTCGGTGGCCGCCCGCGACGTCCGCTCCTGGGTGCACCGGCTCGGCGAACCGGCCGACTGGGCGTTCGGGCTGCCGGTCACCGCGCCGGCCCGGCTGCTCTGGGCCGACCCGCACTGGCGGCCCCGGATCGACCTGCCGGTGCTCTGCCAGCCCGCCGGGCCACCCCGGCTGGAGGAGCTGATCGCCATGCTCGGCAAGGCCGCCGCCGCCCGGGCCGCCGCCGACCGCCTCGGGGTCCGGCTCGCCGTGGCGGACCTCGCCCGGCTCTGCCCGTCGGTGCTGCGCCCGGCGAATCCGTCGGTACGGGTGTCCTCCCGGCGGGCGGCGTTCGCGGCGGCCCTGGAGCTGCCGGTCGCCCCCGCCGGCTACCGCGACGACATGCTGCTCTGCCTCGGGCTGCGTCCGGGCGGCACCGGGCAGCTCTGGGCCGCCGCCGTACGGCTGGTCGCCGGGATCCTGCCGTTGATCCGCCCGTACGCCGGGGAGATCGCCGACACGGCCGGCGCCGACCTGGCCGACGCCCTGGTCGACGGCCGGCTGGACCGCTACGTGGCCCAGCTCGCCCGGCCCGGGGGCCACCCGCCGAACCCTCGGCGGGAGTCGTCGCCGGTGCCCGCGCCGCGTGCAGGACAATGGGTAACTGTGCCCGTACCTGACGCGCCGGTGACCGGCGTCCCCAGCGATCCGAGCGGCCCGGCGGCGTCGACGCCGGCCCGTCCGACCCGGCTCGACCCGGCCATCGCGGCCCGGCTGCGCCGCACCGCCGACGGTCTGGTCGCCGCCGTGGTGCGCGCCCACGACTCCGGCGAGGTGCTGATGGTCGCCTGGATGGACGACGAGGCGCTGCACCGCACCCTCACCACCGGCCGGGCCACCTACTGGTCGCGCAGCCGCCGGGAGTACTGGGTCAAGGGCGCCACCTCCGGCCACCACCAGTACGTGCGCTCCGTCGCGCTGGACTGCGACGGCGACGCGCTGCTGGTCAGCGTCGACCAGGTCGGCGCGGCCTGCCACACCGGGCACCGGACCTGCTTCTTCACCGAGCTGCCGGTGACGGGGGCCGGCACATGACCGACGGCGCGGTGAGCCCCGACCTGGCCACCTTCACCGACGTGGCTGCCCGCTGGCGCGTGGTGCCGGTCACCCGACGCCTGCTGGCCGACGCCGAGACCCCGGTGGGTGTCTACCGCAA
This sequence comes from Micromonospora sp. NPDC005252, assembly GCF_042872475.1. Lineage (NCBI taxonomy): Bacteria > Bacillati > Actinomycetota > Actinomycetes > Micromonosporales > Micromonosporaceae > Micromonospora > Micromonospora sp. NPDC005252. The sequence continues at coordinate 362,444 of NZ_JBIAKN010000002.1, read as the reverse complement.
GCTCGCCGGCGGGCCCGGCACGTTCCTGCTCGAGTCGGCCGAGCAGGGCGTCGGCTCGGCGGGCATGGCCTGGTCGCGGTACTCGTTCATCGGCGTGCGCAGCAGCGCCACCCTCATCGAGCGGGACGGGGTGGCGACCTGGCTCGGCCAGCCGCCCGCCGGGCTGCCCACCGACGGCGACCCGGTGCGGGTGCTGCGGGACACCGTCGCGGCGCTCGCCGGCCCGCTCGGGGACCCGTCCGACGGTCTGCCCCCGCTGACCGGGGGCATGGTCGGCTACCTCGGCTACGACCTCGTCCGCCGCTTCGAGCGGCTGCCCGAGCTGACCGAGAACGACCTGGGCGTGCCCGAGCTGGGCATGATGCTCGCCACCGACCTGGTGGTCCTCGACCACTACGACGGCTCGGCGATCCTGGTCGCCAACGCGGTGCTGCCGCCGCTGGACACCCCGGGCCGCGACGCGCAGGTCACCGCCGCGTACCACCACGCGGTGGGCCGCCTCGACGCGATGACCACGGCGCTGTCCCGACCCATCCCACCGATGATCTCCACGGTCGAGCGTCCACCGGCCGACGAGGTTCTCTGTCGTACGCCCGAGGGTGGCTACCTGAAGGCGGTGGAGGCCGCCAAGGAGGCGATCCGGGCGGGCGAGTGCTTCCAGATCGTGCTGTCCCAGCGCTTCGAGCGGGCGACGCACGCCGATCCGCTGGACGTCTACCGGGTGCTGCGCACCAGCAACCCCAGCCCGTACATGTACCTGCTGCGCTTCGACGGGTTCGACATCGTCGGCTCGTCGCCGGAGGCGCACCTGAAGGTCACCGCCGGTGCGGACGGGCGGCGCCGGGCGCTGCTGCATCCGATCGCGGGCACCCGGCCACGCGGTGCCACCGCGACGGCGGACGCCGGGCTCGCCGCCGAGCTGCTCGCCGACCCCAAGGAGCGTGCCGAGCACGTGATGCTCGTCGACCTGGGCCGCAACGACCTGGGCCGGGTCTGCGAGCCGGGCAGCGTCCAGGTGCCCGAGTTCGCGACCATCGAGCGGTACAGCCACGTGATGCACATCGTCTCCACCGTGACCGGCACTCTGCGTGACGACTGTTCCGCGTTCGACGCGCTCGCCGCGACCTTCCCGGCCGGGACGCTCTCCGGGGCGCCCAAGGTGCGGGCCATGGAGATCATCGAGGAGTTGGAGCCGGTCCGCCGCGGTCTCTACGGCGGCACGGTCGGCTACTTCGGCTTCGGTGGTGACCTGGACATGGCGATCGCCATCCGGACCGCGCTGATCCGTGCCGGCCGCGCCTACGTGCAGGCCGGCGCGGGGGTGGTCGCCGACTCGGATCCGGCCGCCGAGGAGCAGGAGACCCGCGACAAGGCTGCCGCCGTGCTGGCCGCGATCGCCGCGGCGGAAACGCTGAGGGCGGCCCGGTGAGCGCGAGGAGTGCAGCGCAGCGGAGCCCCGCAGTCGCGAACGAAAGGTTGGTCCGGTGAGCGCGGGGGGTCGGCGTCAGTTGACGTACGCCATGCTGCTCTGCCTGGCGGGCGCGGGCCTGGCGCTGTGGGCGGCGACCCGGGGCTGGTCGGTCGAGCTGACCGCGCGGCCGGCGCCGCTGCCGCCGGTTCGCGAGGCCCGCAGCGGGGCCGCCCTGCTGCCGTGGCTGCCGGCGCTGGCGCTGGTCACGCTGGCCGGCGGTGGCGCGGTGCTGGCCACCCGGGGTTGGGTGCGGCGGCTGCTGGGCGTGCTGCTGGGCGTTCTGGGCCTGGCGGTGGCGGCCGGTGGTGGTTACGGGTTGGTCGCCGATCTCGACGGCGTGGTGAGCCGGCAGTGGCCGGCGCTGTGCCTGCTCGGCGGTCTGCTCGCCGCCGTGGGCGGCGGGTGGACGGCGCTGCGGGGCGACGTGTGGCCGGCGATGGGCGCCCGGTACGAGCGGCCGACGCGGACCGTCACGGAGAGTGCGCCCACGACGGTCGCCCCACCGGGCCGGATGGCCGGGCGGCGGACCACCGAGGCGTGGGACGCGTTGGACCGGGGCGAGGACCCGACGGCCGGCTGATCAGCCGACCGGCTGACGCTCCCGCTGCGCGCGGGCGGAGACGGCGCGGGCGGCGGTCAGTTCGGCCACCAGGCGGTCCAGTTCGGCGCGTCGGTCGGCGCGGGCCCGGTCGGCGCAGACCGCCTCCCAGGCGTTGCCGCGTGCCGTGCGCATCCGGCCCTCGCCGACGACGGCCCGCTCCAGGGTGTGCACCACGCCGACGGCGAGTGACGCCACGGTCCGGGAGATGGTGGTCAGTCCGATGCTCGGGTTCGACTCGGCAATGCTCATTGGTCACCCCGCACGAGGAGTTGGCGACGGTCGGGCAGGCGCGTCATCGAGTCTGCCCGAGGACGATGCTGGCCGGCTGACGTTTCGCCGGGGTGACCGCCCGGTCAACTGTCCCGCCAGGCCCGCGATCTGGCACCGGCCGTTCGGCCTTGAGCTTGCTCACAGCATCGACCGGTGTCGTTGTCGTCGGGCGGCGAGCCGGAAGCGGTGGCATGATCGATGGGTCGGCCCGGTTCGACCGGGGCCGCCGGGCCCCCGTCGTATGACGGCGGTCGATACCGGAGGTGGCGCTGCGTGACATCCCGTTCACGGCAAGTCGGCCATTATGCCGCAGCCCTTTTCGTGAGCAGCGCCATACCCCCGGCTCCCGGCGTCGGTCGGCTGCCCCTAGCATCGGCCCATGACACCCGGAGAGGGGAGTCCGTTGGTGACTGCTGAGCATGCGCACGCGGAGGGGGACGAGGCCGGTCAGGCAGCGTCCGTAAGCGTGCTCGACGAGATCCTGGCTGGCGTGCGCGAGGACGTCGCCCGACGCCAGGAACAGGTTCCGTTGGAACGGATCCGTGAGCTGGCCGCGGCGGCGCCGCCGCCGCTGGACGCCTACGCTGCGTTGCGTAAGCCCGGCGTGGCGGTCATCGCCGAGGTCAAGCGCTCCTCGCCGTCGAAGGGCCGGCTGGCCGAGATCGCCGATCCGGCCGATCTCGCCGTCGACTACGCGGCGGGCGGGGCGCGGGCGATCAGCGTGCTGACCGAGGGGCGCTGGTTCGGTGGGTCGCTGGACGACCTGGCCGCCGTCCGGGCCGCGGTCACCGTGCCCGTGCTGCGCAAGGACTTCGTGGTCTCCAGCTACCAGGTGCACGAGGCGCGCGCGCACGGCGCCGACCTGGTCCTGCTGATCGTGGCCGCCCTTGAGCAGAACGTGCTGATGGGCCTGCTGGAGCGGATCGAGTCGCTGGGCATGACCGCGCTGGTCGAGGTCCACGACGAGGAGGAGGCCGACCGCGCCCTGGAGGCCGGTGCCCAGGTGATCGGGGTCAACGCCCGTGACCTGCGTACCCTTCAGGTGGATCGGTCGGTGTTCGAGCGGATCGCGCCGGGCCTGCCGAGTAGCGTCGTCAAGATCGCCGAGTCCGGCGTCCGCGGACCGCACGACCTGATCCGGTACGCCTCCGCGGGCGCGGACGCGGTTCTCGTCGGCGAGGGCCTGGTCACCCAGAAGAGCCCACGCGAGGCGGTGGCCGAACTGGTCAACGCCGGCAACCACCCGGCGACGCCCCGGCCGGTGCGCTGACCCGCGCCGGTGTGACGCCCCACCGAGAGGATTTCCGATGAGCGCCGATGCGCTGGCCCCGGCGGCCGGCTCGCAGCCCGACTCCGCCGGCCACTTCGGCCGCTTCGGCGGTCGGTTCGTGCCCGAGGCCCTGGTGGCCGCGCTGGACGAGCTCGACGGGGCGTGGCGTACGGCGATCGCGGACGAGTCCTTCCGGGCCGAGTTCGGGGCGCTGCTGCGCGACTACGCGGGCACGCCGTCGCTGCTCTACGAGGCCCGGCGGTTCTCCGCGAAGGTCGGCGCGCGGGTGCTGCTCAAGCGTGAGGACCTCAACCACACCGGCGCCCACAAGGTCCGCAACGTGCTCGGCCAGGCACTGCTCACCAAGCGGATGGGCAAGACCCGGGTGATCGCCGAGACCGGGGCGGGCCAGCACGGCGTCGCCACCGCGACCGCCGCCGCCCTGTTCGACCTGGAGTGCGTGGTCTACATGGGCGAGGTCGACACCGAGCGGCAGGCGCTCAACGTGGCCCGGATGCGGATGCTCGGCGCCACGGTCGTCCCGGTCACCACCGGCTCGCGCACGCTCAAGGACGCGATGAACGAGGCGATGCGCGACTGGGTGGCGAACGTTGACGAGACCCACTACCTGATCGGCACCGCCGCCGGGCCGCACCCGTTCCCGGCGATGGTCCGTGACTTCGTCCGGGGCATCGGTGACGAGGCCCGCCAGCAGTGCCTCGACCTGACCGGCGCGCTGCCGGACGCCGTCACCGCCTGCGTCGGCGGCGGCTCCAACGCGCTGGGCATCTTCCACGCCTTCGTTCCCGACGAGGACGTGCGGCTCTACGGCTTCGAGGCCGGCGGCGACGGGGTGACCACCAGTCGGCACGCCGCGAGCATCACCGGCGGGTCGGCGGGCGTGCTGCACGGCGCCCGCACGTACGTGCTCCAGGACGCCGACGGGCAGACGCTGGAGTCGCACTCGATCTCCGCGGGCCTGGACTACCCGGGCGTCGGGCCCGAGCACGCCTGGCTGCACGACACCGGCCGGGCCAGCTACCTGCCGGTCACCGACGCCGAGGCGATGGCCGCGTTCGAGCTGCTCTGCCGCACCGAGGGGATCATCCCGGCGATCGAGAGCGCGCACGCCCTCGCCGGCACCGTCACGCTGGCTCCGAAGCTGGCCGCCGAGCTGGGCCGGGAGCCCACCATCGTGGTCAACCTCTCCGGCCGGGGCGACAAGGACGTGCACACCGCCGGGGACTACTTCGGCATCCTCGACAAGGAGCACTGAGATGAGCCGCATCGGGGTGGCCTTCGACAAGGCCCGGGCCGACGGGCGGGCCGTGCTGGTCGGCTGCATGCCGGCCGGGTTCCCGACCGTCGAGGGCAGCATCGCGGCCATGACGGCGATGGTCGAGGCCGGCGTCGACGTCATCGAGGTGGAGATCCCGTACTCGGATCCGGTGATGGACGGCCCGGTCATCCAGAAGGCCAGCGACATCGCGCTGGCCGGCGGCGTCCGGACGTCCGACACGCTGCGCATCATCGAGGCGGTCGCGGCGACCGGCGCGCCAGTCGTCACGATGACCTACTGGAACCCCATCGAGCGGTACGGCGTGGACGTGTTCGCCCGCGACCTCGCCGCCGCCGGCGGCACCGGCCTGATCACGCCGGACCTCATCCCCGACGAGGCTGCCGAGTGGCTGGCCGCCTCGGACGCGCACGGCCTGGACCGCACCTTCCTGGTGTCGCCGTCGTCCACCGACGCCCGGGTGGCGATGACCGTGCACAACTGCCGGGGCTTCGTCTACGCCACCGCCGTGATGGGGGTGACCGGCGCTCGGGCGCGGACGTCCGACGCCGCCCCCACGTTGGTCTCGCGGGTTCGCGCGGTCACCGACCTGCCGGTCGGTGTCGGCCTGGGCGTGGGCACCGGAGCGCAGGCCAGCACCGTCGCCGGGTACGCCGACGGGGTGATCGTCGGCAGCGCGCTCGTCCGTTGTGTGCTCGACGCCTCCTCGGAGGCCGAGGGGCTGGCCGCGCTGCGCACCCTCAGCGCCGAACTCGCCGAGGGCGTCCGCAACCCCGCGCGCTGACCTCGGCCCCCGGGCCCGGACGCCGGCCCTTCGGGCCGCTGGGCGCTGCACCGCTGGTCCCGTTCGGCTGGCCGGTGGTTTCGTTCGGCCGGCCGGTGCGACGGACGGCATGAGCGCCGGGCCTGCCTTTCGCTGAAGAGACGTATACCTGTGAGTCATGTTCATGACTCACAGGTATACGTCTCTGCGGCGCGTGCGCTCCCCAGGGCGCGGGCATCAACGACCCGTGACCCCCGCTGGCCCGGGCCGCGGTGAGTGCGGCGTCCGGCAGTGAGGTTGCCGGCAGTGCGGAGTCAGGGCAGTAGGGACGGGTCCGCTGCCGGCTCGCCGCGTTGCTCCGGCGGCTGACCGGCCCCCGACCGCTCATCGCGATCCGCGATCGGCCGGGCCTGCGTGGCAGGTTGGCCCTCCCCGGTGGGGCGGCCCGGCGGCGTGGGGGTGACGGCGTCGAGCGCCCAGGAGACGCGGCGCAGGACGCCGGAGCGGCCGGCGAGCCCGTCGGTGACGGCCGCCCGGGTGAGCGGGGTGACGGCCTCGGGCAGCACCCCGGGGGCGTGCCAGGACAGCCGGCAGCCCGGCGGCGGGTCGGCACTCGGCCGGCCCTCGGCGACACGCGCGCGGAACACGTGCACCAGGATGTCCGGCAGCGGGCCGGCCCGCCCGGCTCGCGTGTGCGTCGTCGGGCCGTCGAGGTGGTAGACGCCCACCAGGTCGACCAGGTCGATCTCCCAGCCGGTCTCGGTGCGGATGTCGCGCAGCGCCGCCCGCACCGGGCTCTCCGCCGGGCGCAGCCGGCCGCCGGGCAACGCGTAACGGCGCTGGCCCCGGCCCTGGCGGCAGAGCAGCACCCGGCCGGCGGCGTCGGTGACGACCGCGGCGACCGCCCAGGTGAGCGCGCTCATGGACAAAGAGCGTACGGCGGCGCAAACCAGAAGTCATCGGGATCCGCGCACGGCGGCCCGGGGTGCCGCTGCGGGGGTGCGCAGCGGTAGCGTGTGCACCCGTGACCATCGCCTCGCTGTCCCCCCAGGCGGCCCTGCCCAGTCCCAGCACCGCGGTATGGCAGCTCGGGCCGGTCCCGATCCGGGCGTACGCGCTGTGCATCATCGCCGGCATCGTGCTGGCCTGCTGGGTGACCGAACGCCGTCTGCGTCAGCGCGGCGTCGCGCCCGGCGCGGTGCTCGACATCGCCGTGTGGGCGGTGCCGACCGGCATCATCGGCGCCCGGATCTACCACGTGATCACCTCTCCGGAGAAGTACTTCGGCGCCGGTGGCGAGCCGATGAAGGCGTTCGCCATCTGGGAGGGCGGTCTCGGCATCTGGGGCGCCGTCGCCGGTGGGGCCATCGGCGTGTGGATCGCCGCCCGCCAGCTGGGCATCCCGTTCAGCGTGGTGGCCGACGCGCTCGCGCCCGGGCTGCCGCTGGCCCAGGCCGTCGGGCGGCTCGGCAACTGGTTCAACAACGAGCTGTTCGGTGGCCGCACGACCCTGCCGTGGGGCCTGGAGATCCACCGGATGGACCCGGACAACCCGGGGCACGCGCTGCGGGACGACGCCGGGCAGCCGATCCTCGAACCCGGCCTCTACCACCCGACGTTCCTCTACGAGGCGCTGTGGAACCTGGGCGTGGTCGCGCTGGTCCTCATCCTGGACCGGCGGTTGCGGCTCGGGCGGGGCCGGGCGTTCGCGCTGTACGTGATGGGCTACACCGCCGGCCGGTTCTGGATCGAGCTGATGCGCACCGACGAGGCGAACCAGATCTTCGGCGTACGGCTCAACGTCTGGACGGCCGCCCTGGTCTTCCTCGGCGCGTTGATCTACTTCGTGCGGGTCCGCGGCCCCCGGGAGTACCTGATCCCGATCGGCCCGGCCGCCACGCCCACGCCGCCCACCACGTCCGACCTGTCCCAGGTCGACGTCTCCGAAGGCCAGACCGGCGCGCGCGCCGCTGCCCCGGAGGGTTACCGGGTGGTCAGCGAGGAGCAGTACGACACCTGGCGGAACACCGGCGTGGCGCCGCCGGAGGCGGCCGACGACGTACGCCCCGAGGGCGCCGAGCCGCTCGACGACGAGGCGACCGACGACGAGGCAGCCAGCGCCCGCGCCGACGGGCCGGCGGATGACCCGCGCGAGGCGCGCGACGAGGACCGGGCCGACGCCGCCGGCGTACGCCCCGCCGACCGGGACAGCTGAGCGGGGGCGGCACCGATGCGAAGCGCGGTGGTGGTCGGCGCCGGGGTCGGAGGCCTCGCGGTCGCCGGCGCGCTGGCCCGGTCCGGTTGGCAGGTCACCCTGCTGGACCGCGCCGAGCGGGTCCGCCCCGAGCCGACCGCCGTGGTGCTCTGGCCCAACGGCGTCCGCGCGTTGCAGGCCCTCGGCCTCGGTGCCGGTCTGGCCGCCATCGCCACCCCGCTGCCCGACGGTGGGGTCCGCCGCCCGGACGGGCACTGGCTGGTGCAACCCCGGCCGACGCCGGCCGACCGGATGCCGGTGGTGGTGCACCGGGAGGATCTGCACGACGCGTTGATCGCCGGCCTCGGTGACCGGGTCGAGCTGCGTACCGGGGTGACCGTGCGCCACGTTCGCGTCGAGCCGGGCGAACGCCCGGGTGTGAGCGACGGACGGCACACCATCGAGGCCGACCTGGTGGTCGCCGCGGACGGCACGGACAGCGTCATCCGTCGCCAACTGGCCCCCGAGTCCGGCGTGGTCAGCTCCGGCTGCGCGGCCTGGCGGGCTGTCATCCCCTGGTACCGGGCGCCCCGGCTGCCCGCCGACCAGCCGATCGCCGGCGAGGTTCTCGGCGCGGGCTACCGGTTCGTGGCCGCCTCGCTGGGCGAGCGTGGCTCCTCGGGCGGTTCCAGTCGGGGTGGCATCTACTGGGTGGCCACCGCCGCCGGCGCTCCCCGCCCCGAGCCGCCGGAGACCCAGCTCGCCCTCCTGCGCCGCTGGTATGCCGGCTGGCCGGCGCCGATCGCCGCGCTGCTCGACGCCACCGACCCGAGCGACCTGGTGCAGCAGGAGGTCCGTGAGCTGCGCCCGTTGCCCCGCGCCTACGGCTTCGGAGTCGGGCCGGGCGGGGTGGTGCTGCTCGGCGACGCGGCGCACGCCATGCCGCCGCACCTCGGCCAGGGCGCCTGCCTCGCCTTCGAGGACGCCGCGACGCTCGCCTCGCTGCTGCGCGAGGCCCGCCTGCCCGACGCCGTGCAGACGTACGACCGGGTGCGCCGTCCCCGGGCGGCGACAGTGGTCCGCCAGACCCGGCGCATGTCGGCGGTGCTCCAGACCCGGGGCCGGTTGGCGCTGCGCGCCCGCGACGCCGCGCTCGGCACCATCAACTCGCGGCTGCTCTCCAGCGCCGCCGCCTCCGCGGCGCAGTGGCGTCCGCCGGCCTGACCGCCCGCGTGGCTATGCGAAACCGCGTGGCTCTGGGAAACCGCGTGGCTCTGGGAAACCGCGCGGTTCAGGGGATCAGGGCGGCGGGTTCGGCGATGCAGGCGGTGCCGATGCGGCGGAAGCCGACCCGCAGGTAGACCCGTGCGATCTCCTCGCTGCCCGCGGAGAGGAAGACGAGGTCGGTGCCGGCGGCGAGCAGTTCGCGGGCGAGGGTGGCGGTCAGCGCGGCGCCCATGCCGCGACGGCGCGCGGCCGGCAGGGTGGCTACCCCGGCGATCTCCGCGACGTCGTCCACCCGCATCGCCATGCCGCTGGCCAGCGCGCCCTCGGTCGGCGTCCCGGCCAGCGCGGAGATCCGCCGGCCGTCGGCGATCCGGGCCCGCTCCTCATCCAGCGCGGCGAGCTCCAACTCGGTGACCGCCGCGTCGCGCTCGGCCGGCCCGGCCGGGCCGGCCGCGGTGCCGGCGGCGCCGAACGCCACGGCCGCCACCGCCCGCCGGGCGGCCACGTCGGCGGCGAAGTCGGGCGAGTCCGCCGCCAGCACCCGCACCGGTACGTCGGACAGCGTCGCCGGGTCGGGCAGCGCGGTCTCGTCGAGGACCATCAGCGGGGCCTCCAGCACGTTCAGCCCCGCCGAGCGGGCCACCGCCAGCAGCTCCGGGGTCGTCTCGTGCACCCACTCGAAGGCCTCCGGAAGGCCCAGCTCCCGCTGGCGCTCCCGCACCGAGCTCACGTCGGCCAGGGACGGCGCCTCGGTGGCGCCGATCCGGGGCCGGGCGTAGAACGGCCAACCGGCACCCTCGCGGACGAACAGCACCAACCCGCCGTGCTCCTCGGCGCCGGCGACGTCGCGGGGCACGGCGTCGTAGAAGCGTTCCAACCGGTCGAAGATGTCCTTGTGCACCGAATCCACCGCGCGAGACTACACGTCCCAGACTCTGGACGGTGTGATCAATCTTGAGTGGCCTTGTGCCCCCAGCCCTAACGTAGACTCAACAGACCCACGGGCCGACGTCGTCCCCACCATGATCCAACCTGAGTGACGACAGGAGGCCCGGTGGCTCAGCCGTACGCGGACATGACACAGCCGCACCCGCACAGCCCGCAGGCGTCCCCGACGCCCGGCCCCCATCCGCCCGCCCAGGGCCTCTACGACCCGGCGCAGGAGCACGACGCCTGCGGGGTGGCCTTCGTGGCGGACATGCACGGCCGACGGTCCCACGCGGTCGTCGCCAACGGGCTCGGTGCGCTCTGCCGCCTGGACCACCGGGGTGCCCGGGGCGCGGAGCCCAACACCGGCGACGGCGCGGGCATCATGATCCAGGTCCCGGACGCGTTCCTGCGCGCGGTCGCCGACGTCACGCTGCCACCGGCCGGCGAGTACGCCACGGGCCTGGTGTTCCTGCCCGACGACGACGCTGCCGAGGCCCGTGCCCGCCGGGTGGTCGAGAAGTACGCGCTGGTCGAGGGCGCGGACCTGCTCGGCTGGCGGGACGTGCCGATCGAGCCGCAGGGGCTCGGCGACACCGCCCTGGCGGCCATGCCCCGGGTGCGGCAGGTCTTCGTGGCCGCCCACCGCCTCACCGACTCGCCCGCCGGGCCGGCCGGTTCCGCCCTGAGCGGCATCGACCTGGACCGGGTGGCCTTCTGCCTGCGCAAGCAGGCCGAGCGGGAAACCGCCGAGCGGGGCGTGCCGGCGTACTTCCCGTCGCTGTCCAGCCGCACCATGGTCTACAAGGGCATGCTGACGCCCGACCAGCTGCCGGCGTTCTACCCCGACCTGCGTGACGAGCGGGTGGAGAGCGCGATCGCGCTGGTGCACTCCCGCTTCTCCACCAACACCTTCCCGTCCTGGCCGCTGGCGCACCCGTACCGGTTCATCGCCCACAACGGCGAGATCAACACGATCCGGGGCAACCGCAACTGGATGCAGGCCCGCGAGGCGCTCCTGCGCTCGCCGAACGTGCCGGGCAACATCCGGCGGGTCTTCCCGGTCTGCACCCCCGCCGCCTCCGACTCGGCGAACTTCGACGAGGTTCTGGAGCTGCTGCACCTGGCCGGGCGAAGCCTGCCGCACGCGGTCCTCATGATGATCCCCGAGGCCTGGGAGAACGACCCCGGGATGGATCCGGCCAAGCGTGCCTTCTACCGCTTTCACGCCAGCCTCATGGAGCCGTGGGACGGTCCGGCGTCGGTGGCCTTCACCGACGGCGAGATCGTCGGCGCGGTGCTGGACCGCAACGGGCTGCGCCCGGGGCGCTGGTGGCAGACCGACGACGGCCTCGTGGTGCTCGGCTCCGAGGCGGGCGTGCTCGACCTGGACCCCGCTCACGTGGTCGCGAAGGGGCGACTCCAGCCGGGCCGGATGTTCCTGGTCGACACCGTGGCCGGGCGGATCGTGCACGACGACGAGATCAAGTCCGAGTTGGCCGCCGCGCAGCCGTACGGCGAGTGGCTGCACGCCGGGCTGATCGAGCTGGACGACCTGCCGCCCCGTGAGCACACCGTCTACACCCACGACTCGGTGCGCCGCCGCCAGCAGACCTTCGGCTACACCGAGGAGGAGCTGAAGGTCCTGCTCGCGCCGATGGCGCGTACCGGCGCGGAGCCGCTGGGCTCGATGGGCACGGACACCCCGATCTCGCCGCTGTCCACCCGGCCGCGGCTGCTCTACGACTACTTCCACCAGCTCTTCGCCCAGGTCACCAACCCGCCGCTGGACGCCATCCGCGAGGAGCTGGTGACCAGCCTGGCGTCGACGATCGGGCCGGAGGGCAACCTGCTCGACCCGGGCGCGGCGAGCTGCCGGCAGATCGTGCTGCCGCACCCGATCATCGACAACGACGAGCTCGCGAAGATCCTCTCCATCGACGAGGACGGCGACCTGCCCGGCTTCAAGGCGGTGCGGGTCTCCGGGCTGTACCGCATCCGCGAGGGCGCCGCCGGGATCAAGGCGCGACTGATCGAGATCTGCCGGCACGTCTCCGAGGCCATCGAGGACGGCGTCCGCATCCTGGTGCTCTCCGACCGGGACTCCAACGCCGATCTCGCGCCGATCCCGTCGCTGCTGCTCACCGCCGCCGTGCACCAGCACCTGGTGCGGGAGCAGACGCGCACCCAGGCGGCGCTGATCGTGGAGTCCGGCGACTGCCGAGAGGTGCACCACGCGGCGGTGCTGATCGGGTACGGCGCGGCGGCGGTCAACCCGTACCTGGCGTTCGAGTCCGTGGAGGACATGATCACCACGGGCACGCTGGCCGGCGTGCAGCCCGCGGCCGCGGTGCGCAACTACGCCAAGGCGCTCGGCAAGGGCGTCCTGAAGATCATGTCGAAGATGGGTATCTCGACGGTCTCGTCGTACTGCGGTGCGCAGGTCTTCGAGGCGGTCGGGCTGGACACCCGGCTGGTCGACCGCTACTTCCGGGGCACCCCGAGCCGGATCGGCGGCGTCGGGCTGGCCGGTGTGCACGCCGAGGTGGCCGCCCGGCACGCGCTGGCCTGGCCGCCGGCCGGCACCGTCGGCTCCGACCGGCTGGAGGTCGGCGGCGAGTACCAGTGGCGCCGCGAGGGTGAGCTGCACCTGTTCAACCCGGAGACGGTCTTCCTGCTCCAGCACGCCACCCGCAGCCGTCAGTACGACGTCTTCCGCCAGTACACGGCCAAGGTCGACGCGCTCGCCGCGCAGGCCGGCTCGCTGCGCGGGCTGTTCACCCTGCGCACCGGGGTCCGCCCGGCGGTGCCGATCGAGGAGGTCGAGCCGGCCACCGAGATCGTCAAGCGGTTCGCCACGGGCGCCATGTCGTACGGCTCGATCTCGGCCGAGGCGCACGAGACGCTCGCCATCGCGATGAACCGCCTCGGCGGCAAGTCCAACACCGGCGAGGGCGGCGAGGACGTCGATCGGCTGCACGACCCGCTGCGGCGCTCCTCGGTCAAGCAGATCGCCAGCGGCCGGTTCGGTGTCACCAGCGAATACCTGGTCAACGCCGACGACCTGCAGATCAAGATGGCCCAGGGCGCGAAGCCCGGCGAGGGCGGCCAGCTGCCCGGCAACAAGGTCTGGCCGTGGATCGCCCGGACCCGGCACGCCACTCCCGGCGTCGGCCTGATCTCGCCGCCGCCGCACCACGACATCTACTCCATCGAGGACCTGGCCCAGCTCGTGCACGACCTGAAGTGCGTCAACCCGGCCGCCCGGGTGCACGTCAAGCTGGTCAGCGAGGTGGGTGTGGGCACGGTCGCCGCCGGTGTGGCCAAGCTCAAGGCCGACGTCATCCTGATCTCCGGCCACGACGGCGGCACGGGCGCGTCCCCGATGAACTCGCTCAAGCACGCCGGCACCCCGTGGGAGCTGGGGCTGGCCGAGGCGCAGCAGACGCTGCTGCTCAACAAGCTGCGCGACCGGGTCACCGTGCAGGTCGACGGCCAGCTCAAGACCGGCCGGGACGTGCTGATCGCGGCGCTGCTCGGCGCGGAGGAGTTCGGCTTCGCGACCGCGCCGCTGATCGTCTCGGGCTGCGTGATGATGCGGGTCTGTCACCTGGACACCTGCCCGGTCGGCATCGCCACCCAGAACCCGGTGCTGCGCGAGCGGTACACGGGCACGCCGGAGTTCGTGGAGAACTTCTTCCTGTTCCTCGCCGAGGAGGTCCGGGGGTACCTGGCCGAGCTGGGCTTCCGGTCCATCGAGGAGGCCATCGGGCAGACCGAACTGCTCGACGTGGCCCCGGCGGTGTCGCACTGGAAGGCCCACGGGCTCGACCTGGCACCCGTCCTGCACCTTCCGGAACTGCCCGCCGGCGCTGCCCGCCGCGGGGTGCGCGCCCAGGACCACGGCCTGGAGCACGCTCTGGACAACGAGCTGATCGCGCTCGCCCGGCCGGCGCTGTCCGAGGGCGCGCCGGTCCGCGTCGAGGTCGCGGTGCGCAACGAGCACCGCAGCGTCGGCGCGATGCTCGGCGGCGAGGTGACCCGCCGCTTCGGCGGGGGCGGCCTTCCGGACGACACCGTCGAGTTCGTGCTGCACGGCACCGCCGGGCAGTCGTTCGGCGCGTTCCTGCCGCGCGGGGTGACGCTGCGTCTGCACGGCGACGCCAACGACTACGTGGGCAAGGGCCTCTCCGGGGGCCGGCTCATCGTCCGTCCGGACGCCGCCGCGCCGTTCCTCGACCCCGACGCCGAGCCGGGGCAGCGCGCGGAGGATCAGATCATCGCCGGCAACACCATCCTGTACGGGGCCACGTCGGGCGAGGCCTTCCTGCGCGGCCGGGTGGGGGAGCGGTTCGCGGTCCGCAACTCCGGCGCGGTCGCCGTCGTCGAGGGCGTCGGCGACCACGGCTGCGAGTACATGACCGGCGGCACGGTGGTGGTGCTCGGCGCGACCGGCCGCAACTTCGCCGCCGGCATGTCCGGCGGGACGGCGTTCGTGCACCTGTTGGAGACCGCGCGGGTCAACACGGAACTGGTCGACCTGGCGCCGCTGGGCGAGCAGGAGCAGACGCTGCTGCACGAACTGGTGCAGCGGCACGTGGCCGAGACCGGGTCGGCGGTCGCCGAGGAGCTGCTCAAGCGCTGGCCGGAGGCGGTGTCCGAGTTCACCGCGGTGGTACCCCGCGACTACCGCCGGGTGCTGGAGATCATGCGGGCCGCCGAAGCAGCCGGCCGCGACGTCGACGACGCGGTCATGACAGAACTGACCGCGCCCGCTGTGCCGGCGATGCCGGTGCCGCCCGCCCCGCGGGTGGCTGCCCAGGAGGTGGCACGTGCCTGACCCGAACGGTTTCCTGCGCTACGACCGGCGGCTGCCGGCCCGCCGCCCGGTGCCGGTGCGGATCAGCGACTGGCGGGAGGTGTACCCGCCGGCCGGCGAGGAACTCATCCGCGAGCAGGCCACGCGATGCATGGACTGCGGCATCCCGTTCTGCCACGACGGCTGCCCGCTGGGCAATCGCATCCCGGACTGGAACGACCTGGTCCGCACCGGCAACTGGGACGCCGCGGTGGAGTCGCTGCA
This sequence comes from Micromonospora sp. NPDC005252, assembly GCF_042872475.1. NCBI lineage: Bacteria > Bacillati > Actinomycetota > Actinomycetes > Micromonosporales > Micromonosporaceae > Micromonospora > Micromonospora sp. NPDC005252. The sequence continues at coordinate 347,341 of NZ_JBIAKN010000002.1, read as the reverse complement.
CGCCACCAACAACTTCCCGGAGTTCACCGGCCGGCTCTGCCCGGCGCCCTGCGAGGCGGCCTGCGTGCTGGGTATCGCCGGCGGCCAGCCGGTCACCATCAAGCAGGTCGAGGTGGAGATCGCCGACGCGGCCGCGGCGCGCGGGTTCATCCCGCGCCCGGTGCCGGCGCCGTCGGGCCGGTCGGTCGCCGTGGTCGGTTCCGGGCCCGCAGGCCTGGCCGCCGCCCAGCAACTGGCCCGCGCCGGTCACGCCGTGACGGTGTACGAGCGCGACGACGCGATCGGCGGCCTCCTCCGGTACGGCATCCCCGACTTCAAGTTGGAGAAGCGGCACATCGACGCCCGGTTGGCGCAGCTCGCCGCCGAGGGGGTGCGCTTTCGCACCGGCGTGAACGTCGGCGTCGACGTCACCGCCGAGCAGTTGCGCGCCGAGCACGACGCGGTGCTGCTGGCCTGCGGGGCCTTGCAGGGCCGGGACACCCCGGAGACCCCGGGGCGGGCGCTGCGGGGCGTACACCAGGCGATGGCGCACCTGGTCGCGGCGAATCGCGCGGTCGCCACGGCGGCCGGCGGCGGGCCTGGCGTGGCGGTCACCGGCGAGGGTCGGGCGGCCCGCGCGGTGCTGCCGGACGGCACCCCGATCGACGCGGCCGGCAAGCACGTGGTGATCATCGGTGGCGGGGACACGGCGGCCGACTGCCTCGGCGTCGCCCACCGGCAGGGCGCCGCCGGCGTACACCAGCTCGACCTGTACCCGCAGCCGCCGCACGAGCGCGACGAGGCCCGGGACCCGTGGCCGACCTGGCCGTGGATCCTGCGCAGCTACCCGGCGCACGAGGAGGGTGGCGAGCGGGTCTTCGCCGTGGCGGTGCAGGAGTTCGTGGACGACGGCACCGGTCAGGTGCGCGCGGTGCGGATCGCCGAGGTGACCGTCGAGAAGCGCGACGGCCGGCGGATGGTCACCGTCGTCCCGGGCTCCGAGCGGGAGTTGCCGGCGGACCTGGTGCTGTTGGCGATCGGTTTCGAGGGCACCGAGCAGCAGCCGCTGCTGGAGCAGTTCGGGGTGACCCGCAACGCGCGGGGGGCGATCGACGCCCGCGACGACTGGCAGACCGCAGCCGACGGCGTGTTCGTCGCCGGTGACATGCACCGGGGCGCCTCGCTGATCGTGTGGGCCATCGCCGAGGGGCGCGCGGCGGCCGCCGCGATCCACGGTTACCTGGGTGGTGCCGGTGCGCTGCCGGCGCCGGTCGGCCCGGCCGCGCAGCCGCTCGCCGTTCGCTGACTCGCCGTTCGGTGACTCGCCGTTCGCTGAGGAGTTCCCGGAGCCGTGCGGGCCGGGGGGGGGGGGGCCGGCCCCCCCCCCCCCCCCCCCCGGGGCCCCGGCCCCCCCCGCCCCGGGCCCCCCCCCCCCCCCCAAAAAGAAAAAACCGGCCGA
>NZ_JBIAKN010000002.1:0-345897 GCF_042872475.1 Micromonospora sp. NPDC005252 | reverse complement strand
TACGGGGGGGGGGGGGGGGGGGCGGGGGGGGGGGGGGGGGGGGGGGGGCGCGGGGGGGGGGGGGGCGCGGCGCCCCCCCCCCGCCGGCCGGACGCCGGTGAGACAGCGGTCACCGCTGGCGGGACGAACCGGCGCCAAGATCATCGTTACGCTGCGGTCATGGACATCGAGGAGCGGTTGCGGCGTACGCGTCGGTGGCTGTGGATCGTGCTGATCGGCCTCTTCCTGAGCGGTGCCACCGCCTTCCCGCTGGAGATCGAGGTGCGCTGGCTGCTGCGCGCGCTGGACCCGCTCGCCGGGCAGATGCCGGCGCTGGTCGACTGGATCGAGCGGGTCCACACCGGACTCGTGACGGCGGGGCAGGACTACCCGTTCCTGCTCTACGGCACCGACTGGCTGGCCTTCGCCCACCTGGTGCTGGCGGTGGCGTTCTGGGGGCCGCTGCGTGACCCGGTGCGCAACGTCTGGGTGGTGCAGGTCGGCATGATCGCCTGCGCGGGGATCGTTCCGCTGGCGCTGATCTGCGGCCCGATCCGGGACATCCCGTGGTTCTGGACACTCATCGATTTGTCCTTCGCGGTCGGGGCGTTCCCGCCGCTGTGGTTCGCCTACCGGCACATCCGCGCCGTCGAGGCGAGCACGGCCGAGGCGGCCGGGTCCCCGGCGACCGTGGGCCGTCCGGTGGCGCCGGCGTCCTGAGCCGCCCGCCTGAATCCGGCCGCTGGCGACGACTCCGACCCGGAGGTCAGCCTCCCTCGCGCGTCCTTTGCTCTGCTTCACTCCACGCAACACCGCCCGTCCGATAGTCGGACAACCGGTGTTGCGTCCGTTGAAGCAGAGCAAAGGACGCGTGGGGGAGGGGCGACGGGGGACGCTGCGTTGACAGGTGAGATCGCTCCGGCGGGACCAGCGGGAAACGACGCAAGGCCCGCCGCCTGGGCGACGGGCCTTGCGGGTGACGACTGCCGCTAGTGCGACAGCAACTCGTGGGACTCCCGGATCTTGGCCCACGACTTGGGCTCGGCCGGCGGCGCGGCCTTGCGGGCGGCGCTGGCCACGTCGGGCCGGCCCGCGGTGAACAGCCAGGTGGTGAACAGCTCGTCCAGGTCCAGACCCGAGATGCGCTCAGCCAGGGCCTGGAACTCCTCGATGGTGCCGTTGCCGTGCCGGTGTTCGGCCGTCCACGCCGGCAGGATCGCGAAGAACGCGTCGTCGCCGACGGCCAGCCGGAGCTGGTGCAGGGTCATCGCGCCCCGGTCGTAGACCGCGTTGTCGAAGACCCGGTCCGCGCCCGGGTCACCGGGCAGCACCTGCCAGAACTCGTCGTCGGCCGGGTAGCTGGCGTAGGTGAAGTCGAAGACCTCCTGCGCGGTGCCCTCGTCCTGCTCCTCGGACCAGAGCCACTCGGCGTACGAGGCGAAGCCCTCGTTGAGCCAGATGTTGCGCCACTCGGCCACCGAGACCGAGTCACCGAACCACTGGTGGGCGTTCTCGTGGGCCACCACGTACGTGTTGGCGCCGCGACGCCAGAAACCCGGGCCGTACACCGGGCGGGTCTGCGTCTCCAGGGCGAAGCCGATGCCGTCCACCGGCCCGGCCACGCCACCTCGCGCCTCGAACGGGTACGGGCCGAAGATCCCGCTCTCCCAGTCGACGATCTCGCCGGTCCGCTCGATGCTGGCCCGCGCGGCCGGCCCGAGCGCCCCCAGCGAGGTGCTGTACGCGTTGATCACCGGCTGACCGCCCGGCGTGGTGTCGGTGACGATGTCGTACTGACCGATCGCCATGAAGGCCAGGTAGGTGGCGGTGGGGGAGGTGGTCCGCCAGATCCACCGGGTGCGGTTGCCGGCCTCGGCCGCCGGCGGACGGGGCTGCACGCCGTTGCTGATCACCTCGACGCCGGTGGGCACCGAGACGGAGATGTCGAAGGTGGCCTTGTCCAGCGGGTGGTCGTTGCTCGGGAACCACCACCACGCCGACTCGGGCTCGTTGACCGCGAGCGCCCCGTCGTCGGTGCGCGTCCAACCGGTGTAGCCGCCGACCAGGGTCTCCGACGGGATGCCGTCGTAGCGCACCACGATGGTGAGCTGCTGGCCCCGGGTGATCGTGCGGGTTGGCGTGACCACCAGCTCGTGCGTGCCCGCCCTGGCGGTGCCGGCCTCCCAGCCGTTGACCCGCACCGACTCGACGTCGAGCAGGAAGTCCAGGTTGAACGCCGAGAGGTCCTGTGTCGCGGTGGCGAGGATGGTGGTGGTGCCGGTGAGCCGGTCGGTGGCCGGGTCGTAGCGCAGCCGGACGTCGTAGTGCGAGACGTCGTAGCCGCCGTTGCCGTAGTCGGGGTAGTAGGTGTCGCCCAGGCCGGGAGCGCCGGGTTGCGGCGCGACCGAGACGACGGGCCGGCCCCAGCCCGTCGGGGCGGCCGGGGCGGGTGCGCCGGTGAGCATGGTGCCGGCGGTGGTGAGGGTCAGGGCGGCGGTGGCCGCCGTGAGGACTCGTCGCACGAGGTGGACTCCCTCCATCGGGTGTACGCACCGCCAACCTAATCGACAACTGTGAACGTCGCTGGCCCGGCGCGCTGTGGGCGTGTCACGGCGTCGGCCGCCGCGAAAGCGCGGGTCGCTACTGTCCCGGTGTCACCGCTGTCCGTTAGGGTTTCGGCGAACCGGACGGCCGTGGCGTGGGAGGCAGAGCGTGGGCAGGCTCGCGTCGGCGTACGGGCAGGCGGTCACCGCCCACCGGGCGGCCCGCGTACACCTGGATGCCGCCCGGGGCGTGCTCGGCGCGGCGCCTGCTCCGCCGGCGCAGGCGGGCGGGGGCGACCTCGTGGCCCGACTCGCGCGCCTCGGCGGCGCGCTGGCCACCCCCACCCCCGGCGCCACCGCGCTGACCGACACACCGGCCGCGGTGCGCATCGGCGAGGCGTCCACTCCGGACGGCGGCTTCCCGGTCCTGCTGCCGCTCGGCGGCGGCCACCACCTGGCACTGGGCACCGACGCCCGGGACGGGCGCGTCGCCGCGCTGCTGCGGGCGCTGGTGCTGCGGCTGGTCGCGACCGCGCCACCCGGTCGGGTCCGGGTCACCGGCATCGACACCGCCGCGCTGGGCGCCACCTTCGGCCCGCTGCGCCCGCTGCTCGACGCCGGCGTGCTCGACCCGCCGGCCACCAGCGAATCCGAGGTGGCCGCCCTGCTGACCGCCGCCGAACGGCACGCCCGCGCCGCCCAGCACGCCGATCCCTCCACCCGGCAGTTGCTGCTGGTGGTCGCCACCGCCGCCCCGCCGCCGCGCGAGCTGGCCCGGCTCGCCGCGCTCACCCACGCCGGCCCGGCCGCCGCCGTCTGCGTGCTCCTCGCCGGCCATCCGTCCCGGCTGCCCGGCGAGACCGCACCGCCGCTGGGCAGCACCACCGCCCTCCGGATCAGCGAGGGGTACGCGCACGTCGGCGACCCGCCCGGCGTCCCGTTCAGCGTCGACGGCAGCGGTCTCGCCGCCCCGGTGCTGCTCGACGGCGACCCGCCGCCGGCCTCGGTCCGCGCGCTCGCCGAGCACCTCGGCGCCGCCGCCCGCCGTGCCGAGGCGCTGCCCTTCGCCGAGCTGCTGCCCGAGCGGCGCTGGGCCGAGTCCGCGGCCAACGGGCTGCGCACCGTCGTCGGCCGGGCCGGCCCCGCGCCGCTGACGGTCGCCTTCGACACCGCGCTGACGGTCGCCTTCGACGACGCCACCCCGCACTGGCTGGTCGGCGGGCGCACCGGCGCCGGCAAGACCGTCTTCCTCCTCGACGTCCTGTACGGACTGGCCGCGCGCTACTCGCCGGCCGAGTTGCAGCTCTACCTGCTCGACTTCAAGGAGGGCGTCAGCTTCACCGAGTTCGTGCCCACCGGGCGTGACCCGTCCTGGCTGCCGCACGCCCGGGCCGTCGGCATCGAATCCGACCGCGAGTACGGCCTCGCCGTGCTGCGCGAGCTGCGCCGGGAGGCACAGCGCCGGGCCACCGCGCTGAAGCGGCACGGCGTCACCAAGCTCGCCGACCTGCCACGGGACAATCCGCTGCCGCGCATCGTGGCCGTCATCGACGAGTTTCACGTGCTGCTCGCCGGCAACGACGCGCTGGCCCGCGAATCGGTCGACCTGCTGGAGGAGCTGGCCCGCAAGGGCCGCTCCTACGGCATCCACCTGGTGCTGGCCAGTCAGAGCATGACCGGCATCGAGGCCCTCTACGGTCGGGCCGAGGCGATCTTCGGGCAGTTCGCGCTGCGGGTGGCGCTGCCCGGCGGCAGCGGTGTCCTCGACCAGCTCAACGACGCCGCGGCGGCCCTGCCGATCGGCTCCGCCGTGGTCAACACCGCCGCCGGCGCGGTCGGCGCCGACACCCTGCTGCGCTTCCCCGACGCGCACGCCGCCGCGGCCGACCTCGCCGCGCTGCGCCACGAGCTGTGGCAGGCCCGCCCGCCGGGCTCGCGGGCCCCGGCGGTCTTCAAGGGGTACGAGGCGGCGCGCGTCGAGGACGATCCCACCTTTGCCGGGCTGCGCCCCGGTGGCCGACGCCCCATGGCGCTGGTCGGCAGGACGGTCGACGTGCACGGCACCACGGCGCTGTTCCTGATGGACTCCACCCCCGGCCGGCACCTCGCCGTGGTGGGCACCGCACCGGCCGGCGCGGACGTGCTGCGCGCCGCCGCGCTGAGCCTGGCCCGTCAACACACCCCCGGCGACGCCCGGTTCCAGGTGGCCTCCCTGGTCACCGCCGCCGACCCGATCGCGGCCGAGACCGAGGCCGCGCTGCGGGCCGCCGGCCACCCGGTGCACCGCCTCGACGCGGCCGGGCTGCGCGACCGGATCGCCACGCTGGCCGCCGAGCCGGCCGGCCGCGAATACCTGGTGGTGTTCGGGATGGACGCCGCCGCTCCGGTCCTCGGTGCGGCCGACCCGGTCACGTTCCGCTCCGGCCTGGACGACCTGCGTACGCTGCTGCGCCACGGCCCCGCCCAGGGCGTGCACCTGCTCGGCTGGTGGCGCGGCCTGCGGCGGCTCTCCGACGACCTCGGCGGCACCCAGAACCGCGACGACGTCGCCTGCCTCGTCGCGCTCAACGTGCCCGGCGCCGAGCTGGCCCTGCACCTCGGGGTGCACGACCTGGCCTACACGCCGCGCGCCGACCGGGCGCTGCTGGTCGACCGGCACGACCAGCGCACCAGGCTGATCGTGCCGTTCGCCCGCGACGGGCACGAGCCGCACGGGGAGCGTTGACAGTGTCCTTCGAGGAGTACGCGGCGCTGGCCCGACAGCTCGCCGAGCACCGTCGCGCCTGCGAGCGGGACGCCGCAGCCGAGTCCGAGCGCCGCCGTGACCTGCACGCCGCCGCCGACTACCTGCACCAGCGGCTGACCGCCCAGGGCCACCGCCTCGACCAGCTCGGCCGCGCGATCGGCATTGACCAGCCACCGGCCGGCCCGACCGCCGCACCGGGCAACGACGCGCCGGGAACGAGTACGGGCGTCCCGCCCCGCCCGCCGGCAACCGGGCCGGCCACCACCTGGCCCGGTTCGCCGCCGCCGACCGGCTCGCCCATCGTCAGCGGATCGGGGGACGGCGGGTCCGCCGGCGCAGCCGGCGTGCCGGGGCGGGCGGGTGTCGGGGCGTACCCCGAGCTGCCGGTCGTGCAGTCGCCGCTGGCGCTGCCGACGGCGGTGAGCCCGGCGGGCGCCGGGGTGCCGGCGCAGCGGGCGGCGGCGGTCGACCCGGTGGTGGAGCTGGAGCTGGCCCGGCGGATGGCCGACGAGGCCGACCGGCACGGGCAGCAGGCCGAGCTGCTTGCCCAACGGCCGGCGCTGCTGCCGACGTGGTCGCCGCTGGCGCGGGCGGTCGCCGTCTACGCCGCGTGCGGGGCGGCGGCGGGGGTGCTCATGCTGACCCTCGTGCTCGCCTCCGGGGTCGGCCTGGTCGACGGCTTCACCCTCGGCGCGTGGATCTGTGCGGGGCTGCCGGCGCTGGCGTTCTTCGGCGGGTACCTGGTGCTGGGCCGATGGGGGAGACCCGCCATGGTCGCCGGCACCCCACCCCGGTACCTGCCGCTCGGGTTCCTGATCTGCTTCCTGCTGGTGCCGCTGGGCTACTGCGCCTACCTGCTGCTGTTCCGCGCCCTGCGCTGAGGCGCATCCGAGTGGCCGAAAGGCGGAGCACGCGGGGTTTACGACGAAGACCTCATGTGTCAGTGTGGTGAACGACCCGTGGCGGGGGGTGAGCAGGACACTCACATCCACGTCGGACTGCCGCCGCCGGTTCCTTGTGTGATACCGGGGGTTCGTGCGCATGTAGGGATGCGAACGGCCCCCGATCCAATCACGAATCTGGCGAAGCGATGTCCCCTGCCCCGCGCAGGAGTGACCGTTTCGTGGCAGACGAGCGGGGAGCCTGCATGTCCTACCCACGTACCAACAAGGTCTTCACGTCGGGGGAACTGCACGATCTGCGCCGGACGGTGGCGATCCGGTCGGCGACGCGCCGCAATCTGGCGGCGGACCCCCTCTACGCCACCGCGTTGCCGCAGGAGGTCAGCATGCAGCTGACCTACCGGTGCAATCTGCGGTGTCACCACTGCTTCCAGTGGAATGAGCAGGGGTTCTTCCACAACTACGACAGCCAGCGCAGGCGTTCCGAACTCGACCTCGACGTCGTCCGGGACGTGCTGGAGACGACCGCGCCCGAGCAGGCGAAGGTCTTTCTGTGGGGCGGTGAGCCCCTGATGCACTCCCGGTTCGGAGAGATCGCCAAGCTGCTGGGCGCCGTGCCGCGAGTCGTCAACATGTGCACCAACGGCCTGTTGATGGAGCGCAACGCGAAACACCTGCTGGCCATCGGGCCACGACTCAACCTGCTGGTCAGCCTGGACGGCTTCGAGCCGGAGCACGAGGCGTTGCGGGGCAAGGGATCGTTCCGGCGCACCCTGCGCAACGTCGAGGCGATGCTCGACCTCCAACGGCGCGGCGAGTACCAGGGCGAGTTGTCCGTCGCGTGCATGGTCAGCGAGGACATGGTCGGCCGCATGTACGAGTTCACCGAGTGGGCCGAGCAGACCGGCTTCAACTCGGTCTACTGGCTGCTGCCCTGGTACATCAGCCCGGAGACGGCGTCGGCGATGGACCGGCTCTACGAGGAGTCGTTCTCGTGGCTCAACCCGCCGGAGCCGGGCGACAAGCCGACGTGGCACTCGTACACCTATGCGCTGCCCGAGCAGTACCTGCCGGTGCTGAAGGAGTCGATGGCGCGGCTGGCGAGCCGGGTGTGGGATCTGCGGGTGCGCTACCAGCCGCAGGTCGAGGCGGATGAGATCGACGACTTCATCCGCGGCACGTCCCGTCCCGCCCAGCGGCGCAGCCGCTGCCTGGCGGTGTCCAACCGGATCGAGATCCACGCCGACGGCCGGGTCAGCTCGTGCAAGTTCTTCCCCGAGTTCGTCATCGGCGACCTGAGCGAGCAGTCCATGCAGGACATCTGGCAGAGCGAGCGGTTCACCCGGGTCCGCGGCATCCTGCGCGACAGCGGCCTCATGCCGGTGTGCTCGAAGTGCATCCTTCTCTACCTGAGCGGGGAGTGAACGCATGGCAGAGGTGGTCACCCGCATGGCGGTCCTGCTCGCGCGGGTTCTGGAGGATCCGGCGCTGGCCCAGGAGGTGACGGCGGACACGAATCTGCTGCTCGACCTCGGAATCGACTCGCTGCACATGATCACGTTCCTGCTCGCCGTCGAGGAGGAGTTCGACGTCGAGATCGACTTCGAGTCGCTGGACAGCATCCACCTGGAGTCGGTGAAGGCGTTCTGCCATTTCGCCCTCGACGGCGATGGTCGGTGAGGTGAGCGGGACCGTTCACTTCGGCTCGTTCGACGCGGAGGCGGCGTGGCGGCCGGAGGATCTCGCCGGGCTGCCCGCCGGCCCGGCGGCAGGTGGCAGCCGGGGACGTCGCGGCATGGACGAGCTGCTGGCGGTCGGGTGCGCTCCGGGCGATCTGCTGCTCACCGCCGAGCCGATGGACGAGGCCCTGGTCGAGGCGCTGGCGGTCGCCGGCATCGCGCCACGGGTCGCGGCCGTGCCGGGTCACCAGGACGCCACCGTGGAGGAGCGGCTGGCGTCGGCTGGTGGCACGTCCCTGCCGGAGATGTCCGGGTGGGCCGCGGCGTTCTACGCCGTCCGGCCGGACACCTCCGTGGCGGTGCGCCGACTCGGCCTGCGTGCCACGGTCCCCGCCGTCGAGGTCGTCGCCCGCGTCAACTCCAAGGTCTGGTCGAACGACCTGGTTCGGGACGCCGGCCTGCCCGGCGCCGCCGTCCTGGCCACCACGCCCCGGCAGGTGCGGCGGCTGGTGCAGGACGCGCCGGACGACGTCGTGCTCAAGGATCCGTACGGGGTCGCCGGCCGGGGCGCCCTGCGGGTCGGCAACCCTCGGGTGCTGGACACGGTCGTCCGGCACCTGGAGCGGCAGGTCGCGCGCGGGGCTCGGGTGGAGCTGCTGGTGCAACCCCTCTTCGCGGAGGCGTCCAGCTTCTCCACCCACCTTGAGGTCGACCCGAGCGGCGCGGTGCGGTGGCGGGGCGTACAGCACGTCGACAACGCCGAGTTCGCCTACCGCGGCTCCGGTCCGCTCCCCGCGGATCAGCACGCGAGCCTCGACACCACCGCGCACCGGGAGGTGATCGCGCGGGTCGGGACGGCGCTCGCGGCCGAGGGCTACACCGGGCCGGTCTGCGTCGACGGACTGCGGCTGGGCGACGGCACGGTCGTACCGGTGCTGGAGATCAACGCCCGACGATCGATGGGCCTGCTGAACCTGCACCTCGACCGGCGGGCCCGGACGGTCGGCCTGCGCTCCTGGTTGCGCTGCCGCACGACGCCGGTGCGGCCCGGCGACACGGTGGCCAGGCTGGTGTCCGCGTTGGACGACGCGAAGCTGCTGTTTCGCGGCGACGAGCCGGGGGTGCTGCCGCTGGCCTCGGGGACGCTCACCCCGCCCCGTGGGCGGCTCTTTCTCGCCGTGTTCGCCCCGGACGACGCGGCCCGGGTCGCCCTCGAAGCGCAGGTGGGCGACCTGCTCGTCGCGACGGCCGGCGCCCCGAGTCTCGTCACCTGACTCCCGACGATCGGAGCATCGATGGCCACTGTGCTGCTGACGTCGGGCGCCACGCTCGGCACCCACGTACCGGCCCTCATCCTGGCGGGTCGGTTGCGGGCCCTCGGGATCGAGGTGCGCGTGGAGGTGTTCGAGCGGCTGCTGCGACCCGACGAACTCGACCGGCTGAGGGCCGCCAAGCTGGCCTTCAGAGGGAACTTCAAGCTCGCGGTGGCCGCCCAGCGCATGGTGCGTGATCAGATGCCGGCGCTCGACGACGCTGCTGTCGATCAACTGCTGCACCGGTGGCGGGCCGCGGACGTGGACCAGGTGGTGATCTTCTCCGGCTTCTGGGTGCCCGTCGTCGAACGGTACGAGGCGCTCACGTCCCGAACGCCTCGGGTGGACATCTGTCACCTCGACGCCGCGCCGACCGCCTCCTTCAACCTCTTCCGGGCCCGCACGGAGCGCTTCCGTCACGTGTGGATGTTCGACGCCGAGCGGGGCACCGCGCCGACGAGCATCCGCGTCGGCGACGAGGGCCCGGTGCCGTGGCAGCGGCGGGAGCCCCGCCTGCTGGCGCACGGCGGCGGCTGGGGGCTGGGCACCTACCGGGACCGCGCGGCGGATCTCGCCCGGGCGGGGCTGCTGGTCGACGTGGTGACCCACGACCCGGCCGACGTGTCCGAGCTGCCCCCCGGCTGCCGGGCTTTCATGATCGACCCGGAGTGGGAGGCCTGGCAGGACGACGGCTTCCCACCGTTCGGCGAGATCCTTCCGGACGGCGCGGTGCGGTACCGACGGGGTGCGGCGTACCACGACTCGTTCGACCTCGCCCGACACCGCGTCGCCATGCTCTGCAAGACCGGCGGGGGCACTTTGATCGACTCGCTCTGGTCGGCCACGCCGATCGTGCTGCTGGCGCCCTTCGGCGCGCACGAGCAGGTCAACGCCGACCTGTGGCGTCGGCTGGGCTACGGCGTCACCGAGCAGGAGTGGCGTGACAGCGGATACTCCCTCGACCTGCTGGAGACCCTGCACCGCAACCTGCTGGCCGCCCGTGAGGGGACCGCCGACTACGCCGCCGACCTGGCGACCCGCGCCGTGCAGACCGAGGTCCCGGGATGAGCGCCGTCCCCGCCCCGGTCACGGTGGTCGTCGGGTCGGACGGTTTCATCGGCGCCAGTCTGTGCCGTGCGCTCGAACGCCGCCGCCTGCCTCCGCACCGGGTGACCCGACCCCGCAACGCCGTCGAGGAACACCGCTACGCCGATACGATCAGGCGGGCGGACCTGGTCTTCTGGGCCGCCGGCACGGTCACGCCGAAGAGGGCCGTCAGCCAGCCCGAACTCGTCGAGCTGGACCAGCGTGCCCTCGCCGCCGCGCTGGAGGCGTGCAAGCTGGGCGCCCGTCGTCCCACCTTCGTCCTGCTGGGATCCGGCGGGACGGCGTACCGGCCGGATGTGCCGCCACCGGTGGACGAGACCGGCCCACTCGGCCCCGACAGCGTCTACGGCCGGGCGAAGCTGGCCCAGGAGCAGGCCCTGCGCGAGGCCGCCGACCACCTCCGGCCGGTCGTGCTGCGGCCGTCCAACGTGTACGGGCCCGGCCAGCGCGCCGAGGGTGGGCTCGGCGTGGTGTCGCACTGGCTGGAGGCTGCGGCCGCGCACCGGCCGTTGCAGGTGTTCGGCGACCCGGTCACCCGTCGCGACTACGTCTACATCGACGACGTCGTGGCCGCCCTGCTGGCAGTGTGGGACCGTCACCTGGACCGCGACACCCGCGAGGCGCTCGACGGCGCCGTCCTCAACGTCGGCGCCGGCCATCCCACCTCCCTCGCCGAGCTGCTGGAGGTGGTGAGGGCGACCGTCGGTCGGCCGTTGACCATCCGGTACGCGGACCGTCGGGCCTTCGACCGGCGCGACATCTGGCTCGACGTCCGACGCGCGTCGGCTTTGCTGGGCTGGCATCCCGTCACCGACCTGCCCACCGGGGTGGCGCGTACGTGGGCGGCGCTGGCCGGCCCGAACCGCTGACGTCTCCGCGCCTCGCCGGCGACTCGCTGTCAGGCCTGGCTGGCCGGCTCGGGGACGGGCGTGAAGTCACGCATTTTCCGCAGCGGGGAGAAGTAGACCCACAGCCCGGAGGCCCAGACGCCGAGGGCGGCGATCACCAGGGTCTCGCGGACGCCGAGCCAGGTGCCCAGCACACCACCGAGGACCGCGCCGATCGGCAGGGCGCCCCACACGATCCAGCGGACCCCGGCGGTGAGGCGGCCGAGCAGTTCCGGCGGGCACATCTGCTGCCGGTAGCTGATCTGGGCCGCGTTGTAGATCGCGCAGAGTGCGGCGAAGCCGGTCATGCCGACGGTGTAGAACGCGACCCGCCAGCCGGGCTCGGCCAGCGGCACCAGCAGCATCGTCCAGCCGAGCCCGAGCAGGGAGACCCAGATGATGCGGGCGGTGCCGATCCGTCGAGCCAGCCTGCCGGAGGCGAGTCCGCCGGCGATGCCGCCGGCCGTGCCCAGCGCCAGTTGCACGGCCACCTCGGCCGGCGTCAGCTTGAGGACCCGGACCAGGTAGATGACCGAGAGGGCGTAGATCACCTGACTGAACACGTTCAGGGTGCCGCTGGCCGCGACGATCTTCCGCAGCACCGGATGCCGGAAGGCGAAGGCCAGGCCGACGGAGATCTCCTCCCGCAGCCGCGGCCGGGGGCCCTGCGGTACGGCCACCTCCGGCTCCTTGCGGCGGATCAGCAGCAGCGAGACGGCGCTGACCGCGAACGAGGCGGCGTCGATGAGGACCGTCCGCGCCGCACCGAAGACCGCGACCAGTCCTCCGCCGAGCCCGATACCCGCCACCTGAGCGACCGAGTACGTGGTGCTGAGTTTGCCGTTCGCGTCCAGCAGCTGGTCGGAGCGCACCACAGTCGGCAGGTAGCACTGGTAGGCCACCTCGAAGAAGACGGAGCAGACGCTGCACAGGGCCGCCACCAGCCACAACTGCGCCATGGTGAGTTCACCGGCGAAGAAGGCCAGCGGAATGGTGCCCATCGCGAGGGCCCGCAGCAGGTTGCAGAACACCATCAGCCGCCGCTTGCGCATCCGGTCGACGATCACCCCGGCCGGCAACGCGACGAGCAGGTACGCCGCCATCCCGGCGGCCTGCAGCAGGCTCACCGAGAACGTGGACGCGTTCAGCACGGACACCGCGATGAGCGGGACGGCGAGGGTGGACACCGCGGAACCGGTCTCGCTGAGGGTCTGGCCGGTCCACAGCGTCATGAAGTCCCGGTGACGCCACAGGCTCGGCGTGACCGCCGGGGTGGTGGGCGGCGCGGTCGTGGTCATCCGGCGGCCTCCGCGCTCGCGCCGACCAGCTCCAGCAGGTCGTCGCGCATGGCGACGAGCAGAGCGTCGAGTTCCGCGCGGCGGTAGCCCTCGCGGATCACCCGCACGGTCAGCCGGACCGTCGTGTCGGCGTTGGCCATCAGATAGAAGCCGGGCCCGGTCGAGCGGATCGGCACGTGCCACTCGATCCGCGATTCCTGGATCGTCTCCGGCGGCTGCACCACCATCGGGGGCAGCAGGAAGGTGAAGTGGTACCCCGGGTCGAGCGGGCCGCCCTCCCGTTCGGCGTCCTCGCGAATCCGCGCCACCGTGTCCGGGTCGTAGACCCCGTGCTTGAGGGCCCGCATGTTCCGTACGTACAGGGCGCGCGCGGTGTGCGCGAACGGTTCGTCCGGTTCCGGCGCGGCCAGCAGCGGCACCCACTGGTTCATCGACGTGACGAGCGACGTGACCGCCGGGTCGAAACGGTTGGACGACATGGGGTAGAGCAGGACCGGGGTGCTGGTGGTGCCCGTCGCGATGATCGCCCGGCAGTACGCGGTGAGCAGCACCCCTGCCACGGTCACGCCGATGCCGCGCGCCGCCTGGCGGAGGATGGGCTCGGGGATGCCGGTGTGCATCGTCGCCCGGAGCACCGGCCCCGGCGCGGGCGGGGTCCGCCGGGGTGCCCCCGCCAGCACCTTGCGCCAGTACGACTCCGCGGCGAGCAGTCTGGCGTCCATCTCGCCGGACCGTTGCCGCGTCGCGAGGTCGGCCGGCTGCGGCGCCGGTGGCAGCGCCTCCCCGGCCAGCAGGGCGTAGAAGTCCCGCTCCATGGTGTTGATGCCCGCGCCGTCGGCCGCCATGTGGTGGATGACGACCAACAGCTCACGGGCGCGGCCGTCGCTCTCGGTCAGCCACACCCGCCACGGCAGGTCGGTGGTGAGCGTGAACGGCCGCTGGATCTCCTCGGTCTCGATCCGGGACATCCCCGTCTCGCCGTCGGGCTGTCGTACCGCCTCGACCACGTCGGCGGGGGAATCCACCGCGACGCGCTGGCGCGGATCTCCCGGGTCCCCGACGTCGAACGTCGTGCGCAGCGAGGCGTGCCGCATGCCGAGTGCTCCGACCGCGCGCCAGACGTCCGCCGCGGTCACATTTTCCGGCAACGACCAGGAAAAGCAGAGGTTGCCCTCCCACCACTTCTCCGGATGCATTTTTTCGATGTCCCGCCAGACCGATAGTTGGCCGAGGGTCATCGGGTAGGTCGTCTCCGGGGTCACACCTGTTCCTTCCCGAGCGGGAACGGTTGCGCTGCCGATGAGCGTGTGCCGCGACGCGACACACGCTCATCGGGACGAAAGATAATTGGTTGCGTCAGCCGGCCGAGTTGTTCTTCATCACGACACCTCCCGAAGAATACGGTTGTCGGAAGTGAGGCCGCGGCCCTGCGCCGTGCTTAGGGGTGCATGACGCGCCACCGTCGGATGACGGGTGGAATCACCGTGCAGCAGTCCGACCAGCGATCGACCGAGCTGGTGCGACAATTGCCCAGGCCCTACTTCGGATGCTCTTCGCGGCAGTACCGCAGCACCCGACAGCGACCATGGACGACGGCCGTCCTATTCGGAGCATTCGCTGGCGGAGAGACTTCCAGTGATGGCCATGGAGCCGCGCACAGGCGAATGCAGTGAAAGACCGACTCCCCCGGATACGTGGCCCCGCCTCGGTTAGCAGGACCCCCACAGCATTCCGGCCGTCTATGCCGGTGTCAACCCTCACATTGATGGATCTTGCTGTCTTGACCACGATGGCCGCCGTGATTACGGTCGGGGCGGCGGACGTGCCCACAGCACCCGCCACACGGGGGCACAAAATGGGTACGACGAGTCCTTTCGGGCCACCGATGACGGCTGGCCCGACATGATCAATCCCGCGCACGCCGTCATCGTCGGGGCGGGAATCGCCGGAACGGCAGTCGGTCTCTTCCTGCGCCGGATCGGGTGGCGCGTGACGGTTCTCGAGGCCCGGCCGCCGCGCGAGCGGCCCCTCGGGTCGCACCTGAGCCTGGCCGACAACGGCCGTACCGTGCTGCGCGACCTGGGCCTGCTCGCCGCGGTCGACGCCGCCGGCACGCCGACTGACCGCATCTCCTTTTACGACCACCGGGGACGGGAGATCGGCAGCAACAACCAGGTGAGCACGCTGATCCGCCGGGACCGGCTCGGCGAGGTGCTGCGCGAGGCGGCCCGTGGCGCCGGCGTCCGTATCGTCGAGGGTGAGCGGGTCGTCGGGCTGCGCGATGACGGGCACGACCGGGTCGTCGCCACCCTCGCCGACGGATCCAGTCACAGCGGTGACCTCTTGATCGGCGCCGACGGGGTGCACTCGTACACGCGTCGGACGATGTTCCCCGAGCATCCGCCCGCCCGGTTCACCGGAGCCCTCGACGGCGGCGGCTCGGCCCCGCGGGTCGACGGGATCGCACCGGACGGAGTGCTGCGGCTGACGTTCGGCGCCAACGCGTTCTTCGGCTACCAGGCGTTGCCGGACGGCGAGGTGGTCTGGTTCCAGAGCCTGCTCACGGGCGAGGGGGAGGTGGTGGCGGGGCCACGGGCTGATCCGATGGACCGGTGGCGGCAGCGGCTCGTTGAGCTGCACGGCTCAGACCACCCGCCGATCCCCGCCATCATCGACGCCAGCACCGGCCCGATCATCCGGTGGCCGGTGCACGACCTCGTCCCGCCCGCGCGGTGGAGCCGCGGTCGGATGTGCCTGGTCGGCGACGCGGCGCACGCGATGCCGCCGCACGACGGGCAGAGCAGCTCCATGGCGCTCGAAGACGCCCTGGTCCTGGCCCGGTGTCTCGCCTCGGCAGAAGACGTCGGTGACGCCTTCGTGAGCTTCCAACAGCTGCGTGAGCCACGGGTGGCGACGGTCGCCGGGCTCGCTCGCCGTACCGGCAGCCTGAAGTTTCCGACCGGCGCCCGCGAGCGGCGGGCGCGCGACGCCGTGCTGACGATGTTCATGAGGGCGGGCGTGGCCGCCTCCGAGGACGTCAGCCGGTACCGCCTGCGATGGCCGACGGACTCGCACGCCGCAGCTCGGTCAGCTCCTGATCAAGCAGGTCGGCCAGCCGCTCGAACCGGTCCGGGCGATTCTCCCAGGTGATTCCCCGGCTGGGCATCTCGACAGTCATCAACAGGTACAGGTGCAGGCGGTAGAGGCTGAGCCGCCGCAGGGTGGACTCGTCGAAGACCACCGGATCGGCCGCGGCGGCGCGGTAGCCCCGCAGGAACGGGTGGTCGGGGTCGTCCTCCACCCGGCGATACAGCAGGGGTGACACGAGGTCCAGCAGCGGATCGCCGAACAGGAACCGCTCGCCGTCCACGATCCCGCGCAGGCGCAGGGTGCCCGCAGGCCCGGGTTCGGCGAGCACGTTGCCGTCCCAGCCGTCGAAGTGCAGCAGCGCCGGCCGGCGTACCTGGTCCAGGGCCCAGGCGTACCGCTCGGGCAACTCCCGGATCCGCGCCGGCGAGGTGGGAAGTCGTACGTCCCAGTCCGCCGCGTCGGCGAGCAGGTCGTCGAGCATGGCGGCGAAGGCCGTACGCCACGTCGCGCCACTCGCCCGGCCGCCGCCGTACCCGTAGTGGTCGCCGGTCACCCGGTGCAGCGCGGCGATCGCGACGCCGAAGTCGTAGCGGGCCGGGGTGTCGTCGAGGTGCTGCTCGCCCTCCGACCATTCCCGCAGCGACCGTCCGGGCAGCAGGCCGGTGACCAGCCACTCGCCGAGTTCCGGATCGTCGCCGTGGTGCAGCAGCGGCGGCACCGGCACCTGCGGCGCACGCGCGGCCACGAGGCGGAAATACCGGGCTTCGGCGGCGGCGAGCCCCCGCTCGTAGCGCAGCAGCGGCGCGTCGGGTGGTGGTGCCACCTTCAACACGACCTCGCGCCCGTCGTCGAGCGCCACCCGCCACACCGTCGCGAAGCCGCCGCCCAGGATCGGCCCGCAGTCCACGACCCGGCGGTCCGCGCCGAACGACGCCGCGACGAAGCGTTGCACCTGATCGTGGTCCAGTGGCCGCTGGGTGCGGCTGAGCCCTTCCACCCCGTGGTCCCTTCCTCCCCGCCGTGACGCCCGCCAGCGTGCCAGAGTCGTCGGGGAATTGTCGTCCTGGTCTTGGTCTTGGTCCGCCGGCCGACGATCCTGCGGAAGGTCCCCGGTGGTGGCGTCCTAGTGGGTCTCCTGCTGGTCCCGTGCGCCTGCCTGGTGCTCGTTCCCGCCCGGTGCGGCGTTGTCGGCGGTGTGCGCCGCCGCCGCGAGGACGTCGTCCCGTTCCCGGTCGGTGCAGCCCTCGTCCTCCAACAGGCCGAGCAGCAGCACCGTCCGGGCGACGATGGCCGGCGCGTCGTCGGGCACCGGAGGGCGTTCACCGAGCGCCGCCCACACCAACGCCTCGGCCAGCGCCGGCTCGACGTCCATTCCGGTGACGTCGTAGCGTTCCCGCGCGGATGCCACGAACCGGATCACCGGCGCCCGGTCCTGCCCCGCGACGAACCGCCGCCGCACCGCCACCAGCAGCGCTCCGGCGAGCAGGTCCGCGTACCGCCGCCAGTCCGCCTCGGTGAAACGGCGCAGCCGCCGTTCGTGCCCGCGCAGCCGTCCCGTCAGAAGGCCGCGCAGCGCTGCGTGCGGGTCGTTCACCACTGTCGCCCCCTGATCATCGTGAGTGGGTTCTTCCGTCGGCGTCGCCTGGTCACCAGGCCGCTCGCCACCCGGCAGCCGCGTGCGATCTCGCTGGTGCTGGTGCTGGTGCTGGTGGTGCTTCTTGGCGCGTTGGGTGCGGGGGCGGCCGGCTCGCCGGTCAACGCCGCCACCGAGCGGTCGATGCGGCAGCCGCCGATCGCCAGCCGGGTGACGACCAGGTCCAACCGGGTGATGGCCGCCGCGAAGTGCCGGGCCGCGACCGCGTCCGCCACGATGTGGGTACGCCGCAGCCGGTCCTCGGCCGCCGCCAACCGCCACCGGGTACGGGCGGCCAGCGCGGCGGCCCGGTCAGCGTCGACCCGAGCCGCGCGCAGCCCGGCGAGCAGCTCACCTGCTGTCGCGGTCACCGGCGATGCTCGATCGGCAGCCAGGCCGGCGTAGACCAGACCGAGCGCCCGCCAACACTCGGTGACCGCGTCCTGCCAGGGCAGCCTCCGGCCGGGTGGCCCCGCACCGTGCAGGTGCGCACCGGCCCGGTCGGCGGCGGCGATCGTGGCCAGCCAGGCGTCGCGCAGATCGTCCACCGGGCCGCCAAAGTGCGCCAGCCGGGCCCGCGCGGCCCGCTGCTCGTCGCACGGGCCAGGCCGTCCGCAGCTCCGGCAGATCCCGGTGTACGCCTCCGTAACGTGCTCGGCGACCCGCATCCTCGCGTCGATGACCTGCTGATTGGCGTGCGTGTGCAGATCATCCGCGTTCATCGGTGGCCTCGGCAGCTCACTGCTCCGCCTCGGCGGTGGCCTTGACCAGGCGGGCGAAGAGCACGTCGGTGCACGGGTAGTTCCTGCCGCAGCCGCAGACCCACCGGCGAACCACGCGCGGCGGATGGGCGAAGAGGGTGTCGTCGGCGTCCTCGACGTCCTGCTCGGACACGAGACGCTGGGCTGGAGGGTGTCGGGAGGGTGGGTCGGTGGGCTGGTCGTCGGGTCGATCGGGCATCGGGTGCTCCCGTCCGGTCGTCTCCTTGCTGGTCAGGGCGTTGCTCGTGGCGGCACGTGCCGCCCGGCGGCGGTGCGGTGGGGCGGCGGTGCGTTGGGCGGCGGTGCGGTGGGGGCGCCGTGCGGGCACGCCCCGGCACGCCCGGCCGGACGGGGGGACCGACCGACCGGGCGCTTCCTGCGCGGTGGGGAAAGAACCAACTCCGGGTTTGCAGACCTGGGAGCCGGTCAGGGGGAAGCGTATATAACAGGTCATGCATGCGCAAGCGTTGACCGCACATCGCTTGCTATACAAAGTTGCTCGTGATCGAATGGCGGGGCAGACCTGGGAGACACCAATGCCCGCCAAAGCCAAGTGGGCGCTGATCGCCGACGGCATCCGCGCTCAGATCCAGTCCGGCGAACTCGCGCCGGGGGACAAGCTGCCCTCGACCTCCGAGCTGTGCCGTCAGCACGACGTCTCGGCCATCGTCGTTCGCCAAGCCATCAACGCGCTCAAGATTGAGGGCTTGGTAGAGGGCGTCGGCGGTGTCGGCGTGTTCGTCGCCGAGCGCTGACCCCCTCGATGCCCCGGTTTCGGTGAACCCGGCCAGATCTTGGACAGTTTCCGTTAGCCGAGAACGGAAAGTGTCCAAGATCTAGAGATTCCGGCCGGGGTTCCTCGTCGATTCCTTGATCACTTGATGCGTACTAGTTGCCGAGGGCCTGCCCTGGCTGGTCAGCATCAAGTGATCTTCGCCTTGGGCGGCGGGGACACCGCGCACATCATGATTGGGCGATCGAGCGGTCGCGCTGGGTGCGCGGATCTCGTACGCTCCCTTGTGGTCTCCGCCGGTGCGGTGGTGGAGGCGATGGTCGACCAGGGGGAGGATGCGCGTGAGCGCAGCGCAGATCATCGCGAAGTTGGCGGCGGCGTCGCGGAAGCTCGATGAGGCGAAGGCCAAGACCGCAGCGGCAGCGCAGGACGCGGCCGAGGCGCGAACCCTTGTCGCCGGTGCGCTGGAAGGTGTTGCCGCCGGGCCGCTGGTCGGCATGATCGACGCGTACCGGCAAGCTCTGGCGCAGGCGTCCCAGGGCGGCGAGCCGGCTAAGCAGCACGTCCAGGAGACGATCGCCAAGGTCCGGGCACTGGGAAACTGACCACGGGTGGTGGTCCCACAACCCACCGTGGTGGTTCAACTATCTGGACAAGGTGGAGGCGGCAATAGAGGCCGCGGGGTGACCGGACGTACCTGGTCCGGCTAGCCGGGAGGCGGTGGGCCTGCTGTAGGGCTTCGCCAAGCCATGCCGGTGGGCTCCGACCATCCCCCATCGCACGTCGAGGAACATCAGCTCAATCGGCGGACGACTGGACGCAGGACCGCGACGAGGCGCCCGGTGTCGGTCGTGGCCAGGTGTACACGGCACGCTTCGATGTTGTCGGCTTCGTTGAGTTCCGACCAGTCGAGGAGAAAGCCCGCAGCGGCGGCAAGTTGCCGAAGAAAGGAACGGATGGTCCGGCCGTTGCCCTCGCGAAACGGGTGACACACGTTCAGCTCGCCGTAGTAGTGCGCGAGCGTCTCGACGAACACTTCGTGCTTGAGGCCGAGGAGAAAGCCATCCGCAGTCAATCCACCAAGGACCGCGCTGACCTGGTCGTCAATGAAGCGCCAGTGACAGAAGCGCGCTCCCGGCTTGCTGATGTCGACGGTTCTGGTCTGTCCGGCCCACTCGTAGAGATCTCCGAAAAGCTGCCGGTGGAACGTCTGAAGATGGTCGAGGCCGTAGTTGCCGGGAATGATCATGCGCGATGCCTGAACCTCCCGGATCGAGGTCAGGCGAAACTCGGCTTCCCGGAGGAGGTCCGGGTCGGTGATGCCCAGCTTGTTCTTGAGGCAGTCGGTCCCCGGCCAGCAGTACGGATCAGTCACCCTTGAGGCGGGCGATCTCTTCGGAGATCAGGTCGTCCGCGCTGATCACCCCTGCTGCCACGTCGCGAAGCTTGTCCTGCCAGTTCTGATCGAACTCAGCGCCTTCCAGGGCAGCGTTCGCGGTTGCGAGACCGACGGCAGTTTCCGAGTCTGCGATCTGCCGGGCGTAGTAGGTACGCATGAGGTCGGTGCTGATCCTCGCCGACGAGTTGGCCGACTCGGGAAGCCCACCCCGCGCAGCCCGCCAGGGAAGCTCGTTGTGTGTCATAACGGACAGCTGGCTCGCCGAGAACTTTCCGTACTGATCTGTGACCCACCGGACGGTTCTTCGTTCGTCGGGGGTCAGGTGGGAGGCTTGCCCGTGCGGCCAGTCAGACACGGTGAGCTGCCGACGGTGGTGCCGGTAGAGGGGCGGCACCACCGGCCCCTCCCGCCAAGCTTCGATCGGCTCGGGGAACAGCAAGGTGCCTTCACGTGCCAGATGCCACCCCTGGCAGTAGTAGACCAGCTTCTCCAGCTTCATGGCAGTGACGCTGCCGAGGTTGCCGAGTACTGTGGCAGCGACATCGTGCGCGGTAGCCATACGCTAACCACCTCCCACCTCAGCTTGCTCCCGACGCTAGCTACTGACGGTGATTCCGTCGGCGCTGAACTTGTGTCGAGCCCTATTTCGATCCTATAGGTCCGGGCGACACCTTCGTAGAACACAGGTTCTGCTAGAACGTGCTGTCGGATAGGTGTCACCGCGCGTGGCGGGGGCTGTGCAGACCGGTGATCTTCCCTATCCTGGCGTGTTCACCGACGGCTAGCGACGTGGAGTGTCGTGGATCCTCGACAGGTACGACGTCTGGCAGAGCAGTCCGCCAACTTCGGGTTCCTCAAGGAGCATCCGCTACTGGTCTGGTACGGCGCGGGCGCTGAGCTGCTCGTCTATGTCGACGCCCAGGCCGCGATGTTCAAGATCCGTGCCTTCGGTGACGAGTTGGCCAAGGACCTCGTTCGCCGCACCGGCGCGAGGCCCTTTTCGAGTCGCACTCCCCGGCCGGCGCGACGGTCACCGGTAAAGTGGCCATCAACGGATGGAGCGCGTGGAAGGTTCGCCGAGCGGACAGGTTGATCCCGCTGTTCGACGTGCGGGCGGATGCGCTATCTCGCGGCCTGCTTGAAGGAACGTCATAGGTGGCGCTTGTCGTCGCGCCGGTCGCGATGATTGTGGAGCCATCCAGGCAGCCGTTTCCTGGCTAGTGCGTCCGACCGGTTCAGCGGGTGATGCGGACCTCGTCTTCGAAGCGCGGGTAGTCGCACGCGTCCTGGCCGCACAGCTCGAAGCCGCCGCTGGCAAGCGCCACGCCCCGGTTGAAGGCGAAGCCGCCGCCTTCCGCGTACACGCGCCCGGTCACTGCCTGCGGTTGGCCGGTGCAGCTGACCGGCGCCCAGCCCGATCCGTACGCCACCCGGTTGCCCGAGCGCTGGCGCAGGATCAGCTCCGCGCCGCCGGATAGGCCAGCGTCGCAGGTCACGGTGAGGGTGAGGTCCACGGCGACGCCTTTCGCGACCAGAGTCGCGGACGTGACCTCGACGGTGCTCGCCGCGCTCGCCGGCGACGGCGTCAACAGGGCGAACAGGGACAGCCCGAGCAGCGCGATGGTGGTGGTGAGGCGGCGCACGGCGGCTCTCCTATCGGAGTAGGTGCTTACCTGCGGTCACCATAGCCCCCTGCGGCGCTGACGTGGATCAATAGATCGTCGAGTCTTCCGGGGACGTCCGCTCGATGACAACGACGGGGATCTCCCGGTCGGTGTCCCTCTGGTAGCGGGCGTACGTCGGGAAGACCTCCGTCATCACCGGCCACAGCCGGGCCCGCTCCTCGGTGGACGCCGTCCGGGCGCGAGCGGCGAACCGTTCCGCGCCGACCTGGACCTCCACAGTCGGGTCGGCGCTCAGGTTCAGGTACCAGGCGGGGTGCGTGGCAGCACCGCCGTTGGACGCCACCACCAGGTGGTCGTCCCCGTCGCGGCCATAGATCAACGCGGTGCGGCGGAGTGTGCCCGAGCGGCGTCCCCGCGTGGTGAGCAGCAGCGCGGGGTAGCCCTGGAAGGTGCCACCGTCGGCGCCGTCGGTCTCCACGTACCGCCGAATGTGCTTGGCCACCCAGCCGACCGGACTGTCCTCGATCGTCTCGTGCTGCTCCTGCGCGCTCACGCCATCGCCTCCGTCGCCGAATCCGCCCGGCTGAAGCGGAGGTGCCGATCGTACGCGGAGTGCCATGCTCTGGACCGGCCATGGCCATCGATGCGGCGGATGCGAGGGGCGTCCGTGCGGACGGGGTGAGCGCGGTATACCTGTGAGTCATCAATATGACTCACAGGTATACGTCTCTCAGGGGAAAGTGCCCCGGCGGGTCAGTCGCGCGAGCGGGGCAGGCAGCACTTCTTGTACTTCGCACCCGATCCGCACCAGCAGGCGTCGTTGCGCCCGGGCGGCCAGGACGTCAGACCCACCTCGTCGAGGCTGTCGGCGTACTCGTCAAGGGTTTCCTCGTCGATGGGGTCGCTGCCGGCGAACGCCGCCAGGCCCTCGACGGTGCCGGCGACCACGCCCAGGTCCGCGCCGCCCAGCCCGGCGGCGTCGGCGAGCGCGCGTTCGATCTGGGTACGGTGCTCGTCCCACGTCTTCGGGTAGCTGTCGACAAGCGCGGGCCAGCGAATCAGCAACGCGTTGAACTCGGCCTCCGGCCAGTACAGCAGCGTCGCGGGGCCGCCGTCGAGCGCGTCGAGGGCGTGGGTGCTCGCGGCGCGCAGCCGGTCGGCGAGGTTGTCGTACTCGTCGTGCGGGAGGCCCATCTCCTCGCGCAGGTGGTGCCGCCGCTGGGCCAGCCCGTAGATCATGGCCGCGGCCTCGTCCTGCGCGTCCTCGGACTCGTGCTGCTGGGTCCGGGTGCGTTCCAGGATCGTGTCGAGCGCCCCGGTCAGCCATTCCAGCGCCAGGTCGGTGTGGCCGGATTCGGCCAGCTCGTCGACCAGGTAGGTCGCGTTGGGGTTGGTCTCCAGCAGCGGACGCAGCTCGGTCAGCTCGGCCATGCCCTCGTCCGAGCGGCCGAGGCGCAGCAGCAGGCCGCCGCGCACCGCTCGAGCGTACGCGTCCTCGTCGGGCTGTTCGGCGATGGCGCGGGTGGCCAGGGCGAGGGCGTCGGCCAGGTCACCGGCCTGCTCCAGGATGTCGGCGGCGACCAGCAGCGCGTACCCGATGTCGTCGGGGTCGGCGAGGCGTCCCTCGTCGACGGCGCTCACCAGCTCGGCGACCAGCGCGGCCGGGTCCGGGCTCTTGACGCCCAGGGCGCCGATCTCTTCGATGCGGTCGGCGGTCAGCAATTCGGACATGGGCGCATCCTGAAGACGACGAACGGTGGATGGGGGAGCGGCCAGCGTACTCCCGAGCAGGCCGGAGCCCGGGCGGCGAACCGCCCGGGCTCCGACTTGCCAGCGAACCTCAGCGGGTCGCGGGCATGGTGGCGAACTCGCCGGCTAGCTCGGACTCGACGATCGTCGCGGCGGACGGCCGGCGACCGGCCGACGCCCGCCGGGCGGACGGGACGGCCAGGGCCGCGAGCGCGGCGGCGAGGGCGATCGCGGTGAGGACGAGAAACCCCGTCGTGAAACCGGCCTCCCGGGGCAGGCCGTTGGCCTGCGGGTGGGCGGTGATCACGCCGCTGACCATGGCCGCGCCGATCGCGCCGCCGATGGTACGGATGTTGGCGTTCATGCCGGTCGCCACGCCGGTCTGGCTGGCGGGCACGCTGCCGACGATCAGGTTGGCCATCGACGCGAAGGCCAGGCCGATGCCGAGGCCGACCAGGCTACCGGCGATGGCGACCTCCCAGCGGGTGTCGTGCGCGGCGGCCAGCATCGCGGAGGCGGCCACGTTGAACGCGGCGCCGGTGGCGAGCTGCGCCTTGGCGCTGAACACGGCTTGGAGCCGGCCGGCGACCAGGCCCGCGACGAACATCGCGACCAGCATCGGCAGCATGAGCAGACCGGACTGGCTGATGCTGGCGCCGAAGCCGTAGCCGGCGGCGGTCGGGGTCTGCACGAACTGGGGAAGGAACGCGTACACGGAGAACATCGACGCGCCGTAGAGCAGGGCGACCAGGTTGGTGGTCCACACGCCCGGCAGGCGCATCATCCGCATGTCGATCAGCGGGTTGGTCGAGCGCACCTCGGCGACGAGCCAGCCGATCAGCAGCACCACGGCGAGCACCAGCAGGCCGAGCACCCGGGTGGAGGTCCAGCCCCAGGCCGCGCCCTGGCTGATCGGCAGGAGCAGCGCGATCAGCCAGCCGGAGAGCAGCAGGGTGGCACGCCAGTCGATCCGACCGGGGGTTCGCACCGGCGACTCGGGCACGAACAGGTGCGCGGCGACGGCGGTCAGCCCGACCACGACCATCGGGATCCAGAACAGCCAGTGGTAGTCCAGCGCGGCCACGATCGGGCCGGCGAGCACGACGCCGAGGCCACCGCCCGCAGCGACGATCGCCGAGATGGAGGCGACGGCGCTTCCGACCCGCGCGGCGGGGAACTCGTCGCGGATGATGCCGAACGACAGCGGGAAGACCGCGCCGCCGATGCCCTGCACGACCCGGGCGACGATGAGGACGCCGATGTTCGGCGCGATGGCGGCCACCAGGCAGCCGAGGGCGAGGGCGGCGAGCGAGACGACAAGCATCCGCTCCTTGCCGACCATGTCACCGACCCGTCCGAGGATCGGCGTGAAGATCGACGCGGAGAGCAGGTAGGCGGTCAGGACCCAGGTCACGGTGTTCTGCGAGGTGTGCAGGTCCTGCTGGATGGTCGGCAGCACCGGGGTGATCAACGACTGGAGCATCGCGAAGAATCCGGCGCCGGCCGCGAGCACGGTGAAGGTGAGCCGACGCGAGCTGCGTCGGGATGTCACTGACACGAGAGAAAACTCCTGATGCGGTACGGAAGGAGGTTTGTCGCCCGTCGTCGGAGGCGGGCAGGTCTGCGGGGTCCGGGCGATCGGGTGGCCAGGCCGGATCGGGCGGGTCCCGAGGTACGCTAAGCGGAGGCTGTCCTCCGGCAGTTCCGGAGGGGTGCCTCCACTAAGCTAGCGGAGGGGTTCCTCCGGATGCAACCAAGGTGAGGTGACGCACGCCATGACCAGCGCGGGGCAGACGCCCGAGGTCTTCGCGCAGCGGCCCAAGCGGGCCGACGCGCGGCGCAACTACGACGCCCTGGTCACCGCGGCGCGCGAGGCGTTCGCCGAGAACGGCGCGGCCGCCTCCCTGGAGGACGTGGCCCGCCGGGCGGGGGTGGGCATCGGCACCCTCTACCGCAACTTCCCGACCCGCCGGCACCTGTTCGAGGCCGTCTACGTCGAGGAGGTCCGTGCGCTGAGCAGCTCCGCCGCCGACCTGGCCGAGCTGCCTCCGTGGGACGCCCTGGTCGCGTGGCTGCACCGCTTCGTCGCGTACGTCGCCACGAAGCGCGCGCTCGCCGAGCAGTTGCTGCACGACTCGGAGATCTTCGCCAGCTGCCGGACGGAGATCTACGCCGCCGGCGAGCCGTTGATGCGCCGCGCCCAGGCCGCCGGCGTGGTGCGCGACGACGTCGGTTTCGACGATGTGGTGCGCCTGATCAGCGGTCTCACGATGGCCCAGTTCCCCGCACCCGAGCAGCGTGACCGGGTGCTCGGCGTGGCCCTGGACGGGTTGCGCGCGACCGTCCGCTGAGGACCCGTCAGCGCGACCGTCCGCTGAGACCGCGTCAGCGCGACCGTGCGCTCAGCGCGCGTCGGCGGTCGACGAGCAGCAGCCCCTCGTCGTCGAGCCGTTCGACCACCGTGCCCGCCGGCCACCGGCCCGCGCTGTCGTTGCCGAGCAGCTCGACGGCCCGGGTGTAGAGCTCGGTCCGGCGGCGTTCGGCCGCGTCGTGTTCGGCCGCGCCGGACTGCCGGTCCTGATGGCGCTGCGGCCTCGGCCACCGACTCGGCGTGCGCCTGCCCCCGGTCCCGGTGTGCCTGGTCGCGGGCGGCGACCCTCGCGCGGGGCGGGGTACGCGCACAGCGGCGGGTGTCCGCTGTGGAGCGGCACCGAATTGCCGGTTTGTGCCGTCGGTGGAACAACGGGTTACCGGCGCGTAACAAGTCATTGACGTTTCTGAATTGTGACGTGCATCATCGTCGCACGGTCGACCGGACACCCCCACCCACCTGCCCGGTTCGCCGGGTGCCTCCCCCCGGAGGTGCAGCCATGCTGCTCCGAAAGACCGTCCTCGTCGTGTCCCTGGCCACCGCCGCGCTGCTGGCGTCCGCCGGCGCCGCGACCGCTGCCACCCCCACCGCCCCGGCTGCTACCGCCCCAGCTTCCACCGCCCCGGCTGCCACCGCCGCCTTCGCTGCCGCTGCCGCAGCCAACCCGGTCATCGTGGTCGGCGGGCTCAGCGGCGTCGCCGTGGCGTACGAGCCCATCGCCGCCCGGCTGCGCGCCGACGGCTACCGCACCTTCATCTACCAGCTGCCCGGGTTGGGCCTCGGTGACATCCCCGCCTCGGCCCGCGCGTTCGCCGGCTACGTGGAGCAGGTGCGCGCCAGCACCGGCGCGGCGACCGTCGACCTCGTCGCCCACTCCGAGGGCGGTCTGGTCAGCCGCTACTACCTCAAGAGCCTGGGCGGCACCGCCAGCGTCGGCCGGTACGTCAGTCTGGGCACACCCCAGTACGGCACCTACGTCGCCAACATCGTGGCGTTTCTCGGCCTCGGCAGCTGCGCCGGCATCGTGGCCTGCCAACAGATGACCATCGGCTCCGCATTTCTCGCCGACCTGAACGCCGGGGACGACACCCCGGGGTCGGTGCGCTACACCACCGTCCGCACACTCCAGGACGAGCTGGTCCGTCCGACCGGCAACGCCGCCGTCAACGACGGGGCGACGAACGTCCTCATCCAGGCGTACTGCCCGCTGCGGGTGGTCGGGCACCTCGGCCTGGTGCTCGACGGGACCGCGTACACCATCGTGCGCGGCGCCCTGACCGACGGCCCGGTGCGACCCAACTGCCTCGCGCTCTGAGAGCCGTGGGGGGGGGGGCCCCCGGGGGCCCCCCCCCCCCCCCCCCCCCCCCCCCCCCCCCCCCCGCCCGGGGGGCCCCCCCCCCCCGCGCGGGCCCCCCCCCCCCCGCCGTGGTGGGTTCCGCCCCCCCGGGGGGGCCCGGCCGGGCGCGTCCCCCCGGCCCGGGGGGGGGGGGCGCCCCCGCCGCCCCCCCCCCCCCCCCCCGCTTCGCGTTCCGGCCCGGCTGGTCAGCCCCAGTCGCTGTCAACGTGGTTGTCGCGCCAGCGTCCGCCCACCGGCGGGGTGTCCAGGCGCATCCCGCCATTGGCGTTGCCGGCGAGGTCGTTGTCCTCGACCCGGCAGTCCACACAGCTGCCCCGCTCGGTGATCCACAGACCGTGGGTCTGGGTGCTGTACTCGTGGTTGTCCCAGACCCGGTTGCCGCGGATGGTGGCCGAGTCGAACGCCGCGTCGATGGTGATGCCGGCCCGCCGCTCGGGTGCCGCGGACAGCTCGTACCCGCAGCCCGGGGGCGGTACGTCCCCACTCCACGCGGTGATGCCGTCGGGCCGGACCGGCGCCAGGACGAGTTCTTCGCCGGTGTTCGCGGCGACCATGGCCACGGCCCGTCCCACCCGCAGGACCTTGCCCCGGTGCCCGTCGTGCGGCCAGGTCGCCGACCGGTCCACCACGGACCGCTGGGCGTAGCGAACGGTCTCGCCACCGCCGCTGGCGGCCTGCGCGTACTGTCGCCCGTTGTTGCGGATCCGGTTGTTCAGCAGCACCGCGTCGGTCATCTGGTGGTCGATCCGGACGGCGTCCAGCCCGTTGCCCCAGAACTCGTTGCTCTCGATCACCACGTCCCGTACCGGGCCCTGGTAGCCCCGCCCGAGGTCCTGCCCGTGGTAGCCGTGCTGACCGTTCCCGCTGATCCGGTTGCCCCGGATGGTGTACGGGCCCGGGCTGTTGCCGACAATGACCCCGTCGCGGATGTTGCCGTCGATGACGCAGTCGGTGAGCAGCCCACCTCGTCCGGCCACCGCCGCGGTGCCCTGGGCGGAGATGTCGAACCCGGCCTCCAGGTTGCCGGTCATCGTGCAGGCGGAGACGATGAGACCGTCGGCACCCCAGTCGGAGATGCCGAACCGGTTGCCCTGGCTGTGACAGCCGATGATGCGGTAGCCGCGGGGCGGGGGCCAGTAGTCCTTCTGCAGCTCCAGGAAGATGCCGTTGGTGCCGTTGGCGAGCGTGGTGCAGTTGGCGATGGTCAACCGCTCCACCGCGCCCCAACCGCCGATGCCCACGCCGATGCCGGCGCCGCCGATCTGCTCGCCGTTGTCCAGTCGCCCGCAGCCGACGACCACCACGCCGTCGATCAGCGAGTCCTGGAGGAAGTCGCAGCCCAGCCCGGTGGCCGCGGTGTGGTGGATGTAGAGGTTGCGGAACACGCCGCGCACGACGTACTGCAGGCCCAGGCCCTTGGCGAGGTAGTTGTACTCGGCCATCGCCACGCCGGAGCCGTCGATCTGGAAGTCGGCGAAGGTGCAGTCGGCGATGTGCCGGTCCCGGTCGGCCCCGTGCTGCACGGTGGTCCAGAAGGCCAGCGGGGTCGGGTCGGCCCGGTTGCCCTCGTTGCTGAGCATGAACCGGGTCGCCGCCGGGCCGGCGCCGACCAGCGAGACCCCACTGCGCCACACCGTGCCGGAATCGCGGATCGAGTAGATGCCCGGCGGGCAGTAGATGACGCGGGCCCGCCCGTCCGAGGCGTACCCGGCGCCGAGGCGGTCCACGAGGGCGGCCAACGCCGGCTGGTCGTTGGTCGCGCCGTCGCCGGTCAGCCCGTACTCCAGCGCGTCGCAGTAGAGCGGTGCGCCGGCCGCGGCGGGCCGCCGCACCCGTACCGAATTCAGTAGCAGCTCGTTCGCCACGACCACGGGTCGGCTCCCTTCGACGCCTCCGGTGCGTACCGGCGGGGCCGACTTCCCGATGACGCGACCGCGAAACCACTGACGCACGCCGGCCCCGGCGCCGCGCGGGCGGTGCCAGGGCCGGGGGTACGCGTCAGACGGCGGCGATCAGCAGCGCCGGGCGCTCCACGCAGTCGGCGACGTGCCGCAGGAAGCCACCGGCCACCCCACCGTCGCAGACCCGGTGGTCGAACGTGAGGCTCAGCTGGGTCACCTTGCGCACGGCCAACTGCCCGTCGACCACCCACGGCTTGTCCACGATCCGGCCCACGCCGAGCAGGGCCGCCTCGGGGTGGTTGATGATCGGGGTGGAGCCGTCCACGCCGAACACCCCGTAGTTGTTCAGCGTGAAGGTGCCGCCGGTGAGCCGGGCCGGCGCGAGCGTCCCGGCCCGCGCCGCGGCGGTGGTCGCCGCCAGCTCGGCGGCCAGCTCGGCCGTGGTGAGTCGCTGGGCGTCGCGCAGCACCGGCACCAGCAGGCCCCGGTCGGTCTGCGCGGCGATGCCCAGGTGCACCCCGGCGGACTGGACGATCCGCTGACCCTCGGTGTCGACCCGGGAGTTGAGCTGCGGGAACCGGCGCAGACCGCTGAGGCAGATCCGGGCCAGCAGGGCCAGGATGCTCACCGGCGCGTCGGGCGTCGCCGCGTTGATCGCCGCGCGGGTCTCCAGCAGCCCGGTGGCGTCGACGTCGACCCAGATGGTCACCTCGGGGATCTCCCGCCGGCTGCGGGAGAGCTTGTCGGCGATCACCTTACGCACGCCGGTGAGCGGGACGATCAGGTCGCCGTCGCCCTCCGGGGTCGGCGCGACGTGCGGGTCCGGCACGGCGGCGAGCCGGGCGACGGGGACGGCCAGCGCCGCCTCGACGTCGGCGCGGCGGATCACCCCGCCGGGCCCGCTGCCACGGACCGTACCCAGGTCGACGCCGCGCTCCCGGGCCAGCCGACGGACGATCGGCGAGATGACCAGGGCGCTCGCCGACCGCACCTCGGCGGAGGCGCTGCCACCGACCGGGGCCGCTTCGTCCGCCGCCGGGCCGGCGCCGGCTGCCGGGACCGCGTCGGGCCGGACAGCGCCGGCCGGGGCGGCGTCGGCCGGTTCGGGCGCCAGCGCAAGTCGGGGTCGACGCCGACGGCGGGTCGCGCCGCCGTGCCCGGTGCCGTACCCGATCAGCACGTTGCCGGAGCCGGCACGCTCCTCCTCGCGGTAGGTGGCGTGCCCGGCGGGCTCGTCGCCGCCGTCCAGCGGCGCGATGGTGATCAGGGGCTGGCCGACCGGGCGGACCTCACCCGCCGCGCCGTGCAGGGTCACGACCCGTCCGGCGTACGGGCAGGGCACGTCCACGACCGCCTTGGCGGTCTCCACCTCGACCACGCTCTGGTCCACCGTGACGATGTCGCCCACGGCGACCCGCCACTCGACGATCTCGGCCTCGCTCAGCCCCTCGCCCAGGTCGGGCAGGAGGAAGACCTGCGTCCGCTCGACGGTGGTCATGCCGCGCTGCCCTGCGCCGCCCAGCGCGGGTCCGGCTGGTCGTCCCACTGCAACCGGGCCACCGCGTCGAGCACCCGGTCCACGCCGGGCAGGTGGGTGTGCTCCAGCATCGGCGCCGGGTACGGGATGTCCAGCCCGGCCACCCGCAGCACCGGAGCGTGCAGCGCGTGGAAGCAGCGCTCCTGCACCCGGGCGGCGATCTCTGCGCCGACACCCGCGAACCCGGGCGCCTCCTGGATCACCACGCACCGGCCGGTGCGCCGGACCGACGCGGTGATGGTGGCGTCGTCGAACGGCACGATGGTCCGCACGTCGACCACCTCCAGGTCCCAGCCCTCCTCGCGGGCGGCCTCGGCGGCCTCCAGCGCGACCGGCACCGCCGGCCCGTACGCCACCAGGGTGGCGTCGCGGCCGGGCCGGCGCACGACGGCCCGGCCGAACGGCTCGGTACGCGCCGGCAGCTCGGCGTCGGCGCTGCCGAAGTAGAGCTTCTTGGGCTCCATGAAGACCACCGGGTCGGGATCATCGATCGCCTCACGCAGCAGCGAGTACGCGTCCTCGACGGTCGCCGGGGTGACGACCTTCAGGCCGGGGGTGTGCGCGTAGTACGCCTCGGACGAGTCGCAGTGGTGCTCCACCCCGCCGATGCCGCCGGCGTACGGCACCCGGATGACGATCGGCACGCTGAGCTTGCCCCGGGTGCGGTTGCGCAGCTTCGCCACGTGCGAGGCGATCTGCTCGAACGCCGGGTACGCGAACGCGTCGAACTGCATCTCGACCACCGGCCGCAGCCCGGACATGGCCAGGCCGACGGCGAAGCCGACGATGCCGGCCTCCGCGAGCGGGGTGTCGAAGCAGCGCTTCTCGCCGAAGCGGGCCTGCAGCCCGTCGGTGATCCGGAAGACGCCGCCGAGCTGGCCGACGTCCTCGCCGAATACGACGACTCGCTCGTCGGCCGCGAGGGCGTCGGCGAGCGCGGTGTTGAGCGCCTTCGCCATGGTGGTGGCCATCAGTCGTCACTTTCCTCGTCGCGCGCGGCGGCCAGCTCGGCGCGGACCTGCTCGCGCTGCTCGACGAGCTGCGGGGTGGGCTCGGCGTAGACGTGGTCGAAGAGGCTCAGCGGGTCGACAGTGGGCTGGGTGTTCATCCGGGTACGCAGGTCCGCCGCGTACGCCTCGGCCTGCTCGGCGACCTCGGCGACCGCCGCGTCGTCGAGCACGCCACGGGCGCGCAGGTACGTCTCCAGGCGGGCGAGCGGGTCGCGGTCGCGCCAGGCGTCGACCTCGGCGCCGTCGCGGTAGCGGCTGGCGTCGTCGGCGTTGGTGTGCGGCTCCATCCGGTAGGTGTGCGCCTCCACCAGGAACGGCCCGTTGCCGGCGCGGGCGTGCGCGACCGCGCGGGTCAGAACGGCGAGCACCGCGACCGGGTCGTTGCCGTCGACCTGCTCGCTGGGCACCCCGTAGCCGACGCCCTTGTACGCCAGCGACGGCGCGGCGGTCTGCCGCGACAACGGGACGCTGATGGCATACCGGTTGTTCTGGACGAAGTAGACGACCGGCGCTTTGAACACGGCGGCGAAGTTGATGCCCTCGTGGAAGTCGCCCTCGCTGGTCGCGCCGTCGCCGATGAAGGCCAGCGCCACGGTGTCGCGCCCCTGGTACGCCTCGCCGTACGCGAGACCGGCGGCGTGCACGCACTGGGTGGCGAGCGGGGTGCACTGCGGCGCGGTGCGTACCTCGGTGGGGTCGTAGCCGCAGTGCCAGTCGCCGCGCAGCAGGGTGAGCACCTCGACCGGGTCGATGCCCCGGGCAACCAGCGCCATCGATTCACGGTAGGTGGGGAACACCCAGTCGGTGTCGCGGACGGCGAGCACGGCGGCGACCTGGCACGCCTCCTGGCCCCGCGACGACGGGTAGACGGCGAGGCGGCCCTGCTTGGTCAGCGCGGTCGCCTGGGTGTCGAACCGGCGGCCGAGCACCATCCGGCGGTACAGCTCGCGCAGCGCCTCGACGGGCGGCTCCGGGTAGTCGGTACGGGCCGGCAGCGGCGTACCGGTCGGATCGAGCAGGCGGACCGGTTCGGCGTCCGGCAGCAGCGGGCGCGCCGGGTCGGGCGGGGTGACCGTCCGACGGGCGCGCGGGGATGCCCTGCGGACCGCCTGGGGTGTGGTCGTCACGGCGGGACCTCCTGGGACGTGTGGTGAGCCTATGCTTCCGCCTGACGGATGATTGACTCAAGATCCACGCAGAAGGCGGGACGTCTGGCATGTGGGAGGCGCGTCGGTGAGCCAGGAGAACGGAGACGGAGCGAGCCGGGGAACCGGATCGGGACGATCGGCCCGAGCCATGGACGAGGTCGACCGGCGGATCCTGGACGAGCTGGTCCGCGACGGGCGCACGTCGGTGCGCACCCTGGCCGAGCGGATCCACATCTCGCGCACCAACGCGTACGCCCGGGTGGAACGCCTGCTGCGCGAAGGCGTGATCACGGGCTTCCGGGCGCAGGTGGCGCCCGAGGCCGCGGGGTTGGGCACGTCGGCGTACATGGCGTTGACGATCGAGCAGAACACCTGGCGGGAGGTGTCGGCCGAGCTGGCCCAGGTGCGCTACGTCGAGCACGTCGCGCTGCTCAGCGGCGAGCACGACGTGCTGGCCCTCGTTCGGGCGCCGGACAACGCCGCCCTGCGCGACGTGGTGCTCGACCGGGTGCAGCGCATCGCCGGGGTGCTGTCGACGCGGTCGTGGCTGGTCTTCGAGGAGTTCGACGGCACGCAGAGCCCGTGGCAGTAGCGCGAGCCTCGCCGGTCACCGCTCCGGCGGGGCCTCCAGACCCTCGGAGTCGGCCAGCTCCAGCAGGGGCTCCAGCGAGTGCCGATCCCCGTCCAGGCCGGCGTGCGGATCGCCGCGCTCGGCGAACCGGGCCGGCACGGTGAGCACGTCGAAGTCCTCCGGACGGGCGTCGTCCAGCTCCGCCCAGTCCAACGGCGCCGACACGAGCGCCCGAGGCGTCGGCCGGATCGAGTACGCCGACGCCATCGTGTGGTCCCGCGACATCTGGTTGTAGTCGACGAAGACCGGCCGGTCCCGCTGCTCCCGCCACCAGGTGGTGGTGACCAGCTCCGGCAGCCGGCGCTGCATCTCCCGGCCCAGCGCGAGCACCGCCCGGCGGCACTCGCCGAAACTCCACCTCGGCTCGATCGACAGGTAGACGTGCAGGCCCCGCCCGCCGGTGGTCTTCGGATAGCCGGTCATGCCCAGCTCGGCGAGGAACGCCCGCACCTCCCGGGCCACCGGCACCACCTGCTCGAAGCCCACGCCGGGCATCGGGTCCAGGTCGATGCGCAGCTGATCGGGGCGCTCCACGTCGGCGGCGGACACCGGCCACGGGTGGAAGCGCAGGGTGCCCAGGTTGGCGGCCCAGATCACCACGGCCAGCTCGCTCGGCGCGACCTCGTCGGCGGTCCGGCCGCTGGGGAAGGTGATGTGCGCCGTGCGCACCCACGCGGGCGCGCCC
Source organism: Micromonospora sp. NPDC005252 (assembly GCF_042872475.1). Taxonomy (NCBI): domain Bacteria; kingdom Bacillati; phylum Actinomycetota; class Actinomycetes; order Micromonosporales; family Micromonosporaceae; genus Micromonospora; species Micromonospora sp. NPDC005252. The sequence continues at coordinate 311,813 of NZ_JBIAKN010000002.1, read as the reverse complement.
GCCGGCAGCCGCTTCTGGTAGAACGCGTCACCGCGGTTGGTCTGCCGGGTGGCGATCGTCGCGCCCTCGAAGACGCCGCGCGGCCAGCGTTCCAGCATGGTCGGCCGGTCGCGCAGCGCCCGCAGGATGCCGTCGCCGACCGCCAGGAAGTAGCGGACCACGTCCAGCTTGGTCAGTCCGCGTTCCGGGAAGTACGGCTTGTCGGGGCTGGAGACGCGGACCAGCCGCTCCCCCACCTGGATCTCCTCCGCCGCCGTGGCCACGCCCCCGAGGGTACGACGTGGAGGCGGGCCCGGTGGGCTACCGGCCGGGGACCAGCGTGGCGGGCTGCTGCGGCAGTTCCTCCGTCGGGCCGCCGACCGACACCGGCTGCGTCCCGGGTGGCTCCTCGGCCACCGCGGTCTGCTGCTCAACCGGCACCGTCCGCGTCGTGCGGCGGGCCACGAAGCCCGGCGTCCAGTCCTTCAACCGCAGAGCCGGCCGCTCGACGAGCTTCCACGACACGAACGCGGCGGCGAAGGCGACCGCGACCGACATCGCCGCGAACGGCACGTACCCCCAGCGGCTCCAGCCCAGGCTCGCCATCACCTGCTGGAAGACGAACCCGTAGATGTAGATACCGTACGAGTAGTCGTTCTTGCGGCCCACCCAGTGCAGCTGGCGCGGCATCCGCACCGACAGCCACACCAGCAGGTACGCGAACGCCGGCAGCCCGATGACGAAGAAGCCGCCGAAGAGCAGGGACAGCCCCAGCGCCACGGCCGAGCCGATGCCCAGCGCGTCGTTGATCGGCACCCGCTCCCGGTAGAGATCCAGCGTCGCGCCGAACGCGAACAGGAAGCCCAGGTAGACGATGTAGTGGAAGCTCATCACGCCCACCAGGGGCGAGTCGAACGACCAGCTCGCCGTGGACGCCGGCCCGCTGAACTGCCCGGAGCTCACCCAGTCCTGCAGGATGCTCAGGTAGAGCGCGACGGTCAGGAACAGCACGAACCGGCGGGCGTTGCGCAGCACCGCGGTGATCGCCAGGACGCCCACCACGACGTAGCAGAACATCTCGTACTTGAGCGACCACAGGGCGCCGTTGAAGACGCTGGAGCCGCTCTTCTCACCCCACGGGGTGGTCGGCTTGAGCAGGTCCTGAATGCCGTACTGACGGACACCGGTCCACCAGTTGGCCTGCAGGTAGGCCAACGGGCCGCCGCGGTCCCAGGGGTTGTCGAAGAGGCCGGCGGTGGTGCCGTGCTCGCGCAGCGCCACCAGTGGGGCCACCACCAGCGCGGTGATCAGCAGGCAGACCCAGAGCCCGGGGAAGATGCGCAGGGCCCGGTGCCAGGCGTAGCGGATGATGCCGGTACGCCTGGCGCTGCGGGTGATGAGCAGGCCGGAGAGCACGAAGAAGCCGTACACGGCCATGGTGCCGACGTTGGTCTGCCGACCGGTGATGTGGTAGCCGAGGTCGTTGGCCCCGAAGCCGAGCGGCTTGGAGTGCGACAACACGACGCCCACGGCGAGGCAGAGCCGGATCAGCCCGATGCCGTTGCTGCGGCCGGAGAGCAGATCGGCGAGCGTGCCACGGGAGCGGACGAGGGCGGGGGTAGTCATGCGGTCAGGAACCTCTCGACCATCAGGCGGGCACCTCGGCGCCGGCGTGCTCCCACAACTGCTTCATCTCGGTGTGCAGATCTTCGCTCGGCGACCAGCCGAGCACCTCGGCGGCCAGCCCGACGTCCAGCCGCTGCCAGTTCGTCTCGGCCGGGCCGGTGCGTTCCGCCTCGACCAGGTCGGTCGGCACCTCACTCACGTCGATGAGGAGCTGGACCATATCACGCGCGCTGGCGGCCACCCCCCGACCGATGTTGATCACGTGGCCGGCCGCCCCGGGGCGGGTCGCGGCCAGCAGCACGGCGGCGACGACGTCGCTGAGGCCGACGAAGTCACGCCGCGAACCCAGCGGAGCCAGCTCCAGCCGGGCCCGCTCACCGGCGCGCTGGGCGTCGCGCAGCCGACCCACGACCACCCCGAGCAGGCTGTGCCCGGGCTGGCCGGCGCCGATGACGTTGCCGACCCGCAGCGTGACGCCCTCGATCAGGCCCTGCCGGTCGGCCTCGGCGACCGCCGTGGTGCAACGCAGCTTGAACTCGCCGTACGGCATCACCGGCGCGGGCGGCAGCCCCTCGGGCATCGAGGTGTCGACCGGGACCAGCCCGTACTCGTGCACGCTGCCCAGCTGGATCACCCGGACCCGCCCGGGCAACCGGCCGGCGGCCTCGATCAGCCGCTCGACCAGCGTGACGTTGACCGCGAGCATCTGCGCGTCGGTGAGCCCCCACATGCCGCCCGCGGCGTTGATCACCACGTCCGGATCGAGCTCGCGCAGCACCGCGGTGATCTCGTCGACGTCGGCGGCGGCCAGGTCCAGCGCGCGGACCTCGACACCCGGCCCGACGTCGCGCGCGGTGCGGGCCACGGCGACCACGGTGTGCCCCTGGTCGGCCAGCGCCCGGCAGATGGGGCGGCCGAGGAAGCCGGTGCCACCGAGCACGGCCACCCTCCGCCGCTGTCCGGCGGCCTCCGCCGAGTGCCGTGGTTCGACGATCATGGCGCTGGCGTCTCCCTGGCTGCGGTCGGTCATCGGCCCGGCCCGAACGCGTGCCGCGACAGGCTCTTGACGCCGGTCATCCGGCCGGCGAGGACAGCCGTCGGCAGCAGCGTGATGGCGTGCAGCCGGGACGACATGTAGCGGCGGGCGGCCCGCGCCGCCCGGGGCCAGCCCTGCTCGTCCATCCGCCGGGCGACGTCGACGAAGAACGCCCGCGCCTCGGTGAACCGGGTGCCGGTGACCGCGTCGGCGGCGGACTTGCTGACCGCGTGCCGCCGGTACTGGAAGCACAGGGTGGTGTCGACGGCCATCTGCTCGCCGCGCTGGATCAAGTCGATCACCAGGGCCAGGTCCTGGATGACCTGGAACTCGTCGCGGAAGTCCACGGCCTTGAGCGCGTCGGTCCGCCAGCAGATCGACGGGAAGTAGAACCAGCAGCCGCGCAGCAGACTGGCCGCCAGATCCTCGCCGCCCATCAGCTCCCGGGACTCGACCCGCGGGGCGTAGAGCCGCCGCTTGGCCTCGTCGACCATGGTGTTGACCACCGCGCCGGTGGCGTCGATGATCTCGACCCCCGGCTGGACCATGCCGACGCCCGGGTACTGCTCGATCACCGACCGCACGGTGGCGACGTAGTTGGGGTGCATGATGTCGTCCGTGCCCATCATCACCAGGTACTCGTGCTCGGCGAGGCCGACGCACTTGCGGTAGTTGCCGGTGACCCCGAGGTTGCGCTCGTTGCGCTGGTAGCGGACCCGCTCGTCGGTGATCTGAGCGAACCACTCCGGTACGCCCGGCTCGGTGCCGTCGTCGACCACGGTCAGGCGCCAACCCGGGTCACTCTGCGCCATCACGCTGCGGACGGCCGCCTGCATGAGGGGCACGCTCCCGTAGTACGGCAGCATGATGTCGACAATCATCGGTTCCGCGGGCCTTACTGTGCGTGGTGGAAGTGCTCGACGGGCGCGGCCACATTATCAGGCATCCCGTCCGGATCCAGTACCGGCGAGCCGGCCTGACGGCCGTCGCGAGGCCACCGCCGGTGACCGCGCGACGGGGCCGACGGCGACCGCGGCGGGGGCTATCATCGTCGCGCCCGCACCGCACGCCCCCCCGATCGGACGCCGATGCCAGACCGCGCCGTCACCACGGACGCGCCTCCCGCGCAGACCGACGCGGGGCCGACCCCGCCAGCCACCGAGCCGGCCCGACGGCGACTCCCCCTCGTCCGCCGACTCGCGCTCAGCGTCTGGTTCTGGCCCACGGCCTTCGCCGCGCTCGCGGTCGGCTGGCGTCTCGGCAGCCCGGAGATGTGGCACGACGAGCTGGTGACCGTCGACGTGGCGACCCGCTCCACCGGGCAGATTCTGGGCATGCTGGCGAACGTCGATGCCGTGCACGGGGCGTACTACCTCTTCATGCACGGCTGGACGACCCTGTTCGGCACCGGCCCGGCCGTCGTGCGGCTCCCGTCGGCCCTGGCCATGGTCCTGGCCACCGCGTGCGTGGCGCTGGTCGGGCGACGGGTGTTCGGCCAGACGGCAGGGATCGCCGCCGGGTTCGTCTTCGCCCTCGTGCCCACGGTCACCCGCTTCGGGCAGGAGACCCGGTCGTACGCCTTCGTCGTCCTCGCCGCGGCCGCGGCAACCCTGTTCCTGCTGCGTGCGTTGCAGCGGCCGGGGTGGCTGCGCTGGATCGCGTACGTGCTCGCCGTGGCCGCCATCGGCCTGGTGAACGTGGTGGCGCTCACGCTGCTGCTCGGGCACGGCGTGGCCGTGTTGATCCACTGCTGGCGGGAGCGCCGGTGGTGGTCGCTGGCCTGGTTCGTGCTCGCCGCCGCCGCCGGGGTGGGGATCGCCGCGCCGGTGATCCTGCGCGGTATGAAGCAGGCGGGGCGGCAGATCAGCTGGATCCCGGACAGCGCGCCCTGGACGGTCTGGGAGCAGGCCTTCGGCTCGGTGCTGCTCGCCGCCGCGATCACCGCGCTGGCCGTGGTGGGCGTGCTGACCCACCTGCGCCGCGACGCCGCCGCGCGGACCGCCGTGGCGGCGGTGATCGCCGCCCTGCCGCTGCCGGTGATCCTGCTGGCCTCCACCGGCGACATCAACTACTTCTTCTCCAAGTACCTGCTGTTCCTCGTGCCGGCCTGGGCGGTGCTCGCCGGCGCGGGCGTCGCCGCGGTGCGCCGCGCCCCGCTGGTCGCGGTGGGGCTGGTGGTGCTCGCCGCCCTGAGCGTGCCCGGTCAGCTCGCGCTGCGCGGCAAGTACTCGCACGGCTGGTACACGTATCCGCAGGAGCGGGCGTTCAAGCCGCTGTCGTACTCGGAGGCGGCGCGGGTCATCGAGGCCGGCTACCAGCCCGGTGACGGCCTCGTGGCGGGCGGCCCCTGGTGGTGGATGCACGAGCCGGGGGTGCGCTACTACCTCCCGGCGGACGTGTCGCCGCGCAACGTCTTCCAACAACAGTCGGCGGCCCAGCGCAACGAGCTGTTCGGCGCGGACTGCGCCGACCCGGCCCGCTGCCTGCGCGACGAGCCCCGGCTGTGGGTGCTGCTGCCGACGGTCACCGACGCGCCGCTGACCGGCCTGCCGAAGAAGCAGTCCGCCGTGCTCGCCCAGCGCTACGACGTGGTCCGCGTCACGCACGTGACCGGGCTGACCGTGGCCCTGCTGCAACGGCGCGGCTGAGCCGACGCACCGGCCGCCCGGTGGCGACCCGGGCGCGGTTACCGCGCGCGGCGCCCGGGTAGGGGGGTCGGCATGGCGGAACTGTCGACGCTCTGGATCATCCGGCACGGGGAGAGCACCGCGAACGTGGCGGCCACCCGGGCCGAGGAGAACGGCGCGGACGTGATCGGGCTCAGCCACCGCGACGCCGACGTGCCGCTCTCCCCCACCGGCGAGGAGCAGGCGCGGGCGACCGGCCGCTGGCTCGCCGGGCTGCCCGAGGATCGGCGCCCCAACGTGGCGGTGGTCTCGCCGTACCTGCGGGCGGTGTCCACAGCCGAGCTGGCGCTGCACGGCACCGGGGTGCCGGTGAGCCGGGACGAGCGGCTGCGCGACCGGGAGCTGGGCATCCTCGACGGCCTGACCGGGCACGGGGTACGCCGCCGGTTTCCCGACGAGGCCGAGCGCCGCGCCCGGCTGGGCAAGTTCTACTACCGGCCGCCCGGCGGTGAGGCCTGGACCGACGTGGCGCTGCGGCTGCGGACGCTCCTCGGCGACCTGCGCCGCGACCACGAGGGCCAGCGGGTGCTGCTCTTCGGCCACGACGCGCTGGTCTTCCTCCTGCGGTACCTGGTGGAAGGGCTGACCGAGCCGGAGCTGATGGCGTTGACCCGCGAACACGTCATCGCCAACTGCTCGATCACCGACTGGTCCGCCGACGACCAGGGCAGGCTGACGCTGGGCGGTTTCAACGAGGTCGGCCACCTGCACCGGCAGGGCGCCGAGTCGACGAGGGAGGACGAGATCCATGCCGAACCGGTCTGAGGTGCAGGTGATCACGCCGGGGCTGCTGCGCGACTGGGCGCTGCCGGTGCCGGCCGGCGGCAAGGAGAGCCGGGGCACCGTCCTGGTGATCGGCGGCTCCCGCTTCACGCCCGGGGCGGTCCTGCTCGCCGGGGTGGCCGCGCTGCGCGCCGGCGCCGGGGTGCTCCAGCTCGCCGCCGCCGAGTCCACCGCGGCCACGCTGAGCATCCAGGTGCCCGAGGCGCTGGTGGTCGGGCTGCCGGAGACGTCCGACGGCGCGGTCGCCGCCGACCGGGCCGGCCAGCTCGGTGAACTGGTCGGCGTGGCCGACGTGGTGGCCCTCGGCCCGGGGTTGAAGGGCATCGACGAGACCGCCGAGCTGCTGAGTCTCGTCCTGGAGGCGGCGGGGCCGCGCACCCCGCTGGTCCTCGACGCGTACGCCCTGGGCGCGCTCAGCCACGAGCCGAAGCTGCTGGTCGGCGCGGGCCGCCCGGTGGTGCTCACCCCCAACGTGACCGAGGCCGGGCACCTGCTCGGCCGGGAGCCGGGCGACGACCTGGACGCTGAGGCCGCCGAGCTGGCGCAACGCTACGAGGCAGTCGTCTCGCTCTACGGCCACGTGGCCGCCCCGGACGGGCGCGGGTGGCGGGAGGAGAGCGGCGACGCGGGCCTCGGCACGTCCGGCAGCGGAGACGTGCTCGCCGGCCTGCTCGCCGGGCTGCTCTCCCGGGGCGCCGACCCGGCGCAGGCCGCCTGCTGGGGAGCGTTCGCGCACGCCGTGAGCGGCCAACGGCTGATCCCCCGGTACGGCCGGATCGGCTTCCTGGCGCGGGAACTGCTCGACGAGATCCCGCGCACCCTGGCCACCGTTTGAACAGGCGAGATCGGCCACATTCGCCCGTTTCGCCGCTCGGCCTCGGGGTACCGGATCGACACCCAGCCGAGCTACGAAAGGGGGCACGCCGGTGTCAACCGATGCCATCGTCCTGCTCAAAGAGGACCACAAGGAGATGCGTCGCCTGTTCAAGGCCTTCCAGGACGCCGAGGAGGGGCCGGCGAGCCAGCGGCAGAAGCTGGTGAACCAGATCCTCGAGGCCCTGACGGTGCACACCTACCTGGAGAACGAGGTGATGTACCCGGAGGTCCGCCGGCTCCTGCCCGACCTGGAGGACGACATCCTCGAGTCGTACGAGGAGCACCACGTGGCCGACGTGCTCTGCGCCGAACTGGCCAGCATGGACGCCGGCGACGAGCGCTTCACCGCCAAGACCACGGTGCTGATCGAGAACGTCACGCACCACGTCGAGGAGGAAGAGGAGGAGTGGTTCCCCAAGGTCCGCGAGGCGCTCGGCCGTAAGCAACTCCAGGAGATCGGCGAGAAGATGATCGCGTTGCGCGCGGACGCGCCGCGTACCCCCACCCAGCCGAAGGCGATCAAGAAGGCGCTCGACGCGGTGACCGCCTGAGCCAACCACCGTTCGACGAGGGGCCCGGCCTGGCCGGGCCCCGCGTCGCGCCGGCCGGCAGCAGCGCCGTCCAACCACCTCGGCGCGCTCACGTCGGGAGGTCGGCCGGGTCGCCCGGGGCCGGCCCGGTAGGATCGGCGCGGGCCGTTACTGGCGCGTGGGGATGGAGAACCATCGGGGAGCGGCCCCGTCATGAGGACGTCTGCCGAGCGCCTGGGCCTTCCCGCACGTCTGTTGGAGGTCGCATGTCGCACAACGCCGAGTCCACCGCATTCCGGAGCGCCCTTGAGGTGATCCGGGCTGTCGAGCCGCGGGTGGCCGACGCCATCGGCGCCGAGCTGACCGACCAGCGGGAGTCCCTCAAGCTCATCGCCAGCGAGAACTACGCCTCCCCGGCGACCCTGCTGGCCATGGGCAACTGGTTCAGCGACAAGTACGCCGAGGGCACCGTGGGGCGTCGCTTCTACGCCGGCTGCCAGAACGTCGACACCGTCGAGGCGCTCGCCGCCGAGCACGCCCGGGAGCTGTTCGGCGCCGCGCACGCGTACGTGCAGCCGCACTCGGGCATCGACGCCAACCTGGTCGCGTTCTGGGCGGTGCTGGCCGACCGGGTGGAGTCCCCCGCGCTGAAGAAGGCCCAGGTACGCCAGGTCAACGACCTCACCGAGGCGGACTGGTTCGCGCTGCGCCGCGAGTTGGGCAACCAGCGGATGCTCGGCATGTCGCTGGACGCCGGCGGTCACCTCACCCACGGGTTCCGGCCGAACATCTCCGGCAAGATGTTCGACCAGCGCAGCTACGGCACCGACCCGGCGACCGGGCTGATCGACTACGACCGGGTCGCCGAGGCGGCCCGCGAGTTCAAGCCGCTGATCCTGGTCGGCGGCTACTCGGCGTACCCCCGGAAGGTGAACTTCCGGATCCTGCGGGAGATCGCCGACTCGGTCGGCGCCACCTTCATGGTCGACATGGCGCACTTCGCGGGCCTGGTGGCCGGCAAGGTCTTCACCGGCGACTTCGACCCGGTGCCGCACGCGCACATCGTCACCACCACCACCCACAAGTCGCTGCGCGGCCCGCGCGGCGGCATGGTGCTCTGCCAGCCGGAGCTGGCCGACCAGGTGGACCGGGGTTGCCCGATGGTGCTCGGCGGTCCGCTGCCGCACGTGATGGCCGCCAAGGCCGTCGCCCTCGCGGAGGCCCGCCGCCCCGACTTCGCCGACTACGCCCAGCGGATCGTGGACAACGCGCAGGCGCTCGCCGACGGGCTGCTGCGCCGGGGCGCGACGCTGGTCACCGGCGGCACCGACAACCACCTGGTGCTGATCGACGTGTCCGGCTACGGGCTCACCGGCCGGCAGGCCGAGCAGGCCCTGCTCGACTCCGGCATCGTCACCAACCGCAACTCGGTCCCGCAGGACCCGAACGGCGCGTGGTACACGTCCGGCATCCGGATCGGCACCCCGGCGCTGACCACCCGCGGGCTGGGCACCGCCGAGATGGACCAGACCGCGGAGCTGATCCACACCGTGCTGACCCAGACCACGGCCGGCGCCAACGCCGACGGCACCCCGTCCAAGGCGAAGTACACGCTCGACGCCGACCTGGCCGACAAGATCGCCCGCCAGGCCACCGACCTGCTGGCCCCCCACCCGCTCTACCCGGCCATCGACCTGGGCTGACGGTCGTCGTCAACCGGGTCCGACGGCACCCGGGCCGGGCTGTCGGTGGCAGTCACCGAAACGAGCGGTATACCTCAGAGTCATGAATATGACGCTGAGGTATACCGCTCAACTGTGTGACCGCCCCGGCGGGCGGCCGGCAGTCAGTTCAGGGGACGCTTGAGGTGGTAGCGGTGAACCTCGGTGCTGCCCTGGACGTTGTTGACGTCCTCGGCGGCCGAGACCAGCTCCCAGCCCTCCCGGCCGGCGCGGTTGAGGTGCGCGATGGCCGTGTCGCCATAGGGGGTGATGTCCTTGCGCGACCCGTCCGGGCCGTACCAGACGAACGAGACGGTGAAATTGCGGCCCTGTCCCTGATAGCGGCGGACGAGCAAGGCGTACTCCCAGGCAACCATGCGGCCCATTATGACCGTCCACGCAGGAGCTCGTCGGTGATGAGGGCGGCGAGCCGGTCCAACCCCAGGTCGATCTGCTCGGGTGTCACCGCGCTGACCGACAACCGCAGCGCGCACACCGGCGCCGTGTCGTCGTAGAAGTGCGCCATCGGCGTCCAGAGCACCCCGTAGTCACGCGCCGAGGTGTCCAGCAACGCGTCGTCGACCGCGAACGGCACGGTCACCACCACGAAGAACCCGCCGGCCGGCACCGTCCACCGCACCACCGCCGGCCGGTCCGGCCGATCCGGGAAACGCCGGGCCAGCCCGGCGACCAGGTGACGCAGATTGCGGGCGTACGCGGCCCGCTCCCGGGTGTTCGCGGGCACCAGGCTGCACCCGTGCTCCAGCAGCCGCCCACCGATCACCGCCTGCGCGATCGGCGAGGTGTTCACGGTGACCATGCTCTTGATCATCGCGAGCTGGTCGGCGAGCGGGCCGACCCGGCCGTCCGACCCGGCCACCCGCTGGTCGGCGACCACGTAGCCGACCCGCGCTCCGGGCAGCACGGTCTTGGCGAACGAGCCGAGGTAGACCACCCGCCGGTCGGTGTCCAGCGCCTTCAGGGTGGGCGGGCGCGGCCCGTCCTCGACGGGGAACAGCCCGTACGGGTTGTCCTCCAGCAGGAGCAGGTCCTCCTCGGCGGCCAGCGCCAACAGCCGCTGCCGGTCCGGGACGTTCATGCTGACCCCGGACGGGTTGGCGAAGTCCGGCAGCACGTAGCAGGCGCGCGGCCGGCGCCCCGACGCCCGGGCCCGACGCGCCTGTGCCCGCAGGTCGGCCAGGTCCACTCCGGACGGTCCACCGGCGACCGGCCACACCGGCAGGTCCACCAGCCGCGCCGCCCCGGTCAGCCCGACGTAGGTCGGGGCGACCGCCAGCAGCACGTCCGCCGGATCGGCCCGCAACGCCCGCAGCACCAGGAACATCGCCTCCTGGCAGCCGACGGTCACCACGACGGCCTCCGGGTCGACCGTGATCCCCTCGTCGACCGCGAGGTTGCGGGCGATGAGGTGGTGCACGATGCCCTTGGTCCGGCCGTACTGCAACAGCAGCCGTCGGGCCTGCTCGGGCGCGTGACCCAGCTCGTCGACGAGGTGCCGGTGGAACGTGTCCAGGTGCCGGTGCACCGCCGCGACGTCGAAGAACTCCTCGTACGGGCGCCCGGCCGCGAGCGACACCGCCGCCGGATAGCGTTCGGACACCTCGTTGAGGAAGTTCATCGAGGTCAGCGCCGGATCACCCAGCGCGGGGTGCAGGTCGGCGACGCTCAGGTCGGCCGACTCCGTCGGGGCCACCGCTCAGCCCGCCGCGAGCGTACGCAGCTCGGCCACCGCCGCCGGATCGGCGCAGCCGGCCAGGGTGAACGCGTCCCGCACCTCCGCGGCGAGCAACGCCAACGCGTCCTGCGCGCCGCGCCGCCCTCCGACGGCCAGCGCCCAGAGCAACGGACGACCGACCAGGACACCCGCCGCGCCCAACGCCAGCGCCCGCAGCACGTCGGTGCCTCCACGGATGCCGCTGTCCAGCAGCACCTGCCCACCGTCGCCGACGGCGTCCACGACCTCCGGCAGCATGGTGACGCTGGCCGGCGCCCCGTCCAACTGACGCCCGCCGTGGTTGGACACCACCACCGCGTCCGCCCCGATCCGCACCGCCTCGACCGCGTCGCGGGGATCCAGCACCCCCTTGACGACCAGCGGCAGGTCGACGTGCTCACGCAGCCAGGCCAGATCCGCCCAGCGCAGGGCGGACTCGAACGACGCGTCGGTGTGCGCGGCGATCGCGGACACACCGGGGGCGCCGGCGTGCGCCAGGGCGTCCCGGCCGTGCGGCAGGTTCGCGGCGACCACGTCGGCCGGGAGGCGGAACGCGTTGCGCAGGTCGCGTGGGCGTCGACCGAGCACCGGAACGTCCACGGTGACCACCAGCGCGTGGCAGCCCGCCGCGACGACCCGGTCCAGGAGATCGCGGACCAGCGCCCGGTCGCGCAGCCAGTAGAGCTGGAACCAGACCTCGGCACCGGCTCCGGTGATCTCCTCGATCGGCGTGCTGCTCAACGTGCTCGCCAGATACGGCACGCCGGCCGCGCCGGCCGCCGCCGCGAGGCCCAGTTCCCCGTCCGGGTGCACGAGCCGCTGGTACGCCATCGGCGCGACCCCGACCGGCATCGCGTACGGCCGGCCGAGCAGCCGGGCGCCGAGGTCCACGGCGTGGCTGCCGCGCAGCACCCGGGGCAGCACGGCCACCCGGTCCAGCGCGGCCCGGTTGGCGGCCAGGGTCACCTCGGCCGCGCTGCCGCCGGCGATGTAGTCCCACACGTCCGTGGCCAGCACCGCCCGCGCCCGCGGTCCGTAGTCGGCGAACGTCACCGCCGCCGGCACCCCGGTCGGCAGGTCGGCCAGTACCGGCTCAGCCACCCCGCACCCCCGCGTCGGCCGCAGCGGCGTCCGGGCCGGCGGCGGCTGCGCCGACACCTGAGCCGGCGGCGGCCGGGTCATCGTCAGCCTGGCCAATGGCCGGGTCGTCCCGCAGCGGCGGCAGCCCGAACCGTTCCCGCAGGAACGCGGCCGCGCGGTGCTGCGCCCGCTGGCCGTCGGTGAAGGCGCCGGGCATGGCGAAGAAACCGTGGATCATCTGCGGATAGTGGTCGAGGCGGGTGGGCACACCGCAGGCCCGCAGCCGCTGCGCGTAGCGCTGCCCCTCGGCGCACAGCGGGTCCAGCTCGGCGGTGACCACCAGCGCCGGAGGCAGGCCGGACAGGTCGTCGGCGAGCAGCGGCGACGCCAGCGGATCCCGGGAGTGTTCCGGGTCGGCCAGGTAGTGCGTCCGGTACCAGGCCACCGACCGGCGGTTGAACAACGCCGGGTCGTCGTCGACCGGGCCGGACGGCTCGGCGCTGACGTCGGTGTTCGGATAGACCAACAGCTGCGCGGCGAGCGGAGGCCCGTCCGTGCGGCAGAGCAGCGTCACCGCAGCCGCCAGGTTCCCGCCCGCGCTGTCCCCGCCCACCGCCAGCCGGGTCGGATCAACGCCGAACCGGTCGGCGTTCGCGGCGATCCACACGGTCGCGGCGTGGCAGTCGTGCACCGCGGCCGGAAAGGGGTGCTCCGGGGCCAGTCGGTAGCCGACGGTCACCACCTGGCATCCCGCCGCGTTGGCCAGTCGTCGGCAGATGCCGTCGGCGGTGTCCACGCTGCCGAGCGTCCACCCGCCACCGAAGAAGTACAGCAGGGTGGGCAGAGGCCCGTGCCCGCCCGGCCTGTACACCCGGATCGGCAGGTCACCGCCCGGCCCGGGGATCCGCTCGTCGCGTACCTCGGCGACCTGCTCGACCGCGCCGCCGCCGGCGCGGATCGCGGCCAGGTCGGCGGCGCGCGCCTCGCCGAGGGTCTGCGTGTAGAGCGGCGGCGTGCCGGCGACGACGCGGGCGGCACGGTAGGCCGCCACCTCCGGGTGCAGGGCCACGCGGGTCTCCTATCCGCCGGTGCTGACCAGCAGCTTGTCGATGCCGCGCAGGAAGAGGCTGCCGCTGTACGTCGGGGTCTCGGTGACCGCGAGCCGGGGGAACCGGGCGAACAGGCGGGGCAGGGCGAGGCGTCCCTCCAACCGGGACACCGCTGCGCCGAGGCAGAAGTGCAGGCCCACACCGAAGGCCAGCGACGGCGGGCCGGGGCGGGTGGGGTCGAAGACGTCCGGGTCGGGAAACCGCGCCGGGTCCCGGTTGGCGGCCCCGATGATGATGAGCACGTTGTCGTCGCGGGTGACCGGCACGCCGGCCAGCACGGTGTCCTGCGGCGCGGCCCGGGCGAGGAAGTGCACCGGGCTCTGCAGGCGCAGCACCTCGTCGACGCAGCCCCGGGCGAGGTCGTCGTCGGTGGGCAGCGCGGTGACCGCCCCCGGGTGGGCCAGCAGCAGCGGCAGGCCGTTGCTGAACATGTAGACGGTGGTGACGAAGCTGGCGTTGAACAGGACGATCAGGTTGCTGATCAGCTCCTCCTCGGTCAGCTCCACCTCGCCCGAGCCGACGGCCTCGACCAGTGCGCTGATCAGATCCTCGCCGGGCGTGCGGCGGCGGTGGGCCAGCAACTCCCGGTAGAACGCCCGCAGCTCCTGCGCCGCCGTGTTCGCGGCGGCCAGCCGCTGCGGGGTCTTCCCGGCCACGTCCAGGAACTCGTCGATGCGCTCCACCCGGTCCCGGTACCAGGGCAGCTCCCCCGCCGGGATGCCGATGAACTCCGCCATCACCAGGGCGGGGATCGGGTACGCGAAGTCGGCCACGAAGTCGACGACGCCGCCACCGGCGTCGGCCATCCTGTCCAGCAGCTCGTCGACGACCCGCAGGATCACCGGCTCCAGCGCGCCGAGGCGGCGCGGCGTGAAGGTACGGGAGAAGACGTGCCGCATCCGGGTGTGGTCGGGCGGGTTGATGAACATCATCGAGGTCTGGAAGGTGCGCAGGATCTCGTGCTCCTCCCAGCCCGGCGGCGGCTGTTTGGTCCACTGCGGATCGCGCAGCAGCCCGTCGATCAGGTCGTACCCGACCGCCACCGCCGCCACCGTGCGGTGCTCGGCGCGGGGCGGCACCGCGCTGACCGGCCCGAGCCGGTGCAGCTCGGCGTACCACGGGTACGGGTTCTGGCGGCCTTCTTCGCTGTAGAGGCCGGTGAGCAGGTCCTGCACCGTCACGACGTTCTCCTCCCCAGGATGTCGGCGCCCGGGGGCGGCGGGATCGGCCGCCGCCCCCGGGCCGGTGTCACAGGTTGAGCAGCCGCAACGGGACGGCGTCGGCCATCGCCCGGTTGCCGGCGTCGTTCGGGTGGATGTGGTCCCCCGAGTCGTACGCGGGCAGCAACTGGCTGGGCCGGGCCGGGTCACGCAGCACCCGGTCGAAGTCGAGCAGCCCGTCGAACTCCCGGCTGCCGCGCAGGTACGCGTTCACTGCCTGCCGGGTGGCCTCCTTCTCCGGCGTCCACACACCCGGGGCGCCGTGCCCCTCGTACGGGGTCAGCGTGGCCACCAGGCTGGTCAGCCCGCGCTGCTGGAGCTGCTGGTTGATCTGCCGGAGGGTGGCGATGATCGCCTCCGGCGGGTCGTTGGACATCCAGATGTCGTTGATGCCGAGGTGCGTGACGACCGTACGGACCCCGGTCTGGGGAAAGACGTCCTCGTTGAGGCGGGCCGCCGCGTTCGGGCCGAGCTGGAAGTAGCCGGGGTAGTCGCCGGCGCCCGGCTCGGTGCCCTCGTGGTTGAGGCGGTTGCCGGCCAGGCTCAGGTTGAGCACGCCCGGGGTGCGCCGATCCGGACGGTCGGCGAGCAGCCGGTCGGAGAGCAGGTCGGGCCAGCGCCGGTTGGCGTTGACCGTGCTGCCGTTGCCGTCGCCGATGGAGTCGCTGAGCACGACCAGCGCCCCCGGAGTGCCCTTGCGCTGCACGTCGATGCCGGACAGGAAGAACCAGCAGCAGGTGGGTCGGATGGTGAACCCGCCGCCGTCGGCGGCCCCGGTCAGGTCGCCGGCGCCGATGAAGTTGGTCTGCTGGGACTGCCCGTGAAAGGTCGTCGGCCCGGTCGGCGTCGGGAAGTGCAGAGTGACCACCAGGTCGCTGTCGTCCGCGACGGTGAAGGTCAGGGGATCGCTGAGCAGCTCGGCGCCCCGGTTCATGGTGGCCGAGGCGGCGCCGGTGAACGTCAGCGCGCGCAGCGAGGCCGGGTCGATGTCGGAGACGTCGTCGACGGTCGCGGTGTTCGGCCGGGCGACGGTGGCCCGGCCCACCCGGACCGCCTGCTCGCCGTAGAGGTTGCTCAGCCGTACGCGCAGCGCCGGGCCACCCACGGAGACGTGTACGACCATCCGGACGCTCTGGTTGTTCAGACCGGTGTTGGTCAGGCCGACCGAGTTGCCCCGGGTGACCGCGGCGGCCCAACTGCCCGCCCACTCGCCCCGGTCCGGCCGGGCCGCGGCGGTCGGGGATCCGCCGGCGCTGGCGACGACGGCGGGTGTTGCCGTGACCAGCAGCGCCGCGGCCGCGGCGATGACATGCCATCTCTTCGGGGTCGACATTGAACCTCCATCGTGTGGCAGCCCAGGGCCGTCCGCTGACGGCTCCCGCCTGGACGATGGTCCAGAAACCTAGCCGCCGCCGATGACGGGCGTCAATCAACCTGATCGACGCGATCAAATGTCCACCGGGCCTGCCGGATCGCCCTTCGGCCCGGTCCCGCCGCGCCCTCGCCGGCCTAGGCTCGCAGGCGGCGGCGGTGCGGTCGCCGAACGCGCGCCCACCGCCCGCGACGTCACCGGGAGCTGCCCGGAGACCGCCGCTTCTCGGATGGGGGTTTGCCGGATGACTGACGGACCCGGGCACGCGACCTACGTGGACAGGGCACTGGATCTCTTCGCCGACTTCGGCGACCGGGAGGCGCTGGTCGGCGGTGGCCGCCGCTTCACGTACACCGAGGCCGCCGCGCTGGTGCGTGCGATGGCTGTGGCGCTGACCCAGCACGGCGTACGGCCCGGCTCGGCGGTGCTGGTGACCGTCGCGAACGCCGTGGAGGGGCCGCTGCTCCAGCTCGCCCTGCACCTGATCGGCTGCCGGACGATGTGGGTCGCCCCGGTCACCGCCCGCCGGGAGGTCGACGAGTTCATCCGGCTGGCCCGCCCCGACGCCCTGGTCTACGACGCCCGCGACCCGGCCAGCCTGGGGCCGGAGCTGGCCGCCGCGCTGCCCGGCGTACCGGTGTGCTGCCTGGGCCCCGGCGGCGCCGGCCCGGACCTCACGGCCGACGCCGAACCGAACCCGGCGCTGGCGCTGCCGGCGGCCGTCCGCGCGCCGGAGTCGTTCCTGCAGACCAGCGGCACCACCGGCACCCCCAAGCTGGTGCACCACACCGAGAGCTTCTACGCCCAGATCCGCACCCTCGCGGCCGACTTCCGCGCCGCCGGGTTCCCCCTGCTGCGGCACCTGTCGCACTCGCCGATGTGGCTGGCCAGCGGCCAGATCACCACCCTGTTCAACCTGTTCACCGGCGGGGTGCTGTACCTGCGCGACGACTGGGACCCGGCGGCGTTCGTGGCCACCGTGCAACGGGAGCGGATCAACTCGACCTTCGTCACCCCGCCGATGCTCTACGAGCTGCTGGACCATCCGGCGTTGGTGGGCGCCGACTTCTCGGCCATGTTCATGTTCAACGTGGGCGCCGGGCCCGCGGCGCCCGCCCGGCTACGCCAGGCCATCGCGCGCTTCGGCCCGGTACTGCGCATCGTGTACGGCCTCAGCGAGGCCGTGGTCATCACCGCTCTGCCCGGACTGACCGACGATCCGGAGCACCCGGAGCGGCTGCGCTCCTGCGGGCGGCCCTACGGCGACGTACGCATCGAGATCCGCGACGACGACGGCACGGTGCTGCCGCCGGGCCGCGACGGCGAGGTGTGGGTGCGTACGAAGCTGGGCTTCGCCGGCTACCACGGCCAGCCCGAGTTGACCGCGCAGACGCTCGTCGACGGGTGGGTCCGCACCCGCGACATTGGCCATCTCGACGGCGACGGCTTCCTCTATCTGGTCGACCGGGCGCACGACATGATCGTCACGCACCGGCGGAACTGGGCGATCTTCTGCCGCCCCATCGAGGACGTCCTGGCCGGGCACCCGCAGGTGCGGGCCGCCGCGGTGATCGGCGTGCCGGACGAGACGGTGGGCGAGGTGCCGTACGCGTACGTGGTGACCGCGCCCGGCGCGACGGTCACCGGGGCGGAGCTGATCGACCTGGTGACCGCCGAGCTCAACGAGATGTGGGCGCCGGCCGGGGTGGAGTTCGTCGACCGGTTGCCGGTGAACCGGTCGGTGAAGGTGGACAAGCGGGCGCTGCGCGCGCAGTACGCCGCGCGCCGGGCGGCGGCGGTCGGGACGTGACCCCCCGCCGGCAGCTGGTCGTCCTGGTCAGCGCGGACCTGGTCTCCAACCTGGGCACCCGCATCTCGGTGGTGACCATCCCCTGGCTGGTGCTGGTCACCACCGGCAGCCCGACCAAGATGGGTCTGGTCGCGTTCGCCGAGACGCTGCCGTACCTGCTGTCCAGTGCCCTGGGCACGCCCTGGGCGGACCGGATCGGCCTGCGCCGGACGTCGATCCTGTGCGACGCGGGCAGCGCGGTGGCCATGGTGGTCGTCGCGTTGACCCCGTGGCTGGGCTTCGCCCCCCTGGTGGCGCTGGTCGCGGTGGCCGGCGCGCTACGAGGCATCGGGGACCGGGTCAAGCACGTCATGTTCCGGCCGGTCGCCGAGGCCGCCGGGGTGCCGCTGATCCGCCTGACCTCGGCGTACGACGGGTTGAGCCGGGTGGTGACGCTGTTCGGCGCCGCCGTGGGCGGCCTGTTGATCGCCGCGTTCGGGGTGAGCCAGGCGATCCTCATCGACGCGGTCAGCTTCGCGATCTGTGCCCTGCTGATCGGCCTCCTGGTCCGACCCCCGGCCGCCCCGGCGCAGCCCACCGCCCCGGTCGGCTACCTGCGCGCGCTGCGCGACGGGTTCGGCTACCTCGGTCGGGACCGGCCGCTGCTGGGCATGCTGGTCGTCGTCTCGGCGCTGAACATGGTCGCCAACGCCAGCGTGGCCGTCTACATCCCGTTCTGGGTCGCCCGAGAGCTGCACGGCCCCAGCGGGCTCGGCCTGGTGCTGGCGGCGTTCTCGGCGGGCGCGCTGCTGGGCAACGTGCTGTTCACCGCGCTCGGTCCCCGGCTGCCCGGCCGGCTGACGTTCCTGCTCGGGGCGACGGTCGCCGGCACGCCTCGACTGGTCGCCCTGGCGATCAGCGACGAGTTGCCGGTCGTGCTCGTGGTGACGTTCCTGTCCGGCATCGGCATCGCGGCGGTCAACCCGCTGCTCGGGGTGGCGCTCTACGAGCGGGTGCCGGCGGATCTGCAGACCCGAGTGCTCGGCATCGCCGGATCGCTGGCCTTCGTCGGCCTGCCGGTCGGCGCGTTGCTCGGCGGCTGGTCGGTGGACGCGCTCGGGCTCACCCCGGCGCTGCTGGTCATGGCCGTGGCGTGCCTGCTCGTCACCGCGTTCCCGCTGGTGGCGAGGGCGTCCAACCCGAAGGCGCCGACGCGGCCCACACCTGCCGCCACCGCCTGATGCCCTGCTGCCCAGCGGCTCGCAACCGTCTCGTGCGCCCCCTTTGCTCTGCTTACACCCACGCAACACTTTCGGGGCGTCGGTGTTGCGGCGGTTGAAGCAGAGCAAAGGAGGCAGTTGAGGTACGGCCAGGCCCGCACCTCCCGGACACCTGTCCCGAGCGCTGGCCCGGCCGGTTCCACTGTCGGCGCAAATCGGTTGCGGGCGGCCGGCGGAGCCCGCAGGCTCGGGCGGATGAGCGCACAGCCCGCACCCGACGTGCCGGACATTGACGAGACGACGGCCCGGCGCATCGACGTGGGCCTGGTCCGCCGACTGGTCGCCGAGCAGTTCCCCCGGTGGGCCGAGCTGCCGGTACGCCCGGTCGAGGTCGGCGGCTGGGACAACCGGACCTTCCACCTGGGTGCGGAGATGACCGTGCGGCTGCCCAGCGGGGAGGGCTACGCGTTGCAGGTCCCCAAGGAGCAGCGCTGGCTGCCGGTACTCGGCGGGCAGCTGCCGCTGGAGATTTCTACCCCGCTGGCCCACGGGCGACCCGGCGCCGGCTACCCGTACCCGTGGTCGGTCTACGGCTGGATCGACGGCCGGACCGCGCGACCCGGACGGATCGACGACCCGACCCGGTTCGCCACCGACCTCGCCGCCTTCCTGTGCGCCCTGCGCGCCGTCGACACCACCGACGCCCCGGCGGCCGGCCCGCACAGCGCCTGGCGCGGCGGTCCGCTGTCCACGTACGACCCGGAGACCCGGGCGGCGATCGAGACGCACCGCGACCGGCTGCCCGTCGACGTGGTCACCGACATCTGGCAGGCCGCTCTCGATGCCACCTGGTCCGGGCCGCCGGTCTGGTTCCACGGCGACGTCGCGGAGGGCAACCTGCTGGTTCGCGACGGTCGGCTCGCCGCCGTCATCGACTTCGGCTGCTGCGGTGTCGGCGACCCCGCCTGCGACACGGTGATCGCCTGGACCCTGCTGCGCGGCGCCGCCCGGGCGGCGTTCCTCGACGCGCTCGACGTCGACACGGCCACCTGGGCGCGCGGGCGCGGGTGGGCGCTGTGGAAGGCGCTCATCACGCTGGACGCCCCGGAGCCGGCCACGGCGGCCTGGGCCCGGCGGGTGCTCGCCGAACTGCTCGCCGAGCACGCCGTGTCCCGCTGATCCCCTCCGCACCGGGCCCGGACCGGCGCGTCTCGTCAGGGACCGGTTCGGACCGGGGTGGCGTGTTCGGTCCGGCAGCGCGGGCAGCGCAGCTTCGCCCCGGCGGCGACTGTCGGCACGCGCAGCCGCTGCCCGCATCCGCAGGTGAACTCCCGGGCCGAGCGCAGGTACTCGGCGCGGTCGCGGCGTGGCCAGCGGCCGTGGCAGCGGGCACACCACTTCGGCGGGTAGCTGTGATACCAGGCCAGCCCGAACGCTCCCCCGACCATCAGGCTGCCGGGGACCAGCAGGCCCAGCGGCGCGAGCAGGGCAGGCCACAGTGCGCCGACGCCGTCGGACAGCACCGCGCCGACCACGACCAGCACGACCACCGGCACGCCGAGCAGGGTGAACCCGAAGCCCCACGCGAAGGCCAGCAGCGACAGCAGGAACACCACCCACATGCCGCCGGGCGCCCACCGCCGGACGCCGTACCCGCCGCAGCGTGGACAGTTCGGCGAGGCACGGTGCGGTACGGCCCGCAGCGCCTTCGGTGCGAGCCACTCGGTCAGTTTGCCGAGGATCGCCTCGACCAGCTTGCTCGCCAGGGCCTGCAGAAAGGCGCTGAGCATCGACACCTCCCTCCGACCGGCACGCCAGCCCAGGTCGGCTGGCCCACCGCCATCGTGGCGGACCCGTGCCAGCGCACCGCCCCACCGCGCCGACGCTGCGCCTCGATGACGCCGATCCGACAGGGTCAACGGACCTCGTCGTTCGTCGTCCGTTCTTCTGCTGGCCGCGCGGGCGTCGGCCGGGGCGGCTAGCGTCGGCCCGTCGCAGCCGCGCCGGAGCCCGTCGGGCCGGAGAACGGCCGACCCGGCCGCGCGTCGGCCCCGGGAGTACCGCTCTTTCCGCAGCCAGGAGGCCGCCGCGCATGACGTCGTCGTCACCCACCCACCGCCGCACCGCCGGGGTCACCGCCGTGCGGCGGATCGGCGACAGCGCGCCGCACAGCGCGTTCACCGACCTCGTCCGGTACGCCGGCATGTGGTTCTGCGCCTTCCGTGAGGCGCGGACGCACCTCTCCGGTGACGGCGTGATCCGGGTGCTGACCTCGGCGGACGGCCGGGCGTGGAGCTCCGCGGCGGTCATCCGGCAGGACGGCGTCGACCTGCGCGATCCGCGGTTCGTCGTCCGGCCCGACGGCCGCCTGCAACTGTTCGCGGCGGCGGCGACCGGAGAGACGAGCAAGACGTTCGACACGGTGACCTGGCTCTCCGGGGACGGGCGCAGCTGGGGCGACCCGGTTCCCGTCGGCGAACCGGGCCTCTGGGTGTGGCGGGCCGCCTGGCACCACGACGCGATGTACGCCGTCGGCTACGCCACCCGGGGGCCACGGTTCGCCCGGCTCTACCGCAGCGTCGACGGCGTCGACCTGCGGCAGTGGGTGCCGACGCTGTTCGAGGGCGGCTACCCCAACGAGTCGGGTCTGGCCTTCGCTCCGGACGGCACCGCCCACTGCCTGTTGCGCCGCGACGGCGACAGCGCCACCGCGCAGCTCGGCCGGGCCCGACCGCCGTACCGGGAGTGGACCTGGACCGACCTGGGGGTGCAGGTGGGCGGGCCGGCGCTGCTCCGGCTGCCCGACGGACGGCTGCTGGCCGGCGTACGGCTGCTCGACGGCGACGTCCGCACCGCGATCTGCGCCGTCGACCCGGAGCGCGGCGCGCTGACCGAACTGGTCGCGTTGCCCTCCGGCGGCGACACCAGCTACCCGGGCCTGGTCTGGCACGACGATCTGCTCTGGGTCAGCTACTACTCCTCCCACGAGGGGCGTACGTGCGTCTACCTGGCCGAGGTCAGCCTGGCCGAGGAGGCGGCGGTCGGTTAGCGTGCCGGCATGCCATCGACGCTCGACGAAGCGACCGATCCGTACTGCCTCCGCCCCGGGGAGGCCGGCGAACTGCTGCGCGGGCACCCGTGGCGGCGGTTCGTGGCGATCGGCGACAGCGTGGTGCAGGGCATGTGCGAGCCGACCCCGGGCTACCCGGACGTGCAGTGGGTCGACCGGGTCGCCGCCGAGCTGACCGCCGTCCGTCCCGAGCTGGCGTACCGGAACCTGGGTCGGCGCGGGCTGCGCGCGCACCAGGTGCGGGCCGCGCAGCTCGCCCCGGCGCTGGCCTTCGAGCCGGACCTGGCGCTGGTGGTCTGCGGCGGCAACGACGCCTTTCATCCGGCGTACGACGCGGACGCGGTGGACGCCGAGCTGACCGCGATGATCAGCGCGCTCCGGGACGTCGGCGCGGACGTGATCACGGTGGGCATGTTCGACGTGTCGCACAGCCCGGCCGTGCCCGAGCACGTGCGCGCCGGCCTGGGGGAACGGATGCGACGCCTCTCCGCGCACACGGCGCGGCTGGCCGAACGCCTGGGAACGGTCCACGTGCACCTCACGGACCACCCACTGACGGCCGACCCCACCCTCTACAGCACCGACGGCCGCCACGGCAGCGCCCGCAGCGACGCGGTAGCGACAGCCGAAACCCTCCGCGCCCTCCGACCGCGACGGTGATCATGAAGTTATTGCCGTCCGGCACGGCGTGTCGGGGCAATAACTTCATGATCAACCGGTTGGGGGTCGGGGTCAGTCGGACAGGAGGATTCCCGTGAGGAGGACTCCGTGGGCCAGGTTGAGGATTCCGTCGCCACCGGGAAAACCGACCCTCGCCAGGCCGCCGGAGGCGTGGCGGCCGAACAGGTAGGGGGCCAGGGAGTACGGGACGTCGGCCGTCACCGTCTCGCCGGTCTCGATCTGCACGAAGTCCATCGGCACCCGGTCGGCCGGCAGATACCGCTGCAGGATGTTGCCGCCCCGGTCGACGGCCGCGCGCAGGCCGTCGGCCCAGTCCGTCGGGCTCAGCTCGGGGCCGATCAGCACACCGTGCCCGGCTGAGCCGTCCGCCGGCTTCGCCACCAGCTCGGCCTGCTCGGCGATCGCCCGGTCGAGCACCGCGACGGTCAACGGCACCGTGTACGGCACGTGCCGGCGGATCAGCGTCTGGTCGTCGGCGGGCAGGGCGTCCACGTCCTCCCACAGCCAGGCGAAGGTGGTCTTGTTGCCGAGCAGCCAGGCCGCCGCCGACACGAACATCGGCAGCGTGCCGGCGGCCAACGCGCCGGCCACCGCGTCCAGGCCGGCGGTCGGGGTGACCCGGTTGGGCACGAAGAGGCGGAACAGCGCGTCGACCGGCGCGCCGTCGACCACGAGCCGGTCGTCGGCGGCCAGGGTGGCGGTGGACAGGGGCGCGATGACCAGGTCGATGCCGAAGTCCCGGGCCCGTACGGCGAGCGGGCTGAGGATGCGGATGAACGTCTCCGGGTCGTCCAGGCCCGGATAGTCGGCGTCGAAGTCCATCAGCAGCGCCAGCCGGGCGCCGTCGGGCAACCCCAGCTCCTCGCGGATCGCCACGAAACGCTGGTCCAGCAGCGACGGCGCGGCGCGTACCGGCAGCTCGTCGAGGATGCCGTGCTCGGCGTAGAGCTGCGCGAACCGCTGGATGACGGTGTCGGCGTCGAATCCTCCCCCGAGGCTGCTGTCGATGTTGTACTCGACGAACTTCGGCACGCCCTCGGTGAAGATCACATCCGGCCGGTACGCGGCCAGCAGCGCCTCGGTCAGCGGCTCCGACTCGTCCAGCAGTCGGGTCTCCCCCGCCGGGACGCCGAGCAGCCGGCGCAGCTCACCGGCGGTGTCCACCCGCCGCCGGCAGGCGTTCAGGATGAGTTGGGCCAGCCGGTCGCAGACCTCGTTCAACTCCCGCCAGGCGTCGGCGGTCAGGACCGGGGGGCGGGCCAGCCGCCACTCTTTGTTGTAGGTCGCCCGCCCGTGGAAGACGCGTTCCCAGGCGGCCGCGCCGGTGGCCACCATGGCCCGACGGGCCGGCTCCGGCAGGTCGGTCCAGGCCCCGTCGGCCGACGGCCACGAGTAGTTCGGGTCGATCATGATGAGTCCTTCATGGTCAGGTGGATGGCGGTGGCGAGCTGCTCCCGGGACGGCTGCACGGCGCGGTCCAGGGCAGGGGCGAACGGCAGCACCGCGCCGTCCGGGCGGGTGACCCGGCGCGGCGGGGCGATCAGCCGGACCCGCTCCACCACCGAGGCGATGATCTCGGCGGCCATGCCGCAGGAGCGGTTGGCGTCGTCGAGCACCACGAGACGCCCGGTGCGGGCCACCGACTCGGTCAACCCGTCGATGTCGAAGGGGTACAGGGTGCGCGGGTCGAACACCTCCACCGAGACCTGGTCGGCCACCTCCTCGGCGACCGCGAGCGCGTCGTGCACCAGGTGCCCGATCGCGACCACCGTCACGTCGTCGCCGAAGCGGTGGATGCGGCCCCGGCCCAGCGGCACCGGCTCCAGATCGGACACGTCGTCGCGCCTGTCCATCGCCCCGGCCGGGGCGAACACCACCACCGGGTCGTCGTGCCGGATCGCGCTGACCAGCAGCCCGTACGCGTCGGCCGGGGTGGCCGGCACGACGGTGACCACGCCGACGTGGGCGAAGAGGCTGTACGGGTGGTCGGAGTGCTGCCCCGCCCAGCCGGTACGCGACCCGGAGCCGGGCACCAGGTAGGTGACCGGCACCGCGCACTGCCCGCCGGTCATCAGCGGGAACTTGTGCGCGTGGTTGACGATCTGCTCGAAGACCAGGAACAGCAGCGACGGGATCTGGAACTCGATCACCGGCCGGAGCCCGGCCAGCGCCGCCCCGGTGGCGAAGCTGGTGAACGCCTGCTCGGACAGCGGGGTGTCGCGGACCCGGTCGACGCCGAACCGTTTGGCCAGCCCGGTGGTCACCAGCGACGCGCCGACCTGGATGTCCTCGCCGAGCAGGAACACCGCCTCGTCGCGGGTCAGCTCGTCGGCCAGCGCCCGGGTCAACGCCCGGCGGTACGACAGTCGGGGCACCTCAGCCACCTCCGGTGCGCACGGTCATTCAGCCACCTCCGGTGCGAGCGGTCAGGCCGCTGGCGTACAGGTACGCCAGCGCGTCGGCCGGGTCGGGATGCGGGCTGTCCAGGGCGAAGCGCACCGCCGCGTCGAGGGTCGCCTCGACCTCGGCGTCCACGGCGGCGCGCTCGGCGTCGGAGAGCCGTTCGCCCTGGATGCGCACCGGGTCCCGGGCCCTGCCCCGGCTCACCTCGTCGGGCGGGCGGTAGTCGAGGCGTACCGCGTGTTCGAAGGTGTGGTGGGCGTCGAAGCGGTAGGTCCGGGCCTCGATCAGCTCGGGGCCGCCGCCGGCGCGCATCCGGTCGACGGCGGCGGCCGACGCGTCGCGTACCGCCTCCGGGTCCTGGCCGTCGACCTCGACGGCCCGGATGCCGAAGGCGGCGGCGCGGCCGGCGATGCTGCCGGCCACCGCGCCGGCGACCGGCATGGTGGTGGCGTAGCCGTTGTTCTCGCAGACGAACAGCACCGGCACCCGCCACAGCGCGGCCAGGTTGAACGCCTCCAGCAGCATCCCCTCGTTGACCGCGCCGTCGCCGAAGAAGCTCACCCCGACGGTGTCGCGGCCCTGCCGTCGGCGGGCCCACACCGCGCCCGTGATGATCGCCCCGGAGGCGCCGACGATGGCGTTCGCGCCGAGCACGCCGATGCTGAGGTCGGCGGCGTGCATCGAGCCGCCCCGCCCGGCGTTGAGGCCGGTCAGCCGGCCGCACAGCTCGGCGAGCATCCGGGCCGGGTCGGCGCCGCGGGCCAGCACGTGCCCGTGCCCGCGGTGGGTGCCGGCGAGCACGTCGTCGGCCCCGAGCGCGGCGCAGACGCCGGCAGCGATCCCCTCCTGACCGAGGTACGGGTGGATGCCGCCGACGATCTGCCCGCCGTGGACCAGCTCCACCGCACGCTGTTCGAACCGGCGGATCAGCCGGACCGTGCGGTAGAGCCGGACCGGGTCGGCGTCGGTCACGCCGGCCCCTTGACCGCTGCGAGGATGTCGTCCCAGAGCCGGGCGCGGGCGGCCAGGGCGGTGTTGACCGTGTCGGCGCACTCCTGCCACTTCGTGTCGTCGTCGCCGCACAGGTCGGCGAGCATCTGCATGGCCATCGGGGTGTGCTGCTCGCCGTCGACCTCGATGTGCCGTTCCAGGTAGTCGACGAAGGTGTGCAGCCGGTTGCTGCGCTCGTTGACCGCGACGACCTGCGTGAACATGTCCGGGATCAGGTCCTCCCGGCCGAACGCGAAGGCCGCCGCCTGACAGTGCACCGGGGTGGACTCGATGATGTGCCAGGTGGTCGCGGCGAACCGCGCGGACGCGGCCGGCGCCCCCGCCTCGGCGAGCGCGTCGGTCACCGGCCGGCCGGCGCGCAGCAGGTCGACGAGGGCGTTCACGGCGGTGGTGTCCGCGCCGGCCTCGGCCATTCCCCGCACGTACAGCTCGAAGTGACTGATGTAGCCCTCGCCCAGCTCGTCGCTCTCCTCCACCATGACGATGTCGTTGATGAGGCGGCGGCTGCCGGTCGGGCCGGTCGGAATCCAGGGGACGGTCACGCAGGTCAACTGCCGCTGCAACGACTTGAGCAGCGACATGAAGTCCCAGACCGCGAAGACGTGGTGCTCCATGAAGGTGACCAGCGCCTCGTGGGTGTCGAGGTTGGCGTAGAGCGGGTGCTTGACCACGGCGTCGCGTCGCTCGGTCACCGCCTGTTCCAGCCGTTCGATGCCCGGGTGCGTCCTACCCCAGTCATACCGTGACATGTCAGCCTCCCTGCTGGGCGCGGTGGCGCCAGATGACCGGGCAGTAGTCGGGGTCCGCGTAGTCCGGCCGCCCGTCGTGGGTGCGGCGGACCAGCACGTCGTGGTTGTACGCGGCGAGCGAGCCGTCGGAGAGCGGGTACGCCCGCCAGGCGTTGTCGCCGTCCTGCAGGTGCAGCGAGATCGCCTGTCGGGGGCGACCGCTGACGTTGGGGCCGCTGCCGTGGTAGGTGCGGCAGTGGTGGAAGCTCACGTGTCCCTTGGGGATCACCATCGGGATCTTGCGGATCTCGGCGCCGTTGTGTGCGGCGTTCTCGGCCAGCATCTCCTCCAGCTGGCTGCGGTCGCGGTCGGCGAAGTGCCGCACGACTGTGTCGTCGGCGCCGATCTCGGACCACCGGTGCGAGCCGTCGACCATGGTGATGGTGCCCATCTCCTGGCCGCAGTCGTGAAAGGGGATGAACGCGGTGAGCATCTTCTCCGACGACGACGACGCCCAGTAGTGCTTGTCGAAGTGCCAGGGCACGATGTTGCTCGGCTCGCCGGAGATCGGCGGCTTGTAGATCAGCGTGGACTGGAAGACGCGGATCTCGTCGGCCTCGGCGAGCCGGGCGGCGACCGCGCCGATCAGCGGTTTACGCAGGATCGCGCCGAGGCCGTCGTGCTCGTGGTGGACGTAGTCGTTGTGCCGCTGCACCGGCCCTTTCGCGGGCTCCCAGTAGGCGAGCTTCGGTGGACGCACCGGCAGCCGCCGGTCGCGTTCGCCGTCGTAGTAGCGCTGTGCGGCGGCGGCGAGCGCGTCCACCTCGTCGTCGGTGAACAGCTTCTTCGACAGGTACCAGCCGTGCTCGGCGTAGTGCCGCACGTCGTCGTCGGAGGGCAGCAGCGCCCTCTCCTGGGCGGTCAGCGTCGGTTCGTACTCGGTCGCGGTCATGCCCCCACCCCCTGTGGTGTGGCCGCCGCGGCGGCCAGTTCCCGCTCCTTGGCCTCGTACAGCGCCTTGATGTTGCCGCTGCCGAAACCGCTCGCGCCCCGCCGCTCGATCAGCTCCAGAAACAGCGTGCGGCGCACGTGCATCGACTCGGCGAAGATCTGCAACAGCTGCCCGCCGTGATCGGAGTCGACCAGCACTCCCAGCTCGCGCAGTCGTTCCAGCGGGGCGTCCACCCGACCGACCCGCGCCTCCAGGGCGTCGTAGTAGCTGGCGGGGGTGCCGGCGAAGCGGACCCCGCGCCGGCCCAGCGACTCCACGGCGGCGACGATGTCGTCGGTACGCAGCCCCAGGTGCTGCACTCCCCCACCGGCGTGCTGGTCGAGGAACGCGTCGATCTGCCCCGGCCGGCGGGCCCGGTCGGGCTCCAGCAACACGACGGTGACCTGCCCGGACGGGCTCTGCACCACCTTGGAGTTCATCCCCTGCCCGTCGACCTCGATGTGCTCCTCGAAGATCTGCGCGAAGTCGAACAGCCCCTCGAAGTGCCGGACCGTCTCGTCCAGCTCGCCGGACGGCACGCAGACCGCCAGGTGGTCGACCTCGGCGAGGACCGACTTTCCCTCCTCCGCCGTGAACGGCGTCGGCGTGATCACGCCGGGCAGGAAGTCGGCCCGGCTCCCCCGGCGCTGCACCAGGCGGTGCCGCACGTCGGCGAAGCCCTCCACCTCGGCGGTCACCACCTCGGCGTCCGCGCCGGTCAGCGTGGTCGGTGGGGTCACGCCGGTCGCGCCCCGGCCCACCAGCTCGGCGTACGCCTCGGCGACGTCGCCGACCTCGACCGCGACGACCGCGATGCCGTCGCCGTGGCGCTGCACGTACCGGGCCGCCGGATGCTCGGCGCTCAGCCCGGAGGTGAGCAGCAGGCGGATGTCGCCGTGGCAGAGCAGCAGTGAGCGCTGCCCGGTCAGGCCGGTCTCCGGGCCACCCTGACCGCAGATCTGAAAACCGACGGCGGTGCTGAAGTAGAAGGCCGCCTGCCGGGCGTCACCTACGTAGAGTTCGATGTGGTCGATCCCACGGATGTCCATGTTCAGTGCCCTTCCCCATGCTTCCCCCCGCGTTGCCGTCCGGACGCCCCCCGTCCGGGATGCCGCGTCGCTCACCTCCTCGGCTCGGCGACCCGCGCGAGCAGCAGGCTCACGTTCTGGCCGCCGAACCCGAACGAGTTGGTCAGCGCGTACTCCGGGTCGGCCTTGCGGGGGGTGCCACGGATGTGGTCCGCCGGGCAGGCCGGGTCCGGGTCGTCGAGGTGGTACGTCGGTGGCAGCAGCCCCCGACCGAGCGCCAGCGCGGTCGCCGCGGCCTCCAGCACCCCGGAGGCGCCGAGCAGGTGGCCGGTGAGCGCCTTGGTGGAGCTGACCGGCACGCCGCCGTCGCCGAAGACGTCCGCGAGGGCGGTGGCCTCGGCGATGTCGCCGAGCTTCGTGCCGGTGCCGTGCGCGTTGACGTAGCCGACCGCGGCAGCGGGCACGCCCGAGTTGCGCAGCGCGCCACGGATGCACGCGGCCGCGCCGGCGCCGTCGGGGCGCGGGGCGGTCGGGTGGTACGCGTCGGTGGTCGCGCCGTAGCCGGCCACCTCGGCGTACCCGGTGGCGCCGCGTGCGGCGGCGTGCTCGGCACGTTCGAGCACCAGCAGCGCCGCGCCCTCGGCCAGCACGAACCCGGAGCGGGACGTGTCGAACGGCCGGCTCGCCCGGGACGGGTCGTCCCCGGCGCGGGCCAGCGCCCGCGCGTTGCCGAAGGTGTCGGCGAAGGTGGGGAAGAGCGGCGCCTCGCTGGCCCCGCAGACCACCACGTCGGCCTCCCCCGCCCGGATCAACCGGACCGCGTCGGCGACCGCCTGCGCGCCGGACGCGCAGGCCGTGCCGACCGACGAGCTGTAGCCCCGGATGCCGTGCGCGATGGCGATCCGCGCCGCCGGCATGTTCGGCAGGATGCCGGTGAGCAGGTACGGGCTGACCGCCGCGCGGCCCCGGGCGGCGCGGGCGAGCACCTGGGTCTCCAGGGTGGCCATCCCGCCGACCCCGCCGACGATCACGCCGATCCGGGACTCATCGACGTCGCGGCCCACCTCGATGCCGGCGTCGGCGAGCGCGTCGGCGGCGGCGAGCAGGGCGAGCACCACGATCCGGTCCAGCACGCGGCTCTCCGGCCCGGACACGACGCTGCGCGGGTCGATGTCCGGCAGCAGACCGGCGACGTCCAGCGACCCCCGCGCCGGATGACCGTCGGGCGGCCGGGTCAGCCCGGAACGGCCGGTGGTCAGCGCGTCGAAGGTCTCCTCGACGCCCCGCCCGACCGGGGTGAACAGACCCATCCCGGTGATCAAGGCCGTCACGACGGCGCTCCGGATCGCCCGCTCACGACGACGCCTCGCTCAGGTAGCGCTCGCGCAGGGCCACCTTGCGGACCTTGCCGGTCACGGTGACCGGGATGTCGTCCGAGCGCACCGGCACCACCCGGCGCAGCGTGGCGCCGACGTCCGCGCCGAGCGCGGCGCGGACCCGTTCGGTGCGGTCCTCGGCCTCGTCGGCCCCGGCCGCCAACTCCAGCAGCACGTCGGTGGCCACACCGCCGGCCTCTGCGACGATCACCACAGTGCAGTCGGTGACGTCCGGGCAGGTGGCGAGGATCTTCTCCTCGGACAGGGCGGTGAAGAACCTCCGGCCGTCTCCGGCGTCGACCGAGTCGACGGCCCGGTCCAGGTGGTAGTAGCGGCCGTCGGCGTCGGCCCGGACCAGGTCACCGGTGAGGTACCAGCCGCGCTGGCGGAACCGGTAGGTGGTGACCGAGTCGTTCCAGTAGCCCCGGAACAGCGACGGCGAGTCGACGCCGAGGAAACCCACCTCGCCGACCGGCACCGGCTCGCCCTCGGCGTCGAGCACCGCGACCCGGGCGAACGCGTACGGCCGGCCGATGCAGCGGCCGTACCGGTCGGTGTCGGCGCGGTGGGTGACGTGGAACATGGAGTGCCCCATCTCGCTGGAGCCCAGCCCGTCGATGAAGACCGAGCCGGGCACCCGGGCCACGCCGTCGCGGGTGACGGTGTCCCGCCAGCCGGTCGCGACCAGCCGGCGGATGTGCGGCTCGTGCGAGCAGTCGCCGGTGTTGAACCACAGCCGCACCGAGTCCAGGTCGTACCCGGACAGGTCGAAGCGGGCCAGCTCGGCCCAGGTGACCGAGAAACCGAACACCCCGTCGGGGCGCCAGCGCTGGATGGCGTCGAGCACCCGCTCGCCGCCCTGCTCGGACAGGAGGAACATCTCCGCGCGGTTGCCCAGCGCCTGGTTGACCATCAGCACGGTGGCGGTGTGCGGTGCGGGCAGCGCGTTGAGGATCCGGCGGGTGCCCTGCGCCTGCGGCATGGTGAGCAGGTGCCGGGTGGCGGCGAAGAGGCTGGCGTGCGAGTGCAGCACCGCCTTGGGCACCCCGGTCGTCCCGGAGGTGTGGGTGATCACGATCGGGTCGTCGGGGTGGTGCCGGTAGTGCGCCGGGGCCGCGGCCGGGTCGCCCGCGCCTGCCTGCGCGGGCGTGCCCAGCAGCGGTACGCCCAGGTCGTGTCCGGCCAGCAGCGCGGTGTGCGCGTCGTCGGCGAGCACACCGACGCCGCGTAGCCGGCGGATGTACTCGGCGGCGATCTCCGGGCGGAGCTTGCCGTTCATCAGCGCCGGGATCGCCCCGAGCCGGGCCAGTGCCAGGAAGCTCAGCACCATGTCGGCGGCGGCGGTGGCCCAGACGGCGACCGGGTCGCGGGGGCGTACCCCGCGCTCGTGCAGCCAGGCGGCGCGGGCGGCGACCCGCTCGTCGAGCTGGCCCAGCGTGAGCGGCGCCTGCGCCGGGTGCCCGTCGACGGCGGTGTCGAAGGTCAGGCCGGGCCCGTCCGGGTCGGCGCCGTGCGCCAGCACCCGGGCCAGCATGTTGCCCGCGCCCAGCTCGGTGTCGGCGGCCAACGCGCCGCGCAGTCCCGGTGTCCTCATGGTCGTGCTCCTCCCCCCAGCAGCACCGCGACCGCCTCGGTGGACGTGTCGGGCGCCTGTTCGATCAGGACCAGCAACACCTCGTCGGCGTCGCCGTCGTCGCGCAGCAGGGTCGCCTCGGCGGTGCCGTCGGCGTACGGGTCGCCGGTCGGGCTGAGGCAGACCACCGGGCCGCGCAGCCCCCAGCGGGCCGCGAGGTGCCCGGCGACGCTGTTGGGCACGGACTGGTAGAAGAACAGCGGGCCGACCCGTCCTCCGGCCTCGACCGTGGCCCGCACATGCTCGGCGCTGGCCCGGTCGCCGCTGGCGGTGACCAGCACGATCGCCGTCCGCGTCCCGGTGGGCACCGGCCCCGTCCCGTACCGTCGGCGCAGGCACCGCTCGGCAACGGCCACCACCACCGGCGCGAACCCCGAGAACACGAACCCCGGAACTCCCGGCACGTCCCCGTCCCCGTCCTCGGGCCAGCGAGCCCGGGCGAGCTCCCGCACCCCCGCCTGCCGCGATCGTGCGATTTCGGTAGTCGTTTCGCGTGCTTCCTGGGATTCGTCGGGACGGAAGGTGCACGATCGCGGGGAGGTCGGGGTGGTCACGGGGTGCCGACCAGGAGGGCGGTGTTGGCGCCACCGAAGGCGGCGTTGAGGGTCAGGGCGTGGGTCGCGGTCGTCCTGCGTGGACGGTCCGTGATGACATCCAGGGGGCACGCCTCGTCCGGGCCGCGCCAGCCGGCGTTGACGGGCAGTTCGCCGTGGCGCAGCGCCAGCGCGGTGACCACCAGTTCGAGCAGCCCGGACGCCTCCAACGCGTGCCCGTGCAGCGCCTTGGTGGAGCTGACCGGCACCTGCCCGGCGTACCCGTCGAGGGCCCGGCGCAGCGCTGCCGCCTCGGCGGCGTCGCTCTGCGCGGTGCCGGTGGCGTTGGCGTTGACGTAGCCGACGGCCTGCGGTGGCAGCCCGGCCCGGCGCAGCGCGGCGCGTACCGCGTGCGCCAGCCCGGTGCCGGACGGGTCCGGCTGGCAGGGGTGGAACGCGTCCCCGGCCCGCCCCCAACCGACCACGGTGGCCACCGGCTCACCGTCGCGTCGACGGGCCACCGCGCTGGACTCGAGCACCACCGCGGCCACCCCGTCGCCGAGCAGCAACCCACGTCGGCCGGCGCTGAACGGGCGTACCGCCCCGTCGTCGGAGAGAGCCCGGCCGGCGTCGAAGAGCGCGAACTGGTCCGGTTCGACGAGGTAGCCGGCGGCCACGACCGCCCGGTCCAGGTCGCCCCGGGCGATCAGCGTGGCGGCGTCGGCCACCGCCGTGCTCGCCGACACGCAGGCGCTGGTGTAGACGCGGGTCGGACCGGACAGTCCGCCGCCCTCGGCGAGCCGAGCCGCCAGCGCGGACGGGCCGGGCGGGCCGCCGTGCACGGCGAGCAGCAACGCGCACCCCGCCCGTCGTACGCCGGTCAGGCCGGCCGCCGCGCAGGCCGCGTCGATCGCCGCGGCCAGCTCGTCGGCGAGGGTGCCGACGTCGGGCAGGGTGGCGGCCACGGCGACCCGGCGGGCGGTGGTGTCGAAGCGGCGTACCGGGCCGAACGCCGGCTCGCCGGCCAGGACGCCGGCGAGCTGCGCGTCGGCGCCCCGACCGAGGGCGCTGACCGCGTGCACACCGGTGAGCTGGGCGACGGGTGGCTCAGCCATCTGCGGTAGCGGCCAGCGACGCCCGGAAGACCACCAGGGCGTCGTCGACGGTACGGATGCCGGCCAGGTCGTCGTCGGTGAGGTCGAGCCGACGCTCGTAGCGCTGCTCGATGAGGTGCACGAGCCAGGCGAGTTCCATCGAGCCGATCCGGTCGGGGACCTCGGCGGCGGGTTTCGCGGTGAGTTCGGCGAGCATGGTCAGCAGGTCAGCTCGCCCCAGGTCGGGCTGACCGGACATCAGGCGTTGTCGCTCGTCGCCTCGGCGACACGGTCGGCGACCATGGTGGTGAACTCGCCGACCGTCATGAGGGCCAGCTTCTCCGACTCGTCGTCGGCGAACGTCACGCCGTAGCGGTCCTCGACGCGGACGGACAGGTCGGCCAGGGCCAGCGACTCCAGGTCGACGCCGGACGGGCCGAGCGTGGTGTCGTCGTCGAGCCCCTCGACGTCGTAGTTCATGTCGGCGAGCTGCTCGACGATGAAGGCACGGACCTCGGCTCTCATGGATACCCTCTCTGCGTGGGCCAACTGACGGTGTCCGATCGGGACACCGCGTACGTGTGGGTCGGTCGGGACGCCGGCGGTCGGCCGGGTCCCGCCGTGCGGTTGCTGCGGCGGGCGGGCGCGGCGCTGCTCGGCCGCGCCGAGGCGGAGGTGGTGCTGGCACACGGCCCCGCCGGCAACCCGGTCGTACGGGTCGCCGCTCTGGCGGACCCGGGGCCCGTCGAGCTGCCGGTCAGCGTCAGCCGGGCCGGTCAGGTCGTGGTGGTCGCGGCCCGTGCGGCCGGCCCGGTCGGCGTGGACGTGGAGGAGATCCGTCCGCTGCCCGCGCTCGCGCTGGCCCGCCGCTGGTTCTCGCCGGACGAGCTGGCCTGGCTGGCCACTCGACCCGAGGCCGGCCGGGCGGCGGAGTTCCTCCGGCTGTGGACCGCCAAGGAGGCGGTCGGCAAGGCGCTCGGCCTGGGGCTGCGCGCCGGCGGACTGCTCCGGGAGATGCCCCCACCGGTCGGGCCCGGGCTGCCGCTGCGACCGGTGCCCGGCGGCGAACCCCTGCGGGTCGGTCATCCGGAACTGGGTGGCGGTCTCGTCCTGGCCGTCGCGGTACGCGCCGAGGCGGGCGTCGACGTCGACGTCGAGGTGGTGCAGCGGGCCGGTCACGACGTCGCCGCCGACCGCAGCGCGCCGGTCGAACGGACCAGCTTGCCGGTGGTGGTGCGGGGCAACGCGTCGAGCAGACGCAGCACCCGGGGCCGCTTGTAGCCGGCCAACCGCTCGGCGAGGAGCTTGTCCAGCATCTCCTCCGACAGCGGGCCGTCCGGCTGGACGTACGCGGTGATGCCGTCGTCCCACACCACCACGGCGGCGGCCACGCCGGGCAGCTCGGCGACGGTGGCCTCAACCTCGGTGAGGTCGACCTTCATTCCGCCCACCGAGACCTGCGAGTCGAGCCGGCCGCGCACGGTGACCAGGCCGGATTCGGCGTCGACGATGCCGGCGTCGCGGGTGTGCAGCCAACCGTCGGCCCAGCGGGTCGGGTCGCTCAGCCCGACGTACGGCGACGCCGGGCAGGACACCCACAACTCGCCGTCGGTCTCGCGGACCTCGATGCCGGGCGCCGGGGCGATCGACGGCCGGTGCGCTCCGTGCAGGTCGGTGCCGATCACCCCGACCTCGGTCATCCCGTACATGTTGCCCAGCGGCACCCCGTACCGGTCGGTGAACGCCTGGGCCACGGCGGCCGGCACGAGTTCGCCGCCGGTGGTCATCCGCCGCAACTGCGGCAGGGGCCCGGACGGCCGCGTGGAGGCGAGTAGACCGATGTGGAACGGCACACCCAGCACGGTGGCCGGTGTCGGATCGGCGGCGATCGCGGTCAGCACGGCGTCGCCGCTGAGCCGCTGTGGCGGCACCAGCTCGACCCCGGCGTGCAGGCCGTAGAGCAGGCCGCCGACGAGCCCGAGCACGTGCACCATGGAGGGCAGCAGGATGATGCGCTCGCCGGGCAGCGGCACGCCGTCGATGCGGGTGTAGCGGCCCACCTCGGCGACCAGGTCGGTGGCCGTACGGCCGATCACCTTGGACGGTCCGGTGGAGCCGGAGCTGAGCTGGATCACGGCGTGCCCGCTGACCGCCGGCCGGTCGGCGTAGCGGGTGATGCTCTCGGTGACGTCGACGAAGACCTTCAGCGCGCCGCCGGACGTCCGCAGCGGCGCGATCACCACCTGCGGGGTGAGCCGGGCCAGCGCCCGATCCACCTCGTGGTCGGTCAGCCGGTGGTCGAGCAGGATCGCCTGTGCGCCAGTGCGCCAGGTGGCCAGCAGGTTCACCACGTACGCCAGCGACGGCGGCAGTCGTAGCGCGGCGGCGCCACCGGGGCGCAGGCCGGCAGCGATGAGCCGGTCCTGCGCGGCGGTCACCAGCCGGTGCAGGGTGACCCGGTCGATCGATTCCGGCAGGCGGAGACAAACATCGGTCGGATGGCCGGAGAACAGGATGTCGTCCACCCATCCGGGGTCTTCAGCCGTAAGGTTTCCTGTCGATTGATCCATCGCCCTCGCCGTTCAACCCGCAGCACAAATTAGGGCATAGCTACCGTTTGTGAACAACTTTCGGGGTGCTGACGGAACCCTACGACAGCCGCGCGGAGCATCGCTAGATGCAAATGGCTAGATCAAACAGAGCGCCCGGACCGATTGCCACATACCGGTGCCCACCGTCACTCGGACCACCATCACGGCCCACCGCCCATGATCGACTCGGTTCCGTGAAGCCGGGGCGTCCGGGTGAGCGGGATACCGCGGCCTCCGGGAACCCGAGTCGATGTGGACCGCCGCGCGGCAGTAGACATGAGTGCCGCGTTGCAGGCCGGCGTGAATCGGCAGCCGGTGGGTGTGGGCGAGTTCGGTCAGTCGACGGTGTCGGGTGCGGTCGACGTGTCCGCCGGCGCAGGTAGCAGTTGGCCGATGAGGATTTCCGTCAGCCATTGTTCGTACCGCTGCGGAGACCAGCCTCGGTCGCTGACGAGCAGGCGGTAGACCTCCGGGGACGTGAGCGCGTTGATGATGTCGTCGGCGTCGCGTTCGCGCAGTGTCGGCTGTAGGGCGCCGGTGCGCGCGAGGGACCGCGCGAACTGCGCGTGGCCGTGTTGCCTCTGCCGCGTCAGCTCGGCGAGCAGTGCGGCGGCATCGGGATCGGTGCCCGCCGCACTGACGAGAATCCGGTGAACAGGCTCGGCCCTGGACATGATGCCGCGGACGAGGCCGGCCAAACCTGACAGCTGTTTCCTGGGGTCGCGGTCGGCGAGAAGCGCACGGACCATGGGCCGGTCGGGCAACGCTACGGCCTGGTCGTCACCGGCTATCGAGAGGTCGAGCAGCGCCTTGAGGATCCCGAGCTTGGAAGAGAACAGCCGGTACACCGTCGCGGGCGGTACGTCCGACACCTTGCTGATCGTCTCAATCGTCGTTGCGGCGTAGCCGCGCTCAAGAAACAGGGCCCGCGCGGCCGCAACGACCGCGGCGCGAGCCAGGCGGGTCCGCGCCTGACCGTCGCGGGACCCTTGTCCGCTGACCCTGGTCGCCACATGATCGAGACTACCACTCTCATTTCAAGAGTAGTACTCTTGAAATGAGAGTTCTACTCCACAGGAGACACACATGGCGAGCACCGCGACCCTCGGCCCGGCGCGGACGCTGCGCCCGGTCGAGCGGGTTCATCTCGCCCGCCTCGCGCCGGCCCGGGGTGATCGGGCGAGATCGCTGAGCGGCGGATCACCGGACCGTCGTGGTCAATACCAATCGGACCAGTCCCGGCCGTTTCAGGCCATGCCCGCCGTCGCGTCGGCAGAGGTGGATTGACGTCAGAGGAGGCCAGCAATGGCACCGTACCTGCCCCCGATCGACAAGCCGCGGGGCCCGATCATGAAGATGGTGTATGCCGTCAGCCGCCGCCAGTTCGGCAAGGTGATGACCCCGATCAAGGTGCTGCCCCCTCGCATGCCATTCGCGTTCGGGTCCTTCTACGGCAAGCTACCGAGACTGGACCGGAAACTCCGGCTTGCGTCGCAGACCGCGCTGCTCATCCGCGAGCAGGTGGCCAGTATCAACATGTGCATGTTCTGCATGGACGCGGCCAGGTGGTACGTCATGACCAAGACCCCCGACGACCTGGCACGCCTGGACGCGCTGCCGGAGTACCAGACCAGCCCGCTGTTCACCGATGCCCAGCGCGCGGCCCTGGACTACGCAACCGAGCTCACCCGCGACAAGAAGGTCGAGCCCACCACGTTCGCCCGGCTCACCCGCCACTACACCGAGCGCGAGGTCTGCGACATCGTCTGGCTGGTGGCCAGCGAGCACCTCAACAACATGACCAACATCGGCCTGGGCATCGGATCAGACGGCTTCTGCGAGCTGGCCCAGCGGGCCGGGACGAAGGGCCGGGTCCGCGCCCTGCCCGCCCCGCCGTCAGACGTGGCCCGCCACCGGACCGACGACGACGCTGCCGCCGGCACTGCCCGGGAGCAGCAGTCATGACCACGGCACCCACCACCGCCGCCCGAGGTCTTGGCCGGGCCAGTACCTACTGGGTCACCACCGCAGCCGTCGTCGCTGAATGCGCCATCGGCGGCACGATGGACCTGCTCCACATGCCGCCGTTCTACCCGGCGATGATCGACCTCGGGTATCCCGGCTACCTGGCCACCATCCTGGGAACCGCGAAGCTCATCGCCGGGGTGGTGGTGCTCGCGCCCCGCCTGCCACGGCTGAAGGAATGGGCCTACGCCGGCATCCTGATCAACATGATCGGTGCGGCCGCCTCAAACGTCGCCACGCGTCAATCGGCCACCGCTCTCATCCCACCTGCCATGGTCGCCGGGCTGGCGCTGCTGTCCTGGACGCTGCGCCCACCAACCCGACGGCTCTAGTACGGCATCCGTGTGCTCCTCGGATCGACTCGAGGTCGCCGATGTGGGGGCATCCGGACGCTCGGATACCCCCACAGCGCCGATCTGGAGTGGATCACCGCCGCTGGATGGGGTCTACCGGGCCCGGACCAGGAAGACCACTCAGGCCCGCTGCTCGCTCATGGCGTCTCTCCCCTCGCCGGCGCGGCCCCCCGCAGGACCAGCGCGCTGTTGAACCCGTCGAAGCCCCGCGCGCAGACCAGCGCGAGCCGACTGCGCGGCCGGCGATGCTCGCGCAGGAAGTCCAGCTCGCACCCGTCGGCCACCTCGTCCGGGGCGGCGGACGCGGGCAGCGTGTCGTGCGCGAACGCGAGCAGCGCGGTGGCCACGTCCAGCGCCGAGCCGCCCTGGTGTGCCCGGCCGGTCAACGGCTTCTGGGTGGTGACCGGGGGCGGCCGATCGGCGAACACGGCGCGCAACGCCTCGGCCTCGCTGCGGTCGTAGCGGAGCACACCGAGAGCGTCCGGCAGCACCACGTCGATCCCGGCCGCCGCGACACCCGCCCGGTCCAGGGCCAGCCGCATCGCGCGGGCGTACTGGCCCGGATCGCCGGCGCTGTCGGCCGTGGTGTGCGCGGCGTCGTGGGTGGCGCCCCAGCCGCTCACCTCGCCGTAGATCCGGGCGCCCCGCGACAGGGCGTGCCCCAGCTCCTCCACCACGAACACCGCGCCGCCCTCGGCCGGCAGGTAGCCGCTGGCCGCCGCGTCGAACGGCCGGTACGCCCGCTCCGGGTCGGCGACGTCGCTGAGCAGCCCGGAGCGCAGCTGGCAGGCCAGCGCGTACGGACTCAGTGGACACTCGGTCGCCCCGGCGATCACCACGGGCGTGCCCCGGCGTACGGCGCGGGCGGCGTGCGCGAGGCTGTCCAGCCCGCCGGCCGTCTCCGCGACCAGCACCCCGCTCGGCCCCTTGAACTGGTGGTGGATGGAGAGCTGCCCGACGCTGGCCGCGTAGAACCAGGCGATCGACTGGTACGCGCCGACGGTGCGCGACGTCCCGCCCCACAACCGTTGCAGCTCCCGCTGGCCGAACAGGTTGCCCCCGGACGAGCTGGCCAGGGCCACCGCGTAGCCGTACGGGTCGGGTGCCCGCTCGGGCAGGCCGGCGTCGGTAAGCGCCAGCCGGGTGGCGGCGAAGCCGAGGTGCGTCCACCGGTCGGTCTGCACCAGTTGCCGGCTGTCGGCGTAGGAGTCGGCAGTGAAGTCGGGGACCTCGCCGCCGAAGCGGGTCGGGTAGCCGGCCGGGTCGAACAGGGTGATCGGCCCGGTGCGCCGGGTGCCGGCCAGCACGGTGCGCCAGTGCGCGTCCACGCCGACGCCGCTCGGCGCGACCACCCCGATGCCGGTGACGACCGCCCGGCGGGCGCTCACGCCGGCACCGTCGGAGGCAGTCGAGAGAACACCATCGCCGACTGGAAGCCGCCGAACCCGCTGCCCACCGACAGGGCCACGTTGACGGGCACCTCCCGCGCCTCGTTGGGTACGTAGTCCAGGTCGCACTCCGGGTCGCGGGTGCTCCAGTTGGCCGTCGGCGGCACGACGCCGAACTCGATCGCGAGGGCGCAGGCGGCCATCTCGATCGACCCGATCGCGCCGAGCGAGTGCCCCACCATCGACTTGATCGAGCTGATCGGCACCCGGTACGCGGCCTGGCCCAGCGCCCGCTTGAACGCGGCCGTCTCGTGCCTGTCGTTCTGGCGGGTCCCGGAGCCGTGGGCGCTGATGTAGGAGACCTGCTCGGGGATGATCCCGCCCTGCCGCAGCGCGTCGGTGACGGCGAGGCCCATCTCCAGCCCGTCCGGGCGCAGCCCGGTCATGTGGTAGCCGTTGCTGCGGCTGGCGTAGCCGGCGACCTCGCAGTAGATGTGGGCGCCGCGCCTGCGGGCGTGCCCCGCCTCCTCCAGCACCAGCACCGCCGCGCCCTCGGCCAGCACGAATCCGTGCCGGTCGGCGTCGAAGGGACGGGAGGCGTGCGCGGGGTCGTCGTTGTCGGGGCTGGTCGCCTTGATCGCGTCGAACGAGGCGACGGTCACCGGTGAGATCGGCGAGTCGGCCGCGCCGGCCAGCACGATGTCCGCCTCGCCGTCCACGATCAGCTGGTGGGCGTAGCCGATGGCGTCGATGCCCGACGTGCAGCCGGTGGAGACCACCTGCGCCGGGCCGTGCAGCCCGTGCCGGCAGGCCACGTCGGCGGCCAGGCTGCTGGGCACCAGCGCCTGGTAGAGGTACGGGCCGCCGAGCGCCGCGTCGACCAGCCAACGCCGGCCATGGTCGCTGACCCGCACGTACTCCTGTTCCAGGGCCATCGTGCCGCCCACGGCGGTGCCGAGCACCACCCCGGCGCGGTCCCGCTCGGCGTCGCTGAGCACCAGGCCGGCGTCGGCGATCGCCTCGGTGGAGCAGGCCAGCGCGAACTGCACGTACCGGTCGGCGCGGCTCCGTTCGGCGTCGGTGAGCCCC
Source organism: Micromonospora sp. NPDC005252 (assembly GCF_042872475.1). NCBI lineage: Bacteria > Bacillati > Actinomycetota > Actinomycetes > Micromonosporales > Micromonosporaceae > Micromonospora > Micromonospora sp. NPDC005252. Next base: position 271,056 of record NZ_JBIAKN010000002.1, on the reverse strand, counting down.
GCGGCGATCGGGTCGAAGTCGCACTCGGCGGCGATCTGGGAGCGGAACGGCGACGGGTCGAAGAAGCTGATCCGCCGGGTGGCCGTACGTCCCTCGGTGATGGTCTTCCAGAAGCGGTCCCGGCTGGCGCCGCCGGGAGCGACCACCCCGATGCCGGTCACCACCGTGCGACGCCCGCTCACGACCCGCCCCGTTGCTCGACCAGCTCCGTGTCGACGTGTCCCAGCTCCGGACGCGGGGCCAGCGGGCCCAGGTGGAAGACCACCTCGGCCGGCTCGGACCCGGTGTTGCGCAGCCGGTGCCGCACGTTGACCGGCACGAACAGCGCCTCCCCGGCCGCGACCTCGGTGGGCTGGTCGTCCAGGTCGACCGTGATCGCGCCACGCGCCACGTACAGGAACTCCTCGCTGTACGGGTGGTAGTGCTCGGCGACCCGCTCCCCCGGCGCGAGGGTGGCCACCCCGAGGAAGCCCGAGGTGCTGCCGACGGTGCGGGGCCCGAGCAGCACCCGCAGTTCGCCGCCGCGCCGCCGGTCGGCCGGTACGTCCGCCGCGCCGATCGGCCGGGTGCCCAGGTCACTCATCGCCGGCCCCCGTCGACTCGCCGGCGGCAACCGGGCTGTCCTGCGCGGCGCCGGCCGCCGGGCTGTTCTGCTCCTCGCGCTGCCGGGCGATCCGCTCCACCCGGTCCTTGATCACCGCGAGTTGGATGACGCTGTTGGTGTTGATCCGCTCGGTCATCCCGGCGTTGTCGACCGGCGCGGTGGGCTTCATGGCGAAGTCCTGCGTCCAGGTCATCCGGGTGCCGCCGGCCTCCTCGGTGTAGCGCCAGTGGATCCGCATGTACTCGAACGGCCCGGTCTCCACCCGGTGCGCCCGCACCTGTCGGCTGACCGGGTCGGCGGTGCGTTCGCTGACCCAGCTCCACGCCACCCCGGCCTCGTCGGGGTGCATGGTGAGCCGGAACCGCACGGTGTGCCCGTCGCGGTGCAGGATCTCCACCACGGCGTACTCGGTGAACAGCTCGGTCCAGTTCGCCACGTCGTTGGTGACGTCCCAGACCAGCGCGAGCGGCGCGTCGATGACCACCGAGTTCTCGGTGTGCCCGGGCGGGTCGGTGCGCCGGGCGACCAGGTCGGCCACCGCCGGGATGCTCAGCTGCCCGGCCTGCTCGGGGATGCTCACCTGCCACCGGTCGGCGACGACCGCGGAGAGTTCCAGCAGGGCGAGCGAGTCCATGCCCAGCTCTTCAAGTGACGCGGCGGGCGCCCGCGCGGCGGCGTCGGCGTCCAGTCCGCAGTGCGCCACCAGGATGTCGGTGATCTCGGCGGTCATCGGGCGACCATGGGTGACGGTCATCGGGTCCTCCGGTTGGATACGTCGGGCTCCGCGGCGGGCGCGGCGCGGGGTGTGGGGGTGGCCGTCGGCCGCTGCGCGGGCACCGGCGGCGAAGCAGCGAGCAGGCGGTCGACCAGGCCAGTGGTGTAGCGGCCCTTGCGGAACGCGGCGTCGTCGAGCACCCGCCGGACGAACCCGATGGTCGTGTGCATGCCCGGCCCGGCGATGTCGAACTCCTCCAGGGCACGCTCCAGCCGGTTGAGCGCCAGCTCCCGGTCGGGCGCCCAGACGATCACCTTGGCCAGCAGCGAGTCGTACCAGGGGCCGACCAGGTAGCCGGCGCTGGCGTGGGTGTCCACGCGGGTGAACGGGCCGCCGGGCGGGGTGAACCGCTCCAGGCGGCCGGGCGTGGGCGCGAAGCCCCGCTCCGGGTCCTCGGTGTTGACGCGGCACTCCACGGCGACGCCGTGCAGCTGGATCTCCTCCTGCCGCCACCGCAGCGGCACCCCGGCCGCGATGTGCAGCTGCTCGTGCACCAGGTCGATCCCGGTGACCATCTCGGTGACGGGATGTTCCACCTGGATCCGACAGTTGATCTCCAGGAAGTGGAAGCGTTCCTCGGCGTCCACCAGGAACTCCAGCGTGCCCGCGCCGACGAAGCCGACCTCCAGGGCACCCCGCAGCGCGGTCTCGGCGATGGCGTCGAGCGCCGCGGCGGACAGCGCCGGAGCAGGCGCCTCCTCGATGAGTTTCTGGTGCCGGCGCTGCACCGAGCAGTCCCGGGTGCCCAGGTGCACGCCGTTGCCGTGGGAGTCGCAGAGCACCTGCACCTCGACGTGCCGGGCCTCGGTGAGGTACCGCTCGACGTACACCCGGTCGTCGCCGAAGGCGGCCTGCGCGGCGGCCCGTGTCCGCGCGTACGCCCGGGCCAGCTCGGCCGGACGGCGCACCACGGTCATCCCCCGGCCCCCGCCCCCGGCGGCGGCCTTCACGATCACCGGGTAGCCGACGGCGTCGGCGACCTCGGCCGCCGCGGCGGCGGTCGCCACCGGCGCGACGCTGCCCGCCGGCAGCGGCAGCCCGGCCCGGCTCATGAGGGCCCGGGCCGAGGACTTGTCGGCCAGCGCCGCCATCACCGCCGGCGGCGGGCCGATGAACGTCAGGCCGTTGTCCACGCAGATCTCGGCGAAGTCGGCGTCCTCGGAGAGGAAGCCGTACCCGGGATGCACGGCCTGCGCGCCCACCTGCCGGGCCGCCTCCACGATCGCGGCGGCGTTGAGGTAGCTGCGTCGGCTCGACGCCGGCCCGATGCGGACGGCCTGGTCGGCGAGGCGCACGGCCGCCGAGTCGGCGTCGGCGGCGGAGTAGACCACCGCCGTGCGCACACCCAGCTCCCGACACGCCCGCAGCACCCGCAGCGCGATCTCACCCCGGTTGGCGATCAGCACGGTCTCGAACATGGTTCACCCATCCCCGCCGTCAGGCCGGATCCAGCTCGACCAGTGGCTGGTCGTACTCCACCGGCTGGCCGTCCTCGACGAGGATCGCGGCCACCCGCCCGGCCCGGTCGGCGGTCACCTCGTTCATCAGCTTCATCGCCTCGACGATCGCGACCGGCTGCCCGGGGCTGACCAGGTCGCCCACCGCGACGAACGGCCTCGCGCCGGGCTCCGGCGCGCGGTAGAACGTGCCGACGATCGGCGCCCGGACCGCCGCGCGCCCGGGGACCGGCGGCCGGATCAGCGCGCCCGGCGGGCCGGGCACGCCCGCGCCCGCCGACGGTGTGGCGCCGGCCGGCGGCAGTGCCCGGGGTACGTCCGGGTGCCACTGAACCTCCAGCACCGTCGTCCCGCTGCACAACCGGATCCGACGCACCGGACCGGGGATTTCGGCGAGCAGGTGTTGCGCCTGTCGACGCAGCCCGACCAGCACCTCCTCGCCGTCCGCGTCGGTCCTCGGGTGCCCGTCCGCCGGCTGACGTCCGTCCGGGCGGACACCGTCGCGGGCGTCGGCCGGCTCGGGGCCGCTCTGCGCCGCGCTCGGGCTCTCGGCGTCGGCGCGGCCCTCGGCGTCGGTTCGGCCGTCCACGTCGGGTCGGCCGTTCGGACCGTCCACGGTGGATACCGTGGGCGCGGCGGTCATCGGGCACCCGCCCGGGCACCGGCGCGCGGGGCGCCGAACCGGCGGAACCGCTGCCGCCGCAGGCGGACCAGCATGGCGGGCGGCACGTCCAGCAGCGGCAGCAGGTTCGCCAGCAGCGCGGCGCGCAGCCGTCGGGCGGTCTCCGCGGGGTCGTCGTGGGCGGCCGTCGCCGGTTCGGGGACGATCTCGTCGACGACGCCGAGGCGATACAGGTCGGGTGCGGTCAGCCGGAGCGCGCGGGCGGCCTGCGGCGCGGCGGAGCGGTCCGGCCAGAGGATGGCGGCGCAGCCCTCCGGGCTGATCACCGAATAGACGGCGTGTTGGAGCATCAGCACCCGGTCGGCGACGGCGAGGGCCAGCGCGCCACCGCTGCCGCCCTCACCGGTGATCACCGCGAGGACGGGGGTGGGCAGCACGGTGAGGGTGAGGATGTTCTCCGCGATGGCTGCCGCCTGGCCCTGCTCCTCGGCGCTGATTCCCGGGTCGGCGCCGGGGGTGTCGACGAGAGTGACCACCGGCAGGCCGAGGCGGGCGGCGAGACGCATCAGTCGCAGCGCCTTGCGGTGCCCGGCGGGGCTGGCCATCCCGAAGTTGCGGGCGACCAGGTCGGCGGTGGTGTGCCCCTTCTGGTGGCCGATAACCATGACGTGTCGACCGGCCAGCCGGGCGACACCGCCGACGATGGCGGGGCAGTCCCCGCCGAGCCGGTCGCCGTGCAGCTCGACGAACCCGTCGAAGACCGAGTCGAGATAGTCCAGGGTGGTGGGTCGACCCGGGTGACGGGCCGTGCGCACGGTGTCCCACGCGTCGCGTACCGCAGGTGTCGGGCCGTCGTCGGCCGGCCGCTCCCCGACCGGGCGGTGGCCGTCGGCCTCCGCCGGCGGGACCGTCGGGACCGCGCCGGCCAGGCGCTCGTGGTGTCGCGCCGGCTCCTGACGGGGTACGGGCGCACGCGCCGGACGGCCGGCGCGGGCCGCGGCCAGCAACGCCGCCAGTCGACCCCGCAGCGACCGGCGCTGCACCACCATGTCCACCTGACCGTGGCGCAGCAGGAAGTCGGCGGTCTGGAAGCCCTCCGGCAGCGCCCGGCCGGTGACCTGGCGGATCACCCGTGGTCCGGCGAAACCCATCCGGGCGCCACTCTCGGCGAGCACCAGGTCGGTGTTGGTGGCGAACGACGCCGCCACCCCTCCGTAGGTCGGGTCGGTGAGCACACTGACGGTGAGCAGACCCGCCTCGCGCAGCGCGGCGATGGCCTGGCTGACCGTGGCCATCTGCATCAGCGACAGGGCGCCCTCCTGCATCCGTGCCCCACCGGACGCGGTGACCAGGATGAGCGGCACGCGGTCGTCCAGCGCCCGCTCGGCGGTTCGGGTGATGAGCTCACCCACCGCGCAGCCGAGGCTGCCGCCGAGGAAGCGGAAGTCCATCACGGCCAGAGCGGTCGGCTGTCCGCCGATGGTGGCGGTCCCGCAGAGGACCGCCTCGGCCAGGCCCGTGCTGGCCCGCGCGGCGCTGAGCCGGTGCGGGTACGGCAGCACGTCGACGAAGTCGAGCGGGTCCGCCTCGGGCAGCCGGTCGGGCAGGAGGCGCAGGGACCCCGGGTCCACGAGCTGCCGCAGGCGTTCCGGGGCGCCGAGCCGGGTGTGCTCACCGCACTCCGGGCAGACGTCCAGGTTGCGTCGCAGCCGCTTGCGGTAGAGCAGGCTCGCACAGCCGGCGCAGCGGGACCAGAGTTGCTCCGCGTGCCCGGCGGGGGCGGTCACGAACGCCCCCCGGCGTCCGGGGCGTCGAACCGGTAGAAGCAGTGCGCCATCGCGTCGCGCGGCGAGCGCCAGGTCGGCAGGTACGGCGAGACGTACGGCCGCAGGCGGTCGCTGACCCGGACGAACTCGGGGTGACCACGGGCGGCCTCCACCGCCTCCTGCGCCGGATGCTCGGTGTCGAGCAGGTGCACGTAGAGGTCGTGCAGTCGGTACAGCGAGCGGTGCCGGACGCCGACCAGGCGCGGCAGCTCGGTCGCGTCCGACTCGGCGAAGATGTCGGCGACCTGTTCCTCGGCGGTCGGTACGACCTTCGCGACGATCAGCGATCGGTCCATGGCTGGGCCTCCCCCCAACGGCGTCCGGGCCGGCCGGTGAACCTCCGGACGTGCTGGACGACTGCCGCCACGATGCGGCAGTCGTCGTCACGGCGGCGTCACCGCGGCGGACCGACTGGCAGCGCTGCACGGTGACGCTGCGTTGACGCAACCTGTGTATGAGCTATGCGTCCCATGTGTGCGGCCCCGACCCGAGAGATCGATGTTCTAGCAGTTCAGAACGGATCTCACGGTTGAGCACGGCTGAGGGAAGGCCAACATCGGCGTTGACTCACCGTGACCACTATTGATAATCTTCACGGTGGTCAACCCGGCGGCTCCGGCGGGCGATGCCGCGCATTCACAGCCGTGGTCGCAATCCGTCGACGGGGTCGACTGCGGCGAGGCGGCAGCCGATCCGGGACACAGCAGACAGTCGGGACGAGCGTTCCGCAGGGGGTGCCGCCGTGGCCGCTGAGCCGTCCGTGCCGACCGCCGCAGGTCCCGAAGAGGCCGACCTCGCACTGCACCTGCTCGGCGGTTTCCGGCTCCTGCGCGCCACCGCGCACATCGTGGTGCCGCGCGGTCTGCAACGGGTGATCGCGCTGATCGGGCTGCGTCCCGGCGCGACCCGCAGCCAGCTGGCCGGGCTGCTCTGGCCCGACGTGTCGGAGGACCGGGCGCTGTCGTCGCTGCGTACCGCGCTGTGGCGGCTGCGGCAGGACCCGTGCTGCCCGATGGTCGTGGCCGGCGACACGGTCCGACTGGCACCGGCGGTACGGGTCGACGTGGACGACCTCGTGCAGACGGCCGCGCGCGTCCGCAACGGTGACGACCCGCGGACCACCGCCGGGGCGCTCGCCGCCGGCCGGCACGACCTGCTGCCCGGCTGGTACGACGACTGGGTGCTGCTGGACCGGGAACGGCTGCGACAACTGCGCCTGCACATGCTGGAGCAGGTGGCCGCGCAGCACCTCGCGGCGGGGCGGCACGGCGAGGCGCTGGATGCCGCGTTGGAGGCGATGGCCGCCGAGCCGCTGCGCGAGACGCCACACCGGCTGGTGGTGCGCATCCATCTCGCCGAGGGCAACGCCTTCGAGGCCGTGCACGCCTTCTACGTCTACCGTGACCTGTTGCGCCGGGAGCTACGCCTGGAGCCCAGCCCGGCGATGAGCGCCCTGCTCGACGACACGCTCGCCCCGATCCGGGCGGCCACCCGCCCGGCGGCCGTCGGCCGGGAGCCCGCCGCCCGGCCGTCATCGGCCGGGTGACGCACGTGACGGTGACGTGACACACCCTGCGGCACGGTGGGCGCAACGAGCACGTGACCACCGGCCCACGGGCCGGGATCGGCCACCGGCGGAAGGGTTCACATGAGTCGTCTACTGATCGTCAACCGGATCATCCCGGGCGCGGAGGAGCGGGTCGCCCAGATCTTCGCCGAGTCCGACGCCACCGAACTGCCCGGTCTGACCGGCGTCACGCACCGGTCCCTGTACTGCCTGCACGACGTGTTCGTGCACCTCATCGAGACCTCGGACGTCGACCCGGGCGCCCTCGCCGCCGCCCGCAACCACCCGCTCTTCCAGCAGGTCAACGAGCGACTCGCCGCCCACACCTCGCCGTACCTGTCGACCTGGCGCTCCCCCCAGGACGCCATCGCCGACTGCTTCTACCGCTGGGACGCGGCCGACGTGGCGGCGCCCCACCCGGCCGGCTGACATGTCCACCGCCCCGCCGCACGTCCTGATCATCGGCGCCGGCACCGGCACCGGCGGGCTGCGCCTCGCGCACGGGCTGCGTCGCGCCGGGATCAGCGTCGCCGTCTACGAACGGCACCACCACAGCGCCGAAGGGCTGCTCGGTTACCGGGTGGGCATCGGCCCCACCGGCAGCCGGGCGCTGCGCGAGTGCCTGCCGCCGAAGCTGTCGCCACGTTCCTGGCCACCTGCGCCCGGCCGCCGAGCTACTTCAACGTCGTCACCCAACGGCTGCGCCAGACCGCCTCGTTCGAGTTGCGGCCGGCCGTCGACCCGGTGCGCACCGAACACTCGGTGGCCCGGATGGTGCTGCGCCAGGTGTTGCTGACCGACCTGGGCGACGTGGTGCGTTTCGACAAGACCTTCGTCCGGTACGAGCAGCACGACGACGGCACGGTCACCGCGTACTTCGCCGACGGGACCAGCGCCATCGGCGACCTGCTGGTGGCGGCGGATGGCACACACTCGGCGGTACGCCACCAGTACCTGCCACACGCGGTCACCCGCGACGCCGGCACCATCAACATCGCCACCCGCATTCCGCTGACCGCGCAGACCCGCGACCTCGTACCCGAGCGGGTCCGCAAGGGCATCTCGCTGATCTTCGGCGTGGTGGGCCAACTCGCGTTGCTCGGCGCGCGCGGCTACTTCGGAGTGACCAGTCGGGTGCCCCCGCTGCGGTGCCGCTTCGTCGACGACTTCCACACCTACGAGGGCGACGAGGACTGAGCGCGGCACCACCGACCCGGGCACGGCGACACGGCGCCGACCCGGGTCGCTGCGTGTGCGGCGGTCACCCCGGGGCCCGGCCCTGGTCGTCGCGCGGAACGCCGTCGAACGGTGCACGGGGCCCGCCGGTTCCGTCCTGCCGTGGCTGCGACGCTGCGTCACCCGTCAGGCACCACCCGAGGTGACCGTCCCGACCATCGTGCCGACGACCGGTCCTCTCTGTCATCGGCAAAGCACGTGTGCAAAGCTGCGGCGAGTTTTTCTCGTGACTTTTTCGATGAAATGAGAGGGAGGTTCGCCGTGGAGTGGTCTATCGGACACTCGCTGATAGTGGTACTGGCGTTGTTGCTGGGCCTGGCCGCCGGATGGTTGCTGCGCGGCCGGCAGGACACGCGGGCCAGCGGGCAGGGTCAGTCGATCGTGGACGGTGACCCCGTCGCCGGCCTGGCCGTGATCGACGCTCCGGTGCCGCCGGCCGCCACCGACGAGGCCTCCCCGGCGGCGGCCGTGGACGCCCCCCCGGCCGCGGTCACCGAGGAGCCGACCCCGGCGGACACGGTCAGCGCACCGGCTGCGGTGACCACGCGGGACGACTCCGCCCCGGACGCCGTCGACACGGGCGACATCGCCCTCACCGACGCCCCGCCGCCCGTCCCCGCCACCGAGCGGACCGACGCGGTCGACGAACCGCCCGCGGTCGCGGCGGAACCGGAGCCGGTCGCGGTCGACGAGCAGCCCGCCCCGGCGACGGTGATCGCCCCGCGGCAGCCGATGGACGACAGCATCGACACCCTGCCGTCCGAGGCGTCCCACGCCGAGGCAACCCCGGCGGAGATCGCGCAGGCGGAGACCAACCCGGCCGAGACCACCGAGGCCGAGGCCATCCCGGCCGAGACCAGCCCGGCGCAGACCAGCCCGGCCGAGACCACCGAGGCCGAGGTCACGCAGGCCGAGACCACGGACGCCGAGGTCACCCCGGCCGAGGCGACGCCGGCGGTTGCGGCGGGCGCGACCTCGGCGGACGTCGAGGACGCCGAGCCGGTGCGGGCCGCCCCGCCGGTCCGGATGGCCGAGACCACGCCGACGCAGGCGGACACCGAACCGACGGGCCCGGCGGACGACTTCCGCCGGATCCAGGGGGTCGGGCCGAAGATGGCGGCCGCGTTGCAGGCGGCCGGCGTACGCACCTACCGCCAGCTCGGCGAGCTGGACGAGCCGGCGCTGCGCGACCTGATCCGGACCGCCGGTCTACGTGCGGCACCCGCGTTGGCCACCTGGCCCCAGCAGGCGCGGGTGCTGGCCGGTGCCGGTGACCAGGCGACCGCGGTGTTGCCGGGTGGCAGCCAGGGCTGAGAGCCGACAGCGAACCCCCGGGCGCCCGTCTTCCCGACGGTCGGCCCGGGGGTTCCGTCGTTGTGGCGGAGCAGTCGGGGGCCGAGAGCCAGGGCCGTGATCGACCCGATGTCCCGAAAACCGGGCCATCCACCCGCCCGGACACCCCGGCCTCAGGAAAGCCGAGTCGATCAACCGCCTCCCCGGTCGGGGGACGACCAGACGAATCCGGAGTGGCGCGTCCGACCGCTGGCTAGCGTCGGTCGAGGTGGGCCGGATGGCTCGCCGCGTCCACCGGCACCGCAGGAGCAATCGTGCACCTCTCCGCGCCGGAGCCCGGGCACCGCAAGAGCCGACCGCCGGTGCGCGACCCGGATGCCCCCCGCCGGGTGACGCTGCTCGAACTCTTCTTCGACCTGGTGTACGTGGTCGCGCTCGCCCTCATCTCGCGGGGCATGGTCGACCAGCTCGACTGGCATCGGGCCGGTCAGTCGTTGATCCTGCTGGCCGCCGTCTGGTGGACGTGGGCGATCACCACCCTCGTCACCGACCTGTACGACCCGGACCGCACCGAGATCAAGCTGCTGATCAGCGCCGTGATGTTCGGCGCCCTGTTGATGACCACCGCGATCCCGGAGGCGTTCGGCGCACGGGGAATCGTCTTCGCCGCCACGTACGTGGCCATCCACCTCGGGCGCGGGCTGTTCCTGGTGCCGGCCGTGCGCCGGGAACCGCAGACCCAGCGCAGGGCCGTGCGCATCTTCGTCTGGTTCGCCGTGTCGGCGATCCCCTGGATCATCGGCGGGTTCGTCAGCGGCGACGCCCGGCTGGCGTGCTGGGCCATCGCGCTCGCCATCGACTACGGCGGCTTCCGGCTCGCGTACCCGGTGCCCGGGTTGGGGGTGGTGCCGGAGCCGCAGCGCAACGTCACGGCCGAGCACCTCTCCGAGCGGTACCAGCAGTTCTTCATCATCGCCCTCGGCGACGCCATCCTGACGATCGGCACCATGTTCAACCTGGCCCACTCCGCGGCGCAGAACATCGCGTCGTTCGCCGTGGCGTTCGCGACCACCCTGCTGCTCTGGCGGATCTACGTCCACAAGTCCGGCCAGCTGCTGCCGACGGCGATCAAGATGTCCGGGGCGCCGGGCAAGTTCCTGTTCACCGCGCCGTACACCCACCTGCTGATGATCTCCGGAGTGGTGGTCACGGCCTCCGGGTTCGACCTGGTGCTGCACGACGACCCCGGCCGTACGCCGCCGGCCTGGGTGGCGGTGATCCTCGGCGGCCCGGCGCTGTTCCTGGTCGGCCGGTCCTCATTCGAGTACGAGGTGTTCAGCCGGGTGTCGCCGTCGAGGGCCGGCGGCCTCCTGGCGCTGCTGACGATCGCGCCGGCGGCGATGTACCTGCCGCCGCTGTGCGCCTCCCTCGGCGCCCTGCTGGTGTTGGCCGGCGTCGCGTACGCCGACTATCGCCGCAGTCGCGGCAAACCGCCGGAGTCCCCCGCCCCGCCGCACTGACTCCCCGCACCGGCCAGCACCGGCAGGCCGATCCGGTGGTGGCTCACACCAGCAATTCCGCGTACCCCCGGACCTGCAACCGTCGCCCGGCGGTGCTGCCGAGGCGCACCTGAAGGCCCAGCGGAGCGGCGGCCCGGCGTACGTCGTCCAGGTGCAGCGAACCGTGCCGGTCCACGGTCAGTACCGGCGGCTCCTCCAGCTCGCACTCCGGCGCGTGGAAGGAGAGCAGGGTCACCGAGGTGGTGAGGTAGCCGGGGTAGGCGGCGCGGGCGGCCGCCTCGTCCGGGTGGGCGAGCACCACCAGGTCGTCGAGGTGGGCGAAGTCGGCGGCGAGCGCGCCGGCCTTCCAGTGCGCCGGCTCCTCGACCATCCCGGTGTGGTGTCGGGACCGGTTCGCCGACGTGATGTAGAGGTGATCGGTGCCAGTCTCGGCGAGCGCCCGCTCGAAGAACGTGTTGGACGGACAGGTCAGACCGGGAGCGATGACCTGGGTGGTACGCAGGCCGTGGTCGAGCTGGGTGAGGTGTTCGGGCAGCCGGTCGGCGGCGGGGCCCCGGAATCCGAACGGCCCGGCGCCGTAGAGGGCGTCCATCAGCGCCCGCACCCGGCCGATCGGCAGCCGGGGCGAGATCCGGGACCAGTCGAACATTCCCGGGATCCGTCCGATGGCGGTGGTGATGCTGCCGACCTGGTGGACCGGGCGGCCCTTGGCCAGGTTGACCCGGCGGACGGTGGTCGCGTCCGGCCGGGTGACGATCGCGTAGAAGTTGGCGAACGCCACCGCGACGACCGCGCCGCCGGCGAGCGCGCGGGCCGCGACCGCGACGTCCTCGGGGCGGTCGATGGACAGAAATGGGGTCGGCGCGTTCATGGGTCCTCCTCGGCGGGGCCGTGAGGCAGTTCTACGTCCGGTCGCTCGTACCGCGGCCGGGTCGGTCGGCGATCCGATAGCCGACCGTCGGGACGCGATGCGGGTGGCCGATGCCGACGCGGTACCGACGGCGGACGGCATCGGCCGGACGGAGGATCCGGCGTAGGGGCCGGACGCCCACCGTTAGCCGCGCGACCCGATTGGGTACAACGCCTGCACCTCAGATCCACCACATTCCTTCAGGAGGCAGCGATGCGCGGCACCTCGATACTCGGAGTCATCGTCGTGATCTGGCTGGTGATCGGCGCCATCGCCGGCGGCCAGCGGGGCTACTACAGCGGCGACGACACCAACTGCGCCGAGGCCGGCACGATCCTGGTCACGATCGTGGCCGGACCGCTGAACTACATCGGGGCCAACCCCAAGGTCGACTGCAAGCTGCCCGAGCCGTCCAAGTAGGACGAACACGGTCCACCGGCCCGCGCCCGTCCAGGGCGCGGGCCGTTTGCCGCCCGGGGTTGAGGGGCACGGTGCCCGCCCCGGGGCGGGCACCGTCACACCGCGCAGCGCGGACGGGCACCGTCACACCGCGCAGCGCGTCCTAGGAGGCTGGTTCGGAGGCGTGGGCGGGAACGTCTTCGCCGACGACCTCGCCGGCCGGCTGCGCGCCCTCCACCAAGGGTCACCTTAAGGCCGCAATACGACAGGAAGGTGTGAACGTGAACAGTGCTGCCATTCATCTTCAACGGCACCAGACGGTGCGCGCTCACCCGCCGACGTGGATGCCGGGCCGACGCAGCGGGTCGGGCTCGATACGGCGAATGATCTCCCGTACCACCGGCGGGGTGTCCCCCTGGCCGAGGATCAGGTAGCGCAGCAGATGCGCGATCGGGCTGCCCTCCGACCACTCGAAGTGCGCGTGCGGGCGTACCCCGGTGGCGTCGCGCAGCGCCAGCAGGATCGCGGCGATCGCGTTCGGCGCGGCCGGGCTGCTGGCCCGCAGCACCCGGAAGCCGGCCACCTCGACGCCGTGCACCCGCAGCACCTGGCTGAACCCCGACGGATCCACCACGTCGATCTCCAGGAACAGCACGTCGGCGGCCCCGGGCACCGGGTTGATGCTCCGCTGCGCCCGCTCCTTGATCGTGTACTCCTTCGCCGAGCCGCTCTGCCGCTTGTTGGCGATGAGGTGCAACTGCCCGTCATGAGCCAGCGAATCGGCGACGAACCGGCGGGCCGGCTCGTCGAACTCGATCCGCTCGGCGCGCAGCTCCGTCGTCCGGGTGACGCGGGAGATCAGCGACACCACGATGATGCCCAGGATGAACAGCGCCGAGATGGTGATCCCGTCCGGTTGCTCGACGACGTTCTCCAACAGCGCGTACAGCAGCACCAGGGTCAGCACCGTGAACCCGATGCCGGCGGCGCGCTGGCGGTGCCGGACCGCGGAGATGGTCACCGCCACCGCGCCGGAGACCATCATCGCCAGGATGCCGGTGGCGTACGCCCCGGCCTGGGCGTTGACGTCGGCCCGGAAGGCGATCGTGATGGCGACGCTGACCACGGTGTAGACGATCACCACCGGACGTACCGCGCGTGCCCATTCCGGGGCCATGCCGTACGAGGGCAGGTAGCGGGGCACGATGTTGATCAGGCCGGCCATGGCCGAAGCGCCGGCGAACCAGAGGATGAGCACGCTGCTCACGTCGTAGACGGTGCCGAAACCCTCGCCGAGATAGGTGTGCGCCAGGAAGGCCAGCGCCCGACCGTTCGCGGGGCCGCCCGGGCGGAACTCGGCGGCGGGAATGAGCGCGGTGGTCACGAAGGTCGTCGAGATCAGGTACACCGACATGATCAGCGCGGCGGTGGTGAGCAGCCGGCGGGTGTTGCGGATCCGGGCGGCCAGCCGGGCCGCCGGGTCCGGGCCGTCGGCCGACACCAGCGGCATCATGCTGACGCCGGTCTCGAAGCCGGACAGCCCCAGCACCAGCAGCGGGAACGCCAGCACGGCCGTGATCAGGACGTGGCCCGCCCCGCCGCCCGCGGTCAGCGCGGTGGTCCAGTCCGACACGATGGCGGGGTCCTCGACGATCCGGGTCACCGCGACCACCACGATCACCGCGTTGAGGACGAGGAAGACCGCCACCAGCGGGATGGCCACCACGACGGCCTCGCGGAAGCCGAGCAGGAACACGCCGCCGAGGACGAGCAGCAGCGCCATGGTGACCAGCACCGGCACCGCCGGGCCGTGCAGGGCGTCCGGCAGGTACGGGTTCTCCAGCAGGTGCACGGTGGCGTCGGCCGAGGACAGGGTGATCGTGATGATCCACGAGGTGGCCACGAACCCGAGCAGCACGAGCACGAAGATCTTGCCCCGCCAGAACGGCAGCAGCCGTTCCAGCATCGCGACCGAGCCCTGCCCGTGCGGGCTCTCCTGGGCCACCCGGCGGTACATGGGCAGCATGCCGAACAGCGTCAGCGCGACGATCAGCATGGTCGCCAGCGGGGACAGCGCACCAGCGGCCACCGCCGCGATGCCCGGCAGGTAGGACAGGGTGGAGAAGTAGTCCACGCCGGTCAGGCACATCACCTGCCACCAGGGGTGCCGGCGGCTCTGCCCCTCTTCGGCCTCCGGGCCGGGCGGCTGCACCTGGTGCTGGAAGAGCCACCGGCGCAGCGGGCTGGCCGGCGGCGCCGACCGGGCCGGGCTGTCGACCCGCTCGGGCACCACGACACCCCGCCGGCCGCCGGAGTGCGGGCGGGCCGGGTCGCGGGCGGCGCGCAGGGCCGGGTCCGGTCCCGTCGGCGTATGGCGTCGTCCGTTCCAGCGTCGCGGTCTCGCCCGGTGCTCGTCAGCCATCGCCCGTCCCACCCTCGCAGGTCCTGATCCGACGGTAGGTGGTGCCCGGCGGTCCGACCGGCGGAACCGGGTATGCGGATGGCCTGCTCAGGGCAGGTCCTCATCCGGCGAGCAGCCGAGCGAGGGCCGGCGGGTCGGCAACGGTGACCGTGGCCGCCGGATGCCGGGGCCAGCCGCCGGGCGCCAGAGCCGGCACCGGTACGCCGAAGCGCAGGCAGACCCCGCCCGCCGTGCTGCTGCCGAAGCTCACGCCGCCGTCGACCAACGACAGGTGCGGGCCGATCACCCGCCACCAGCGGTACGGGCCGCCCACCTCGGCGCCGAGCACGTTGTCCCGGCCGGTGCGCAGCCGCCACGGCCCGTACCGGATCAGGAGGTCCTGGTCGGTGACGGCGACCCAGGCCGTCGCCGGTCGGACGCCCAGCAGCGCCAACGGTGGACGGAACGCCGAGTCGAAACGGAACGGAAACCGGGCCAAAGCGGCGGTCATCGCGCGCCGGGACGGGCGGCGGGTCGTGGTACCGGGCCGCCCGGCCGGAGCGGACCGGGCCGCGCGGGGCGGGGTCGGGCGGCGGGCCGGCGCCGGGCCAGGACGGTCATGGCGCGGGCGTACCCCGTACGAGCCGACCGACACCCCCGGCCGGCGCCCCGTTGACGACCGAGCACACCGCGGCCGGTCCGGCCCCCCACCACCGTGCGGTGGCCCGTACCCCCGCGTGGCCGCTGGGCCGGCCGGCGGCCCGTCCCGTCACCGCCGACCGGCGCAGCGAGCCCGGCCCGCACCCGCTCCCCCGCCGCCGGCCGGCACCCCCCGGGCCGGCCGACGACGGCAGACGGTCGACACCCCCCGAGCCGACCGGCTGACTCCCCGCCGCCGCCGGTGAACACCGGTCGACCCGCGGGTGGTGGAGCTGGTGGGGCGGACGCGCCCCCGCGCTCCGCCGCCCCCACGGGCGGAGCGCGGGGACCCCCCGTCCCGGCTACTGCAGGAACGCCCCGAGGGGCGAGAGCAGCAACCGGCCGAGCGCCGCGGCGTTGTCGTCCAACCGCGTGCGCTCACACTCGCGGGCGTCCGGATCGTGCCGGCACCGCCAGATCTTCTGCGCGTTGCGCCAGGCGACATCGCGGGTGTACTCGACCAGTTCCCCCTGGTACCAGTCGTCGATGTCGCCGTTGAGCATGTCGATGAGCAGCTGCCACCGCTCCAGATAGCCTCGGCGCAGGCCGGGGATCTTGTCCGCGAAGATGTTGTTGATCTCCAGGTAGTCGTGGTGCTGGTCGGTGCCGTCGACCGGCTCCGACTCCAGGTGGTCGAACGTCGTCACCAACGCGAACGGCAGATCGAAGTTGATGTGCGCGTTCACACCTGCCGCCGCCGACGGCAACGGGCGAGCGTCCGGCCCGCGCATCCGCGAGAACAGACACGACCACGCCTTCGGCGTGCCGGGGCTGGAGTCGGTCCACAGCCGCAGGGCGTCGAAGTAGCGGGCCGCGAACTCGACGTCCAGCCGGGAGAGGAACACCGGGTCGACGAAACGGTCGTCGTACAGACCGTCCAGCACGCTGCTGGTGATCGTCAGGTAGAGCTTGTTGAAGTCGGCGAGCGGGCAGCTCGCCTCCAGCGGCGGCAGCCGCACCAGCATGTCCTGGAGCTTGGTGAGGTGATCGACCACCGCTGGCACGTCCGCCGGATGGTCGGCCAGCAGGTCGACGATGTCCCGGTGCACGGGCCCCCAGACGGGTTCGGTCATCTCTCCTCCATTGTGGTCGTGACGCCCCCGTGACGCCGTCGACGGGGCTCAGCCTCTCAGCCGAGGGCCGCCGCCGGGATCAGTAGAACGACGTATCCCGGCGCGCACACGCGCCGGGATACGTACCGGTGCCGTCAGCCGCGGGAGTTGCGCAGCATGATCGCGCTGGCCTGGACGCGGGTGCGGACCTGGAGTTTGTCGAAGATGTGCGACACGTGCACACCGATGGTCCGCTCGCTGATGAACAGCCGCTGCCCGATCTCCTTGTTGGTCAACCCCTCGGCGACGAGCGCGAGCACCTCCCGCTCGCGCGCGGTGAGGGCAGCCAACTCGTCGCCGACCGGCTCGGCCGACGCGGCGGCGCGCGCGCCGTCGGCGTCGCGCTCCTGCAGCGACACCCGGGCCCGCCCCGCCAACTCCCGGATCTCCGAGGTCAACGGCACCGCGCCCAACCCCTGCGCCACTCCGTACGCCTCCCGCAGCAGCTTGCCCGCGGTGGCCACCCGACTGCGCCGGGCCAGCAGAGCCTCCGCCTGCCGCAGGCGGGAGTACGCCGCCGGATAGGGGTGGTTACGCCGGTCCCACTCGGCGACCGAGGTGGCCCAAAGCTCGGGGTCGCTGCCGTTGAGGCGGCTCACCTCGGCGGCGCACAGGGCCAGGAAGCCCTCCACCACAGAGCGCACCGGTCGGGCCGCTCCGGCGCTCTTGCGGGCCATCCGGTCGGCGACGTCCCGCAGCCGGCGTACGGCCGTCGGGTCCACGTCCACGGTGCGGCTGGAGTGCGCCTCCGCCTCGGCGCGCAGCCCGTGCCAGACCAGGGCGGACAGGATCATCACGTCGTCGGAGCGGCTCTCGGTGAGGCCGCGCTGGACCGCCAGCCGCGCCACGTCGTGCCGGCCCTCCCACATCGCCAACCCGGACCGCAGGGTGAGCAGCGGGATGACGTGGCGGGCCCCACCGCCGGCGAGCAGGGTCGCCACCGCGTCGAGGTCCCGACCGGCGGCCTCGATGTCGCCGTAGCCCACCGAGAGCCGGCATCGGGCGAGCAGCAACTCGACGGCGTCCGCGCCGGACGGTCGGTGCCGCAGGGCCACGGCGACCACCTTCTCCGCCTCGGCCCACTGGCCCACCCGGAACAGCCCGTTGATGGCGATGGCCAGCAGTCGGGTGCCCCAGGTGCGGCCCAGCCCCAGCTCGGCCACCCGCTCGGCGCCCCGCCGTGCCACCACCACGCCCTCTTCGAGGATGTTCAGCGGCCCGGTCAGCAGCTCCGCCAGGTGCAGGTAGGCGCAGGCCACGTCCTCGGGCTGGCCGGCGCGCTCGGCGGTGTCGAGGGCGTCGCGCATGACCGCCAGACCGGCGTCCGGGTCTTCCAGAAAGGCGTCGCTGAAGCCCAGGGCCGAGCTGGCCAGCACGACCTCGGTGGCGGAACCCTCCGCGTTCTCGGCCAGCGCCAGCGCCTCCCGCGCCCGCTCGCCGGCGTCGGCGTAGCGGCCCAGGTGCAGCAACAGCTCGGCCAGCCGCGCGGCGGCGGCGGCCCGGTCTCGCGGCGAGCAGTCCGCCGCCTCCAGCGCCCGCTCGTACTCCTCCTCGGCGAGCGCCGAGCGCCCCGCGGCGGCCAGGTACCGGGCCCGGCGGATGTGCAGCGCGCAGCTCGGAGCGCCACCCTGTACGGCGGCCAACTCCTCCAGCAGGGCCAACGCGCGGGCGTGCTCCCCACAGTGGTGGGCCGCCTCGGCGGCGTTGCCGAGCAGCTCGATCCGGTCCACCTCCAGCGAGCCGGAGTCGCCGGCCAGGTGCAACGCCGCCGTCCAGTGGCGGTGCGCCTCGGCGTAACCGTGCAGCCGCTCGGCCTCCTGCGCGGCGGCCACCGCCGCCGGCAACGCCCGCGCCGGCTCGCCGGCCAGCCGCCAGTGATGCGCCAGCCGGGCCTGGTGCAGCTCGCCCGGCGCCGCGGTCAGCGCCTCGGCGTAGCGGCGGTGCAGCCCGGAGCGTTCGGCCGGCAGCAGCTCGTGCGCCAGCACCTCGGCGACGAGGCGGTGCCGCAGCCGGTAGCCGTCGTCGGCGCCGACCAGCAGCCGGTGCGCGACCGCGGCGCGTGCGGCGTCGATCAGCTCGTCCTCGGGCAGCCGCAACACCTCGGCCAGCAGCCAGTGCTGCACGGGCTCGACGCCCGCCGCCACCGCGTGCACCACGGCGTGCGCGTGCTGCGGCAGCGCGTCGACCCGGTCGAGGAAGATCTCGCGCAGCGTCTCGGACAGCCCGTCCCGCCCGTCGCGCAGGTCGCGGGCCAACTCCTCGATGACGAACGGGTTGCCGCCGCTGCGCTGCCACACCTGCTCGGCCGCGTCGGGCGGAAGCGCCCGGCCGACCACCGCGGCGGCGAGCTGCTCGGTGCCGGCGCGGTCCAGCGGGGACAGGTCGAGCACCCGGACCGTCCGCAGCCGGCGCAGCTCGGTGAGCACCCGGCGCAGCGGGTGCGCGCCCTGCAACGATTCGGCCCGCACCGCGGCCAGCACCGAGAGCTGGAGGTCACCGAGACCGGCCAGCAGATAGAGCAGGAGCTGGCGGGTGCTGCGGTCGACCCACTGGAGGTCGTCCAGGATCAGCACCAGCGGTCGCCCCTCGGCGATCAGGTGCAGGCCCCTGGAGACGCGTTCCAGCAGGGCGCCCGCGCCGTCCGGGCCGCCCGTCTCGTCGGCGAACATCTGCAACAGCCCGCGCACCGCCGAGGAGGTGCGCGCCTGCGCCGCGGACAGGTCCCCGTCGAAACGCCGCAGCGCCTGCAGCAACGGGTGCAGCGGCGAGGCGTCGCCGATGTCCAGGCAACTGCCGGTCAGCACCAATGCGCCCTGGTCGCGCAATCGGGCACCGATCTCACCGAGGAGGCGGGTCTTGCCCACACCGCTCTCACCGGTGAGGAAGACGGCGGCCGTCTGCCCCTGTGCCACGTCACCAAGCAGCGCCGACCGAACCGTCTGCACCAGCTCGGCCCGGCCCACGAGCGGTGCGGTGTCCACATCGCTGGCCATGGGACGCAGCCTAATCACACGCCCCCGTACCGTTCTACGGCCATCTGCCGCTTGTGGTACTCCTCGCGTCGACATTGCGACTAAAGGTTGCGGGTGGCCGACATACGTCGTTCTGCCGATCCCCCGTCAGCCCAGGAATGCCAATCTCCGAGGGTCGTCAGCCATCAGCGGGGGAAGGACCGGTGCGCACCCATGATCACTATCGTCGCCGACACGCAGCGGACCGACCGCCCACACTGGCCGGTGGCCGAGGAGAGACGGACGGTCACCGTGCTGTTCGCCGACATCGTCGGCTCCACCGCACTGGTCGACCGGCTCGACCCGGAGGACGTCCGGGCGCTGCAACGGGCGTACTTCGACACGGTCGCCTCCGTGCTGCGCCGCTGGCACGGCGTGGTCGAGAAGTACGTCGGCGACGCGGTGATGGCGCTGTTCGGGGCGCGACACTCCGACGGCTTCGACGCGTACCGGGCGGTGCGGGCGGGGCTGGAGATCCAGGCCGCGCTGGATCGCCGGCCGATCCTCGGCGACATCACCCTGCGGGTGCGCGTCGGGGTCGCCACCGGCGAGGCGGTGGTCGACCTGGGCGACGCGGTCAGCGGCGGCCACGGCGTGGCCAGCGGCGCGGTGATCACCACCGCGGCCCGCCTGCAGGAGTACGCCGCACCCGGCGCCGTCGCGCTGTGCGCCGCCACGGCGCGGGCCACCGCCGGTCTCATCGTGCAGCGTCAACTGGCGCCGGTGCCGGTCGCCGGCCGGGTGCCGCCGATGCCGGTGTGGCATGCCGCCGGCCTGGCGCGACCGGGCGCCGACCGACACGACGGCCCGCTGATCGGGCGACGTCGCGAACTAGCCAGCATCACCGACCAGGTGACCCGGGCGCTGCACGAGCACGAACCGCGCTGGGTGTCCCTGGTCGGCCCGAGCGGCAGCGGCCGCAGCCGACTGCTGCACGAGCTGGCCCGCGCGCTGCGCACGGTGGACGGGATGCCGGTGCGCTGGTGCGTGGTGGGCTGCCCGCCGTACCCCGACCAGGTGCTCGCGCCGGTCGCCGAGCTGGTCCGCGGCGTCGCCGGCATCCGCCACGGCGACGGCCCGGCGGCGGTCCGCGACCGCCTGACCGACGCTCTGACACCGCTGTACCCGCCGGACCGGGTCGCGGCGGCGGTGGTGGCGCTGCAATCGCTGCTGACCACCCCGGACGGTTCGGCCGAGGCGCTGGCCGCCGCGGCGGTCTGCCGGGACGTGCTGCTGCGCCTGGCCGCCCACCGACCGCTGGTCGTCGCCGTGGACGACGTGGACCGTGCCGCGCCCGTCGTGAGCCACTTCCTGCACGCGCTGTTCACCGCGGCGGCGGCACGCGGGCTACCGCTGGCGGTGCTCACCGTGCATCAGCCGCAGTGGGCCGACACCCGACCCGGCCCCGCCCGCCGCGTGCCGATCCGTCCCCTGGCCACGGTGCAGTCCGGGCGGCTGCTGCGCCACCTGCTCACCCGGGCGGGGCAACCGGTGACCCTGGCCGACCGGCTGCTGCCACTGGTGGCGGGCCGTCCCGGCCACGCGGCGGCGTACGTGCGGTCAATCGTGGACGGCGCCGACCGGGTGACGCTCCCGCTGCCCGACGCGGTCCGCCGGGCCGTCGGCGCGGAGCTGGACCACCTCGACGGTGAACGACGGGCGGTGCTGATGGCCGCTGCCACCACCGGCGGTCCGGTCTCCGGCACTGCCGTCGACCGGGCCCTCGGTTGGGCGCCTGGCCAATCCGCATCGGCCCTACGCGGGCTGGTCGCGGCCGGGCTGCTGCTCCCCCGGCGCGCCGACGGGTACGTGTTCGCCGCGCCCGCGCTGCGCCAGGTCGCCGCCGAGCGGTTGCCCCGCGCGTTGCGGGCCGTCTTCGGCCGCCGTGCCGCCGAAGCACCGCGCCTCGACACCGTCCGCCCGGACGCCCTCGACCCCACCTCGGTCCGTCGCGCCGCGGACCGTTCCGCCGCAGATCACCCTGTCGCGGACCGCCCAGCCGACATGGCGCGTCTCGACGCCGTTCGCTCCCGGGCTGGCCGCCTCGGCGCCGTCTTCGCGGTGGTGGTCCCGACGGTCTCATCGCGCCGCACCGAACCGCCGCGCCGACGTCTCCCGACGGCGACGATGGCCACCGCACCGGCCGCGCCGAGTCGCGGGGCCAACCGCCCGGCGGGTGCCCGCCGCCTGCGCGCCGTCGCGTCCGCCAGTGACGTGCCTCCGACCCGAGCGTCCGCGACGCCGACCAACACGGGCGGGCACTGGCTTGCGGACGTGGCCCGGGCCCCGGCGACGATCCGTGCGGTGCCCACCGTGCCGGGGCCACCCGAACGCGGCGGACCCGCCGGCGTCGGCCCACCGGCCAGGGTCGTGCGCGCCGCACCTCGCCCCCCGTTGATCCACTGGCCGAACGGCCTGGCCGCCGCCTGAGGGGTCAGACCGGTCGCCCGCCGAACTGCCAGTGGTGCACCTCGACGTCGGCGTACCGCTCCACGGTCAGGATGGCGCGCGCCGCGTCCGGGGTCGGCGCCCGAACCAGCGCGGCGGTGCCGAGCCAGGTGTCGCCGTCGTCGGACAGCAGCGGCCCGTACGCGATCAGCTCGTCCCGGTCGGGCGGCACGGCCAGGTCAACGGCCGGCCCCGCGCCGAGGCCGAGCACCAGATACCGGTTGCCGCCGGTCCGACCGCCGGGAAAGTCCCACATCGTGCGGCCCAGCGCGTTGCGCCACCGGCGCAGCAGCACATCCCGGTACACGCCGGCCTGGTAGTTCGGCTCGTCGAAGGCGAACGCCCGCGCGGCGCCCGGGTCGGGCACGTCGACGATGTGCACGCTGCCGGTGGCCGTGTCGCCGGACAGGGTAGGGCCACGCGTAATCATCTCCGCCGCGAACCGGTCCATGTAGGTCCAGTGCTCGGCCAGCAACTCGTCGCGCAACGTCGCCGAGTCGGGCCGGTCGCGGTGGTAACACAGGAACTCCATGCCGCCCATTCTCGACGCCGTGCCCCACCCCCCGGCGGGGCGGGCACAGCCGAGTCGTCCTACGGCACGGACGCCGAGGCCAACAGCGCGGCGGTGGGCAGCGCGAGCAGGCCGTCCGGGTCGCGGTAGGCGGCGGTCAGCTCGTCGTACGCGGCACGAATGCGGGCGATCACCGCCGGCGGCTGGGTCTCCATCAGCAGGCCGGGCCCGCTGATGCCGTTCGCCGGGCCGCTCCACCACGCCTCGGGGTCGGTGCGGTGCGCCCAGGTGATCGTCTCGCACCGCACGTCGGCGAGGCCGGGGGCGTCGAGCAACCCGGCGAACCCCTCGGGGGTACGGGGAAAGTCCCGCTCCGCGTCCACCCTCGGCATCGAGGTCGGGCGGTCGACCCCGGCAGCGTCGAAGACCTCGCCCCAGAGGCTCTGCGCCTCGGGCGGCGGGTGGGGCCAGATCGTCGCCGCGATCCGTCCGCCCGGCCGGACGACCCGTCGGAGTTCGGTGATCGCGGCCGCCGGGTCGCCCACGTGATTGATCACGAAGTTCGCCACGGCCGCGTCGAACTGCCCGGAGTCGAACGGGAGATGGGGCAGAGCCGCGAGGCTAACCTCGTCGGCGGACGGGAGCCGGCTGCGGGCCAGGTCGACCATGCTGGGCTCCGCGTCGACGGCCACCACACTGGCGCCGCGCGCGCACGCCAATCCGGCGACGGTCCCGGAACCGGTGCCGACGTCGAGCATTCGGGTTCCGGCATCGACGTGGGCGGCGTCCAACAGTGCCGGGGCGGGATGGGCGCACAGCAGCGCGAAACTGCCGTCGTACGCCGCCGCCCGCCCGGCCCAGCGCGACCGCTCGTGGTCGTCGAAGGCTGTGGTCGTCATTCCCGCACCCCCGTGAGGATCATGATTGCCGCCACGATAGCGCCCCGTCGAGGGTCCGACGGCCCCCGCCAACGCGCCGTGCTCGCGCTGCTGCTGGCGGCCCGGTGCGAGTTCGTCTCCGTCGGCCGGATGATCGAGGAGCTGGGGCGGGGTGACGCGCCACCGCGGGCGATCGTCTCTCTCTCCACTCCCCCGCGCATCGGCGCCACCACCCGCTGAACGTCGGGTGGCCCGGCCGGCGCTCAGTCGGCGGTGAGGAAGGCCAGCACCCGGGGCCAGACCTGCGCGGCGGCGTCCGGGGCGTACTCGGCGAGGTCCGGGTCGGTGAACAGGTGTCCGGCGCCGGGATAGCGGAACACGGTCAGGTCGGCGCCGGCGTCGGTCATCGCCTGCTGCCACTCGTCGACCTCGTCCGGCGCGTCGTACGGGTCCGGGTCGGCGACGTGCAGCTGCACCGGCAACCCGGGCCGCGCCGTGTCCGGCGCGCCGCCGGTGCCGTGCAGCAGGAGCAGGCCGGCGGCGTCGGGGCGCTCGGCGAGCAGCGCCCCGGCGACGCCGGCGCCCATCGAGAAACCGGCGAGGACCGTCTGCGGCGGCAGGTCGCGCAGCGCCGCGCGGGCCCGGTCGAGCACCACCTCGTGGCCGATCTTGTCGAGCAGCGCGAAGCCCTCCTCGACGGTGTCGGCGGCCGGGACGCCGTACAAATCGGGGGCGGTGACCTGGTGCCCGGCGGCGCGCAACCGGTCGGCGGCGGCACGAACGGCCGGCCGCAGCCCGTACACGGAGTGGAACAGCACGACGTGTCGCATCAGGCCATCCTGCCGCAGCCGGGCGTGGGCGCGGCTGTGGCACGCGGGGCGGGGATCAGACCAGCGCCGTCAGCCGGGCCACCAGGGCCGTCGGCGGTGGCATCGCGGCGATCTCCTGGCTGACCTGCCCGGCGGCCGTCCGCAGGCTCTCGTCGGTGAGCAGTTGGGTCAGTGTCTGCGCGGTGATGTCGGCCGGACGCAGCGCGAGGCCGGCGCCCCGGCGGGCCACCAGCTCGGCGTTGTGCCGCCGGTCCCCCGGGCCCACCGTGGCCAGTTGCGGCAGGCCGGCGGCGAGGGCGCCGTAAACGCTGCCCGCCCCGCCGTGGTGCACCAGCGCCGCGCTCGCCGGTAACGCCTCGTCGAGCGGGATCCAGTCGACCACCCGGACGTTGCCGGGCAGCGAACGGGCCGAGCGCTCATCGGGCCGGACCAGCACGATCTCGGCGTCCACCTGGGCCGCGGCGGCCACCACGGCGGGCATCGGGCCCCGGTCGCCGGGGCCGGTCAGGGTGCTGCGGGTGACCAGGATCCGCTGTCGCTCGCCCGGCTCGCGCAGCCAGGCCGGCAGCTCACCACCGCCCACGTAGGACGTGTAGCGCATCGGCCAGCCGGCCTGGGCGGCCACGCTGGGCGGGGCCACGGCGAGGGCGGCGGCGGGTGGCGGCAGCTCCACGAGGCCGTGCCGGCGCAGCGCGGCCCCGAGCCGGGCGGTGGTCGCGCCGACCAGGTCCCGGCCGTCGAAGAGGGTGTTCTCCTGGCGTACGGCCGGCACGTCGAGCAGCGCCGCCGCCACCGCGCCGGCGACCGCGAACGGCTCGTACACCACCAGATCCGGTCGCCACCCGGTGGCCAGCGTGACGACCGGGTCGGTGAGCTGGTCGTTGAGGGCGCCGAAGAGCAGCCCGGCGCCCCGGGTGCCGGCGGTGCCGGCCAGTTCGGCGCGCGCGATCAGCGGATGGCGGGGAAGGACCCGCAGCGCGATCCGGCCGAAGTCGAAGCCGGGCGCGACGTCGTGCACGGCCAGACCGGCGCCGGCGGCGGCCATCGCCCCACCGCCGGTGGCCACCAGCACGTCGTGGCCGGCGTCGCGCAGCGCGACGGCCAGCGGCACCAGGGGAAAGACGTGCCCGATGAGCGGGGCGGAGACCACCAGCACGCGCATCTCGCGGATCCTATGTCGACACCGCTGGTCGCGGTGCCCCGTTGACCCCGCGCCGTCAGTCGCCGTTCAGCCGCCGTCGCGCTGGTCGACGATGCGGCGCATCTTGCCCATCGACCGTTCCACCGAGTCCGGGGCGAGCACAGCCACCGCGACGCTCACCCCGATGGTGTTCTTCACCAGCTCGACCAGCGCCGCGCCGGCCCGCTCGGCGGCGTCCACGGCCACCCCGACGCGCCGCTCCACCCGTACGGTCAGGGTGTCCAGCCGGCCGCGCCGGTCGAGGACGCACTGGAAGTGCGGCGACAGCTGCGGCGTGCGCAGGATCAGCTCCTCGATCTGCGTGGGGAAGACGTTCACCCCGCGAACGATCATCATGTCGTCCGTCCGGCCGGTGATCTTCTCGATCCGGCGCATCGGCCGCGCGGTGCCGGCGAGCAGCCGGGTGAGGTCCCGGGTGCGGTAGCGCACCACCGGCATCGCCTCCTTGGTCAGCGAGGTCAGCACCAGCTCGCCCCGCTCACCGTCGGGCAGCACTACCCCGGTGACCGGGTCGATGATCTCCGGGTAGAAGTGGTCCTCCCAGAGGTGCAGCCCGTCCTTGGTCTCGACGCACTCGGTGGCCACGCCGGGGCCCATCACCTCGGAGAGCCCGTAGATGTCGACCGCGTGGATGTCCAACCGCTGTTCCATCTCGCGGCGCATGTCCTCGGTCCACGGCTCCGCGCCGAAGATGCCGACCCGCAGCGAGGTGGTGCGGGGGTCGACGCCCTGGCGCTGCATCTCGTCGACGATGGCGAGCATGTAGCTGGGCGTGACCATGATGACCTCGGGTTCGAAGTCGCGGATCAGCAGCACCTGCCGTTCGGTCATGCCGCCGGAGACCGGGATGACCGTGCAGCCGAGTTCCTCGGCCCCGTAATGGGCGCCCAGACCGCCGGTGAAGAGCCCGTAGCCGTACGCGACGTGCACGCGGTCGCCGGGACGGCCGCCGGAGGCGCGGATGGACCGGGCCATCAGCCGGGCCCAGGTCCGCAGGTCGTCGCGGGTGTAGCCGACCACTGTGGGTCGACCGGTGGTGCCGGAGGAGGCGTGCAGTCGGGCGACCCGCTCCCGGGGTACGGCGAACATGCCGAACGGGTAGTTGTCACGCAGCTCCGCCTTGCCGGTGAACGGGAAGCGGGCCAGGTCGGCGAGGTCGCGGCAGTCGTCGGGGTGCACGCCGGCGGCGTCGAACGCCCGGCGGTAGTGCGGCACGTGGTCGTACGCGTGCCGCAACGACCAGCGCAGCCGTTCGCGTTGCAGGGAGCGCAGCTCGTCGATGTCGGCGCGCTCGATCGGCTCCAGCTCTTCGGGACGAGGGGTGCGGTCCTGCATCGCCTGCCTCCTTGCGCGACGGTCCCGGTGCGGGCTGCGGGTACCGTACGCCCGCCGTCGCCCGGGCCGGCGGGGCGGTCAGCGGGCGGCTGGCAGCCGGTGCAGGGCGTCGACCAGTGGCGCCAGCTCGGGGGTGGCCTCCGCCTCGGCGAGCGCGTCGGTCAGCACCCGGTCGTGGGTCGGTCGGGTCTGGGCGAGCAGCTCGGAGCCGGCCGGGGTCAGCTCGGTGTAGATGCCGCGCCGGTCGTCGGCGCAGAGGATCCGGGTGAGCAGCCCCCGCTGCTCCAGGCGGGTGACCAGCCGGGTGGTGGCGCTACCGGAGAGCGCGGCGGCGCGGGCGAGCTGACTCATCCGCATGTGCCAGCCGTCCTGCCGGGACAGCGCGTCGAGGACCGTGTACTCCACGACGGACAGGCCGTGGCCGGCCTGCAGGGCCCGCTCCAGGGACGTCTCGATCAGCCCGTGCAGGGCGGCGAGGGTCCGCCAGCCCTGCGCGCGGATCTCGACCGCGTCGTCGGCGATGCCCATGGCGGCCTCCTCGGTGTGATCTGAACGGGCCCCAGGCTACCACGCTTGCGCCGATATCAAGCGCGTGCAAGTATTTCTTTGCCGGCGCGTGTAGTTGCACGCGCCGCATATCTGTTCCCCTCTTGATGGGAAGAACATGTCCGTACGCCACAAGTCCCTGCCGCCCGGCCTGATCGCGCTGGCCATCGGCGCCTTCGGCATCGGACTCACCGAGTTCGTGATCATGGGGCTGTTGCCCGAGGTGGCCGCGGACTTCGCGGTCACCGAGCCGGTGGCCGGCTGGTTGATCTCCGGCTACGCGCTCAGCGTGGCCGTCGGCGGGGTCGCCCTCACCGCGGCGGTCACCCGACTGCCCCGCAAACCGGTGCTGCTCGGCCTGATGGTGCTCTTCATCATCGGCAACCTGCTCTCCGCCGTCGCCGGCGACTACGCCGTGATGATGGCCGGTCGGATCGTCGCCGCGCTCTGCCACGGCGCGTTCTTCGGCATCGGCGCGGTGGTCGCCGCCGGCCTGGTCGCACCGGCCCGCCGGGCGGGCGCCATCGCCATGATGTTCGCCGGCCTGACCATCGCGAACGTGCTCGGCGTGCCCTTCGGCACCTTCCTCGGGCAGCACTTCGGCTGGCGGTCGACGTTCTGGGCGATCACCGCCATCGGGGTGGTCGCCCTGATCGGGCTGGCCCTGCTCATTCCCACCGGCGACACCGCGGACGCCGACCGCCCGGCGGGCGGGCTGCGCGGCGAGTTGCGGGCCTTCACCCACCCCCAGGTCTGGCTCTCCCTGGTGATCACCGTCCTGGGCTTCGGCGGGATGTTCGGCGCGTTCACCTACATCGCCTACACGCTCACCGAGGTCAGCGGTTTCGCCACCAGCACCGTGCCGTGGCTGCTCGTCCTCTTCGGAGTGGGGCTCTTCGCGGGCAACCTGCTCGGCGGCCGGGCGGCGGACAGGTCACTGTCACGCACCCTGGTCACCGTCCTGGCGGTGCTCACCGTGGTGCTCGTCGGCTTCGCGCTGACCGCCACCAACCCGGTGCTGACCATCGTCGCGCTGGTGCTGATGGGTGGGTTCGGCTTCGCCACCGTGCCGCCGCTGCAGATGCGGATCATGCGCTACGCCCACCAGGCGCCGACCCTGGCGTCCGGGGCGAACATCGCCGCGTTCAACCTCGGCAACGCGTTGGGCGCCTGGATCGGCGGGGTGACCATCGCCGCCGGACTCGGCTACACCTCGCCGATCTGGGCCGGCGCCGCGCTCACCCTGGCCGGCCTGGGCGTGCTCCTCGGCGCGCTGCGGCTGGCCCGTCGTAACGAGCCGACCCGGGCCGACGCGAGCCTGGTGGACACGACGGTCTGACCCCGCCGGGAGGACAACGCCGGGCCGGGCAGCTGCCCGGCCCGGCGTCGCTCTGATCATCGCCCTGCCATCTTCCCGCAATTGCAAAAGATGTGCAACAAGGTCTGGACAACGCCCTGGGCCCGTAACTAGCCTGATCGCTATGAGTCCTTACATCGCGGATCCCTGGGCCTGGCAGGAGAGCTGGGACCGCCAGCAGGAGGCCTACCTCCCGGACCGGGAACACCGGTTCACCGCCATGCTCGACACCGTCGAAGCGGTCCTCGACGGCCGGCCGCCGCGGGTGCTCGACCTGGCCGGCGGCACCGGCACCATCTCGCTGCGGACCCTCGCTCGCTTCCCCGCCGCCGAGGCGACCCTGGTCGACCTCGACCTGGCGCTGCTCGCCATCGCCAGCGCCTCGCTGGCCGACCGCGCCACCATCATCACCGCCGACCTCGGCGCCGCCGAATGGCGCTCCACGCTCCCGCACCAGGAGTACGACGCCGTGCTCACCGCCACCGCCCTGCACTGGCTGCCGGCCGACCGACTCGGGCAGCTCTACGCCGAGCTGCGCGACGTGCTGCGACCGGGCGGCGTCTTCGTCAACGCCGACCACATGCCGGACGACACCCTGCCGGAGCTGACCAAGCGGCTGATGGATCGGGCCCGGGACCGGCGCAACGCCCGGTACGCCGCTGGCTCGATGCTGTCCTGGTCCAACTGGTGGGAGCGGGCCGGCGCCGACCCGGCGCTCGCCCCGCTGGTCGCCCAACGACACGCGATCTACCCGACCGGGCACAGCCCCGAGTGGAACCCACCGGTCTCCTGGCACCTGGCCGCGCTCACCGCGGCCGGCTTCAGCGAGGTCGGCACGGTCTGGCGAGGCGGCCCGGACGCCGCCGTCGCGGCAGTTCGCTGACGAAGGCGGCGCGTTGACGCCGCCGCGCGCCGGCAGCGCGTTGACGCCGGCTGGCGCCGGCAGCGGGTTGAGGCCGCTGGCCCCGGCAGTGCGTTGAGGCGGCCCGCGCCGGCGGTGCGTCAACGCCGGCGGGCGCCGGCACTACGCTGAGGAGCCGTGCCAGAGCCGTTCGAGCCGCGTACCGACCCCGACGTCGACCTGCGGGTCCCCGCCGACCGCCGCGAGCTGACCGCGCACCCCGCGACGATTCTCGCCGTGATCGCGGCCGGCGGGGCGCTCGGCGCGCTGGCCCGGGCCGGTCTGCAACACGTCGCCCCGCACGCGCCGACCGCCTTCGGGTGGGCGACGTTCGGCGTCAACGTGTCCGGCTGCCTGCTGATCGGTGTGCTGATGGCGGTGCTCGGGCACCTCGGCGGTGGGCACCCGCTGGCCCGCCCGTTCCTCGGGGTCGGGGTGCTCGGCGGGTTCACCACGTTCTCCACCTACGCGGTCGACGTCCAGCAGGCCCTCGTGGCGGGCGCACCGGGCGTCGCGCTGGCGTACCTGGCCGCGACGGTGCTCGGGGCGCTCGTCGCGGTCGGGTTGGGCGACGCCGCCGCCACCGGACTGCTGCGACGCCGGGTCGCCCGATGACCGTGCTGCTCATCGCCCTGGGGGCGGCCGTCGGCGCGCCGCTGCGCTACCTCACCGACCGGGCCGTGCAGTCCCGCCACGCCTCGGCGTTCCCCTGGGGCACGTTCAGCGTCAACGTGGTCGGGTCGCTGCTGCTCGGCGTCCTGGTCGGGTGGCCGGTCGACCCCGCGGTCAGCGCGCTGCTCGGCACCGGGTTCTGCGGCGCCCTGACCACCTACTCCACCTTCAGCTACGAGACGTTGCGGCTGACCAAGGGTGGTCATCGGCTGCTCGCGCTGGCCAACGTGCTCGGCAGCGTCGCGGCCGGGCTCGCCGCGGCCACCGCCGGCTACGCCCTGGCCCGCGCCCTGCTGGGCTGACCTCCGCACGCCATGCCCTGAGCAAGGGGCCAACCGAGAACACCCCGAGGGTATATACGCGAGGTATACCCTCGGGGTAGTCTCCTGGCATGAGCGTGCCTCTGACCCTTCTCGGCCTCCTCGAACGGGAGCCCAGCCACGGCTACGACCTGAAGCGCGACTACGACGCGTTCTTCGGTCGGGGCAAGCCACTGCCGTTCGGCCAGGTCTACTCCACCCTCAGCCGCCTGGCCCGCGACGGCAAGGTGGTGATCAGCGACGTCGCGCCCGGCTCGGGCCCCGACCGCAAGCGCTACGTCATCACCGACGTCGGCGCGACCGAGGTCGAGCAGTGGCTGACCCAGCCGGTCGACCCGGAGCCGCACCTGCAGACGGTGCTCTTCGCCAAGGTCGTGCTCGCGCTGATGCTCGACCGGCCGGCCGCCGAGTACCTCGACACCCAGCGCAGCGCGCACCTGCAGCGGATGCGTGAGCTGACCGAGATCAAGCGCGCCGGCAGCCTGGTCGACGCGCTGCTCGCCGACCACGGCCTGTACCACCTGGAGGCGGACCTCCGGTGGATCGAGATGACCGGCGCCCGCCTGGACGCCCTGCGGAAAGAGGTGCGGCCATGAGCGTCGTGATCGAAGCACGGGACGTGGAATTCGCCTTCGGCCAGACACCCGCCCTGCGCGGCGCCAGCGTCGCCGTGGAGGCGGGCGAGATCCTCGCCGTCATGGGCCCCAGCGGCTCGGGCAAGTCCACTCTGCTGCACTGCCTGGCGGGCATCCTCGTGCCCAGCTCCGGCGAGATCCTCTTCGACGGGGCCCGGGTCGACGCCATGCCCGAGACCCAGCGCAGCAGCCTGCGTCGCGACCGGTTCGGCTTCGTGTTCCAGTTCGGCCAACTCGTCCCCGAGCTGACCGCGGTGGAGAACGTCGCCCTGCCCCTGCTGCTCAGTGGCGTACACCGCAAGCAGGCGTTGCCCAAGGCGTACGCCTGGTTCGCGCGCCTCGGCCTGGACGGCCTGGAGCAGCGCCGCTCGGGCGAGCTCTCCGGCGGGCAGGCGCAACGCGTCGCCCTGGCCCGCGGCCTGGTCGCCGAGCCGCAGGTGCTCTTCGCCGACGAGCCGACCGGCGCGCTCGACTCGCTCACCGGCGAGCACGTCATGGACCTGCTGGTCAGCGCGGCCCGCGAGCAGGGCACCACTGTCATCCTGGTGACCCACGAGGCCAGGATCGCCGCGTACGCCGACCGCGAGGTCATGGTGCGCGACGGGCGCGTCAACGCTCCGGACCGGATCGCCTCATGATCCGCTTCGGGCTCCGCCTCGCCCTGGCTGGCGGCCGGGAGGCACTCACCCGCCTGCTCGTCATCGCCGCCGCCGTCACGATCGGCAGCGGGCTGCTGCTGACCACCCTCGCCGGGGTCAACGCGGTCGACGCCCAGCTCACCCGCTACGCGTCGATCTATCCCCAGGCCTCCACCGCCGGCGCCGCCGATCCACTGTGGTGGTCGACGCGGGACGACTTCTTCCACAGCAAGCAGATCCTCCGGATCGACGTCGCCGCCACCGGACCGACCGCGCCCACCCCGGCCGGGATCCCGAGCACTCCGGGCCCCGGCGAATTCTACGTCTCGCCGGCGCTGCGGGAACTGTTCGCGGCACAGCCGGCCGATCAGCTGGCCGACCGATACCCGGGGCGTGACCTGGGCACCGTCGGACCGTCCGGGTTGACCTCACCGGACGCGCTGCTCGCCATCGTGGGCGGCACGCCGGACAGCGTCGCCAAGCTGCCCAACTCCCGGCAGGTCGCCAACCTCGATGACAAGCCCGCCCTCCCCGAGACCACGGTGAACCTCATCCTGGGTGTGATCGCCGGCGGGCTGCTCTTCCCGGTGCTGATCTTCATCGGCACCGCGACCCGGCTCAGCGCCGCCCGCCGGGAGCAGCGTTTCGCCGCGATGCGCCTGGTCGGCGCGACACCCCGGCAGATCTCGACGGTCGCCGCGGTGGAGGCGGCGGCCGCCGCCGTCGCCGGCACCGCCGTCGGCTTCGGCCTGTTCTACGCGTTCCGGGGCTCGCTCGCGGGCATCCCGTTCACCGGCATGCCGTTCTTCCCCGGCGACATGTCCCTGGGCCTGCTGAACGTCCTGCTCGTGGCGCTCGGCGTCCCGGCCGGCGCGGCGCTGGCCGCCCAGGTCTCGCTGCGCCGCGTACGGATCTCGCCGCTGGGCGTGACCCGGCGGGTCACCCCCCGCGCGCCGCGCGCGTACCGGCTGATCCCGATGCTGCTCGGTGTCGCCGTGCTGGTGTTCGCGCTCGGCTACCGGCCCGAGTCGTCCGACGGTCAGACCGCGATCTTCCTGCCCGGCCTGCTGCTCATCATGGCCGGCCTGGTCTTCGCCGGCCCGTGGTTGACGATGGTCGGTGCCCGGGTGATGGCCCGGTACGCCAACCGTCCGGCCACGCTCATCGCCGCGCGACGCCTCGCCGACAACCCGAAGGCCGGCTTCCGGGCGATCAGCGGCATCATGCTCGCGCTCTTCGTCACGAGCGTGGCCGTCGGCGTGATCACCACGATCGTCGATGAACGTGGCCCGGCCCCGGTCGGCTCGACCGACGCCGGCACGGTCACCACCGTCTTCGACGAGAAGGCGACGTCGGTGCCGGACACGCTCTTCGCCGAGTTGCGGGCGATCAGCGGCGTGCGGTCCGCGACCGCCATCCGGGAAGACCCGGACATGATCAGCGGTGGCGAGGGCGGATTGTTGGCGTGCGCCGACCTCCCGAGCGCGTACGGCCGGTGCGCCGAGGGCGCGAGCGTCATCGAGGTGCCGATAGGCCTCAGCCGCTGGCGGGAGTCGGCGTCACCCGCGACGGTCTGGCCCGCCGCGTCTCTCACCCTCGACGACCTCCACCGGCTACCGGTCGGATCGATAAGCGTCGGCACGGACGGCTCCGCCGCAACCATCGAGCGCGTCCGCACCGTGCTGGAGGTCGCCTTCCCGACCTTCTGGGTGGGGCCGAACGTGCCCGGCGACTTCGAGTCGGACTTCGCCGACACGCTGCGCGGCTGGGAACAACTGGCCAACGTCATCATCATCGCCAGCCTCGCGCTCGGCGGGTGCAGCCTCGCGGTGAGCGTCATCGGCGGCCTGACCGAACGCCGCCGTCCGTTCAGCCTGCTGCGCCTCAGCGGCGCTCCGGTGCGGGTCCTGCGACGGGTGGTGGCGCTGGAGAGCGCCGTACCGATGCTCGCCGTCGCCGCGCTCGCCATCGGGATGGGCCTGCTCGCCGCGCATCTGTTCCTGCGGGCACAGATGGACTACACGCTGGTCGCGCCGGGGCCGCGCTTCTACGTGATCGTCGTCGTCGGGCTGGTCGCCTGCCTCGGCGTCATCGCCTCCACGTTGCCGCTGCTGCAACGCATCACCGGGCCGGAGACCGCCCGCAGCGAGTAGCCGTCAGGCGCTCGGCCCGGTGGCCGCGAGAGCGACCACCGGGCCGAGCACGAAGACGGCCGGCGGGCCGATGCCCTCGCGGGCGGCGACCGCGCCGATCTCGTCCAGTCGGGCCGGCACGGACCGCTGGCCGGGCAGACCGGCGTCCTGCACGGCCAGCACCGGGGTCTCCGGAGCCCGACCGTGCTCGACCAGCACGGCCGCGATCTTCGCGATGGTGTCCACGGCCATCAGCAGCACGACGGTGCCCCGGGCGCGGGCCAGCGCCGCCCAGTCGACAAGCGAGTCGGGGTGCCCGGGCGGCAGATGCCCGGAGACCACGGTGACCTCGTGCGCCACACCCCGGTGCGTGACCGGCACGCCGGCGAGGGCCGGCGCGGCGAGGGCACTGCTGACCCCCGGGACCACAGTCACCGGTACGCCGGCCGCCGCGCAGGCCTGCACCTCCTCGTGGCCGCGTCCGAAGACGTACGGGTCGCCGCCCTTGAGCCGCACCACCCGGCGACCGGCCTTGGCGTGCGACACCAGGGCCGCGTTGATCGCGTCCTGGGCCATCGACGGGCCACGGGGCACCTTCGCGGCGTCGATGACCAGCACGTCGGGGCGCAGCCCGGCGAGCAGCCCCTGCGGGGCGAGCCGGTCGACCACCACGACGTCCGCGGCGTCGAGCAGCGCCCTGCCGCGTACCGTGATCAGGTCGTCGGGCCCCGGCCCGCCGCCGACCACGGCGACCGAACCGTGATCGTGGTGGTGGTCCTGCCCGTGGTGGTGATGGTGATGGCCGACCGGGTCGTCGGGGTGGTCGTGCGGGCGTTGCGGGCGACCCACCTTGTCCGCGAAGCCGGGCATCAACACCCGGTACACGCAGGTGTCGCAGTTCATCCGAATGTCCCCGCCCAGCGCCTCGGCGTGGCGTTCGAGCACCAGATCCGCGAGGGCGTCACAGTCGCCGATCACCTCGGCGACCCGGACGTCCAGGTCGGGGTGCGCGGCGGCGAACTCCGCCGACTGGGCGACGATCCGGTCGGGCAGCACCCCGGCGAACAGGAAGTACGGCGCGACGACGATCCGCCGCGCGCCGAGCCGGCGCAACCGGTCCAGCACCTCCGGCACCGACGGCTGCGCCAGCGAGATGAAGCCCGGCTCGACGCCCGCGTAGCCGCGCCCCTCCCAGAGCAGACGGGCGACCTTGGCCACCTCGGCGTTGGCGTCCGGGTCGGTGGACCCCCGCCCGATCAACGCCACCCACGTGCCGGCCCGGTCGGCACCCGCCAACGCCGTGCCGGCCCGGTCGGCACCCGCCAACGCCGTGCCGGCCCGGTCGGCACCCGCCAACGCCGCGTCGATGCGCTCTTCGAGGGCCGTGTGCAGCAGCGGGTGCGGGCCGAGCGGGCGCCCGTAGCGGTACGTCAGCCCGGGGTGCCGCTCCTGCTCACGGGCCATCGCGGCGGGGATGTCGCCCTTGCCGTGCCCAGCGCCGGTGAGCACCAGCGGCAACGCCACCAGGGCCCGGTGCCCGCGCGTGACGAGCGCGCCGACCGCGTCGGTCAGCGGTGGGCGGGACAGCTCGATGAAGCCGCCCTCGACGTCCGCGACGTCACCGCGACGGCGGACCCGCTCGACGAGCGCGACGAACTGGTCGACCCCGGCAGCGCTGCGCGTGCCGTGCCCGACGATGACCAGACCGGTCATGACCTCTCCTCGGTGTAGAGCAGGGCGTTGAGGGCGGCGGCGGCGACCGCCGAGCCACCCTTCTCGCCCACGTTGGACACCCCGGGCAGGCCGCTGGCCCGCAGCGCCGCCTTCGACTCGGCGGCGCCCACGAAGCCGACCGGCAGGCCGACGACCAGCGCGGGCGTGGCGTCCAGGGTGAGCAGTTCGACGAGCGCGGTGGGCGCGCAGCCGACCACCCACACCGCGCCGGGGCCGACCCGGTCCAGCGCGATCCGCACGGCGGCCGCCGAGCGGGTGATGCCGGCCGCGCGGCCCAGCTCGGCGGCGGCCGGCTCGGCGACCGGGCAGACCAGCTCCAGGCCGGCGCGGGTGATGCCGGCGGCGACCATCGCCACGTCGGTGACCACTGGCGCACCGGCGCGCAGCGCCGCCAGCCCCGCTTCCAGGGCGGCCTCGTCGCAGACCAGGTCGTCGACGTACGCGAGGTCGGCGCTGGCGTGTACCACCCGTTCGGTCACCGCTCGGCTCAGCGGCGGCAGGTGCGACAGGTCGACCCGCTCGCGCAGGATGCGGTACGACTCGACCTCGATGGGATGCACCACCCGGCTCATCGGGCTCCTTCGCAGGGGTCGGGCTCGGCGACGCGGATCGCGTCGACCGGGCAGATCTCCACGCACTCCAGGCAGCCGGTGCACCGGTCGACGCGGACCGTGAGGCCACCGGCGACCGGTCGGATCGCGTGTGTGGGGCAGGTGAGCAGGCAGGCGCCGCAGCCCTGGCAGGCGTCGATCGTCACGAGCGCCACCGGTACCCCCGGGGGGTGACCATCCGGCCAGCGACCAGCCGGGTGTCGCTGCTGCCGACGACCACGACGCTGTACATGTCGACGATGGCCGGGTCGAGTGTGGCCACTGTGGCGAGCTGCACCTGTTCGCCGGGGCGGCTGGCGTTGCGCACCACACCTACCGGGGTGTCCGGGGGCCGGTGCGCGGCGAGGATGCCGAGCGCCTTGCCGAGCTGCCAGTCGCGCGCCCGGCTCCGCGGGTTGTAGAAGAGCGTCACGAAGTCACCTTCGGCGGCGGCGGTCACCCGCCGCTCGATGACCTCCCACGGGGTGTGCAGGTCGGACAGGCTCACGTAGGCGTGGTCGTGTCCGAGCGGCGCGCCGAGCAGCGCCCCCGCGGCGAGCGCGGCGGTCACCCCGGGCACACCGACCACGTCGATCCGCTCGTCGGCGTACTCCAGGGCGGGGCTCGCCATCGCGTACACCCCGGCGTCGCCGGATCCGATCAGCGCGACCGACCGGCCGGCGGCGGCCTCGGCGACGGCCGCGCGGGCCCGCGCCTCCTCCGCGCCAAGCCCGCTGGACAGCACCCGGGTGCCCGGCCGCAGCACGTCCCGCACCTGGTCGAGGTACTGGTCCAGGCCGACCACCACCGCCGCGCGACGCAACTCCGCCACCGCGCGGGGGGTCCGCAGGTCGGCGGCGCCCGGCCCGAGGCCGACGACGGCGAGCCGGCCGCGCGGCGCGTGCCGGGCCACCGCGACGGTCGCCATCGCCGTCGCGGTCTTGCCGACCAGCAGCGTCGCGTCGTCGGATCGGCCGTCCGGTCCGAGCAGCGCCGCGGCCTCCGCGACGCTCGGCGTGCCGACCGCGGCGCGGACCACCTCGCTGGGATGCGGCACGTCGACCGCCGCCAGCCGCGTCGCCGGCCAGGTCACCAGGGGTACGCCGAGCGCGTCGGCGGTGCTGCGGATGCCCGCCTCGTCGGCTTTGACGTCGGCGCTGGCCAGGCAGCGCAGGCTCGCCGGGTCGAGGCCGGCCTCGGCCAGCACCCGGTGCAGCAGCTCCGCCACCTCGGCGGCCGGCACGCCCCGACTCGCGCCGACGCCGGCGACCAGCGACGGCGGCCGCAGCACGGCCGTGCGCCCGTCGAAGGGCACCACCCGGTCGGTGACCAGCAGCCGGTACCCGTCGTCCGGCGTGTCCTCGTGGCCGCCGGCGCTGCCGGCCCCGCCTACGGCGGTGCCGGTGGCCACGGTCGCCGGAGCGGTGGCGGCGTAGACGTTCGGGGGCAGGGCGGGCAGCGGCCAGTCGGCGTCGGCGATCAGCCGGACCGGTTCACCGTCCAGGATGGCCCGGGACACCGCGGCGACCGCGCCCTGCACCGGCCAGCCGAGGGTGTCCAGCCCCGGCAGGCCGACCGCGTCGGTGGCGGTGGTGATCACCGGTCGGGCGTCGAGCAGCGCGGCGACCTGCTCGGCGAGGGCATTGGCCCCGCCGGCGTGACCGCCCAGCAGCGCCACGGCGTGCCGGGCCGCCTCGTCGACGACCACCACGGCCGGGTCGGTGCGCTTGTCGTCGAGCAGCGGCGCGAGGATGCGCACCACCGCCCCGGTGGCCAGGAACGCGATCACCGCGTCACAGCCGGCCCAGGCGCTGCGCAACGCGTCGGCGACGGTCTCCCCCTCGACCAGCCAGGCGTGCGGCCACGCGGCGGTCAGGGTGTCGGCGTGCCGTCGGCCAGCGGCGGTGGCCGCCACCAGGCCGATCCGGGCAGGCGGGTTCTGGTCGGTCACGGGCGCTCCCCGGTGAGGACGACCACCGGGTTGGTGGCCGCGAGGCGGATCGACCCACCGGGCAGGTCGGCGAGGCGGGCGGCGGAGAGCTGGCTGCCCTCGACGGTGTAGCCGGCGGCGCGCAGCAGGCCCACGGCCGGCGCGACGCGGTCCAGCGCGGCCAGCGTGAGCACCACCCGCTCGGGTCGGCGGGCCACCACGGCGGTGAGGACGTCGACACCGCCACCGCCGACGAAGACCGCGTCCGGCTCGGGCAACCCGGCCAGCGCCTCCGGAGCCCGCCCGACGACGATCCGCACGTCGACGGCGTGCGTCGCGGCGTTGTCCCGAATCGTCGCGGCGGACGCGGGGTCCCGTTCGACGGCGAGCACGGCAGCGCCGAGCAACGCGCACTCGATGCCGACCGAGCCGCTGCCCGCGCCGACGTCCCAGACCAGCCGGCCCAGACGAGGCCGCAGCCGGGCGACGACGAGAGCACGCACCTCGGACTTCGTGATCATGGAATCGCGGTGGGCGTACCGGTCCTCCGGCAGCGCCCAGCCACCGGCCGGTGCCGCGGCCGGCTGGTTGTCGGCGCGCATCCCGCCGCTTGCGACCCGGTCGGGCGTGACGTCGGTGGGCACGAATCCGGCGGGTGCGGTGTCGGCGACGCTGACCAGGACGTGCGGATCGGACCAGGTGCCGGCGGCGGCCTGCTCGGGGGTCACCGCCCGGACGCGTTCGGCGTCGGTGCCGAGGTGTTCGGCGACCACCAGCCGGCGGGACCAGCCGATCAGTCCGGCGCCCAGCTCGGCCGCGCCGACGCCCGGCGCGGTGAGCACCGCGACCAGGGGCAGCGCCCGGCAGGCGTTCAGGGCCGGTCGCGGGTCGCGGCCGTGCGCGGTGACCACGGCGGCACCGTCCCAGGGCAGCCCGGCACGGGCGAACGCGGCGGCCACACTGGAGACCGCCGGCGCCACCCGCAGGGGCAGCCCGGCCGCGCGCAGCCGCCGGACGATGCCGAACAGGCCGGGATCGCCGCTGGCCAGCACCACGGCCGGCACCCCGGTGGCCACGGCGACGCTCAGCCGCCGTACGGCCGGGGCGAGCGGCCCGAGGACGACGGTGTCCACGCCGGGCGGTACGGAAACTGTGGCCAGGTGCCGGGCCGCTCCGACGACCAGCCCCGCCCCGGCCAACGCGGGCGCGAGGGCGGAATGCGGTGGCGCTCCGGCCGCGTCCACCCCGACCACTGTCACCAACGCATCCGGGCCGGCCACCGTCACCAACGGGTCCGGGGACGCCACTGTCACCAGCGCGTCCGGGGACGCCAGGTGCGCCAGCGGGTCGGCGGCCGTCGCGGTCGCCCGGCTCATCGCGGCCACCGGCCCGACGAGGCGACCACCCGCGCGCCGGCGAAGTCGACCATCGCCACGTCCACGGTGACCGTCGGCCCGGCGAAGCGACGCAGCACCTGCCCGACCCGCTGGCAGAGCAGGTCCCCGGCCGGGCCGAGCAGCCCGGCGGCCTCCCACAGCTCGTACGCGTGCCGCCCGGTGTTCGCCTCGGTCACCGCGGCGACCAGCGCCGGATCGCCGCCAGCGTCGGCAGTCACCGCGCCGAGCAGCGACAGGTCCACCTTCGAGCGGGTGTAGTGGGTCATCAGGATTCCGGCGGCGAGTTTGGCGAGCTTGCCGGCCATGCCGACGAAGACCACCCCGGTCATCGCGTCGCCCACCGCGGCGGTGACGGCGGCGCCGGTGAAGTCGCCCACCTCGACGAAGCACACCTCGGGCAGCTCGGGCAGCAGCGCGCGGGCGGCCCGCTCGGTACGCCCGCCGGTGCACAGCACCACGGTCCGCTCGCCCTGGGCGGCCATCACGTGCACGGCCTGGACGACGCTGGCCCGCCAGGAGGCGGTGGAGAAGGGTCGGACGATCCCCGTGGTGCCGAGGATCGAGATGCCGCCGAGGATGCCGAGCCGGCGGTTGGTGGTCTTGCGGGCCATGATCTCGCCCCGGGGCACGCTGATGACCACGCGGACACCGACCTCGGTGAGGTCGACGACCTCGGCCACCGCCTCGCCGATCATGCGACGTGGGGTGTCGTTGATGGCCGGGCCGCCGAC
This sequence comes from Micromonospora sp. NPDC005252, assembly GCF_042872475.1. Classification (NCBI taxonomy): domain Bacteria; kingdom Bacillati; phylum Actinomycetota; class Actinomycetes; order Micromonosporales; family Micromonosporaceae; genus Micromonospora; species Micromonospora sp. NPDC005252. Next base: position 230,838 of record NZ_JBIAKN010000002.1, on the reverse strand, counting down.
CGCGAGGCCGAGGCCCGGCTTGGTGACGGTGCCGACGCCGGGACCGCCGGCCAGGCGCAGCCCGGGGACGTCGGTCCAGTCCACGGTGGCGGTCAGCTCGGCGCCGTGGGTGACGTCCGGGTCGTCACCGGCGTCCTTCACGACCACCGCCTCGGCGCGCGCCGGTGGGTTGCCGGTCACCTCGCAGCGTTCGACCGGGAACCGCACCCGCCGCCCGGCGGGCAGCCCGATCTCCACCTCCGGCGGGGCAACCCCGGTGACGAGCGCCGAGACGGCGGCCTTCGCCGCGGCCGTGGCGCAGGCCCCGGTGGTCCAACCCGTCCGCAGCGCGGTGGGCCGGACCTTCGCCGTACGCGGCAGGTCCGGCTCGCGCAGCGGCGGCTCGGCGTACGTCACGCTGTGCCTGTTCCCCCGGCGCGACCGCCGGTCTGGCGGCGCAGCTCGGCACGGGCGGCCGGCTCGGCGCGACGGAAGGTGTGGAAGTGCCCGGGGTGGTACAGGTGCGAGCGGGTGCCCTCGGCGGCCAGCGCCGGCCCGACCAGGAAGAGCGTGTGTTTCCACAGCTTGTGCTGCTTGACCGTGGCCTCCAGGGTGCCGACCGTGCAGCGCACGACCAGCTCGTCGGGCCAGGTCGCCTGGTACGCCACCACGGCCGGGGTGTCCGCCGGGTAGCCGCCGGCCAGCAGCTCGGCCTGCACCTGACCGGAGCGGGCGGCGGAGAGGAACAGCGCCATGGTGGTGCCGTGCCGGGCGAAGTCGCGGACCCGCTCGCCGGGCGGCATCGGGGTCTTGCCGCCTTCGAGGCGGGTGAGGATCACCGACTGGGCGACCTCGGGCACGGTCAGCTCCCGCCCGACGAGCGCCGCGACGGCGGTGAACGACGACACTCCGGGCACGATCTCGACGGCCAGGTCGAGCGTCCGGCACAGGTCCAGTTGCTCCTGCACGGCGCCCCAGAGCGCCGGGTCGCCGGAGTGGATGCGGGCCACGGTCAGCCCCTGCTCGGCGGCGCGCTGGTAGAGCGGGAGCACGCCCTCGATGGGCAGCTGCGACGAGTCGACGATCTCCGCGTCTCCGCGGGCGTGGTCGAGGACGTCGGCGTGCACCAGGCTGGCCGCCCAGATCACGATGTCCGCCGCGGCGATCACCCGGGCTGCCCGCAGGGTCAGCAGGTCCGCCGCACCCGGGCCGGCCCCGACGAACCACACCTTGCCGTTGCTGGTCACAGCTTTCCTCCTCGGTGGTCGCGGCGGGCGGGCACCAGCAGCGTCGACAGGTACGGCAGGTCGTGCGCGGTGTCGTCGACCCCGCCGACGCTCTCCCCGGGCAGGCCGAGGCTGCGCCCGAGCACCGCGTCGGCGAGGCGGCCCTGCCGGCGCAGCTCGGCGAGCAGCTCCGGGTGCCGCCGCCAGCCCTTGTAGGCGACAACGGTGCCCGGCCCGGCGAGGGCGTCGGCGAACAGCGCCAGACCGGCGGTGGCCGGCAGCAGCGTCAGCGGTTCGCGTCCCTCGCAGAGCGGAATGCCGCTGCGGGCGGCCAGCTCCTGCATGGCGGTCACACCGGGCACGGTCGCCACCCGCACGGTGGGGCGCAGCGCGCGGACGCTCTGCGCCAGATAGCCGAAGGTGGAGTAGACGTTGGGGTCGCCGATGGTGGCGAAGGCGAGGGACCGCGCGCCCGCGTCGACCGCGTCGACCACGCTCCGGGCGGCGTCGTCCCAGGCCGCCGCCCGGCGGGCGGTCACCCCACCCCGGTCGTCGAGGGCGAACGGCAGCCGACGCAGCCGATCCGCCGGCACGTACTCCCGGACGGTCGCCTCGGCCCGCCCGGCCTGCGCGCCCGGCGGCGTCGCACCGGCGGTCGCGCTCGGCGCGACCCGGTCCGCCATCACGGGTACGAACACCGCGTCGGCCGCGCGCAGGATCCGTACGGCCTTGACGGTGAGCAGTTCCGGGTCACCCGGCCCGACACCGACGCCGGTCAGCGTGGCGTCGGCGGGACACGCGTCAGCGGTCGGCCCCGCGTGGGTGCGCTGCGCGCTCATCGGCACGCCTCGACCAGCCGGCGGGCGGCGGCGGGGTGGCCGGCCCAGTGGGTGTGCAGGTAGGAGGCGTGCACGCGGCCGGCGACGAAGCCGTGGTCCGTGCCGTTCCAGCGCCACGCCGGCCGCTCGCCGTGAGCGGGGTCGGTGGTGGTGCGGTGGAACTCGTGGCCGCGTACCGGCTCGCCCGCGCGGGCCACCGGGGAGTCGGTGACGGCCAGGGCCTCGCGGTAGCCGAGGGTGAGCCGGCCGGTCATCCGGGCGGTGAGGTCCAGCCGACCGCACATCGGTACGCCGTCCAGGGCCCGCCCGAGGTAGAGCAGCCCGGCGCACTCGGCCACGACCGGCCCGTCGAAGTCGGCCAGCTCGGCCCGGAGCGTGCCGTTGCCCGCGAGGGCCTCCGCGTACGCCTCGGGGAACCCGCCGCCGATCACGACCGCGCGGGTGCCGGCGGGCAGCGCCGGGTCGCGCAGCGGGTCGACGGTGACCACGTCCGCCCCGGCGGCGGTGAGCAGTTCGGCGGTCTCCGCGTACGAGAAGGTGAAGGCCGGACCACCGGCGAGCGCGACGAGCGGGCGTTCGTGGCCGGCCGGCCCGCCGACGGCGGCGACCGGGTCCCACGCCGGGGTGGTCAGCGGCGCGGCGGTGCGGGCCAGGTCGAGCACGGCGTCGAGATCCACGGTGGCCTCGACCAGCTCGGCGAGGGCGGCGACGATCGCGAGGGACTCGGGCGCCCGCTCGGCGACCGGGACCAGCCCGAGATGCCGGGCCGGCGCGGCGACCTCGGCGGCGCGGGTGACCGCCCCGAGCACCGGTACGCCCACCTCGGCGAGGGCGTCGCGCAGCAGCGTCTCGTGCCGGGGCGAGCCGACCCGGTTGAGGATCACCCCGCCGATGCGGACCGCCGGGTCGAAGGCGGCCATGCCGAGGGTCAGCGCGGCGGCCGAGCGACCCTGCGCGGTGGTGTCCAGCACCAGCACCACGGGTGCCTCGATCAGCCGGGCGACGTGCGCGGTGGAGGCGAAGTCGCGGCGGCCCACCGCCCCGTCGTGCAGGCCCATCACACCCTCCACCACGGCGATGTCGGCGGGCGTCGGGACGCTCGCGCCGTGGCGCAGCAGACCGGCGATCCGCTCGGCTCCGACCAGGAACGGATCGAGGTTCCGGCCGGGCCGCCCGGCGGCGAGGGCGTGGTAGCCGGGGTCGATGTAGTCCGGGCCGACCTTGTGCGGGCTGACCGTCAGGCCGCGACGGCGCAGCGCGGCGAGCAGCCCGGTGGCGACGGTGGTCTTGCCGTGGCCGCTGGCCGGCGCGGCGATGACCACTCGGGGCAGCGCCCAGGGCGCGCTCACCACTCGATGCCCTTCTGGCCCTTCTGGCCGGCGTCCATCGGGTGCTTGACCTTGGTCAGCTCGGCCACCAGGTCCGCGGCGGCGATCAGGCGCGGGTCGGCGTCCCGGCCGGTGATGACGACGTGCTGGAAGCCGGGGCGGTCGGCCAGGGTGGCGACCACCTCGTCGACGTCGACCCAACCCCACTTCATCGGGTAGGTGAACTCGTCCAGCACGTACAGCCCGTACCGCTGCGCGGCCAGGTCGCGCTGGATCTGCCGCCAGCCCTCCAGGGCGTCCGCGGCATGGTCGGCCTCGCCGCCGCGCTGGATCCAGGACCAGCCCTCGCCCATCTTGTGCCAGGCCACCGGCGCGCCCTGGCCGGTACGCTCGTGCACCTCGCCGAGCGCCCGGAAGGCGTTCTCCTCCCCCACCCGCCACTTGGCGCTCTTGACGAACTGGAACACCCCGACCGGCAGGCCGGCGGTCCACGCCCGCAACGCCAACCCGAAGGCAGCGGTCGACTTCCCCTTCATCTGTCCGGTGTGGACGATCAGCAGTGGCCGGTGCCGCCGCTGCCGGGTCGTCAACCCGTCAGCGGGCACCACGCTCGGCTGTCCCTGTGGCATCAGCCCGTCCCCCGTCCCGCGGGCACTCCCGCGATCGTGCCGTTTCTGCTGGTCATCTGCGCACGTGGTCCCCTCATGTCGCGACCGGAACCACACGATCGCGGGGGCGGGTCAGGGCAGCCAGGGGGGTCAGGGGCGCGCTCAGCTGGGTGGCCAGGCGCCGCGCCAGGTGCAGACGGACCGGGCCGGACTCACAGTCGACGACGACGCAGGGGGCCGCTGTCGCGGCCAGCACCGTCGCGGCCGCCGCGGCCCGGTCCAGTGGACGCGGCCCGGCGGTGGCTCTGCCGTCGGTGACGATGAGGACCAGGGGGCGGCGCTTCGGGTCACGTCGGCGCTCCAGCCGCAGCAGCTCGGCGGCGGCGAGCAGGCCCTCGGCCAGCGGCGTGCGTCCACCGGTGGGCAGCTCGGCCAGCCGCGTCGAGGCGGCCAGCACCGACGAGGTGGCCGGCAGCAGCGTCCGCGCACCGCCGGCCCGGAAGGCGATCACGGCGACCTTGTCCCGCCGCTGGTAGGCGTCGGTGAGCAGCGCGAGTACCGCGTCCTTCACGGCGGTCATCCGCTGCCGGGCGCCCATCGACCCGCTCGCGTCCACCACGAACAGCACGAGGTTGCCCTCACGCCCCTCCCGGACCGCCTCCCGCACGTCGTCCGGGCGCAGTCGCAGCGGGCCGGTCAGCCTCCCCCGGGCCGCCTGATGGGGCGCGGCGGCGCGAATCGTGGCCGGCAGGTGCAGCGCGCCGACCCGAGCGGCCGGCACCCGGGCCCCGGTGGTGCGTCCCCGCCCGGTGCGGGCGCGCGACCGCCGCCCGGGCACGCCGTCACCGACGCCGGGCGCGGTGAGCAGCCGGGCCCGCAGACCACCGTGGGGTACGGCCACCGGCTGCCCCTGCCCACCGGAGCCCCGCTGCCGGGTCGATTCACCCTGGTCAGCGGCGTCGTCGCTGCCGTCGGAGCTGCCACCGTAGGGTCCCGCACCGTCGGGGCCGCTGCGGTCGGCACCGCTGCCGGCACCGCCCCGCGGGCCACCGTCGTCCGGGCCACGACGGTCGGCGCCGCCGTCGTCCGGGCCGCCGGGGCCGCCGGAGCCACCGCCCGGGCCGCCACCGTCGGGGTCCGAGCCGTCGGGGCGCGATCCAGCGGGGCCACCGTCGTGCGGGCCGCCGTCGTCGTCCGGATCGTCGGGGTGGGCGTCCTGGGCGCGCTGCAACGCCTCGTCGAGGCGCTTCTCATCCAGGCCCGGCGTGTCGAACGGGTCACGGCGGCGGCGGTGCGGCAGGGCGAGGCGGGCGGCGACCCGTACGTCGTCGATGGTGACCCGGTCCCGGCCGTGCCAGGCCGCGTGGGCGAGGGCGGTACGGGCGGTGACGATGTCGGCGCGCATCCCGTCCACGTCGAACGCGGCGCACACCTCGGCGATCTGCCGCAGCGCGGCGTCCGGAAGGCGTACCCCGGGAAGCCGGCGGCGGGCGGCGGCCACCTGGCCGGCGATCTCCGCGTCGGCGTCGGCCCAGCGGGCGGCGAAGCCCGCCGGGTCGGCGTCGGCGGCGAGCCGGCGACGCACCACCTCGACCCGGACCTCCGGGTCCCGGCTGGCACCCACCTCGACGGTGAGCCCGAATCGGTCGAGCAGCTGCGGGCGCAGCTCCCCCTCCTCCGGGTTCATGGTGCCGACCAGCAGGAAGCGGGCCGCGTGGCTGACCGAGACGCCCTCGCGCTCGACGTGGCTGCGGCCCATCGCCGCCGCGTCGAGCAGCAGGTCGACGAGGTGGTCGTGCAGCAGGTTGACCTCGTCGACGTAGAGGACGCCCCGGTGCGCGGCGGCGAGCAGGCCCGGTTCGAAGGCGCGTACCCCCGCACCGAGGGCCTTCTCCAGGTCGAGCGAGCCGACGACCCGGTCCTCGGCGGCGCCGACCGGCAACTCCACGAGACGGGCCGGACGGGTCTCGACGGTGGCATCGTCCGGGTGCGGCCCGTCCGGGCAGCCCGGGTCGGGCTCGGCGGGGTCGCAGCCGAAGCGGCAGCCGGCGACCCGGTGGACCGGGGGCAGCAACGCGGCGAGCGCCCGGACGGCGGTGGACTTGGCGGTGCCCTTCTCGCCGCGCACGAGGACCCCGCCGATCGCCGGGGAGACAGCGTTGAGCAGCAGCGCCAACCGCATGTCGGCCATGCCGAGCACCGCGCTGAACGGGTAGGTGATCATGCCCGGTCCTCCAGGTCGCCCTCGCTGGCCAGGTACGTGTCACGGAGTCGGTCCAGGGTGGCCGGCTCGGGTTTGGCCCACAGCCCCCGGTCGGCGGCCTCCAGCAGCCGCTCGGTGATGCCGCGCAGCGCCCACGGGTTGGACTGCTCCAGGAACTCCCGGGTCGTGTCGTCGAAGAGGTACGCGGCGGCCAGGTGCTCGTACATCCAGTCGTCGACCACGCCGGCCGTGGCGTCGTAGCCGAACAGGTAGTCCACGGTGGCCGCCAGCTCGAACGCGCCCTTGTAGCCGTGCCGGCGCATCGCCGCGATCCACTTCGGGTTGACCACCCGGGCGCGGAACACCCGCCGGGTCTCCTCGCCCAGCGTGCGGGTGCGCACGTCGTGCGGCATCGCCGAGTCACCCACGTACGCCTGCGGCGACGATCCGGTGAGGTGGCGGACCATCGCCACCATCCCGCCGTGGTATTGGAAGTAGTCGTCCGAGTCGACGATGTCGTGCTCGCGGGTGTCCTGGTTCTTCACCGCCACCGCGATCCGCGCGAACGAGCGTTCCATGTCGGCGCGCGCCTCCCGCCCGTCCAGGCCCCGGCCGTACGCGTAGCCGCCCCACACCGCGTACACCTCGGCGAGGTCGGCGTCGCTGCGCCAGGTCCGCGCGTCGATCAGCGGCAGCAGGCCCGCGCCGTACGCTCCGGGCTTGGAGCCGAAGATCCGGGCGGTGGCCCGCCGCTCGTCGCCGTGTTCGGCGAGGTCGGCGGCGACGTGCGCCCGCACGTAGTTCTCCTCGTCCGGCTCGTCCAGCGCGGCGACCCGCCGTACGGCGTCGTCGAGCAGCGCCACGACGTGCGGGAACGCGTCGCGGAAGAAGCCGGAGATGCGCACGGTCACGTCGACGCGGGGCCGGCCCAGCTCGGCGGTCGGCACCACCTCGATGCCGGTGACCCGCCGGGACCGGTCGTCCCACACCGGGCGGCAGCCCAGCAGCGCGAGCACCTCGGCGATGTCGTCGCCCTGGGTGCGCATGGCGCTGGTGCCCCACACGGTCAACCCCACCGAGCGGGGGTACGTGCCGGTGTCGGCGAGGTGCCGGGCCAGCAGCGAGTCCGCGAGGGCCACCCCGACGTCCCAGGCGTTGCGGCTGGGGATGGCCTTCGGGTCGACGGAGTAGAAGTTGCGGCCGGTGGGCAGCACGTTGACCAGGCCCCGGGTGGGTGAACCGGACGGTCCGGGCGGCACGAACCGCCCGTCGAGCGCCCCGAGGGTGTGGGTCAGCTCGTCGGTGGTGCGCGCCAGCCGGGGCACCAGTTCGGTGGCCGCGAAGCGCAGCACCGCGACGACGTCCGGGATCGGCTGCCCGGTCACCTCCGCGACCACCGCGTCGACCGCCTCGGCGTCCCAGCCGAGCGTCTCCATCCCGATGACCAACCTCCGGGCGAGCGCCTCGATGAGGTCGACGGCGTCGGCGGCCGTGCCGGCCGGCCCGTCCACCACGTCGGTCAACGCCGTGGGCACCGCCAGTCGTTCGCCCGGTGCCGCCAGCAGTTCCTGCTCGTCGAGGCCGTACGCGGCGGCGAGGGCCTGTCGCAGGCCGGGCAGGGCGTGGTTGCCGCCCCAGATCTGGGGTGCGCGCAGCACCGCGAGGACCAGGTTGACCCGCGGTTCGCCGACGGGCGCGTCGGCGAGGATGTGCAGCCCGTCGCGGATCTGCACGTCCTTGACCTCACAGAGGTACCCGTCGAGGTGCAGCACGAAGTCGTCGAAGTCGTCGGCGTCGGGCATCGCCTCGGCGTGCAGGTCGTGATGCAGCTCGGCGGCGCGCACCAGGTCCCAGATCTGCGCCCGCACGGTCGGCACCTTGGCCGGGTCGAGGGCCTGCACGGTGGCGTACTCGTCGAGCAGTTGCTCCAGCTTGGCCAGGTCGCCGTAGGTCTCGGCGCGGGCCATCGGCGGCACCAGGTGGTCGATCACCACGGCGTGTGCGCGCCGCTTGGCCTGGGTGCCCTCGCCGGGGTCGTTGACGATGAACGGGTAGACCAGCGGCAGGTCACCGAGGACCGCGTCGGGCGCGCAGTCGGCCGCCAGGCCGAGACCCTTGCCGGGCAACCATTCCAGGGTGCCGTGCTTGCCCAGGTGCACCACGGCGTCCGCGCCGAAGCCGCCGTCCGCGACGGGCGCGGCCAGCCAGCGGTACGCGGCCAGGTAGTGGTGGCTCGGCGGCAGGTCCGGGTCGTGGTAGATGGCGATCGGGTTCTCCCCGAAGCCACGCGGCGGCTGGATCAGCAGCACCACGTTGCCGAAGCGCAGCCCGGCGAGCACGAGGTCCCCGCCGTCGGTGTAGAGCTCGCCGGGCGGCTCACCCCAGTGCTCCCGCATCCGCTCACGCAGCTTGGCCGGTACCTGGTCGAACCACCGCCGGTAGGTCTCGCCGGGCACCCGGGCCTCGGCGGCGGCCAACTGCTCCGGGGTGAGCCACTCCACGTCGTGCCCACCGGCGGCGATCAGGGCGTGGATCAGCGCGTCGCCGTCGTCGGGCGGCGGCGCGTCCCCCAGGTGGTAACCCGCCTCGGCCAGTGCGGCGAGCAGCCGGACCGCCGAGACGGGGGTGTCCAGCCCGACGGCGTTGCCGACCCGGGAGTGCTTGGTGGGGTACGAGCTGAGCACGACGGCGACCCGCTTGTCGGCGTTGGGCACGTACCGCAGCCGGGCGTGACGCACCGCGATGCCGGCCACCCGGGCGGCCCGCTCGGGGTCGGCGGCGTAGACCGAGAGGCCGTCCGCGTCGATCCGCTTGAACGAGAACGGCACGGTGACGATCCGTCCGTCGAACTCGGGGATGGCCACCTGCATCGCCGCGTCCAACGGGGACAGCCCGGCGTCGCTGCCGGCCCACTGCTCCCTGGTGCTGGTCAGGCAGAGCGCCTGAATGACGGGCACGTCCAGGGCGGCGAGGGCGCCGACGTCCCACGCGTCCTCGTCGCCGCCCCCGGACGCGTCGGCGGCGACCGCTCCGCCGGCCGCGAGCACGGTGACCAGCAGCGCGTCACAGCGGGCGAACAGCCCGAGCGGGCCCGCGCCCGTGGTCAGGCCCCGCAGCGAGCCACAGAAGATCGGCAGCGGGTTGCCCCCGGCCTCCCGCACGGCCTCGGCCAGGACGTCGACGAAGGCGGTGTTGCCGGCGAGGGCGTGCGCCCGGTAGAAGACGATCCCCACGGTGGGCCGCCGCGGGTCGGTCGGGTGGTCGCCGTGTACGCCGTACGCCGGGGTCGGCGCGGGCGGGGCGAACCCCTCGCCGGTGAGCAGCACCGTGTCGCAGAGGAACCGGGCCAGGTGCCCGAGGTTGTCAGGCCCGCCCTCCACCAGGTACGCCAGCGCCTGGGTGACCACTCCGGACGGCACCGTGGAGATCGCCATCAGCTCCGCGTCGGGCACCGCCTCACCGCCGAGCACGACAGTCGGCACGCCGGTGGCGAGCACCGCGGCGAGGCCGTCCGGCCACGCCTGCCGACCCCCGAGCAGGCGTACGACGGCGAGGTCGACCCCGTCGAGCAGGGCGGGCACCTCGTCGGCCGCCACCCGCGCCGGGTTGGCGAGCCGGTAGTCGGCGTCACTGGCGCGGGCGGCCAGCAGGTCGGTGTCGGCGGTGGAGAGCAGCAGAACGCGCACGGCAGGCTCCGGACGGTAACGTCGGCACGCTCGCGAGAGCGGCCTGGCGACGTGGGATGGGCGCAGGGTTCAGCGGAGGCCGCGATCCGGCCGGCTCAGCGGCCTGCGGCCGGGAGCGACGGGCGGCGCGGTCCGGAACTCAGCGGTGAACGGAGTCGATGCCGATCGCGGCGACGGCACGGCCGCGGTGCGCAGGACGGCAGCAGCCGTCGGTGATGGAGACGCCAAGCGTCATCGGGTCCTCCTCGGGTGTCCACGCCCTGGGGTACGTCCCGACGGCCGAAGTATCCTGGCTTCCGGATCGACGCTCTCCCCCGGCCTTCCAACCGCAGACACACGGCCGTGACTCACGAGGGGGGATCGCTCCCCGGTGACAGTGGCGGGACCGCGTCGGATTCGCACCGACTTCCTTCACTGCCGTCAGGCCGCGAATGCTGCCACACCCCTGCGCTGCGGGTCAACGCTGCTCCGGCCCGACGAACGGGCGTGCGTCACCGAGCCTCAACTGTCGACGCGACAGCGGATCACCCGACCTCGATGCCCCGGATCAATGCCCGACATCCTTTGCTCTGCTTCCCTATACGCAACGGGAATGGGGCGTCACTGGCGCTTATTGGTAAGCAGAGCAAAGGATCGGCGGAGCACTCTGGCTCGCGCCGCTGGCCCGGCGGTGGTGGCTTCTGGGCGGAGGAGTCTCAGCGGGCGTGGCGCTCCGGGTGTGCCCGATTCCACACCCGCATCCGCTCCGGGTAGCCGGTGCGGGCCGCCTCGTACAGCGGCACCGCGTGCTTGCGGGCGATGGCGCCCGCCGCGCGGGGTGTGCCGGTGCGGCGGCGGATCCATTCGCCGTCGTGGGCGATCGCCACCACTGTGGTGTCGGTGGCGGTGGTCTCCGGCTCCAGGTAGAACTCCACTCCCCGCCGGCTGGCGACGAACGACTCCAGCGCGGCGAGATCGTCCCGGGTGGCCTCGCGGTCCAGCTTCGTTGGGGTCGCCTCGGTGCCCCGTGACCGCCGGTTGAACCAGCCCATGCCCAGCCCCTCTCCTCGGACGCCACTCCAGTTCAGCACCGATTCCTGGCAATACGCTGCACGCCAGGTGGGAGAAATCTGACTCGGCGGAGCGCGGACGGAACCGCTGGAGCGGGCGTACCGAACGGAAGCCCTGAAAGCGGGGGACAACACTCCCCGCCATATCCAACATATACCGCATGGGGGGACTTGCGGCAAGGCCCCAGGTGTACCGCAGAATTGCCCGTCCAAGGCCAGGACCTGCGGAAACGGGAGCCAATACATGCACAACTCGTCGGCGGCGGCCAGCGCGTTCGACCTTCCCGACAACCTCGCCGCCAAGGCCGACCCGGCGCTGATCGACCGTGACGAGCAGCACTTCGCCGTCATCGCGGCGAGCCTGGAGCAGTCGATCGCCGAGCTGTCCGACCGCCTCGACGCCGAGCGCCGGGCACCCGCCGGCAAGGGCCGCCAGGCGGTAGTCCGGGACGAGGAGATCCGCCGGCTGACCGCTCGCCTGCGCGCCCTGCGGCGCTTCGGTCTGGACCTGTGCCTCGGGCGCATCGTCAGCGCGGACGACCCCGAGCCGGTCTACATCGGACGCTTCGGCCTCACCGACGGCAACGGTCGGCGGCTGCTGCTCGACTGGCGCTCCCCGGCGGCCGAGCCGTTCTTCGGGGCGACCCACGCCAACCCGATGGGCCTGGCGAGCCGGCGTCGGTACCGCTGGACGCTCGGCCGGATCAGCGACTACTGGGACGAGGTGTTCACCCCGGACGGGTTCGAGGGGCACGCGGCGCTGGACGACCAGTCCGCGTTCATCGCCAGCCTCGGCGGCAACCGGTCGGCCCGGATGCGCGACGTGCTCGGCACCATCCAGGCCGACCAGGACGCCATCATCCGGGCCGGATCGCGCGGCGCTCTCGTCGTCGACGGCGGTCCGGGCACGGGCAAGACCGTCGTCGCCCTGCACCGCACCGCGTACCTGCTCTACTCCGACCCCCGCCTCGGTCACCGCCGCGGCGGGGTGCTGTTCGTCGGGCCGCACGAGCCCTACCTGGCGTACGTCGCCGACGTTCTGCCCAGCCTCGGCGAGGAGGACGTGCAGACCTGCACCCTGCGCGACCTCGTCCCCCAGGGTGCCGCGGCGACGGTCGAGGCCGACCCGGACGTGGCCCGCCTGAAGTCCTCGGCGGATCTGGTCCGGGCGATCGAGGCGGCCGTGCGGTTCTACGAGGAGCCGCCGACCACGGCGATGACGGTCACGGCCGGCGACGCCGACGTGCGGTTGAGCGCGGACGACTGGGCCCAGGCGTTCGAGGCGCCCGGACCCGGCACCCCGCACAACGAGGCGCGGGACGAGATCTGGCAGGAGCTGCTGGCGATCCTGCTCGGGAGGTACGACGGCGACGAGTCGGACGACCTGGTACGCGGGTCGCTGCTGCGCAACCGGGATCTGCGCACGGCGTTCAACCGCGCCTGGCCGCTGCTCGAAGTGACCGACATCGTCGCCGACCTGTGGTCGGTGCCCGCCTATCTGCGCCGGTGCGCCCCCTGGCTCGGCCCCGAGGACATCCGCCGGCTCCAACGCGTCGACGCCCGCGCCTGGACGGTGTCCGACCTGCCGCTGCTGGACGCGGCACGGCAGCGGCTCGGCGACCCGGAGGCGTCCCGGCGTACGCGCCGTCACGAGGCCACCATCGCCGCCGAACGCGCGCGCATGGCGACGGTCGTCGACGAGCTGATCGCGGCCCACGCCTACGACGACGGCGAGGGTGTGCTGTCGAGCCTGCGCCAACTGGACCTGCAGGACGCGCTGGTCGACGAGGCCGTACTCCCCAGCGCCGACGCGGATCTGCTGGCCGGCCCGTTCGCGCACATCGTCGTGGACGAGGCGCAGGAGCTGACCGACGCGCAGTGGCAGATGCTGCTGTCGCGCTGCCCGGCGCGCAGCTTCACCATCGTCGGGGACCGCGCCCAGGCCCGGCACGGGTTCACGGAGTCGTGGCCGGAACGACTGAGGCGCATCGGCCTCGACCGGGTCACCCTGACCTCGCTGAGCATCAACTACCGGACGCCACGGGAGGTCATGGAGCAGGCCGAGCCGGTCATCCGGGCCGTGCTCCCGGACGCGAACGTGCCGACCTCGATCCGCGGCAACGGGATTCCGGTGATCCACGGGTCGGTGCGCGAGCTGGACGCGATCGTCGACGGCTGGCTCGCGGAGCACGCCGACGGGATCGCCTGCGTCATCGGCGAGCCCACCTTCCGGCCGGCGACGAATCGCGTCCGGTCGCTGAGCCCGGAACTGTCCAAGGGGCTGGAGTTCGACCTGGTCGTCCTCGTCGACCCGGAGACGTTCGGCGAGGGCATCCAGGGTGCGGTCGACCGGTACGTCGCGATGACCCGCGCGACCCAGCGACTCGTCGTCCTCACCGGGTCCTGACCTCATAGGCTGCCGGGCGTGTCAAAGAACGTGCGGGAGGCGGCGGCGCACAACAACGCGCGATGGTGCGACGCCGTGTGCGCCAGCCACGGGCTGGCCGGCCGGATCGACGCCGAGGCGTGGTCGGTGCCCCGCCGCTCCCCACCCTGGTATCCGGACGCGGTCACCCTGCGCCCCGGCGTCGACCCCGAGGCGCTGCTGGCGCGGATCGACGTCGGGCCCGGCGCGTCGGTGAAGGACAGCTTCGCCGACCTCGACCTCTCGGCGTACGGGTTCCGGGTGCTCTTCGACGCGCAGTGGATCCACCGCCCGTCGACCGACCCGCCGGTCGGCCCGCCGCTCACGCCGGTCACCACCGGGCAAGGGCTGGCGGCCTGGGCGAGCGCGCACGGCGGCGGGGAACTGTTCCGCCCGGCGCTGCTGGCCGACCCGCGCATCCCGGTGCTGGCCCGCCACGACGAGCGGGGCGCTGTCGTCGGCGGGGCGGTGGTCAGCGGCGACGACCCGGCCGGCGTCTCCAACCTGTTCACCCACAGCGACGACCCGGACGAGATCTGGCGGGCGATTCCCGCCACCCTGCCCGGCGTACCCCTGGTCGGCTACGAGACCACCCCCGACCTACCACCCGCCCGCCGAGCCGGCTTCCTCCCTGCGGGCCCCCTCCGGGTCTGGCTCCGGTGATCATGAAGTTATCGGCGCGACACGCCGGCATCGATGGCAATAACTTCATGATCACCGGGGGCAGGGGTCAGGGGAGGCGGTTGAGGTCCTCGGGGGTCAGGCGTAGCGCGGCGGCGGCGATGTTCTCCCGCAGGTGGGCCGGGTCGCCGGTGCCGGGGATCGCGAGGACGTGCGGGCCCTGGTGCAGCGTCCAGGCCAGGCGTACCTGCTGGGGGGTGACGCCGTGGGCCCGGGCGACCGCCTCGACGGCCCCGCCCGGCGCGGCGCTCGCACCCGCCTCCCGACCGGTGCCGGCCAGCGCGAAGAAGGGCACGTAGGCGATGCCCCGCTCGCCGCAGGCGCGGACGAAGGCGTCCTGCTCCCGGTACGCGTCCAGGCCGTAGTTGTTCTGCACGCAGACCACGGGCGCGATGCCCGCCACCTCGTCCACCTGCTCGGGCCGGACGTTGGACAGCCCGAGATGCCGGATCAGCCCGGCAGCGCGCAGCTCGGCCAGGGCGCCGAACCGCTCGGCCAACGGCACCGCGCCCGGCCCCCGGCCGAGTCGCAGGTTCACCACGTCCAGCCGGTCGCGGCCGAGGCGTCGCAGGTTCTCCTCGACCTGGGCGCGCAGCTGCGCCGGGGTTTCCGCCTCGCTGAATCCGGTCACCGGGTCGTAGCCGAAGCCGACCTTGGTGGCGATGACCAGATCCTCGGGGTACGGGGCGAGCGCCGCCCGGATCAGCTCGGTGGCGTACCGGGCGGGGCCGGTGCCCACCCGCAGGGTTCCGCCGGGCGAGACGTAGAACGCGGCCGTGTCGATGTGGTTGACGCCCAGCTCCACGGCGCGGCGCAGCAGCGCGATCGCACGCTCGCGGTCGGGGTTCGCGGTGATCCGCATCGAGCCGAAGCCCATCCGATGCACGGTGCGGTCGCCCAGGGTCCAGCTGCCCGCCGCGGCGGCGGTGATCTCGTCGGTTGGCATCGGGCGACCGTAGCCAGCGCGGGCGCGCGACGCACTCGGCCGCGCACCCGATACCGCCACGGCCCGATCGGGGTTAGTTTTTCTGTGCTGCCGGAGCCTGCTCGTCGGCTGCTGCCGGAGCCTGCTCGTCGGCTGCTGCCGGAGCCTGCTCGTCGGCTCGCGGCGGGCGCAGCGCCGGCACCAGCGCGAGCGTCGGCAGGAGCAGCAGCGGCACCACCAGCAGCGCCCGCAGGGTGCCGACGTGGTCACCGAGCAGGCCCAACAGCGGCGGCCCGCCTAGGAAGGCCGTGTAGCCGATCACCGCGACCACGCTGACCCGCACCGCCGCGTGCGCCTCCTCGTCGGCCGCCGCGCTCATGCCGACCGGGAAGCCCAGCGACGCGCCGAGGCCCCACAACGCGACGCCGACGATGGCCACCGGCCCCGAGCCGGCCAGCACGGCCAGGCCGGCGCCGGCAGCGGCGAGCAGCAGGGTGCCGCTGAGCACCGGCACCCGACCCCAGCGGTCCAGCGCGATGGTGCCCGCGGTGCGCCCGATGGTCATACCGACGACGAACACGCCGAAGACCGCCGCTCCGGCCGCCTCGCTCAGGTCCCGGCCGTCCACGAAAGCGACCGCCAGCCAGTCGTTGGCGCTGCCCTCCGCGAACGCGGCCACCAGCACGAACAGCCCGATGAGCAGGGTGCGCGGCTCCCGCCAGGCGGCGAGCTGGGCCCGGCGGCGGCCGGCCGGGCTGGTGTCCGCCGTCTGGTTGCCCGCGTCGACGGCCGGTTGGGGCAGGAACATCCGGGAGGCGAGCACGGTGCCGACGAGCACCACCACCGCCACCGCGGCGAGGTGCGCGCCGACCGGCACGTCCAGGCGGGCGGCTCCGGCGCCGAGGCCCGCGCCGGCCACCGACCCGAGACTCCAGGCCGCGTGGAAGCGGGGCATGACGGTACGCCCCAACCGCCGCTCCACCGTGGCGCCCTCGACGTTCATCGCCACGTCGCAGGCGCCGGAGCCGTAGCCGTAGGCGACCAGCCCCAGACCGACGACGACGGACGACCCGGCGACCGTCGCGCCCAGCCCGGCCACGATCAGGCCGACCGCGACCAGCACGGTGGCGATCGTCACGGTGCGGGCCGAGCCGAGGCGCTGGGCGAGCAGCCCGGAGGTCGGCATGGCGAGCAGCGCGCCCACGCTCATCGCCAGCAGCAGGAGGCCGAGGCGCCCGGCGGAGAGGTCCAGCGCCTCGCGGACGGCCGGCACCCGGGAGAACCAGCTGCCGACTGCCAGGCCGTTCAGGGTGAAGGTGACGGCGACGCCGTTGCGGGCGAGCCGGACGATCCGCGCCGGAACGGTGGTGTCCGGGGCGACGGCCGGGCTGGTGGGGGCGCTCACAGGGCTGGGTCCTCTTCCTCGGGGTGATCTCTCCTGGCACGATCGCACACCTGAGAGCGCTACCACCACAAGCGGGTTGGCCCCTTACCGGAGACGCGCAGGCCGGGGGATGATTCCTGGCAGGCGTACGCCCGCCCCGGGCGGGCGCCGGGGGGAGGGCACGATGACGGCAGCGGCACACCGGCCAGCCACTCTGGAGGACGTCGCCCGGGCCGCCGGGGTGTCCCGGTCCACGGCCTCGCGGGTGATCGCCGGGACGGGGTTCGCCTCACCGGCCGCTCGGGAGCGCGTGGTGACGGCCGCCGACCAGTTGGGTTACGTGCCCAACCCGGCCGCCCGCGCGCTGGTGCGCGGCGGCGGCGTACGGCTGGTGGTGGCCGTCGCGGGGACCAGCGCGGCGGTGTTGGACGACCCGTACGTCCACCGGGTGGTCGGCTCGGCCGCCCGGGTGTGCGCGCCGGCCGGCGTCGGGGTGGCGCTGCACTGGCTGCCGCTGGGCGACCCACGCGGCCTGGACCGGCTCGCCGCCGACCGCAGCGTGTGCGGCGTCGTGCTGGTCAACACCACCGAGGCCCTGCTGGACGCCGTACCCCGCTCGCTGCACGGCCGGGTCGCCTCGATCGGCATCGGCTCGGCCGTGGTGCCGTCGTTCGACGTCGACAACACCGCTGGCGCCGGCGCGGTGCTGCGCCACCTGTACGCGACGGGCCGCCGCCGGATCGCCATGGTGACCGGTCCGGCGTGGCTGCCGTGCTCGCAGCGCCCCGTGCAGGCGTACCGCCACCTGATGCGCCAGGCCGGCCTACCCGAGCGGGTGGTCGACGGGGACTTCACGGCGGCGCGTGGCCGGGCGGCGGCCGGCGAGGCTCTGCGCCGCTGGCCGGACGTCGATGCGATCTACGCGATCAGCGACGAGACCGCGCTCGGGGTCATCGCGGCGCTCCGCGAGGGCGGTGTGCGGGTGCCCGGTGACGTCGCGGTGGCCGGCTTCGACGACATCCCGCTGGCCGGCATGACCGCGCCGGCGTTGACCACCGCGAGCCACCCGGTGGGCCGGATCGCCACCGCGGCGGCCACCGCCGTGCTGGCCGGCCGCCCGGCCGCGCCGGCGACGCTCTTCCCGTCCGCCCTGGTGACCCGCGACAGCGCCTGAGCTGGCCGCCGGTTAACCGGCGGCCGGTCGGGTAACCGCCTCGCACCTTTCGCCGACCGCGAGGAGTGGTGGCCCGTGTCCGACTCCGCGCCGCCGACCGGAGCGTCCGCGCAGGGTCCCCGGCACGGCCGGTTGACCACCCGCCCGCACCCGCCGGTGGTGTCGGGTCCCACCGGCCTCGTGCCGCTGCCCGGCGGCGACGGCGGCCGGCCGGCGATGGCGTACGTGCCGGAACCGGCGGCCGACGGCGCCGCGTACCGGCTGGTGGTGCTGCTGCACGGGGCGGGCGGCTCCGCACGGCAGGGCCTGGACCTGCTGCTGTCGGTGGCGGACGCGCAGCACCTGCTGCTGGTCGCCCCGCAGTCGTCGGGGGCCAGCTGGGACCTGCTCGCCGGCGGCTTCGGGGTGGACGTGCAGCACATCGACGCGCTGCTGGCCAGCGCATTCGACGGCTACCCCGTCAACGGTGTGACGCTTGGCGGTTTCTCCGACGGGGCCTCGTACGCCCTCTCGCTGGGCCTGGCCAACGGCGACCTGGTGGACGCGGTGCTGGCCTTCTCCCCCGGCTTCGCCGCGCCGCCGCGCATCCGGGGCCGGCCGCGGATCTTCGTCTCGCACGGGGTGGACGACCGCGTCCTGCCGATCGACGTGTGCAGCCGCCGTTTCGTGCCGCACCTGCGTGGCCTCGGCTACGACATCACCTACGAGGAGTTCCCCGACGGCCACGACGTCCCCGCCCCGATCCGCGCGAGCGCCACCGGATGGCTCACCGCCGGCACCGGGCAAGACCCGAGCGCAGGGACGCGGTGAGGGGTCACACGGCGGGCAGGCCGAGGGCCTCGTCCACGCGGGCCAGGACGGCGGCGTCGTCGTCGGGGTGCACGCCCCGCAGCAGGTCGATGGCCGTCGCCCGGATCTGTCCGATGATCATGGCGAGTGGGAGGGTCGGGGTCGACCCGAAGAGCTGCCCGGCCGTGCGGACGGCGGCCAGCGCCGCCTCGTCCGCCCGGGCGGCGTGCCGGT
Organism: Micromonospora sp. NPDC005252; assembly: GCF_042872475.1. Taxonomy (NCBI): domain Bacteria; kingdom Bacillati; phylum Actinomycetota; class Actinomycetes; order Micromonosporales; family Micromonosporaceae; genus Micromonospora; species Micromonospora sp. NPDC005252. The sequence goes on along the minus strand of NZ_JBIAKN010000002.1, from coordinate 212,308 downwards.
CGGCGGCCTCCTCCCGCCCGTCCAGGTCGGCGGCGAGCGCCGCGCCGGTCTCCCGGACCGCCTCGACCAGGCAGCGCAGCGCCTCGCCCAGCTCGGGCGGCGTCGGGGTCCGCAGTCGACTGAGCGTCACCCCGGCGCGGGCCAGCACCCGGACGTTGCGGACCACGTAGTCGGTCTGCCGGAACGACTCGTCCACCGACCGCAGCCGGCCGATGTGCCGACGCCGGCGCACGTTGAGCCGCAGCGCCTCACCGGCGGCGAGCACGCCCTCGCGCAGCCCGTCGACCCGGGCGTCCATGCCCCGGGCCCGCGTCAGCGCGGCCATCGCCGCCGACTCGTCGCGACCGTCCAGCGCGTCGGCGATCCCGCCCACCAGGCCGGCCAGCTCGTCGAAGGTCCGCCGCACCTCGGCGACGAGGGGGGCGAGCGGGTGCCGGGCGTCGACGAGGAGGCTGACCGCGAGCGCGACCGCGCCGCCGACCAGCGCGTCGACGAAGCGGAACGGCACCAGCGACCCGTCCGGTGGCGCGACCACCACCAGGTAGAGCGCGGAGACAGCGGCCTGAACCAGGGTCACGCCGGTGGCGCCGAAGGCGACCGCGAGCAGGACGGTGAGCAGGATGACGGTGCCGACCGTCCACGTGGTGCCCGGGCCGAGCGCCTGCACGACCAGGTCCGCGACGAGCACTCCGGCGGCCACCCCGAGTACGACCTCGACGGCCCGCCGGATCCGCTGCCCGCGGGCCTGACCGAGCACGATCAGCGCGGCGGCCGGCGCGAAGAAGGGCTGCGGATGCCCGAGCAGGCGGGTGGCGAGCAGCCAGGCCACGGTCGCCGCGACGGTCGCCTCCAGCACCGGCCGCCAGCCCTGCCGCAGCCGGTGAGCGGCGACCCGCAGGCCCCCGAACCACGCCATCGCCCACCTCCGCTCACCTCGACCGCACGCCGGGGGTCCATGATCGCCCGCGCCCTTCCGGCGGCCCGGAGCGCCCCTCGCGATCGTTCACCATCGCGCGATCGACCCGCTCACCGGGCTGCGCGACGGTCGCCGCGCCGTCCTGCCGCGCTCGGTGGTCGACCCGCCGTACGCGCTGCGGATCGGCGCACCGGCCCGAGGCTCAGCTGCCGGTCAAGGCGCGCAGCAGCGTACGGACGGCGCCCGCGAGATCGGCGCGGCTGGCCGGGCCGCCGGGGTGCGGGGCAGTGAGCGCGCCGGCGCCGACCAGACGGTCGAAGAGCAGACCGTCGACGAAGACGACGAACTGGTCGCCCTGCCGGTCGGGATCGGTGGCCCCGGCCCGGGTCAGCAGGTCCCGTGCCTGTGCCCGCAGGCCGGTGCCGTGGTGCAGGATGCCGCGCAGTTCGGGGCGGTGGACCGCCTCCAGCAGACAGGCGTAGCGGGCCAGCGTTCGGCTGCGTCCGGTGCTCAGCCAGCGGTCGAGAACCTCGGCCACCCCGGCGGCGAGCCGGTCGAGGTCGTCGCCGTCGAGCCGGGGACCCGGCGTCGGGGAGGGCGGGCCGGTCGGCAGGTCGTACGCGGCCAGGTCGGTCCGTTCCCGCTCGGCGAGGCGTTCCACCACCGCCTCGATCAGTGCCTGCCGGGTGCGCAGGTACGCGGAGGTGGTGCCGGCCGGCAGCCCGGCGCGACCGTCGACGGCCCGGTGGGTCAGCGCCCGCATCCCGCCGTCGGCGATCAGTTCGATGGCGGCGTCGGTCAGCAGCGCGATCCGGTTGGCGCGGGCCGTCACGGGTCTCCTTTCGGTCGAGGTCCGCAGGTAGTATCACTCTTCTACAGATGTAGAAGGGTGGGCGACATGGGCGAGCCACACGCGGTCGTGGTCGGCGGCGGCATCGGCGGGCTGAGCGCGGCCCTCGCCCTGCACCGGCACGGGTGGCGGGTGGCGGGTGGCGGGTGACCGTGCTGGAACGCGCCCCCGAACTACGCGAGGTGGGCGCCGGGCTGACCCTGATGGCCAACTCGCTGCGCGCCCTGGACTCCCTCGGCCTGGGCCCGGCGCTGCGGTCCAGCGCGCACGCCGAGGCCCCCGGCGGGATCCGGGACCGGCGGGGCCGGTGGCTGTCCCGGGTGGACGCGGCGGAGATGATCCGGCAGCTCGGCACCAGCGCGCTCGGCATCCACCGGGCCACCCTGCACCGCATCCTGCGCGAGGCGCTGCCCGCGTCGTCGCTGCACACCGGGGCCGAGGTCGAGCACGTTGAGTCCGAACCCGACCGCGCCACGGTGCGCCACCACGGGCCCGACGGCCCACGAACCCTCGACGCCGACCTGGTCGTCGGCGCCGACGGCCTGCACAGCCGACTGCGCACCCAGCTCTGGCCGGAGATCCCGGCCCCGGTGTACGCGGGCTCGACGGCCTGGCGGGCCGCCGTCGCGTTCCCCGACCCGATCCCGACGGCGATCACCTGGGGCCCGGCCGCCGAGTTCGGCATGGTGCCGCTCGGCGAGGGCCAGGTCTACTGGTACGCGGCACTCAACGCTCCGCCCGGTGGCCATGCCCCGGACGAACTGGCGGCCGTACGGGACCACTTCGGCGCCTGGCACGAGCCCATTCCCGCGCTGCTGGCGGCGACCCCACCCGGGGTGGTCCTGCGCAACGACATCCACCACCTGGCCACGGCGCTGCCCTCGTACGTGCGGGGACGGGTGGCGCTGCTCGGCGACGCGGCCCACGCGATGACGCCGAACCTCGGGCAGGGCGCCGGGCAGGCGATCGAGGACGCGGTCGTGCTCGGCGCGGCCTGCTCCGGCGGCGCAGAGGGGCTGCCGGCCGCCCTGGCGGCGTACGACGAGCAGCGTCGCCCCCGCAGCCAGGCCATCGCCCGTGCCTCGCTGCGCGCCGGCCGGTACGGCCAACAACTGCGCAACCCGCTCGCCCTCGCTGTGCGCGCCGCCGCGCTGCGACTGATCCCGGCCGGCGCCGTCCTGCGCGGCATGACCCGGCAGGTCGACTGGCGACCACCGACGGGCTGAGAGAGCGGCCACTCAGCCGGCCACTCAGCCGGCCACGATCATCGACTCAGCCCGGGGTCAGGCACACCGGGACGCAAAACTCCAGTTTATTCTTTTGCGCCGCTTCCCACCTCGGTCGAATACGACAGTGCGCCGGTACAATCGGCGACTGCCTTGTGACCGATCGCTGACTGCTCATGGTGAAAGCGATCACACACACTGAGCGCATGAACAGGAGCGTCAACCGCGGTAGGGCACTCCGCGTCGCGGTGTGCCTCCTTCTTCTCGCCGCGTTGAGCGGCTGCATGCAACTCAACATCGGGCTCACCGTCAACGCCGATGACACGGTCGACGGGCAGTTGCTGCTGACCGCCCAGAAGTCCCTGCTGAGCGCCCGGAACAAGAACATCCCGGCGGCCTTCGCCGAGCTGCGGCAGAACATTCCGGCGCTGCCGCCGGGCGAGGAGACCAGCTACGAGGACGGCAAACTCTTCGGCACCCAGATCAGTTACCGCAGGGCACCGCTGGCGAGCTTCGACAGCGAGAGCGTCAAACTGGTCCGAGACGGCGACTTCTACCGATTCACGTTACCGCTGGACCCGAAGAAATACGGCGGGAAAATTGCCCAGCAGAATCCTCAACAACAGCAGGCTTTCCTCAAGCTGATGTCGTTCGAGATCTCGGTGACGTTTCCCGGTCGGGTGATCGACACCAATGGCACCGTCAACGGCCGGTCGGTCACCTGGAAGGTCGACTCCAACCAGGACAAGCCGATCGAACTGCGGGCCGTCGCCGAGGCCCCGCCCCGCCCCTCGGCGTCACCGGCAGCCGCCGCCTCCGACTCCGGCGGTTTCCCGTGGTTGCTGGTCGGCGGCGGCGTACTCCTGCTACTGGTGCTCGCCGCGGTGGGCGTACTCCTGCTGCGCCGCCGTCGCCCGACGGCGCCGGCCGCACCCGGCGCGACCGCACCCGGGCCGACTGGGCCGACCTCGCCGGGCCCGCCCGCCGGCGCTCCCGGGCCCGGCTGATCCATCCGGTGGCCGGCCCCGCCGGCCACGTCCGGCCCCGGCCGCCCGCGACGACGGCGACCGGCGCCGGTGCTCCCCCGCGGAGCACCGGCCCTCACCACCACCACATCCCGGTCGCACCATCGCAGAAAAGGGGGATCGCCGTGAACGATCTCTTCACCTGGGCCGCCCTGGGGACCATCGCCGGCGCGAGCGCCGCCACCCTGCTGGCCACCAACGTCATCGGCGGGCTCATCGGCCCGAGCGGCGACAAGCTCCGCAAGTGGATCGCCATCGCCATCGCGCTGCTGCTGTCCTACCTGACCGCGGCCTTCGCCGACGACGCCGGCGGCGAGAAGTGGGTCATCGCGTTCTTCAACGCGCTGGTGATCTTCTCCGCCGCGCTCGGCGTCAACCAGTTCCCGCCCGGCAACCGGCAGGCGACGCCCACCCAGCTCGCGAGCGGTCGCGAGCCCCGTGTCTTCCGCTCGTGGGTCTGAGGAGTGACGTCATGATCTTCGGAATTCTCAGCGCGGCGATCCAGGTGGGTCTCGGCGCCGTCCTCGGCCTCCTGGCCGGCGGCCCGGTCGGCCTGCTCATCGGCGCCGTCGTGGGCCTGCTGGTCGGCGCGGCGTTCGGCTGGGCGGTCACCTCCGCCGGGGTGTACGCGCCGGACGCCCGCGGCATCTTCCTCTTCGTCGTCGACCACACGTGGAGCCTGCTCAACACGATCGTCGGGGCCATCTACCTGGCCGTGCACCTGATCTTCGGGCACTCGCTGGACCGGCCCACCTCGGCCGGCAGCGGCCGGGTCAGCGTGGTGGAGGGCGTCTCACCCCGCTACGCCACCACCATCGGCACCGTCTGCGCCGGCTCCAGCTCCGGCATCCAGCGCCACGAGGACGTGCACATCTTCCAGGCGCGTCTGCTCGGCCCGCTCTACATCCCGCTGGTGCTGGCGAACTACGTGCTGTTCACCATCGCGCCGGTCTGGCTGCTCTACCACGACCACACCAACGCGCCGATCAACCGGTTCACCCGCTACTTCGAGATCGGCGTCTACCCACACGTGTGGAACGAGGCCATCGCCTACCGGATCCAGGGGACGCCGCCGCGATGACCACCGACGGGCGCGGACCGATCGAGACGGCCACCGCCGAGCTGGCCGCATGGCTGACCGGCGTGGCGGGGCAACCCGTCCCGATCGGCCCGCCCCACGCGGGCGTCGACGCCGACGGGCTGACCCTGTGGCCCCTCGAACTGCGCCCGGCCCAGCAGACGCGCTCCAGCGGCGCGGTCCGCGAGCCGTACCGGTTCACGGTCCGCTACCTGCTCTGCGTGGCCGGGCCGGCCGGGCTGGCCGTCCTGGACCGGGTGCTCACCGCCGCGACCAGCGACGGCAGCTACCCGGTGGTGCTGGAGGCCGGCGACGCCGCGCTGTGGAACGCGTTCGACGCCGCGCCCCGACCGGCGCTGCTGATCGACGTGCCCACGCAGGTGGAGCACCCGACGCCGGCCGCGCCGCCGGTCCTGCAACCGCTACGGCTGCGCCAGCTGTCGATGCGCACCCTCGCCGGCCGGGTGGTCGGCCCCGCGGACCAACCGCTCGCCGCCATGCGCGTCGAACTGCCCGGCACCGCGTCCGCGACCCGCACCGGCCCCGACGGCCGGTTCCTGATCGCCGGGGTCCCGCACGACCCCGAACACCCCGGCCCGGTACGGCTGCGGCTCAGCGGGCGCGGTCTCGTGCTCACCGCCGACGTCGACGCCGGCGAGGACGACATCGTCATCGTCTGCGCACCACCGACCCACTGACGCCCACCCGCACAGGAGGACCGATGCCCAGCTACTTCTCCCCCGGCATCTACGTCGAGGAGGTCCCCAGCGGCGCCCGACCGATCGGACCGGCGAGCACCAGCATCGCCGCGTTCGTCGGCGTCGCCCCGAACCGCGGCGCCCACCTGGGCAAGGCGGTACCGGTCAACAACTGGACCGAGTTCCTGCGGCTCTTCGCCGACGGGAACCAGATCGAGAGCACCCCACTGGCCCGGGCCGTCTTCGGTTTTCTGGACAACGGGGGCGCCCGATGCTGGGTGGTCAACGTCGGCGAGGGCGGCGCCATCACCGGCACCGGCCAGCGACGCGGTGGCCTGCAACTGCTGGAGGCCATCGACGAGATCTCCATCATCGCCGCTCCGGGCTTTTCCGACGTGGTGTCCCACGAGGCGCTGCTCAGCATGGCCGAGCGCACCCGCACCATGGTGGCGATCTGCGACCCGGCCCCGGACATCGACGACATCTCCGCGCTGACCCGGGTCGCCACCCCGTCGTCCGGCAAGCCGCCCAAGCCCGCCGAGGGCGCGGCCGGCAGCGCGGGACCCGGTGGGTCCGGCGGCGGCGAGGGACCGGCGTACCGGCCCCGGCAGTCCGAGTTCGGCGCGTTCTACTACCCGTGGATCGAGGTACGCGACCCGATCAGCGGGGAGTTGGAACTCACCCCGCCGAGCGGGCACCTCGCCGGCATCTGGGCCCGCACCGACGCCCTGCGGGGCGTGCACAAGGCGCCGGCCAACGAACCCGTCCGCGGCGCGGTCAACCTGGGCTACCTGGTCACCCGCCCGGAGCACGACGTGCTCAACCCCAAGGGCGTCAACGTGATCCGCTACTTCGCCGGCGAGGGCATCCGCGTCTGGGGCGCCCGTACGCTCGCCGCCGAGGCCAGCGAGTGGCGCTACCTCAACGTACGGCGGCTCAGCATCGCCATCGAGCAGGCCATCGCCAACGGCACCCGCTGGATGGTCTTCGAGCCGAACGACTTCACCCTCTGGCGCTCGATCCGGCGCGACATCGGTGCGTTCCTCACCCGGGTGTGGCGCGACGGCGCGCTGCTCGGGCGCAGCCCCGAGGAGGCGTTCTTCGTCAAGTGCGACGAGGAGACCAACCCGGTGGACGTGCGCGACGCCGGCATGGTGATCGCCCACATCGGCATCGCCGTCGTCAAGCCCGCCGAATTCGTGGTGTTCAAGTTGAGCCAGTGGGCCGGCGGCACCGAGACCGAGACGATCGGAGGCTGACACATGCCCACCACAGCCACCCCGCAGCCGGGCGCCCCGGTCGACCCGTACCGGGCGTACAACTTCCGGCTCCTCATCAACGGCGTCACCAACGGCCACTTCACCGAGATGAGCGGACTGGAGGTGAACATCCCCGGGCAGCCGTACCGCGAGCACGGCCCCGGACCGACGCGGATGGTCCCCGGCCAGGCCGAGTACGAGCCGGTGACCCTGCACTTCGGCCTCACCGCGTCCCGCGAGCTGTGGGACTGGGTGAACGCCACCGCCCAGGGCACCCTCAACCGCCGCAACGTGTCGGTGGTGCTGCTGGACTCGGCGGGCACCGCCGAGGTGCTGCGCTGGAACCTGATCGACGCCTGGCCCACCCGGTGGCGCGGGGCGCACCTCAACACGGTCAGCCACGAGATCGCCATCGCGTCGCTGACGCTGCGCTACGAGGGCCTGGAGTTGGAGACCGGCGGTGCCGCCGCGCCGACGCCCGCGTAGCTGGCTGGCCGGTCGGCTCCGCTCCGCGGCCGGCGCGGTGCAGCGCCTCGCCGGACTCGTCGAGAACACCGGCGTACCCCCGGCGATTCCGGCGGAGGTGCCGCGTCGTCTCGGGGAGCCGCCCCAGCACTGGCTGAACCTGGTCGCCGCACATGCCCCCGGCCTGCTGCGCGAACTGGACCTCGACGCGACCCCTGGCGGCGTCGAGCAGACGCCGGGCCGCGACGACCGGCAGGACGGCCGGGGAGAAGGTGGCCTGCCGTCGTCCGCTCAGGCTCGCCCTTTGGAAATCGACGGAGGAACCGGCTCTGCCGATGAGAAGGACCGGCGCTTCGCCGAGCGGGCCGGCCGCCGCGCTCGCGGCCCGGCCGCCCAACCCGACGACGACGCACGCGGCGTCCGGGCGACCGGTACGGCGGACGACCTCGGCGCGACGGACGGCCCGAGCACGGTAGGCGGCCCCGGTGCACCCGACGGCCACGGCCTCAGCAGGACGGCCGGCCTCGGCGGGAGAGACGGCCTCGGCCGGACAGCCGGTCTCGCCGGGACGGGCGGGACAGACGTCCTCGGCGGGTCAGACGTCCTCGGCCGGACGGGTGCGGTGGGGGCGGACGGGAGACCGGACGGATGGCGGCCCTCCGGCCGGGATGGGAGGTCGGGTCGGGTGCCCGACGCCTCTGGCCAGGGCGGTCGACCGGGCGGCTCGGGAATCGGCAGTGTCAGCCCTGGTGGCGATTCCGACGCCGCCACCCACGTGTCGGGCGGGCACGGCGGGGAAGCGGCGTCCTCGCTGGCGAATCGGCGCTGGTCCGGCCGGATACTGGATCGTTGGCCCTCGCGCCCGTCATCGTGGCGGGGCGCGGCGACCCGGACGGCCACGGCGGCCGCACCGGTGGGACCGGCACGACGTGACACCCCGACCACCGACGCACGCGTCCCGACCCGGGCAGGCGTGCCCGCCGCCCCGCCGCTGGCCACCCGGCGCGGCTCCCCGCCCGAGATCGTCGAGGAATTCGGCCCCTCCAGGGGCACCTTCCAGCCACGATCCACTACCGCCCCCACCGCCGTCGGCGGGATGGCGGTGGGCGGCGCTGACAGGTGGCCCGCCCTACCGGACGAACGAGCGCAGCAGGGCGGCGTACGGGCCACACAGCCCGGCGAGCCCGACCGCAGCCACCGCGATCAACGCGAACCGAGTTCCGGGCAATGGTCGGTCGGCCTGGTGTTCCCGGCGTCCACGGCCGTCGACCCGTGGCCGGAACTGCCGGACGACGCTCCGCTGTGGACGGTGCCTGGGGCGGCGCTCGACGCCGGTCACGTGGACCGCCTGGATCGGGAACAGGCGGGCGGCTGATGGAACGTGTCGCCTTCCTCATCGACTCCTCCGGGGAGCGGGTGGACTGCCTGCTCAACCCGGAGACCGTGCAGGTGACCCGGCTCGCCGGCGTACGTCATCGGGGCGCGGGCGGCGGGCAGCTCACCGGGTCCGGCCTGGCCGACGACCCGTTGGTCTTCACCGGCGGCGGCCGTACGGAGCTGGTGCTCGACCTGCTGTTCGACGTCGACTTCGTCCAGGCCCAGGTCCGCCCCACCGACGTACGGGTGCTCACCCGGCCGCTGTGGATGCTGGCCGAGAACTCCACCGCCGAGCACGGGTGGCTGCGTCCGCCGCTGGTCCGGCTGGTCTGGGGTAAGACCTGGAACGTGCCCGGCGTGATCATCGCGGTGGCCGAGCGGTTCGACGCGTTCACCGGCACGGGCTCGCCGCGGCGCTCCTGGCTGCGGCTGAAGCTGGTCCGGGCCGCCGAGACGGCCGACCAGGCGCAGGCGGGATTCGCCGAGGAGCTGGCCGCGGTGAGCACCCCGGCGGCCGCCCCGGGCAGCGCCGTGGTCGCCGCCGGTGACGGTGCCGCCGAACCGGGTCAGTCCGGGGTGCGCTTCGACCTGCTTGCCAACGACGCGCTCGGGTCGCCGCTGCGGTGGCGGTTGCTGGCCGAGCACAACCGGATCACCGACCCGCTCGCGGTGCCCGCCGGCACGACCCTCGCGGTCCCCACCAGCGCCTCGGGCGGTGGCGGGCCGGAGTCGACGCTGGCCGGGATGGCGCGGGCGGTGGCCGGCGCGGTGGGCGCCGGCGCGTCGTTCGTGGGCGCCTCGATCGCCACCGCGAGCTGGGCCACGCCGACCGGCACGACGCCCGCCAGCACCAACCCGGACAGCACGCCGCTCGGCACCGGCTCGGGGAGTACGCCATGACCAGCGTCGCGCCCCGCGCGCTGACCGTTTCGCTGGACGGCGTGGAACTGAACGCCGCGGCCCGCCAGCGGGTCCGCTCGCTGCGGGTGGCCGCCCGGCTCGACCAGCCGACCCAGGCCGAGCTGGTGCTCGCCACCGCCGCCGGGGGCGGCGCTCTCGACCCGGCGGCGCGGCCGGGCACGACCCTCGACGTGCGGCTCGCCGATCATCCCGACGCGCTGTTCACCGGTGAGGTCACCGCAGTGGAGGTCGAGTACGCCGCCGACGGCGCGGCCGTGCTGCGCCTGCGGGCGTACGACGCGCTGCACCGCCTGCGCAAGCGGCAGGACCTGCGGGTCTTCACCTCGGTGACGGCGGCGGAGCTGGCCCGTGAGCTGTGCGGCGAGGTGGGGCTGACCGTGACGGCGGAGAGCGACGGGCCGCGACTGGAACGGCTGCTTCAGCACCGGCACAGCGACCTGGAGCTGCTCCGGGAGGTCACCGGCCGGGCCGGGCTGCACCTGGCCGCCGACGGCGACGACGTCCGGCTGATCACCCTCGCCGGCTACGGGGAGCCCGTCGCGCTGAGGTTGGGCGCGGGTGTGCACACCCTGCGACTGTCCACCAACGCCGACCAGGCCAGCGGCGCCAGCGCCGCGCTGGGTTGGCATCCGCAGCGGGCCGAGCCGATCAGCCAGCAGGCCGACGAGGCGCGCTGCGGCCGACCGGCCGGTGACCGGCCGGACCCGGCCGACGTCGGGGCGGACGGGGTACGCACCGCCGTCGACCAGCCGGGGCGCAGCGACGACGAGTTGGAGGCCCTGGCCCAGGCGCGACTGGACCTGCGCGCCGCCGCGCTGGCCACCGCCGAAGGGCTGGCCGAGGGCGATCCGGCGCTGCGGCCGGGCCGGCGGATCGACCTGACGGGTGTGCCCGACCCGCTCGCCGGGGCGTACGTGCTGACCGAGGTGGTGCACACCGTGGACGGCGACGGGCACCTGACCCGCTTCTCCACCGTGCCACCGCCCGCTGCCCCCACGACGGCGGGCGGCGCGGTGGTCACCCTGGGCACCGTCACCGACGTGGCCGACCCCGACGGGTTGGGCCGGGTGCGGCTGACCCTGCCGGCGTACGGGGACCTGGACGCCGGCTGGCTCGGCGTGCTCTGTCCCGGTGCGGGACGCGGCAAGGGCCTGGTGGCGCTCCCCGATCCGGACGACACCGTGCTGGTGGTGCTGCCCGGTGGCGAGCCCGCCTCGGGCGTCGTGCTGGGCTCGCTGTTCGGCGCCGTCGAGCCGTACGACGCGGGTGTCGACGACGGGAAGTCCCGCCGCTGGTCCCTGCGGACCGCCGGCGGGCAGTCGATCGTCGTGGACGACGTCCAGCGCAGCCTGCGGCTCGCCACCGAGGGCGGCAGTTGGCTGGAACTCACCCCCGACCTGGCCACCCTGCACGCGGCGAGCGACCTGGTGATCTCCGCGCCGGGCCGGGCCATGGTGGTCCGCGCCCGCAGCGTGGACTTCCTGCACGCCGAGGCGCCCGAGGACGCGACCACCGCGGCGCAGCAGGCCCGTTCGCTCGCTCGCGCCCATCACGAAGGAGGCGGCTGATGCGCTGGATCCACCGCGACTCGGTGATCACCTGCGACCACGACGGCCGGGTCGAGAACCAGCCCTCGCAGCTCTGGGTGACCGTCACCGCCGTGCCGGTGCTTGTGGACGACGACCCGGAGGGACGAAAGATCATCGCCTGCCCGAACTACGGCCCGACCATCAAGCCGTGCGCGAAGACGCTGACCGTCCGGGTCGGCTACAGCGACTGGCTGCGCGTCGACGGGCACCGGGTGGTGCTCTCGCACCTGGAGGGGTTCACCGACGGCACACCGCCGGGAGCGGTCCACCACACCGTCCGCGACCCGCGCCAGCAGTTCCTGGGGGCGGACCGATGAGGGCGTTCCGTTTCGTCGGCGCGGGCTTCGACGCCGGCCGGGGCGGCGGGCTGGCGCTCACCGCGGCCGGCGGCCTGGCCATGACCGAGGGCGACGAGAGCGTACGCCAGGCGCTGTTTCTGTTGTTGTCCACGACGCCGGGCGAGCGGCTGATGCGACCCGGGTACGGCTCCCGGCTGCACCGGCTGGTCTTCGCGCCCAACGACGACACGACGGCCGGGCTGGCCATCCACTACGTCCGGCAGGCCATCGCCCGCTGGGAGCCCCGGGTGGAGGTCATCGACACCGACGCCGGACCGGACCCGGACGACGCGTGGCGGCTGGTGATCCGGCTGGACTACCGGGTGCGGGCCAGCCTGACACCCGGGCAGCTGGTGTTCTCCGTGGACCTGCTCCCCGCCGACGACGAACCGGGAGGACAGTCATGACGCTGCCCGTGCCGCACCTGGACGACCGTGGGTTCCTCGACCTCGTCACCGAGGCCCGCGAGCGGATCCAACAGTCCTGCCCCGCCTGGACCGACCTGTCGGCGCATGACCCGGGCATGGCGCTGGTGGAGGCGTTCGCGCACCTCACCGAAGTGATGATCTACCGGCTGAACCAGTTGCCGGAGAAGGCGTACGTCTCGTTTCTGAACCTGCTCGGGGTGGCGCGGCACGCGCCCACCGCGGCCTGGGCGGACGTCGTGTTCACCCGCGCCGGCACCGACCGGGACGCGGTGCGGATCCCGGCCGGCCTGCGGGTCGCGGCGGCGCGCGGCGCCGATCCCCGACCGGTCCTGTTCGTCACCACCGAACCGGCCCTGCTGGCGGCCGGGGAAGCGTCGGTGACGGTCCGCATGCACCACTGCGAGCCCGTCGAGGCGGAGCTGCTGGGTGTCGGCACCGGCCAGCCCGGCCAGGTGCTCCGGGCGGCGCACGCTCCCCTCACCCACACCGGCGAGCCGCTGGACCTGCTGCTCGGGGTGGAGGTGCCGGCCGGCTCGGTGGAGCTGGGGGTGGCAGCCCGCGAGCACGACGGCCGCACGTTCGAGATCTGGCAGCCGGTGGACAGTTTCGCCGGGCTCGGTCCGCAGGCCAAGGCGTACCTCGTCGACCGCTGCTCGGGCACCGTCACCTTCGCCCCGGCCCTCGACCTGCGACCGCCCGCCGGTGCGGGCGAGGCCGCCGGGCCGGGCGGGGCGGTGACGGTGGCGGCCGTGCCGCCGGCCGGGCGACAGGTCCGGCTCTGGTACCGGGCCGGCGGCGGTCCGACCGGCAACGTGGCGGCCGGCACGCTGACCAGCCTGCGCGATCCACTGCCCGGCGTACGGGTCGACAACCCCGCGCCCGCGGCCGGCGGCCGGGAGATGGAGGCGCTGGAATCGGTGCTGCTGCGCGGCCCGTACGAGTTCTTCGCCCAGCAACGCGCCGTCACCGCCCGCGACTTCGAGGTGCTGGCCACCAGCTCCGGCGCGGTGGCGCGGGCCCGCGCGTTCACCCGCTCGGCCGTCTACAGCTTCGCCCGGCCCGGTGAGGTCGAGGTGGTGCTGGTGCCGTACGTGCCGCCGACGGCCCGCCCGGGCGGCCGGCTGCCGGTGGCGGTGCTGCGCGAGCACGAGGTGCCCGAGGCCCGCCACCGCGTCGAGGGCGACCTGGAACAGCGCCGGATGGTCGGCATCCGCTCGCGGGCCACCTGGGCCCGGTTCAAGGCGGTGTCGGTGCGGGCCCGGGTGGTGGTGCGCCGGGAGGAGGACGTGGACGCGGTCCGGCGACGCATCCACGACCGGCTGCACCAGACGCTCAGCCCGCTGCCCACCGCGCTCAACCCGACCGGGTGGCCGTTCGGTGAGCCGCTGCGCGCGTCCAACGTGTACCGGCTGTTGGAGCACGCCGAGCCGGGCGTGCGCTACGTCGAGTCGGTGCGGTTCGTGGTCGACGAGGCCCCCGACGCCGAGGTCCGCGCCCTCGCCGTCGACCAGTACCAGCCGCGCACCTGGTACGCCGGACGCGGCCCGGTGCTGTTCCGCTCCAGCAACGCGGGCTCCGGCTGGGAGCCGGCCGGCCGGTTCGACGACGAGACCGTGCTGCGGGTGGCGCCCGCGCCCGCGCCGGTGCGACCGGGCATCGTCGCGCGCCCCGGCTCGGTGGCCGTGGTGACGCTGCGCGCCTCGGGCGGCTCCCGGGTGCACCTGAGCACCGACCTGGGTGAGACGTGGTCGCTGCTGACCGACCTGGACTCGCGCATCTCCGACGTGGCGTGGCTGGACCGCGACGGCGCCGGCGCGCTGCTGGTGGCGACCGACACCGGGCTGTACGAGGTGTCGCTGCTGCCCGGCGCGGTGCCGTTGCAGATCCTCGTCGATTCGTCCGACGCCGACCGGGGCTTCTACGCCGTACGCGCGTTCGTCTCCGAGCGGGGCGCTCCCGGTGTGGCGGTCGCCGCGCAGGCGGGCTTCGGGGTGTACCTGTCGACCGCCGGTGGCCGGCCGGGCAGCTTCGCGCACGTCGGCCTCTCCAACGTGGACAACCGGGTCCTCGCGGTGCAGTACGACGGCCCGGCCACCCTGCTGTGGAGCGGCGCGGGCGAGCCGGACCCGAAGAAGCCCGGCCAGGGCTGCCACCGCACCCGGCTGTTCGAGTCCGACGTGCAGTGGCAGACCGTGCAGAGCGGCTGGATCGGCGGGACCTGCCGCGACCTGGCGTTCGCCGGATCGCAGGCCCTCGCCGCCACGCAGAGCGGCGGGGTGCTGCGGCTGGACACCCTCGCGGCCCAGCCGCAGTGGCAGTCGGTGTCGGTCAACTGCGGGCTGCCGCTGCGCGACCGGACCCGGTTCGTGCCGGTGGACGCCGTCGCCGTGAGCGGCCCGGCGACCGTCGGTGCGAACGGTCCCACGGCGGGCGACCGACTGGTCCTGGCCTGCGGTGAGCGCGGCGTGTACCGCAGTGCCGACGCGGTCAACTGGACCGCCAGCGCCAACCAGGCCACCGCCGACGTGGTGACCGTCCCGGACACGTGGCTGCTCTGCTCCGGCGAGCACGACATCGAGGTGGTGCGCCAGGATGCGACGCTCGGCGATTGAGCGGCTGCTGCCCGCCGCCTACCAGCGGGCGTGCGTGCCGGGCAGCGTGCTCTGGGCGCTGCTGGACGTCATGGAGGGGCTGCACGCTCCGGACGAGGCGATCCTCGCCGAGGTGGACGCCCTGTTCGACCCGTACCGGGCGCCCGACCACCTGGTCGTGCGGTTGACCCGCTGGGTGGCGATGGACCACGTGGTGGCCTCGCCTCGACCGGACGCCCCGCTGCCGCTGCCGGTGGGCCGGCTCCGTGACCTGGTGGCCAACGGCGCGCTGCTGGCCCGGTGGCGCGGGACCCCGTACGGGATGCGCCGAGCGCTGGAGCTGGCCACCGGGTTGCCGGGGTTCGTCATCGACGAACCCGACGAGCGGCCCTTCCACATCGTGGTGCGGGTGCCGGCGGCCGCCGCCGGTCAGCTCGCCGTGATCACCCGAATCGTCGAGGCGGAGAAGCCCGCGTCGACCACCGCCGAGATCGTCGTCGCCGCTTCGCCGCCACCCAGCCCGCCGAGCGCGACACCGTCCGCAGAGGAGCCGTCATGACCACCGAATGGACCGTCGTCGCCGCCGCGTCGCAGTTCACCCTGGATGCCGCCAACCACGGCGAGCTGACCTTCACCGTCTCCAATCCGGGCCTGGCACCGGACACCGTGGTCTTCGACGTGGCACCCGGCGAGGGCAGCCAGCGGGCCTGGTTCACGGTCACCGAGCCGCAGCGGGTGGTTCCCGGGCAGGGCTCGGTGTCCTTCCTGGTCCGCCTCGCCGTACCGGCGGGCATCGCGCCGCGCCGCTACGACATGACCGGGTTCGCGTACTCGGCGAACACCGCGCCGGAGGAGAGCTCGCGCTCCAGCGGCCGGGTGACGTACGAGGTCCGCGCGGTCGCCGCGCCGAAGCGGACGCCCTGGCCGTGGATCGCCGCCGCGGCGGCGCTGGTGCTGGTGGTCGCCGGAGTGGTCGGCTACCTGCTGACCCGCCCCGACGGCACACCCACACCGGGCACGCCACGGGTCGTGACGGTGGAGGCGGAGAGCCTGGTCGACGGCGCTCGAATCGAATCCCCGGCGAAGACCGCCGCGGCGGTCGGGGCGCAACCGAACTGCTGCGACGTGACCTGGTCGGGCGACAAGCAGCTGTTCTTCGCCGGCCTGGCACCCGGCGACCGGGTGAGCGTCACGGTCGAGCTGCCCGCCGACGCGCTCTGGCGGTTCTCCACCAGGCGCACCACGTCCTTCGACTACGCCAACACCATCTGGCAGGTCGACGGGGTGCAGCTCGGCGGCACCTTCTTCGGCTTCACGCCGACGGTCGTCCTGCAGGACTTCACCGACGTGGGCACCGTCCGGCTCGGGCCGGGTCGGCACACGCTCACCCTGGTCGCGGTGGGCAAGACGCAGGGCTTCGACAGGTACTTCGCCGGCGTGGACCAGATCCGGTTCACCGAGGTGACCGGGGCGGTCGCGCAGCGATGAGCGGTCGGCAGAAGGTGGTGCTGGTGACCCTGGCGGCGCTGCTGGTGGCGTTCTTCGTCCTCGCCGTCGGTGTCTCCGGCGGCGACCAGGGCCGCGCGGACGATCCGCCGGGGGTCGTCGAGCGGCTCGGCCGGCTCGCCGGCGCGAGTACGAGCGTCGACCCGGCGACCGTGCAGGCCGACTGCGACCGCACCGGCGACGTGCTCAGCTTCGTCGGCGGCTGCGCGGTGCGCGTCGCCGACCCGGGCGAGCTGCGGACGCTGGTGCTGCGCAGTGGTCGCCCGTTCGTGGTGCGCGCTCCGGCGCCCCGCGACGCCGACCTCACCGTGCGCTCCGAGGTCGAGCCGGACGACGGCGGCGAGGCGGTCGCCCGGATTGCCGTCGACCGTGCGGTCACTGTGCTGCTGAGCTGTCCGGGAGGTGTCGGATGCACGGTCACCGTCGCCGCCGACTGACCCGTCCCCCGGCCGGGCCCGTGCCGGCCGCCGGCCCCGGCCGCGCACCTGTCGGCCGGCACGACCGCGAGGAGGCCCGACATGGGTGACCTGCGCAAGCCCTTCCTGCTGCTCGCGCTGGTCGCGGTCACGCTGGTGGTCCTCGTCGAGGTCGGATCGTCACTGCTCACCGGGGGCGGGGACGCCACCGGCGCGCTGCTGGCCGGCGCGGCGGACCTCGGCGTGGAGGTGGACGCCGGCGGAATCAGCGAGCCCTCCGGGCGAGGTACGAGCTACCTGGCGCTGATCGACGTGGTGGCGCTGTGGACCACCGGTCTGTTCTGCCTGAGCCTGGTCGTGCCCGAGCGGGTGCAGGGCCGGATCCAGGGTGTGGCGACGCTGATCTTCTCGATCCTGCTCATCCTGGGCTCGCTCGTGCTGCTGATCATCGCTTTCGTGGAGCTGACCATCATGGTGTCGCTGTTTTTGGCCGTGCCGTTCGGCACCCTGGCGTACCTGGCGTTGTGGGGCTTCTTCCCGGTGGGTGAGGCGAGCCTGCTGCTGGGGCTGGCGCTGCTGCTGAAGCTGGTCTGGGCGGTGCTGCTGCTGCTCGCCCAGCCACGGTTCGCGCAGAACAAGGGCCTCGTGCTGCTGGCGCTCACCACCCTGCTTTGCACCGTCGTGCTGGAGTTCCTGCACCGGCTCGTCCCGGTCATCGTGGTGAGCATCCTCGACGACGTGGGCGCGCTGGTCTTCGCCATCGTGGCCATCATCTGGGGTCTGGTCCTGCTGATCGGCTCCATCCCCGCCATCGTCAAGTCCGTGCGGGTGACCGCCGCCCTGCCCACCCGCTGACAAACGCGACCCCCTGTGCGGTTGATCCACACCATATCGCCGATATGGGGGCATCCAGACGCCCGGACACCCCCATGTCGGCGACCTGGAGTGGATCAACCGCTCGTTGACCTCTGTTTCACCACATGATCACCGCTCACCACGTCAACACGGGCGGAGTTCGCGGCCACTGCCGCGGCGGTGGCAGGGTCCAGGGCTCCATCGGCGACGACCACGCCGTGCCGGCCCTGCCGCTGCAGGCCAGCCGCGATGGTGACCGGCCGTTCGAAGGCGAACGCCACCCCCACACCCGGGTACATCGCGGTCCGCACGAACCACCGGTCGTCGACCCCGAGACCGGTAAAGACCAGGGTGTACGCCCGACCGTCCGGCCCGGTGCCGCAGAGCGCAATCCACGGCTCGGCGGAGCCGTTGACCGCCTCCTCCCCCGTCGCCGAGGCGCTGAACACCGACGCGGGCGAGGCCGAGACCGCCCGCCAGAAAAACCCCCCGTAGCCGGCCCCGCCGGGGCGGCCGTTGGTGGCGGGGCTGCCCAGCCGCACGTCCTGCTCCGCCGGGGCGCTGAGCGTGTAGTCCATCTCCAGCCGCCAGGCCGACACGCCGCCGGTCAGCGGAACGGCGGCGAGCCGCCGCTGCTCCGTGAGCAGCACCGACCCGTGCCGGTCGCGCCACTGCAGCCGGTGCGCCAGCCGGTCGACGGCCCGCTCGGACCAGCCGGTGTGCGCGATCCGCCCGTGGTCGTCGCGCCACGTGTAGCCGACGTCGCGCACGTAGGTGCGCCCGCCCCAGAGGTTGCTGCCGTTGACGTCCTGCACGGCGAGGGAGGCGCCGAGGTGCCACACGTGGTCGGCGGCAAGCGCGTCGGTGACCACCGTGCCGCCGAGGGTGCGTACCGGGTGCAGGTACGGCCGGGGCCCGTGCCGCGCGTCCAGCGCCGGGTCCACCACGTACCGGGCCACCTCCGTCCCGCCGACCAGCAGTCGCGCCGGCTCCTCGGCGGCCGTCTCGACCTGGTCGGGGCCGGTACGGGCCGCCGCGTCACCGCCGGCGGCGGCCGGATCGGCGCTCACGGCAGCTCCGGCTGGGCGGAGACCGGCCGGGGACCGGCGACACCGGCGGAGATCGGCCGACGGCCGTCGGTGCCAGCGAGAGTCGAGCGGCCGCCGTCGACACCGGCGAGAGCCGGGCGGCCGCCGTCGATACCGGCGAGGGCGGGCCGGCGGCTGGCGACGGCGTGCAGGGCGGCCACGGTGTAGCCGGCGAGGATCGGCACGGCGACCGGGGATACCAGGACGGCGAGCAGCCCGGCCAGCGCCGTCACCCCGGTGAGCGCGGCCCAGCGGGTCGGCGCGTCGAGGCAGGCGCGGGCGGCGGAGCGGGCCGCGCCCCGCCACCGCCCGCCCCCGTCGCCGCCCACCTCGACGACGACCAGCCCGGCGTACCCGGCCAGCCCGGCCGCGACCAGCGCGGTCACCGCCAGCACCGGCGGGCCGCCCGGCACCCGGCCGGCGGCCAGCGCCGCCAGGTCGGCGGCGAGCAGCCCGGCCACGGCGAGCGCGAGCAGACTGACCGGCACGCCGGGCAGCACCGCGCGGCCGAACCGGCGCGCGGTGGCCCGCGCCGACGGCCAGCTGCCGGTACGCGTCCAGTCGTGCACGGCCGCGCTGGCCGCGCCGACGGCCGCGGCGGCGGTGAGCACCGGCGCCGCGGCGAGGGTCAGCAGGATGCCGAGCAGCGCGAGGTCGGCGGCGTCACGAGCGACGTCCCGCCAGTCCCGCCGCCCGCCGGTGTCGACCGGTTCAGCCCTTGATGCCACTGGTGTTGATCCCCTCGACGAGCATCCGCTGGAAGGCGACGAAGAACAGGAAGACCGGCAGCAGCGACAGCACCGACATGGCGAACATCGGCCCGACCGCGCTCTGGCTGGTCGAGTCGATGAACAGGGTCAGCGCGACCGGCACGGTGTAGTCCTCCAGTTGGGACAGGAAGACCAACTGGCGGAAGAAGTCGTTCCAGGTCCAGATGAACGAGAAGATCGCCGTGGTGACCAGCGCGGGACGGCTCAGCGGCAGGATGATGTGCCGGAAGATGCCGTACGGGCCGGCGCCGTCGATCCGGGCCGCCTCGTCCAACTCGCGCGGGACGCCGCGCATGAACTGCACCATGAGGAAGACGAAGAACGCCTCGGTGGCCAGGAACTGCGGGATGAGCAGTGGCAGGTACGGCCAGTCGCCGCCCACCAGCCCGAGCGTCCGGAACAGGATGTACTGCGGCACGATCAGCACGTGCTGGGGCAGCAGCAGCGTGCCGATCATGACGGCGAACCACATGCCGCGCAGCCGGAACCGCAGCCGGGCGAAGGCGTACGCGGCCAGCAGGCAGGAGAGCCCGTTGCCGACGACGGTGAGCAGGCTGACCATCGCGCTGTTGAGGAAGAACCGGCCGAAGCTGACGTCGAAGTTGGACCATCCGGCGGTGTAGTTGCCCGGGGTGAAGCGCTCGGGCAGCAGCCCGACGTTGTTGACGATCTCCTCCTGGGACTTCACCGACGTGCCCACCATCCAGATCAGCGGGTAGAGCACCACGACGACGATGATCACCAGGATCAGCAGCCGCAGCAGGGACCGGCCGCCGGGCCGACGACGCGCGTTAGGCGGCGCTGTGGTCGACGCCGCGGCCGCCGGGTTCACCGCCACCATCACCGGTCCTCCCCGTCGGAGTAGTGCACCCAGAACCGTCCGGTGCTGAAGAAGATCGCGGTGATGACCGCGATGGCGAGCAGGAACACCCAGGCCATCGCCGAGGCGTAGCCCATGTTGAGGTCGGTGAAGCCGGTGATGTAGAGGTTCAGCGTGTACATGAGGGTGGAGTCGACCGGGCCGCCGGTGCCGTTGCTGAGCACGAACGCGGCGGTGAAGCCCTGGAAGCCGTTGATCGTCTCCAGCACCAGGTTGAAGAAGATGACCGGGGAGAGCATCGGCAGCGTGACGTTGCGGAACTGGCGGAACCTGCCGGCGCCGTCGACCGAGGCGGCCTCGTACAGCTCGGTGGGCACCTGCTTGAGCCCGGCCAGGAAGATCACCATCGGCGCCCCGAACTGCCAGATGGCGAGCACCATCAGCGTCTCCAGGGCCCAGTCGGGGTCGTTGACCCACGGTCTGCCGGTGATGCCGACGAGGCTCAGCAGCGAGTTGAACGCCCCGTCGCGGTTGAACATGTTGACCCAGACGATGGCCAGCGCGACGCTGCCGCCGAGCAGCGACGGCAGGTAGAACAGCCCGCGGAACAGCCCGACGCCGCGCCAGGCTCGGTTGAGCAGCAACGCCACGCCGAGCGCGGCGGCCAGCTTCAGCGGCACCGCGACCAGCGCGAACGTCAGGGTGACCCGCACCGCGTGCCAGTACGACGGGTCGGCGGTGAACATCCGTTCGTAGTTGGCCAACCCCACCCACCGCACCTCGGAGAAGGGGGTGAGGATGTCGTAGTTGGTGAAGCTCAGGTAGAGCGACAGCAGCATGGGGACCGCCGTGACACCCATCAGGCCGATGAGCCACGGCGACAGGAAGACGTACCCCGCCAGACCTTCGCTGTGCCGGATGCTGCCGGGCCCACGCCTCTCGGCGTGAGCCCGGCCGGATCCGGGGCCGCGTCGGGTCGGGTCGGGCGCCGTGGTCAATGCCACGAACAGCTCCTCTCCTCGCCTCGTGCGGCGGTCAGGCGATGGCGGACTTGCACGCCTCGACGAACTGGGCGGCGGCCTGCGCGGACGTGGCCCGGCCGTACTGCACGTTCTCGGCGGCCTTGACCAGCTCGGACTTGACCTTGCTGTGTCCCTTGATCGGCACCTGCGGGGACTGGCCGAACTTCTGCGCCAGCTCGGTCTCGACCGCGATGGACTGCTTCATCGCCGGGTCGGTGGTGTCGTCGCTGACCACCCGACGCAGGTCCAGGTTGGACGGCAGACCGCGGTCGGTGCCGAGCAGCTTGACCGCCTCCTGGTCGTTGTTCAGGAAGTTGATCACGTCGACGGCGACGTCCTTGTTCTTGCTGCCCTTGAAGACCGACCAGTACATGGAGGCCCGGGCCCACTGCGCGCTGGGGTCACCGGGATAGGCGACGACCCCCAGCTCGTCCTTGGTGTTCTTCTTCAGGTCGGGCATCTGGTTGGCCCAGACCCAACTGGTGCCGGCCTTGCCGGTGACCACCAGCTGCTTGGTGACGTCGCTGGAGTTGCCCTCGTGGATGACGTCGGGGGTCGGGGTGGCCTTGCGGTCGCGGGCGCCCTTCCACAGGTCGAACCACGCGGTCACATCCTCGGCCGTGAAGCCCAGCTCGTTGCCCTTGTAGAGGTCCTTGCCCTGCTGGCGCAGCCAGATCCAGTACGCCTTGTAGTCGGCGCTCGGGTCCTGGGTGCCGGGCACCTTGGTCTTGGCGGTGACCTGCTCGGCCCAGGCGATGTGCTGCTCCCAGGTCATCCCGGTGGTGGGCTCGGGCAGGTTGTGCTTGGTCAGCAGGGTCTTGTTGTAGACCAGGCCCTGGGTGTTCTCCCCGGCGGCCACCCCGGCGAGCTTGCCATCGACCACGCCGTACTCCAGCAGGCTCTTGGGGAACTTGGTGACGTCGAGCTTGCCGGAGTCCTGGTAGCTCTTCAGGTCGAGGGTGGTGCTGCGGGCCGCGTACTCGGCGAGGTAGTTGTCGTCGATCTGGAACAGGTCCGGCGGGTTGCCGCCGGCGGTGAGCGTGGCGAGCTTGTCGAAGTAGCCCTGGTTGGCCTGCCAGGTCTTCTCGAAGGTCACGTTCGGGTGCTTCTTCGTGTAGAGGGCCAGGGCGTCCTCGGTCAGCTTGGCGCGGGCGTCGCCGCCCCACCAGAAGATCGAGAGCTTGACCGGGGCGTTCGGGTCGGCGGCGCCGTCGTCGTCTCCGCAGGCGGCGGCGCCGAACATCAGCGGCGCGGCGACGGTCGCGGCGAGCAGGCCGCGCAGGAGTCGCCGACGGGGCACCGGGGTACCGTGATGGCGCCCGACGGGCGTGTCAGTGGTGGGGGGCGTTGCGGGGTGCATGTGCGCTCACTCCTCGGCATTAGGAGGCGACGGCGTCACCGGTGGCCGCGGTCGGGACGCCCGGGCCCGCAGGGCAATGCGGGTCCGGGCCAGGCGGCGCGGCCAGGGGACGTGCCGGTCGGGCGTGCGGGCCCGGGCCGGTCGAGTCGCGGATGACCAGGTCGGTCTGGAGCATTACCTGTGCGGTGGTACGACGGACGCCGAGCGCCGTGCCGGCACCGGGGCCCCGCGCGCCGCGCGGTGACTCGATGTCCTGTTGCAGCAGCATGTCGACGGCCGTCCGGCCAGCGGCCCCGGTGGGTGTGGCCACCGTCGTCAGTTTGGGGCGGGTGAGCCGACTCAGGGCGATGTCGTCGACCCCGACGACACTCACCTCCTGTGGCACCCGGACCCCGAGCGCGTCCAGCCCCTCGATGAGGCCGATCGCCATCAGGTCGTTGTAGGCGAGCACGGCCGTCACGCCACTGCGCCGCACCTGGTCGGCGACGGCGAGGCCGCCGGTCTCGGTGGGCGCGTTGGGGCCGAGCACGGTCAGCTCCGCGCCGCCGCTCCGGGCGGCCGTGGCGGCGGCGCGGCGCATCTCCCGGTTGGTCCACGAGCTGCGGGGGCCGCCGAGCAACGCGATGCCGCGGTGACCGAGACCGATCAGGTGCTCGATCGCCGCCCGGGCGCCCTGCCCGACGTCCATCAGCACGCAGGGCAGGCCGGTCACCTGGCGGTTCACCACCACCAACGGCACCTCCCGGCTGAGCTGCTCGATCAGGCTGTTGCTCATCCGCGGGCTGCACAGCAGCACCCCGTCGACCTGCTTGGCGAGCGCGTGGACCAACTCCTCCTCGGCGGTCGGGTCCTCGTTGGTGTCGGCCACGAAGACGTGGTAGTCGCGATGGCGGGCCTGGCTCTCCGCCGCCTTGATCAGCGGCGGGAAGAACGGGTTCGCGATGTCCGCGATGATCAGGCCGATGTTGTGCGTCCGCCCGGTGATCAGGGCCCGGGCGGCGCGGTTCGGCCGGTAGCCCAGGTCCTCCGCGCAGGCGAGCACCCGGACCCGGGTCTCCGGGTTGACCAGGTGCGGGGCAGAGAAGGTGCGGGACACGGTGGAGATGTGCACCCCGGAGGCGCGGGCGACGTCCCGGATGGTGACTGGCACGGCGGGCCCTTCGTCCGATGTGGCGACGGTCACGTGGGTGCCGCCAATTAATGCAAACGGTTGCGCCAGTGTCAACGGTCAATGGTTGCGGTTCTGTTGCGTCGACGCTCCCCGTGGTGACCTACAACGCCGCAAACACTGACATTTATCGCCGATAGTGTCGTCAGCGTTGACGCGATCGCATCGATCGTGGTTACTTCACTGCAAACCTTTGCAGGGATCACCTGGGGGCGACCACATGTCACCGAGATCCGACGGGCGAGTCCGGTACGCCGTCGTGGGCACCGGCGCACGGGCCGAGATGTTCGTCCGGGCCCTGGTGCTCGACCACGCCGACACCACCGAGCTGGTCGCCTTCACCGACGTGAACCAGGCCCGGATGGACGCGCACAACCGCTGGCTCGCCGAGCTGGGCCACCGCCCGGCGCCGACGTACCCGGCCGGTGAGTTCCGGGCCATGCTGGACAAGGAGCGGGTCGACGTCGTGCTGGTGACCAGTGTGGACGTCACCCACGACGAGTACGTGGTGGCCGCGCTGCGCGCCGGCCGGGACGTGGTCACCGAGAAGCCGATGACCGTCGACGCCGCGCGCTGCCGACGCATCCTGGATGCGGTGACCGAGACCGGCGGCCGGGTGACGGTCGCCTTCAACTACCGCTACAACCCGCTGCACGAGCAGGTCCGCCGCCTGCTCGCCGACGGCGCGGTCGGTGAGATCGGCTCGGTGCACTTCGAGTGGCTGCTCGACGTTCGGCACGGCGCCGACTACTTCCGGCGCTGGCACCGCGACAAGGCCACCTCCGGCGGGCTGATGGTGCACAAGGCCAGCCACCACTTCGACCTGGTCAACTGGTGGCTGGGGGCCACCCCGGTCGAGGTGTACGCCGCCGGCCGCCTGTTCTTCTACGGCGAAGACGGTCGCCGGCACGGCTACGCCCGCGACTACGAGCGGGCGTACGGCTCCCCCGCCGCCGTCGACGACCCGTTCGCGCTGCGGCTGGACGCCCACCCCCGGCTGCGCGAGCTGTACCTCGACGCCGAGGCCGAGGACGGCTACCAGCGCGACCGCAACGTGTTCGCCCCGGGCGTGAGCATCGAGGACGACATGGCCGTGCTCGCCCGCTACTCCACCGGCGCCACGATGACCTACCACCTCACGGCGTACGCCCCCTGGGAGGGCTACCGGGTGATGGTCAACGGCAGCCGGGGTCGCCTGGAGCTGGAGGTGACCGAGAACGACTTCGTCGACCGGGGCACCGCGGGCGCGGTCAAGGGCGCCGCGCTGCACGGCGTCGAGGCGCCGACCGAAGGGGGCGGCGCGACGCTCACCCTGCGCCCGTTCTGGGAACCGCCCCGGCAGATCCCCGTCGAGGGTCGTACCCGACACGGGCACGGCGGCGCGGACGCCCGGATGACCGCGGTGCTCCTCGGCGGCCAGCCCGATCCGCTGGGCCGCGCCGCGACGGCCGACGACGGCGCGCTGGCCCTGCTCACCGGCCTGGCCGCCAACCGGTCCTTCGAGACCGGGCAACCGGTCCGGGTCGCCGATCTGCTCACCCCCCGCTGACCACCGACGAGGAGCCCAGCCCCGTGCCGACGTCCGACCACACCGACCTGCTCCTGCCCTCCGAGCCCGGGCAGCGCGCGATCGCCCGGGAGCTGTACACCCTCGCGGCGCAGCAGCCGATCATCTCGCCGCACGGGCACGTCGACCCGGCCCTGCTCGCGCAGGACCAGCCCTTTCCAGACCCGGCGCGGCTGCTCATCGTGCCCGACCACTACCTGACGAGGATGCTGCTCAGCCAGGGCGTCCCCCCGTCGGACCTGGGCGTGCCGACCCGCGACGGCAGCCCGACCGAGACCGACGGGCGGGTGATCTGGCGGCGCTTCGCCGCGCACTGGCACCTGTTCCGGGGAACCCCGTCGCGGCTCTGGCTGGAGCAGACCTTCCGCACCGTGTTCGGTGTGCAGACTCCGCTCGGCCCGGCCACCGCCGACACCGTCTACGACGAGATCGCGGCCCGGCTCGCCGAGCCGGACTTCCGGCCCCGGGCGCTGTTCGAGCGGTTCGGAATCGAGGTGCTCGCGACCACCGAGTCGCCGCTGGACGACCTCGCGCAGCACGCCAAGCTCGCCGCCGACGGGTGGGGCGGGCCGGGCGGCCGGGTGGTCACCACGTTCCGCCCGGACGACGTGGTGGACATGGAGTACGAGGGCTGGGCGTCCAACGTGGCGCGCCTCGGCGCGCTGACCGGCGAGGACACCGGCACGTACACCGGTTATCTGGCCGCGCTGCGGGCCCGGCGGGCGGCGTTCATCGCGGCCGGGGCGACCTCGTCGGACCACGGCCACCCCACCGCCCGCACCCTGGACCTGACCCCGGCCGAGGCCGCCCGGCTGTACGACCGGGGCCTGCGCGGCACGGCCGACGCGGCCGACGCGGAGGCGTTCCGGGCGCACATGCTCATGGAGTTCGCCCGGATGTCGCTCGACGACGGCCTGGTCATGCAGCTGCACCCCGGCGCGGTGCGCAACCACAACCGCTGGCTGTACGACCGGCACGGCCGCGACGTGGGCGGCGACGTGCCGCAGGCCACCGAGTACGTGCACGCGCTCGCGCCGCTGCTGGAGCGCCACGGCAACGACCCCCGGCTGCGGGTGGTGCTCTACACCCTCGACGAGGACACCTTCACCCGTGAGCTCGCGCCCCTCGCCGGCGGCTACGCCGCGCTGCTGCTCGGCGCGCCCTGGTGGTTCCTCGACTCCCCCGAGGTGCTGCGCCGGTTCCGGGAGACGGTCACCGAGAGCGCCGGCTTCTACAACACCACCGGGTTCGTCGACGACACCCGGGCGTTCTGCTCCATCCCGGTACGCCACGACGTGGCCCGCCGGGTCGACGCCGGCTTCCTGGCCCGGTTGGTCGCCGAGCAGCGGCTGCCGCTGGACGATGCGGCTGAGACGATCGTCGACCTGGCGTACCGGCTGCCCAAGCGGGTCTTCAACTTCGGAGGGGTCGACCAGTGAGTGTCACCATCACGTCCGTCGAGGTGCACGACGTGCGGTTCCCGACCGCCGCGCGGGGCGACGGGTCCGACGCGATCAACCGGGGCGACTACTCGGCGACGTACGTCGAGCTGGGCACCGACGCCGGGGCGGTCGGCGCGGGGTTCACCTTCACCAACGGCCGGGGAAACGAGATCACCTGCGCGGCGGTGCGGGCGCTGGCCCACCACGTCGAGGGGCGGACGGTCGAGGAGATCGCGGCCGAGCCCGTGGCGTTCTGGCGCTCGCTCAGCGCCGACGTGCAGTTGCGCTGGCTGGGGCCGGAGAAGGGCGTCATCCACATGGCGACCGGCGCGCTTGTCAACGCCGTGTGGGACCTGCGGGCCAGGATCGCCGGCAAGCCGATGTGGCGGTTCCTCGCCGAACTGCCCACTGACGAGCTGGTCGCCAGCATCGACTTCAAGCACATCACCGACGCGCTCACCCCGGACGACGCGGCGGCCATCCTCGACAAGGGACGCGACGGCCTGGCCGACCGACTGAGCACGCTCGAACGCGACGGTTTCCCTTCGTACACCACCTCGGTCGGTTGGCTCGGCTACCCGGACGACAAGGTGCGGGCGTTGACCCGGCAGGCGTACGACGACGGGTGGCGGGCGATGAAGATGAAGGTGGGCGGCCCGCTCGCCGACGACCTGCGCCGGGCCCGGATCATCCGCTCCGAGATCGGCCCGGACGCGCTGCTGATGATGGACGCCAACCAGGTGTGGGACGTCGACGAGGCGATCACGGCGATGACCGCCCTCGCGGAGGTGGACCCGTACTGGATCGAGGAGCCGACCCACGCCGACGACATCCTCGGTCACGCCCGGATCGCCCGCGCCGTCGACGAGCTGACCGGCGGGCGGTGCCGGGTGGCCACCGGCGAGGTCGCCGCCAACCGGGTGATCTTCAAGCAGCTGCTCCAGGCCGAGGCGATCGGCGTGATGCAGATCGACGCGTGCCGGGTCGGCGGCGTCAACGAGGTCCTGGCCGAGCTGCTGCTGGCGGCGAAGTTCGGGGTGCCGGTCTGCCCGCACGCCGGCGGCGTCGGCCTCTGCGAGTACGTCCAGCACCTGGCGATCTTCGACTACCTGCGGGTGGGCGCCACCCTGGACGGTCGGATGATCGAGTACGTCGACCACCTGCACGAGCACTTCGTCGACCCGGTACGCACCCGCGGCGGCCGCTACCTGCTGCCCGACCGGCCCGGTTACAGCGCCACCATGAAACCGTCGTCGATCGCCGAGTTCCGCTTCCCGGACGGTCCGGCATGGCGGTGACCGTCGGCGCGTCCCGCCTCGGCCTGGGGGTGCTGCGCCACCTGCCCGTCGAGTCCCGTCCCCTCATCCGGCCGGGCACCGTGCCGACGGGCGTCGTACACCTGGGGTTGGGTGCGTTCCACCGGGCGCACCAGGCCGTCTACACCGAGGCGGCGGTCGGCGCGGCCGGCGGCGACTGGGGCATCATGGCCGTCGCCCCGCGCAGCACCGCCCTGGTCGAGGCGCTCACCGCCCAGGACAACCTGTTCAGCGTCAGCGCCCTCTCCGCCGCCGGCACCACCACCCGGGTGGTGGGCGCGCTCAGCGGCGTACGGCATGCTCCCAGCGACCCGGGCGCCGTGGTGGCGTTGCTCGCCGACCCGGCGGTCCGCGTCGTGACGCTCACCGTCACCGAGAAGGCGTACCACCTCGATCCGGTGACCGGCCGACTGTCCCCGGACGCCGCGCTCGCCGCGGACCTCGCCGGTCATCAGGCGCCGACGACCGTGCCGGGGCTGCTGCTGCGCGGGCTGGCCGCCCGCGCCGCCGCCGACGCCGGACCGCTGGCGCTGGTGAGCTGCGACAACCTGCCGGCCAACGGCCGGCGGCTGCGCGGTCTGGTCGACCAGGCGGTCGAGCGGGCCGCCGGGGTGCCCGCCGGGCTCGTCGACTGGGTGGTCGCCAACGTGACCTGCCCCGGGACCATGGTGGACCGCATCGTGCCGGCCAGCACCCCGGAGACCATCGACGCGGCCCGCCGGGCGCTCGGTGTGACCGACCTGGCCGCGGTGGCCGCCGAGCCGTACGCGCAGTGGGTGATCGAGGACGACTTCCCCGGCGGGCGGCCGGGCTGGGAGCACGCCGGGGCGGTGCTCACCGGCGACGCCGGGCCGTGGGAGCGGTTGAAGCTGCGCACCCTCAACGGCGTGCACTCGGCCGTGGCGTACCTCGGCGCGCTGGCCGGCCGGGAGACCATCGCCGACGCCCTCGAGATCCCGCACCTGACCGACGTGCTGCGCCGGCTGATCGCCGAGGACGTCGCGGCCAGCTTCACGCCGCCGGACGGGGTGCGCGTGGTCGACTACGGCGAGCAGGTCCTCGCCCGGTTCGCCAACCCGGCGATCCGGCACCGCACCCTGCAGGTCGCGGTGGACGGCTCGCAGAAGTTGCCGCAGCGCATCCTGCACACCATCGCCGACCTGCGCGCGGCCGGCCGGTCCGCGCGCTGGGGCGCGCTGGTCGTGGCGTCCTGGTTGCGCTTCGCGCTGGGGTACGCCGACGACGGCGGACCGTTGCCGTTGCAGGACCCTCTCGCGGGGCCGATCCGGTCCGCCCTGGACGCCGGAGCGCGGAGCCCGGCCGGCGCGGTGGACGCCGTCTTCGCGCTGCGCGAGGTCATTCCGGCCGAGGTGGCCGACGACGACGAGGTACGCGCCGAGGTGACCGCCTGGCTCACCGCGCTCGGTCGACACGGCGTCGAGGCGACCCTGGCCGGTGCCCGGTGAGCGGTGCCGCGTGGGCCGGTGCCCCGGGGGCCTCGGCAGTCTTGACCGGCGTCTCGTGAACGGGTCGGCGCCGCCGCCGACGGTGGCGGTGATCGGGGCGAACGGGCACGGCCACTGGCACCGGCGGGTGATCGCGCCGCTGCACGCCGGCGGCCGGCTGCGGCTGGTCGCCCTGGTCGACGTTCAACCGGTGCGCGACGAGCGGGAGGCGCCGGTGCCGCCCGGGGTCGGGGTGTTCACCGACCACCGGGCGATGCTCGCCGCCACCCGACCGGAGGTGGTGGCGATCTGCACCCCGCCGCACACGCACCTGCCGATCGCCCGCGACGCCCTCGCGGCCGGCGCGGACCTGCTGCTGGAGAAGCCGCCGGTGCTGTCGCTGGCCGAGCACGACGAGCTGACCGACGCGCTGGCGGCGACCCGCCGCGTGGCCCAGGTCGGTTTCCAGGCGCTCGGTTCGGCGGCGCTGACCGCGCTGACCGACGCGCTGGCCGCCGGCCGCCTCGGCGCGGTCACCGGCATCGCGACCGTCGCGGCGTGGCAACGGCCGGACGCCTACTACGCCCGCTCCCCGTGGGCCGGCCGCCGGAGCGTGGACGGCCGACCGGTGCTGGACGGCGCGCTGGCCAACCCGCTCGCGCACGCGGTGATGCAGTGCCTGGCCGTCGCCGAGGCGCTCGGCGGGGCACCACCGTGGCCGGTCGCCATCGAGGTGGAGCGCTACCGGGTGCGGCCGATCGAGGTGGAGGACACGGCGGTGCTGCGGGTGCGGTTCCGCGCCGGTCCACCGGTGCTGGCGGCGGTCACCCTGGTATCCGAGGAGTTCGTGGCGGGCGAGGTGGTGGTGACCGGCACGACGGGACAGGCCGTGCTGGAGTACCCGACGGACCGGTTGCGCCTGCCCGGTGACGTGGTGACCCGCCGCGTCCCCGGTCGACGGGGCCTGCTGGAGAACCTGCTCGCCCACCGTGCCGACCCGGCCGGGGTGCCGCTGATCGCCCCGCTGGCCCGTACCGCGCCGTTCACCGCCCTGCTGGACGCGTTGCGGGCCGCGCCCGAGCCCCGACTGCTCGGCGGGGAGCTGGTCGACGTGGTGGGCGACGGTGACGAGCGGGTGTTGCGGATCCGTGGCGTGGTCGAGGTACTGCGTCGGGCGGCCGAGCAGGGTGCGCTGCCCAGCGAGCAGGGCGTGCCGTGGGCCGTGCCGGCGTACCGCGCGGACCTGGCGTAGTGGTGTCGCCCCGCGGTGGCGAGGGTGCTCCGGTTGTCCTTTGCTCTGCTTCAACCGAGGCAACACTTTTGCCCCGCAGGTGTTGCCTGGGTTGAAGCAGAGCAAAGGAGGCGACGGGTCGGTGCCCGCCCCTCCTCCGACACTCGGGGCAGGCGGCCGACGTCTAAAGAGGCGGCCCTCGGAGCGACTGTCCGTGCGATAACGTGCGTCCACATGGGAACAGTTGACCTGGCCCTGGCCGTCGCGGTCGGCGTGGCCAACCTGGCCGTCGCCGCCGTGCTGCTCGCCAGGAGCCGCGGTGGCACCGTGGCACCCCGGATCCTCGGCCGCCCGCAGCCGCTCCCCCGCCTGCGGGCCGCGATGCACGCCTGCCTGGGGCTGGGGCTGGGGGTCGGCTGGCTCGTCAAGGACATCTTCCCGCCCCACTCCACGGGCGACGCGGTGCTGTTCATCGTCATCAGGGTCCTGCTGGTGGCTGCTCTCGTCACCGCCCTGCTGGTCGCCTTCCGGCACGTTCGACCCGCGCGGGATGAGACCGCCCACTAGCGGCCGGCACCACTGCAACATTCCTGCAAACAATTTATATTGACCGATACAAAACCGCGAACCTACCGTTCCTGGTGAATGCCGAAACCACCACCAGCGAATGGGAAAATCAATGCGCGCACCCCTCGTCGGGGCGACGGTGATCGCCGTCCTGGTCGGTGCCACACCTGCCGCCGCCGCTCCCCGCCCCGACACTTCCGCCGCCGATCGGCTCTCCTGGTCGGCCCGTCACCTCGGTCGGCAGGCCCTGCCGGAGCGGGACGGCTGGGCGGCCGAGGGCGTCGGCACCACAGGCGGTTCGGCGGCGCCGCCGGAGCGGACCCGGGTGGTCCGCAGCAGGGCCGAACTGGTCGCCGCCCTCGGTGGCGACAACGCCGCCAACGCCACCGACGCCACGCCGAAGCTGATCTACGTGGCGGGCGCGGTCGACGGCTTCGAGGGGCCCGACAGCACAACACTGAGCTGTGCCGACCTGGCTGACCCGGCGTACCGGCTGGACGCCTACCTGGCCGCGTACGACCCGGCGGTCTGGGGTCGGGTGGCACCGGCCGGGCCGCTGGAGGAGGCCCGGGTGCGCTCGGTGGCCAACCAGACCCGCCAGACCCAGATCAACGTCGGCCCCAACACCACAATCGTCGGCCTGCGCGGCGCGCGACTGACCGGTCTCACCCTCATGATCGACCGGGCGTCCAACGTCATCGTGCGCAACCTGACCTTCGTCGACGCCCGGGACTGCTTCCCCGCGTGGTCGCCCACCGACGGCGACACCGGCAACTGGAACAGCCAGTACGACCAGATCTCGGTACGCCGCAGCGAGCACGTGTGGGTCGACCACAACACGTTCACCGACGGCGACAACCCGGACAGCGCCCAGCCCGTCTACTTCGGCCGGCCGTACCAGGTGCACGACGGGTCGCTGGACGTCACGCACACCGCCAGCGGAGTCACCGCCTCATGGAACCGCTTCACCGGACGGGACAAGCTGATGCTGATCGGCTCGTCCAACACCGTCGGCCCGGACGTGGGTCGGCTGAAGGTCACCCTGCACCACAACCTCTTCGACGGCGTCCTGCAACGGCTACCGCGGGTGCGGTTCGGTCAGGTCGACGTCTACAACAACCTGTACCGGCTGGGCGGCGACGGCTTCCAGTACGCCCTGGGCGTCGGTGTGCAGTCGGCGATCTACGCGCAGAACAACTTCTTCGCCCTCGACGCGGGCGTGGACCCGGCCGACCTGCTCTACGACTGGGGCGGCACCGCGCTCACCGAGTGCGGCTCCTGGGTGCGCCAGGGCGCCGGCCCGGCCCGGCCGGTCGACCTGCTCACGGCGTACAACGCGGCGCACGACCCCGACCTGGGCGCCGACGCCGGTTGGACACCCACCCTGCGCCGCGACCCGGTCCTGCCGGCGCCGCTGCTCCCGCTCCTGGTGGGCCCGCTCGCCGGGGCCGATCGGCTGCCGCTGTGACGACTCGCCATGGTCGGGTCGGCGACGTACCGGGCCATCGATGGGGGGAAGATCGGCTATAAGTGACGCATGGACTTCCCGCCGCACCTGGGCAGCATGCCGATGCACGCGATCACCGAGATCCACGGCGAACCGGGCCTGCTGGAGCGCTTCCGGCTGGAGGTCGAGCGCTTCGACGACGGCGAACGCGCCCGCCTGTCCGCCGCGCTCGACCTCGCCGCCGAGCTGCACCGCGACGACCGGCGGGTCCGCGAGCCGTACCTCAACCACCTGCTGCGGGTCGCCATCCGGCTCATGCACCACTACCAGGTCCGCGACGTCGACGTGATCGTCGCGGGTCTGCTGCACGACGCGGTGGAGGACCACCCGGCCGAGCTGGCCGACGGCGGCGGCGACCCGACCGCCGCGGCGCTGGCCGCGCTCGCCGCGCGGTTCGGGCCGCGGGTGGCCACCCTGGTCGCCGCGGTCACCAATCCGATGTACGACCCGCAGCGCGACCGCAACGAGCAGTACCGGGAGCACCTGGCGGTCAGCCTGGACCGGGAACCCTGGGCGCGGGTGATCAAGGTGTCGGACTTCACCGACAACGGAGTCGGGGTGATCCACACCGTCGGGCCGAAGGTCGTCTCGTCGGCCCGGAAGTACCGGCCGCTGGTGCCGCTCTTCCGGGACCTGATCGGTCGTGCGGACACCCCGCTCTCGCCTGCGGTGAAGGCCCACATCTTCGGCCAGCTCGACCTTGCCGAGGAGCGGTTCAGCGCCATCCTGGACCGGCCGGCCCACTCGCACTGAGCTGAGCTGAGCCGGGACGCGCGCCTGACGGGTCAGGCCTGCGTACCGCCGCCGAGACCCGACGCGGGCACGAACCCGTCCCGGCGCAGGCCCTCGCGCACCAGGTGCTCCAGCCAGGAGGTCGGGGCGACACCCAACTCCCGGCCCAGGTCGGCGCGGAACAGCTCCAGCCGGCGTACCGCCTCGTTGATGTTGCGTTCGGCCAGGTGCACGGCGATCAGCACGCGGGTGGCGCTCTCCCGCAACGGTTCCAACTGCACGGCGGTCAACGCCACCTGCACCGCCTCGCTGAAGCGTCCCTGCGCGGTCAGCCGTTCGGCCAACGCCTCCAGCGCGTACAGCTGGGTCTGGCGCAGCCGCTCCCGCTCGGTCAGCACCCAGTCGTCGTACCAGCCGGGCAGCAGCTCGCCCGTCGCCAGCGCCGGCACCCCCGCGCCGACACCCGCCGGCGCCCCGCCGGCCAGCAGCGCCGCGGACGCCGCGCCGAGCGTGGCGACGTCGCTGGTCACACCGGCGGCGAGGGCCAGCCGGTCGTCCTCCTCGACGAGGGGCTCGGGGGTGACCCGGTGCAGCCGCCAGAGCATGGTGCGCAGGTTGGCGCGGGCCCGCTCCTCGTGCGAGCCGGGCCAGAGGGTGCCGGCAGCCTCCCAGCGGGCGCACCGCTGGCGTACGCCGAGGTAGGCGAGCAGCCGGCGCGCGCCCTGCGGCACCACGACGGACCGGCCGTCGCGTTCCAGCCCGAAGCCGCCGAGCAGACGCAGCGTGTACCGGGTTGGTCGCGCCACGCCGGCCTCCTGCGCCCCGGAGCGGACGTCCTGCGTCACCTCGTGAACTGCCATCCCTGCGCCCTTCGCACCCGATCACCGGTGTGGGAGTTCCACGCTCGGGTGTGGACGGTCCGCACGCCAGCGCAGTGTCGTCACACCGACCCGGCGAACGGCGGGGATCAGCCGTTCGCCGGAGCGATGACCGGCCGTTCAGCGCAGCTTGCTCAGCGTCCGGGCGTAGCCGGTCCACTCGGCGGCGTCGCCGACGTCGGCGCGTACCCCGGCCTCCTTCATGATGCCGAGCACCCGCTCGGCCGGCGCCTCGGCCAGCTTGCCGAGCGTGCTGATCCCGGCGCGGGTCAGCGCCGCGCGGGCCTTGGTGGGCACCCCGGCGAGCATGGCGATGTCGGCGTCGGCGACGTTCTCCAGTTCCGCGTCGATGCCGAGCGCGGCGGAGACCGCCGACTGGGCGCCCGCCGTGGTCCGGACGATTGCCGCCTCCCGTTCGCTGACCTCGACGACCATCGCGTCCACGCTCGGGTAGCTGCTGTCCGCCGGCAGCACCTTGAGCACGTCGCGGATCGTCCGACCGTCGGCCACCTGGTCCTCACCGAAGGTACGGATGAACTCCACCACCTTCACCTCGCGCGGGAAGCGCTGCCGCACGTCGGCGTTCTCGACGGCGTACCGGTCGAGGTAGGCGGCGCCCCGGACCTTCGGGCCGGCGACCACGTCCACGCCGAGGGTCTCGACGGCGGGCAGCACGATCGTGCCGGCCTTGGTCTGCCAGATGCTGACCTTCTTGTCCATGAACATCGTGGTGCCCATGTACCGGCCGAAGTCGAGCGTGCCGATGTAGTTGGGGATCTGCTCGAGCTGGTACGGGCCGGGGCTGACCTTCGTCTCGTGCACCGTGGAGTGCAGCCGGTTGATCTCGGCGCGGATCTCGTCGAGCAGCCGGCGCAGGCTCACCCGCATCGCGGCCATGCAGGAGAACGCCTTGGCCAGGTCGGTGCCGAGGTGGTCCAGGTCGTGCTCGATGCGGTGGAACCGCTCGTTGAAGCCCTGCTCGCCGGTCGTCTGCCCGGCCTGCACGACGTCCTCGCCGTCGACCCAGTCGGTGTGGGCGAAGGTGCGGGCGAACGGTGGTGGCGCGCAGCCCGGCTCCACCGCCGGGAACGGCTCGGCGTAGCTGAACACCCGCTTCGCGGTGCCCACGTTCTCGTAGATCCAGGAGGAGACCAGCACGCTGGCGTCCGACTGCGGGATGCCGTGTTCGGTGAACATCCGGTAGAGCTCGGTGACGGTCACCCCGTCGTAGTTGATCTCGCTCGCCATGATGATGTCCCTCTCAGAGCTGGTCGTACACGCCGCGGTGCCGGCGCTGCTGGAAGGTGCGGAAGGTCCGGGCCACCGCCGGGCGCAGCGGCTCGGCGTCGCCGTCGGCGTCGAGGTCGACGTGGTCACGCCGGATGCCGAAGGTGTTGATCTCCACGCCGAGCGGGCAGACCCGCGTCAGGGTGTTCATCAGCCGCTCGTACTGGGCCAGGGTCAACGCCACCCCGTCGGGCAGCTCCACCCGGAACTCGTACGGGTCGGTCAGCCCGGTCCGCACGTAGGACAGCGCCACCACGGCGACCAGCCCGGCGTGGGTGGGGCGCAGCGTGGTCCGCGCGCCGACCGCCTTGATGTCCGCGGTGCCGCCGCCGAGCCCCACGGTGTACCAGCGGAAGCCGGTGGCCCGCCGCTCGGCCAGGTTGAGTCCGGCCTGGGGCAGCCCGATCACGCTGCACACCAGCAGCACCCGGTTGCCGGTGTCGACAAGCGGCAGCGCGGCGGCGAGATGCTGGTCGCGGAGCAGGCCGACCAGCCGGGCCAGCCGGTCGGCGGCGGCCGGCTGCCCGGCGATCAGCGCGGACGCCAGCGCCGCCGGCAGCTCGATGGTCTCCACCAGCTCGTCGGGGAGCCGGTTCAGCGCGGCCACCACGGGCGCCGGGTCGCGCACCGCGGGCAGGCCGGCGGCGGCCAGGACCGCATCGACCGGCTGCCCGGCCGGCCGGGTCGGTACGCCCGCCCACCGGGTCCGGGCCGCCGCGTCGGTCATCGGCGTCCACGCCGGCTCCCCCGCGCCCGTCCACGCCGTCGCGGCGGCGGCCAGGCCGGCCAGCAGCAGCGCGTTGCCACCCGGGTCGCCCGGCGCATGGAACTGCGCCTCGACGGCCACGTCTGCGCCGACCGTGGCGGCCGTCGGCGCGGTCACCGCCAGCCCACGGGTGGGCAGGTGCGACAGGTACATCCTGGTGGTGCTGATCCGGTGCGTGGTCTGCACCCCGCACACCCGCCACAGCCACGCCACCTCGCCGTCGGCGGCCACCGTGGGCACACCGGCGGCGCGGACGGCGGCGATCAGGGCCTCGGCGGTCCGGTCGCCGGTGACCGCGCGACCGGTGTCCAGCACCCGGTTGCGCAGGTCGGTGGCCTGGGCGGGGGTCGGCCAGCTCACGTCCACGCCGAGGCCCAGCTCGTAACGACTGCCACCGGCGTCGTCCTGGGCCCGGGTCACCTGCCACACCAGGGTCGAGCCGAGCGCCCGGCAGACGCGCCCGGCGCGGTCCAGCGCGGTGGCCAGCGGCGGCGCGATGGCGTGCGCGCTGTCGAAGGCGTACGACTGCCGCAGGCTGGCGCGCAGCGCCGTGACCTCGGTCAGCCGGCCGGACGGCAGCGCCCGAGCGGCGTGCGTGGTGTTGTTCGGCGGGGTGTTGGCGGGCAGCACCAGGCGGTCGCGGCGCAGTTGGGCGAGGAAGTTGGTGCGGTGCTGCGGGTCACCGGCGGCGACCAGCCGGATCGCCACTGCGAACCGGTCGTCCTCCTCGCGCAGCGTGAACCGGGCGCCGCCGGGCAGGTCGGCGAAGAGCCCCGCGTTCGGGTCGGTGTCCGCGCCGGGGCCGTTGAGCAGCCGGCGTATCGCGCCCGGAGTGGGCAGCAGGAACCGCCGGTAGAGCCCCAACCGGTGGGCGTACGCGGCGTCCGCCTCGCGGGCCGGCGGCGCCAGCCGGCGGGCGTACACGTCGCCGCTGGCCGGCTCGTGCACCAGCTCGTCGACGAACCGGGCCACCCCGACGTCCGCGCCGATCCGGTCCAGCGCGTCACGTCGGGCGTGCGCGAGGGTCCGGTAGGCGTGCACCTCCCGCGCCGTGCGGCGCAGCCGGTGCTTCTCGTACGACACCAGGTAGAGCAGCCGGCCCAGGTTGCCCTCCACGACGGCCAGCTCGACCAGGGCGGTGAGCGCCGCACCGGTGACCGCCGTGGCGGCCGCCCCGTCGACGGCCCGCTCGGCCGTCACAGCGACGGAAAACGGCGCTACCAGCGGCTCGTCGGCGGTGTCCGGCGCGTACGCCGGCACCGACGCTCCCGCGGCGGACCAGGGCGCGAAGACCACCGGCGGCAGCACCCGCTCGTCCCCGCCGCCGCCGGGGTTGACGGTGACGCTCACCCGGACGGTCTCCTCGACCAGGTCGCGACGCAGCACGACGGTGAGCAGGGGGTGCCGACTGGTCCAGTCCACCGCGGCGGCGCCGGTGGTGGCGAGCGGCACGACGACCCGGCGGACGGTCCCCGGGTAGGGGCCCTCCAACTGGTCGACGAGGTTGCGTTCGACGGACGGATCGGCGCCGTCCACCGGCACCCGGATGTCGGTCATCGCGCCCCCGCTCAGACGATCCGGAACGGCCGGGGATCGTCCCGGTCGACGTAGACGGGCACCTGGTTGGCGGCGAGCACCGCGTTGTCGCCGACCGGCAGCCGCTGCACCCCGTCGCCGGTGGGCGCGCTGCCGGTCACCACCACCGCCGAGTCGGCCGGGAACCGCACGAGGCGCAGCCCGCGTACGTCGGCGACGCCCGGCTCGTTCATCAGCGTCCAGATCACCTCGGCGGCCCGGACCGGCTCACCGAAGGGCAGCTCGTCGACGTAGCGGCGCAGCCGCGCGTGCAGCCGGGCGCGCAGCTCGGTGGCGGCGGTGGACGCGTTCACCGTCTCCTTCGAACCGGTGGGCAGCGGCAGGCCACGGATCACCAGGTCCGCCTCGACGCCGATGCCGACCTCGTCGGCCCGGTCCACCGAGGCGAAGATGCCCACCGGGCGCAGGTCCTCGATGACGGACTCGACGGCGGCGTGCAGCCCGTCCGGCCCGTCCCAGATGGCGGCGGCGGTCGGCGCGACGAGCACCGTGACGTAGTACGGGTTACCCAGGTCGCGTTCGGTGCTGAAGACCCGCTCGATGAAGTTGAAGTTGCCGAAGATCGACTGGTTGAGGTCCAACCCGCCCCGGCCGTCGAAGACCTGCACCTGACGTACGCCGGGCACGGTGGCCACGGCCAGGCCGATCGCCTCGGCCGTCCAGATCGAGCGGGGCGCGGCCAGCAGCAGTTGCCGGTAGCGGGCGTCGGAGACCTGCTGTTCACCCCCGGTCAGCGCGACGGTGTGGGTGATCTCGACCAGCTCCTTGCCGGCCGCCTGCTCGGCGTCGTCGAGGTCGGCCAGCAGGGTGTCGGCCCGGTTCCAGCGGTCGATCTTCTGGTTGGCCTGCGTCGGGTCGAGGTTGTGCGCCGGGCCGGGATAGAAGGCGGCGACGGCCGGTTCGCGCTCGCCGACGGCGGCGGAGAGCACCACTGTCTCGTCCAGGGCCACGTGGTGCCCGCCGGCTGTGGACAGCCGGGCGCCCCGGGGCAGCGTGAGCGGGGTGTGGCCGGCGGGCAGCGCCGCCTTCAGCTTCAGTTTCACCGTGCCCCGCGCGGGCAGGTACGGCCGGGCGATGCCGAGTTCCTCGCCGAGGCGGGTCAGCGCGTCGGCGGTCGCCGACACGACGAAGGAGTTGTCGTAGACCGCGCCGAGCGCCGCCCACAGTCGGGCGTCCTCCAGGGCGGCCAGTTCGAGGACCTTGCGCAGCACCGCGCCGCTGGTCAGGTCGACGTCCTCGCCGAAGAGCAGCCGGGCGGTGGCCAGCTTCTCGGCGAGCAGGCGGGCGAAGGACTTGGGCACGAAGCCGGTCTCGACGATGCCGAAGCCGGTCGAGCCGGTGGCCCGCAGCGCGGCGGCGTCGACGGCGAGGACATCGGCCAGCTCGGCCGGAAGGGTCGGGTCAGACACTGGGCAGCTCCCCGAGGCGCACCGAGAGCCGGTCGTCGGTGATGGTTTCGAACTGGACCTGCACCTGCAGGGTGCGCGACGAGCGCAGGGCGGCCGCCGCCGCGTCGTCGGCACTTCCCGCGCCGAGTCGGCCGTCGTCGAGGTTCACGTCGACGATCTTGCGGACCCGGGGATCGCGGTCGAGCAGCGTGATGATGCCGATGCGGACCTGCTCGCGGATGAGATTCGGCTCGATCTGCTCGGCGAGGGCGTTGAGCCCGTCGAAGCCGAAGGTGGCGTCGAAGACGTTCGAGCCGCGCAGCGTGGTCAGCGCCACCGCGAGGCTCTGCGCCACGTTGCCGGTGCCCTCGACGAGGGCCAGCGCCCGGCCGTTCGGGCCGTCGTCGAAGACGATGTCCCGGGCCAGGTCCACCCCGGGCATGGTGGGTTCGAAGGCGAGGCCCCAGCCGAGGTAGCGGCGCTGCGCGGCCTGCCGTTCGCGCTCGGTGCGGTCCATCTCAGACCGCCTTCAGTTTGCTCTGCCCGGCGGTGGCCGCGAGGCCGGAGGTGCTGCCGTTGGTGGCGCCGCTGAGGGTGTCCAGCGCCACCCCGGCACCCCCGACGTGCAGCTTCTGCGCGGCCCCGGACGCCGACACGACGTTCTTGCACTGCACGGTGGAGCTGCTGTCGGTGATCGCGCACCCGCTCACCGACTTGCCGGTGATGCCGTCCGGGCGGACGACCGGGGCGCCGGCCACCGTCAGCTTGGCCTGCCCGGCCGGGGTGACCGTGCCCTGGCTGGGGCAGTGCACGTTGCTCGACGTGGTGAGCACGAATGCCATGTCGTTCTCCTCAGTGGACGTTCATCGCGTTGTCGACCTGGACGTCGACGTCGTCGGCGGCGATGCTCACCGTGCCGCCGCTGATGTTCACCGCGCCGTTGCCGGCGTCCAGGTCGATCCGGGTGGCGGTGATGGTGATCGAGCCGTCCTGCTTCATGACGATCGACGACCCGCCGGCGGCGTGCTCGATGGTGATGCTGTCGGCCTCGTCGGCGCGTTGCGGGCGCTGCCCCCGTCCCTGCAGCTGGTCCCGGCCCACCCGCACGGTCAGCTCGCCCAGCTCGATGACGCGGTTGCCGTCGCCGTCGGTGAGGTCGTGCGTGACCTTGCCGTCGTGGTCGGCGGGCACCACCGAGTCGCCGATCGACGAGCGGCTGTTCGTAGCCACCCCGACCGGCAGCGACAGCCACCAGTCCCCCGGCTGCGACACCGGGGCGTGCCCGGTGGGCCAGAGCGCGCCCACCTCGACGGGGTCGTCGGGGGCGCCATTGCGGTAGGCCAGCGCCACCCGGGTGCCCGGATAGCGGGGCAGGATGAGCCCGCAACCGCCCCAGGCGAACGGGGTCAGGTAGGTCACCCCGGGCAGCGGCGCGGGCTGTTCCCGGCGTACCGGCAGACGGCGGGCGGCGTTGGGCCGGCCGTCCGAGCGGACCAGGCCCTCCCACACCGTCTCGGTCTGCGCGGGCGGCTCGACCGCGCCGCTGGCGTTGGTGGCGGCGGCGCGTACCTCGCCGATCTCCAGGCCGCGCGTCTCGCCCCGGGCAGCGCGGGCCGCGCGGCGCACCGCCTCGGCGGCGGCCACCCCGGGCGACGACGCCGGGCCGGCCGGCTCGGCGGCGGCCACACCGGACGCGTCGCTCCAGGTGTCCCACGCCTGGGCGCCCGAGGTGACCTCGACGCCCTGCACCACAGTGACGAACCCG
Organism: Micromonospora sp. NPDC005252; assembly: GCF_042872475.1. Taxonomy (NCBI): domain Bacteria; kingdom Bacillati; phylum Actinomycetota; class Actinomycetes; order Micromonosporales; family Micromonosporaceae; genus Micromonospora; species Micromonospora sp. NPDC005252. The sequence goes on along the minus strand of NZ_JBIAKN010000002.1, from coordinate 171,055 downwards.
GCGGTACGCGACAGGGTGTGCCGGGCGGCGCTGAGGTAGAGCAGTTTCGCCCCCGCGCCCAGCTCGCCTGTCGACGGGGCGAACGGCGCGGCGAACGACCCGAGCAGCGCCGCGCCGACGCTGCCCAGCGTGGTGGCCTCGTCGGTCGCCGGTGGGTCGAAGCGCACCAGGTCACCGGGCTTCAGGTCGGGGCGGCCCTTGAGGGTCAGCGTCCACGCCCTGCGCCGCGGTGCGGCGGTGCCGCCGGTCTCGGTGACCGCGTACGGGTCGGTGTCCTGGGTGCCGTTCTCGGTGCACTCCAGCAGGCCGGTGGCGAGGGTGAGCGGTTTCGGCTCCCCCTCCGGGTACGGGATCGGCCGCTTCCCGACGTGCACGGTGCCGTCGCGGATCAGCAGCATCCCCCGCCCGTACGCGTTGAGCGACTGCTGCAACGCGCCGCCGATGCGCTCCAGGGCGGCGCGGTAGAGCAGCCCGGCCCCGAAGGCGACCCGCTCGTCGCCGGCCGCCTCGGTGGCGCCCCGGGTCATCGTGCCGTCGGGGTTGGCGCCCCACCCGGTCACGTCGACCCGGGTCCGGTCGCGGATGGTTTGGATAGCGGCGGTGAAGGTGGCGGCCTCGAACCGTTCGGCGACCCGCTGCCCGAGGCGGGCGTACGCCTGCTCGACGAGGGTCAGCTCGGTGTCGTACGTCCGCTCCCCGGTGAGCCGGCGCACCTTCGTCACCCGCAGCACGGCGACCAGCGCCTGGGTCAGCTCGGCCGGGGTCGGGCCGGCGTTGACGCCGACCAGGTTGGTGAAGAACGCGCCGACGGAGGTGTTGGCGTCGCGCCAGTACAGGTGCAGTTTCGCCACCAGCGGCGGCTGCCCCTCGGCGGTACGCAGCGCGGCGAAGTGCTCGTCGATCAGGCCCTGCACGGTAATCGTGTACGCGCCGGGGCCCAGCCCTTCCGGCAGCGCGGCGTCGATGGCCGCGTAGTAGTCGGCGCTGGACAGGGTGAGCGCGACGTCGGGGCTGAGCCCGGTCGGGGTCTCCCGGTGAAACGTCAGGGTCCAGCCGGCGTCGTTGCCGACCGCGCCCTGGCGCACCTGGCCGGTCTGGAACGGCGTGAGCGTCACCGCAGCACCCTCCGCATCTTCTTGTCGAGCAGGTAGCGGTAGCGCAGCCTGCCGGGGCCCAGCTCGGATTCGACGCGCTGCGCGGGTGGGCGGCGACGCCAGACGAACTCGTTGATAGGCGGCGGCCCGAAGGTGTCGACCGCACGGTCGGCGGGCCGCCACGCCACCGTCAGGGTGGAGCCGTAGTCGCCGGAGCCGCGTACCGTCCCGGCGTGCAGCAGCCAGGCGAGCACCACCACCTCGACGGCGACCGGGGTGGTCCCGGCGGGGTCGACGGGTGTGCCGGCGTCGGGGCAGACCCGCCGCAGGCCGGCGGCGAGCGGCACCGAGCCGAGGATCCGGGTGCCCTGGCGGACGACCAGGCGCAGCGGCACCCGACCGACCAGGGCCGGCGCCCGGGGCGTGGCGGGCGGCGCGGGTCGGGGCGTCAGGTCGTCGGCGGAGCTGCTCACCACGGCGAGGGGGTCGGTGTTCAGCCACTGCCGGGCCAGCCCGGTGGGCAGGATCAGCACCGCGTGCACGCCGGCGCCCAGCTCGACGCGGTGCGGCAGGCCGGCGGTGAGGCTCTGCCGGACCTCGGTGAACCCGGGGGGCACCTCGATGGGCGTCTCCGGCAGCAGGTAGCGGTCGATCGGGAACGGTGGCATCAGTTGCCCAACCCGTCGGCGAGCGCGCCGACTCCGATGCTGGCCACGTCGAGCAGCTTGCCGAGCAGGCTGGGACGGGGCACGTGGACGAGGGTGATGGTGGTGTCCAGGACGTCGCGGCGGGCGGCCGAGGCGTTGAAGGTCAGTGACTGCACCTGCATGTCGGTGCGGATGGTCATCGAGGTGACGAGGATGAGCCCGCCGAACTTCCCCCCGGAGTACGCCGCGAGGGCGGTGCCCCGCTTGCTCGCCTCGGCCATCGTCTCCAGGGCGAACTTCCAGGCGTAGCGTTCCGCGCCGACGAGCACCCCGGTCAGGGTGATGGTGTCGTCGTGGGTGGCCACGATGGCCTTGTGCGCGGTGGAGCCGATCGGTGGCAGGTGGTAGGTCTGGGCGAGGGAGATGGCGGTGACCGCCCACAGCGGGATCGGCAGCACCCCGTCGCTGATGATCGCCGACGGGACTGTGCCGTAGCGCATGAAGCTGCTGGTGATGGCCATGCTCAACGCCCTCCGACGGGTGGCAGCGGCACCGGCGTACCGGTGGGTTCGACGGCCAGGCCCAGGTCGCGCAGCGCCTGGGTGATCTCGCGGACCTCGCCCGCGGCGCTGGTGACCCGCAGCCGCAGCCGGCGTTCCTCAAGCGCCGCGCTGATGCGCGCGGGTCGGGTGGACGCGGAGCCGCGCCGGTTGATCCGGTCGATCTCGGCGGCGGCGTCCTCCATCCGGGAGATCGCGTCGAGGATGCGCGGGTCCGGGGTGAAGCCGGGGTCGTCGCGTTGCAGCCGCGCGATGGCGTCGCGGAAGTCGGCGGCGTCGCGGCGCAGGTTGACCACGAGGTTGTCGGTGAGCGCGCTGACCCCGGCGACGCTGCTCGCCCGGTGCGACTTGTCGTCGACGAGCCACACCCAGCCGTCGTGGCCGATGCCGACGAGGTCGGTGCCGGCGACCTTGACGTTGGCGTCGGGTCCCTTGAGGAACAGCTCTATGCTGCTCAGGGAGAACGCGGCGCTGTACTCACCGAGGACACCCCGGCCGTAGGTGACCATGTCGTGGCGCAGGTAGGCGCGGAAGCCGGGGCCGTCGTCGGCGCGTCCGCCCCCGTCGCGGAAGCGCCGCCACAGGGTGGCCAGGGCCTCCGGGTTGTGCACGGCGAGTTGTTGGGTGAGCCAGACGTCGCCGCCGGCCACCACGGCCCGCAGTTCCGGGTCACCGATGCGGGCCAGGGCGTCGGCGAGGCGGGCGTCGCTCATCTGCAGGCCGCGCGAGCGGGCCCGGCCGAGGTCGTCGACGGCGGTGCGCAGCCGGGCCAGCTCGTCGGGGGTGAGCCGACCGCCGAGGCGGGTCTCCAGATCGGCGACAGCCGCCCGCTTGCCACCCTCGCTCTCGGCGGCCACCGCGCGCCACAGCGCGGCCGGTTCCAGCTCGGCGGCGCGGCGCAGCGCCGCCTGCCGGTCCGCCGGCATGGCCCGGAACGCGTCACCGACGATCGCGGCCGGCTCGGCGTGCCGGCCGGCCGCGCCGCCGCCGCCGTCGAACTCGCGCAGCAGCGAGTCGGCGTACGCGCCGGCGTCGTCGGCCAACCGCAGCGGCGCGTCGCCGACGATGCCCTCGCGAGGTCGGCTCAGCTCGCGCATCTCGGTGCTGAGCTGGTCGAAGTACTCCCCGAGGGTCGCCACCCGCACCCCCTCGGGCAGGGTGCCACCCTCCAGCACGTGGTCGAGGATCGCGGCGATGTTGTCCCGCAGGACGGCGATGCGTTCCAGCCGGTTGAGCGCGTTGCCCAGGTGCAGGTCGCCGACGTCGTCGACGATGCGGCGGATGAGGTGCTCCAGCAGCCGCCGGGACCGCACCTCGCCGGCCTCGCTGTGCTCGGCGATGGTCCGCATGAACCGGCGCAGCCGGGGGTTCGCGTCGGCGGCGGCGTGCACGGCGGCGGCGTCGAGGAACCGGCCGGCGCGGAACCGGCGGGGCCCGGTCACGGCCGCACCACCGGCACGCGCGGGCCGGACGCGGCGGTGTGCTGCGAGTCGAGCACCATGAGGATGAACCGGGCGCCCTCCGGGCCGCCGACCGCGCCGCTGAGCATCGCCTCGCGCTCCACGTACGCGAGGATCGGCTCCATCAGCTTCTGCACGACCCGTTCCAGCACCTCGTTGAGCAGGATCTCGGTGAGGAACGCCTGGAGCAGGTCGCGGGAGGCGGCTTCGACGATCTGTCGGGTGACCCGGCGTACCACGTACCCCCGGGCGGCGCGCAGCCCCGCGCGGACGCCGAAGCGCAGCGCGACCCGGCCGCCGCGCACGGCCGCGCCGCCGATGGTGCCGGCCTCCGGGATCAGCGACATCGCCAGCCCGAGGTACGCGGCGAACAGCTCGACCTCGACCTCGGTGCGGGTGAGCACCAGCTCCGGGTCGAGCATCGAGGAGTAGAGGCGCGCCCGCTGGTGGGCGTGCGCCACGTCGACGGCGGCGACGGCCACCCCGACCACGAAGCCCAGCGGTGGGCAGAGAATGGACAGCGCGATGATCCCCACCATGATGGCGAACGCGCTCAGCGCCTCCCGGCCCAACTCGGTGTGGAACAGGCTGTCGACGCCTGTGGCGTAGTAGAGGTTACCGCCGAAGAACTCGCCGATCTGCTGGTGCGTGACCAGGTGGATGCCCTGCAACGCAAAGCTCGACCCGGCGATGGTGGCCGACGGGATGTGCTCGCTGATGCGGCTGGACCGGAAGGCGAAGTGCGCGTCGGTGCGGGCGCGGCCCAGCATCTCGGTGTTGTTGCGCCGCATGTCCTGCAGCACCCGCCACAACTCGTCGCGGATCGCCGACCGGTTGCCGGCGAAGCGGGCCAGCACGTCGGGCAGGTCGGTGATCTGCTTGACCAGCGGGTCGACGCCCTCGGCCTCGCCGCGCTGGATGACCAACGCCTGTTCGATGTCGGCGAGGGTCCACAGCACCGCGTGCGAGTCGCGGATGCGGGTGACGCCGTCGCGTTCGACGATCTCGCCGGCCGCGCCGGGGCTGGTCAGGGCGGCCTCGGTGGCGAGGAACGCGGTGGAGATGGCGCGGGCTGCCCCGTACCAGGCGGTGGACGGGTTGGCCATGCTCACCGTGGCGAGGACGCCGCCGCCGGCGTCGGTGTGCTCGGCCGTCCACCGGGCCGCCTCGTGCCGGCGCAGCCGCTCGCGCAGCCCCTGCAGTTCGGCGTAGTCGGTGAGTTGGGAGACGATCAACCGCTCGAAGATCGGCGCGTACTGGTCGAAGTGGGCGATCCGCGCGTTGATGCCGGTCTGCGAGCTGAGCAGCAGTTGCACAAGCATGGCCTGGCTGCCGACGATGAACAGCTGCCCCACCGCGGCCTTGACGGCTGGGCTGAGCGCCTGGACGAAGTGCAGGTTCCAGGAGGCGGACGAGTCGATCCAGCCACCCTGGACGCGGGCGAAGTGCTCGGGCTGGCTGTAGCGGCCCATGACCAGTTGGGCGAGGTGGTCCAGGCGGGGCACCACTCCGGCCAGGTGGCGCAGGAACTGCACGGCGGGCGAGGCGACCGGCCGGAAGTCCAGCGGGCCGAGCCCTCCGGTGCCCTCGGGGACGGGCCGGGTGAACGCCTCGCGTTCGGCGGAGCCGACCAGCAGGCTGATCGCCGCGGCCCGGCCGCGCAGCACGGCGGCGGCCTGGAGGCAGAAGTTCGCCGGATAGCGGCACGGCTCACCCATCTGCAGCCGGAACGCGATGTCGTCCATCAGCCGACGCAGCTCGTCGCCGTCCGGCCCGAGCGCGGCCAACTCCGGCTCGCCGTTGAACGGCGCGCAGGCGGGCATCGTCGAGTGCCCGCCGCCGACGACGGGGAACCGGCTGCCCTCGGCGCCGGCCGGCGCGCTCGGGCTGCTCGGGTCGAAGACGAACCCGCCCCGCCGGCCGCCACCACTGCCGTCCCCGCTGCCTCCGGTGCCGCCGTCCGCCCCGGTGCCCGTGCCGCCGGCGCCGCCCGACCCACTGCCGGACCCGGTGCCCGTGCCCGCGCCGGTGCCGGTGCCGGTACCCGTGCCGGTGCCGGTGCCGGTGCCCGTGCCCGTGCCGCCGGGTGGCGCGTTCGGGTCCGGCGGGGCCGCCGGGTGCTGCTCGATGGTGATCGGCAGCAGGTTGGCCGTGCCGGTCCAGTGCAGGGTGGCGTCGGTCTCCTCGGTGCCGACCAGCAGCAGGGACACCCCGCCGATGCTGACCACCACCAGGCACGTCGGCGTCGCCCCGCCCACCGAGGCGAGGATCGCGTCGACCCGCCGGGTCACCTCCGCGTCGACGGCCCGCTCGATCTGCGCCTGGTACTCCTGGGCGCTGGTGGTCTCGCCGCGCGGCGAAGCGGTCCGCAGCCGCTGCCGGATGTCGGCGCTCAGCTCCTCGTCCACCATGGCGACCAGGGCGCTCCGGTCGGCGACCGGCCGCCGCTGCACCGTCCCGGGCTGCGGGCTGGGCACCCGCTCCTCCACCTCGAAGTGCGGCTGCGGGGTGGCCCGGAACACCGTCTCGCCGAAGCGCTCGAAGGTCAGGACCGACAGTGGCGTGGTGGTCACCATGATCGCCCACACCGGACGGCCGTCGGGGCCGACCACCCGCGCGATGATCCCCTGTGGTGCGCCGGAGGGCAGGCCACCGTGCTGGCGTACCGCCTCGCGGGCCAGCTCGGCGAAGTGATCGGCCAGGTAGGTGGCTGGTCGCAACAGCCACTGGTAGGTCACCGGAGGCGGCTCGTCTCCGTCCACCGGCACCTCGGCGGCGTCCCCGCCGTCGTCGTAGGACGGCACCCGGTAGACCGCGAGGAGGTGGCGCATCCGCTGCGGGTCGAACAGTTCGGTCGCCGGTCGGCTCAGCGGCGCGGCCACCCCGGCGGGCAGCCCCGGATCCAGCCGCGCCGCGCCGACCACGTCGTCGATGCGCCGGCGCAGCCGGGCCTCGAAGGCCCGCCGGTCGTCCGGGGACACCTGTTCGGCGGCCGGGCCGGTCCACCGGAAGTCCGGCGCCGCGGCGCGTACCTCCAGATAGCCGCCGCGCGGCGCGACCACCTCCTGCCGGGAGCGTTCCAGGGCGCGGGCCAGGGCCGCGGCGAGCGCGTCGGTCACGGCCGCCGGCCGCTCGGTCACCGACCGGGCGTCCAGCCGGATCCGCACCGGCACGTGCACCGAGATGGCCACCGTCAGAACCGCCCGTCCAGGTGCTCGGCGAGCCGGGCCAGCGCGAGGTCGGCGAGCGCGTCGGCGTCGAGGGCGCCGCCGGCCGCGACCACCTCGATCTCCACCGGGAAGTGGTACGCGATGACCGCGCGATCGTCCTCGGCCACCTGCTCGGCTTCCGCCTCGCTGCCGGCCGCCGGCAGCACCAGCTCACCCGCGTGCACCAGGGCCAGCCCGGTACGGGTGACCCGGGCGGCGCGGCCAGCTCCGGTCGCCATCTGCTACCTCCGGTTCCTCGTCGGTCGGTTACGGCAGAACGGACGGGTCGCCGGTCTTCGGGTCGACCGAGGCGGCCAGGCTGAAACCGCTGAAGGTCGCCGCCGGGGCGCCGGAGATGGTGGCGGTGGTGGGTGTCGCGCTGGTGATCAGGCAGTCCCGCAGCACGAAGGACGAGAACGCCCAGTCGTCGCCGGTGTGCTCCAGCAGCGCGATGTCGAACAGCTCGCCGTCGAGCGCCAGCTTGGTGAGCCGGCCGGCGACATCCCCGATCGCCTTGACGGTCATCGTGAAGTTCATCGACACCGGCGCGTGGATGACGCCCATGTGGGTCACCTCGCACGAGTGCAGCGCCTCGACGTTGAGCGAGAAGGACGGGCTGAACGAGTCGATCGGGCTGATCAACACCGTCTCGGTGCCCTTGGTGTACTGCACCGCGAGGCGGGTCTTCCACTCCATGGTCTGGTTCCTCCGGTCAGAACTTGGCCACGAGCGTGACCAGCAGGCGGCTCACGGCCGGGCCGTACGTGACGGTGACGACCAGGTCGACGGTGCGGTCGGCCCGGGCGGCGGTGACGATCGAGGTGTCGGTGGCGGTACGGGCGGCCTCGGGGATGGTGAGGATGTCGAGCACCGGGATCTCGACGCGGTAGTCGTCGATCACCGCCTGCCGCTTGAGTGGGCCGAGGATGCCGTCCACCTGGGTCTTGAGCAGGGTCATGCCCGGCTTGGTGATGCGGGCGTCGCCGACCAGGCCGATGAGACCGGCGCGGAGCATGAACTCGATCTGGTCGAGGGTGCGGACCAGGTCGACGTGCAGCAGGCTCGCATCGGTGGTGAACAGCCGCCCGTCGGCGAAGTGCAGGCTCTCGCCGGTGATCAGCGTCGGGTCGATGATCGGGGTGAGGTTGGCCTCAGAGAGGCCCTTGATCTCGGCCGGGCTGTACTGCTTGGCCACCGGGATGGCCACCCCACGGATCTTCTTCAGCACGATGCTGTGGTGCACCGGCAGACCGGCCACGGCCGCCATCGCGGCGGTGGCGGCGTCGCCGTCGGCGCCCCGGGCGGCGATCATCACCATCCGGCTGGTGCTGCTCTTGAGTGGGTTCGCCGCGGTGGTGATGTCGGCGACGTAGCTGGGGCCCTTCTCGGTGGCCGGGTTGACCATGGCGAAGCCGATCCGCCGCTGGCCGGCGGCCGACATCGTCTCCACGTGCGCCTTGAGCGCCTGCAACCCGGTGGGCGCCCCGGCTCCGGCCGGGTTGCCGACGGTCGACTCGTTGGCCAGCGACACCATGGTCACGTCGTCGGCGGCCTCCAGACCGCCGAGCGCGGCGGCGTAGTCGTCGCCGGCCACCTTGACCCCGTACACCTTGGCCGGCCGTGGGTCCTGCAGGAACGCCAGTTCCAGCGAGTTGTAGAGGGCGTTGCGGACCACGTTGCCGGCCTGCCGGCGGGCGAAGTTGGTGACCGCGTCGTCCAGGGTCTCGATCCGGACCGGCGTGTTCGCCGGGGCGGAGCCACCGTCGGCCGTGGACGGCGCCTTGCCCACCACGGCGATGACGCCCGGCGAGCGCTGGGCCAGCGGCGCCGGTGGCGGCACGATCCGGACCTCGATGAACGGGAATGCTGCTGTCGGTGCCACGGGTCCTCCCGGACGAAGTTGCTGCTGGTCTGGGTTCTCAGGTCGTCACGGCGGCCAGTCCGATGCCGCTGCGGGCGAGCCACTGGCCGGCGCGGGCGAACCGGGTGGCCCGCTTCTGCGCGGCGGTGCCGGCGTCGCCGCCGGGCCAACCGTCGTCGTCGAACGTCTCGATGGGGACCACCCAGACGGCGACCACCCGGTGCCGCCGCCGGACGTCGTCGGGTGCGGGCACGTCCAGGCCCAGCTCCTCGGCGCGGGCCCGGACCAGCCGCGTCTCGACGAGCAGGTCGGCGAGGGAGAAGCCCCGGTCGCGGATCAGCACGGCGGCGGCGAACGGCAGCGGACGGGGTGTGGGCGGCGCGGCCGGCGGCGCCGCGTAGCGCAGCCGTACGGTGGCGCCGGCGGTCTGCCCGCGCATCCGCGCCACCAGGTCACCCGCGTTCGCGGCGCCGACGCCCGCGAGCAGCCGGTCCAGGTGCGCGTCGGTGAACGCGGCCGGCTGGTGCAGGCCCGCCCGCAGCCGGGCCACCAGTCGGGTACGACGCTCGGTCTCCAACAGCGCCGGGTCGGTGGGCAACGCGCCGAGGTCGGCGATGATCTGCGGGTCGACGTCGAAGGCCGGCACCGCCACGTCGAGGTCCTCGACCCGGTCCCGGGCGAGGCTGGTGCGCACCACCAGGCTGCCCCGCCAGAGCGCGTCGATGCGCAGCGCCGACCCGCCGAGGCCGTGCAGCCGGACGCGCAGCTCGGTACGGGTGGTGCCGCCGGACCCCAGCCACTCCCCCTCGGCCAGCGTCGCGGGCGCGGCGGCGAAGCCGAGGGTCAGCTCGTCGAAGACCGCCGCGTACGGGGGCGCGACCGGCATCGCCTCGGTGTCGTACGCGGCCTCGACCAGGTGGGCCAGCGACGCGTCGTCGAAGACGGCGGCGCGGGTGCCCGGATCGGCCAGCCGCACCAGCACCCCGTCGACGAAGTCCACCGCACCGGCCTCCCCGCTGCCCCTGCCAGGGCACGCCGCCCGGCTGGGCACGAGGATCGCGAAGGGGCCGTCACCCGAGCGTCACCACCACCGTCACCGTGCCCCGGCGAGGTCCGGACTGTCGGGAACTGAGCACCCACACAGTCAGCGGCGGCTTGTCGACTGACCGTCCTCGGCCGGGCTGGCGTTGTCTCGGCGGGAGGCACGATCCGGCGCGCCCGGCACCGTCCGGCCCCGGTCACTCGTGAGAGCGACATACCTCAGAGTCATATTCATTCCTCAGAGTCATAACGCTCATTGGAGTAACCGCCCCGCCGGCCGTCACCGACCGCGACATTCCGTGCGTGCCTCCCGATCCGGCCGGGGCGACGCCTCGAGGGCCGGCCGAGTGCGACCGGCCGGCCCTCGGGTCGATCAGAGCCGGTAGAAGTCGGTGTAGTGGTTGGGCGAGAACCAGGTGGCGCCGCTGCTGCGGTTCACCACGATCCGGTACGCGTCGCGGGCGGCGCCCTGGGTACGCGGGTACACGTCGTACTCGTAGTAGGTGGCGTTGGTGGGCAGTTGACCCTCGTTGTTGTAGAACCGGCCGCCGGCGAAGTTGGACAGCCCGCCGCTCCAGGAGTACCAGCCGCGGCTGGTCGGGAAGCCCTTGGCGGACCAGCCGGAGCGTGCGGTGCGCGCGTCCGCGCAGCGGCTGACGGTGCAGGAGCTGTAGACCGCCGCCGACGCGGAGTCGGTCAACCGTGGGGCCACCACGGACGGGCCGACCAGCGCGGCGGCGACCATGGTGAGGAGCAGGGCGAGGGTGGTGGTACGCCGGCGGATCGCGCCGAGCGTGGCCAGCGGGGACACGAGGGTGGACACAGGCTGCCTCCAGACCATCCGATCCATCGATCCGCGTGATTGGCGGACCGGAGTCAGTCTCGCCGTTGCCGGCCGTCAGCAACAGCCCGCGCACCCCAACTGCTCCACAATGCTCGATGAACCCCGGACCATCGGTCCCCCCACCAGCGGGGGCAGCGCGAGCATCCCGACGCCGACCCGACCTGGGGCCATCGGCGCGGCTACGGGCATATCGGTCATCGGTTGTTAGCGTGACATGCGGATCGGTGACCGTGAAGGGGTGCCATGACGGACGCTCCCGAGGAGAGGCCGAGGCCCGCGGACCTGTGGCGTCGGCGGGGCATCCGTGGGCTGACCATCGCCCGGGACGTGAGTGTCCGGGGTTGGCGGTGGTGGGCACGGACGTGGGATCGGCTGGTGGCCGCGCTCCAGGACGAGGCACCCGTCGGAGCCGGGGCCGGACCGTCCCCGCCGGGTCCGCTCATCGAACAGCGCGACGCGCCCCGGCTGATCGCGGTCCCCTCTCGCGGGTACGTGTACTCGTTCTACGTCCGCGCCACGTTCGCCTGGTCGTCACCCGCGAGCCTGCGCGCCGAGGTGTTGAGCTGGTACGTGCAGTACTTCCAACCGAACGCCATCCAACGGCTGACCCGGCTGGCCGCCGACGCCGCCCGGGACCTGCCGCCGCACCGGGCAGCCGATCTGGAGGTGGCGTTGCAGCGGGCGCTCGCCGACGATCCCGAGTGGCGCTACCAGCGCGGCGACGTCCTCATCACCTGCCGACCCGACGCCGCCGTCCGGCTCGACGAGCGGATCATGCCGGCGCTCCAGCCGCACGTCGACCGGATGGTGAAACTGGAGTACCAGTTCGACGAACAGTTGCGCAGGGCGACGTACGCCGAGGAGCTGAGCCGACGGTGGACGACGATCCTGGGCGACCACCTCGACGCGGACGCCGACCAGGAGGTGGCCGACGCCCGCCAGCACCTGCTCGCCGCCCAGCGGGAGGCCGCGCGGTGGATCGGCGAACTTCTTCATCTCCGCGCTACCAAATCTTGATCGGGTCGGCATAGACCTTCATGCCGATTGTTCCCGATCCGCGCGTTCTGCCATGATCGCCAACGCTGGCCCGGCTGGCTAGCATCCTTTCGTCCACCTCCGAGTAGCACCGCATCCCGCTCATGATCACTTGATGCTGAGCAGTTGTCAGGGGCTCCGGAAAACTAGTCAGCATCAAGTGATCATGAGCGAGCGCGGCGGCTGGCGAGGATTGCCAGGGTCTGCTGGCGGACCTCGGCGGGGTTCGCCAGGAGGCGGCGGTGGGTGAAGCGGACGACGAGGATTCCCCTGGTGGCCAGCAGGGCGTCGCGGCGGAGGTCGACCTCGCGTTCGACCGGATCGCCATGGGTGGTGGCGCCGTCCAGTTCGACGTTGACGCGCTCCGCCTCGGCGAACATGTCGAGGTAGATGGTTCGGGCACCGACCCGTACCCGCGCCTGCCGGATGAAGGTGGGCATACCCGGACCCGTGAAGACGTGGTCGTGACCCCAGATCTCAAGCGGGCTGCGGCAACCGGCGGCGAGCCGATCCAGCAGACCGCGCAGCGCCGCGCGATCGGCCAACCGGGGCACGTCGGCCAGGGCGACGACGAGCCGCTGTGGCGTGGTGAGCCGGTCGTTGACCGCCCTGATGAGGGGCCCGGCGCGGTCAACCGGTGGCAGCAGCGGCCAACAGTCCACCAGGGTCCGGTCGAGCCGCGTCACCGGCAACCCACCCCGTACCACCACCTGCGGCGGCCCGACCGCGAACCCGGCGCGATGGCGCACCACGAGATGCGGCCGACCCCGCAGGCCCGATCCGGCGGGCAGATCGAGGTGTACCGGCTCACCAGGTGGCTGGCGGCGTAGGCCCCACACGTCGAGCGCGGTCAGTCGACCGAGCGCGCCGCAGCCGTCGGCGTACGCGAGGGCTGCCCGGCGTGCCAGCTCGGGCTCGATCCGGGCCAGGATCGGCACGTCCGCGCCCGTGCTCCGGATCAGGGTGGCGTCCAGGTAGACCCCGGGCAGCGGGCGCACCAACCGACCCGCCCGCCGGGCGGCCTGAATCGTCCACTCGGGTGCCACTCGCACCACGTCTGACCAGGTGCACAGCCCACCGCCCCGAACCAACAGGGCACGCAGTCGCGGATCCACGGGCCCGACCGTGCCGCACGGAGCCGTCGACCATTGCCTGTGCGGGCACCGCTGTGGACAGTGCAGGAGCCTGTGGACAGCACACCACTCCGCGGATCCCCGTGGTATGCGGTGGTGATCCGTCCGGGCCTGCCCGGCCGTCGCCGCGCCGTCCGGGTCGGTCGTGGGAAAGAGCATGAATGAAGAAAGACGTTCGTCGGACGGGATGAGATCGTGGCTGCGCGGCGCCTGTCACGTCGCCCCGCACGGGCAGTCGTCGCCGGCAGAGGCGTCCTCCCGGTCGGGCCGGTTCACGGCTGGAGGGCAGATCACCATGGCGCACATCGATCTGGGGATCGACGAGAAGGAGTTTCCCGGCGTCACCGGCCCGATGCGGTACCGCCCGGAAACGGCGAAGCCGCTCAACGAGTTGGCCGAGGTGCTGCTGCGCGCCCCGCACACGCTCCCGCGCGGCGAGCGCGAGCTGATCGCCGCGTACGTCTCCGGGCGCAACGAGTGCACCTTCTGCTGCGCGTCGCACTCGGCGTTCGCCGCCGCGCAGCTCGATGAGGGCATGACCCTCGTCGACCAGGTACGCGCGGATCTCGACACCGCCCCCATCTCGGCCAAGCTGCGGGCGCTGCTGCGCATCGCCGGCGCGGTGCAGATCAGTGGCCGCAACGTCACCACCGAGCTGGTCGCCGACGCCCGCGCCGAGGGCGCCACCGACCTGGAGATCCACGACACCGTCCTGATCGCCGCCGCGTTCTGCATGTTCAACCGCTACGTCGACGGGCTCGGCACGTTCGCGCCCGAGGGCCAGGAGGCCTACGCCGGGATGGCACACCGGATCGTCGACGTCGGCTACGGGTCGGCGGCCCGTACACCGGCAGTCTGAGCACAACCACGGGTGACCGCACCCCGATCCCCCTGAGATGGTCGACGGGCACGCCTGATGAAGCCCGTCGGCCGTGCGGTTGGAGGGATCGATGGACCGTCCCCGCTTCCTGCTCGACGCCGCCCAGCGGCTCCGAGCTGACATGGTCGACCGGCTGAGCACACTCGTCTCCTGCGAGTCGGCACCGGGCTCGCTGCCTGAGCTGGAGTCCTGTGCCGACCTGCTCGCCGACTGGGGGGAGGACGTGCTCGGCCGGCCCGCCCACCGGGTCGTGATCGACGGCCTGCCGCACCTGCTGTGGCCGGCCGCCGACCAGCGCGTGCTGCTGCTCGGGCACTTCGACACCGTCTTTCCGGTGGGCACGATCCGGTCCCGGCCCTTCGCCGTCCGCGGGGACGTGGCGACGGGGCCCGGTGTGTGCGACATGAAGGCCGGCATCGTGCAGATGTTCACGGCCCTGAGCCTGATCGAGGACACCTCGGCGGTCGGCGTGCTGCTGACCTGCGACGAGGAGAGCGGGTCCGGCACGTCGCGGCACCTGATCGAGCGCGCGGCGCGGCGCTCGGGCGCGGTTCTCGTCTGCGAGGCGGCCACCCCGGACGGGCACCTGAAGGTGGCCCGCAAGGGTGGCTCGGTCTACCGCCTCACCGTCTCGGGTCGGGCGGCCCACGCCGGCGTCGAACCCCAGCGCGGAGTCAACGCCACCGTCGAGGTCGCCCACCAGGTTCTCAGCCTGGGCGCGCTCGGCGCGCCCGACAGCGGCGGCACCTCCGTCACACCGACAGTGCTCTCCGCCGGCACCACGACGAACACGGTGCCCGAGCGCGCCAGCCTGGCCGTCGACGTCCGGGCCTGGACGAGGGACGAACTCGAACGCGTCGACCACGCCATCCGCGGGCTCGTCCCGTTCCTGCCCGAGGCGACGCTGGCCGTGCAGGGTGGAATCAACCGCTACCCGATGGCTCCGGAGCTCGCGCGGCCACTGCTGGAGGTGGCCCAGTCGATCGCCCGCCGGCTGGGCATCCCGCGCCTCACCGGCGCGTACGCCGCTGGCGCGTCCGACGGCAACTTCACCGCCGCGTTGGGCGTACCGACCCTCGACGGCCTGGGCGCGGTCGGTGGCGGAGCGCACGCCGCCGACGAGTACATCTGCCTCGACCGGATGCCCGAACGGACGGCGCTGCTCGCCGGACTCGTCGACGCGCTGTCCACGATGGATCATTTCGGGCCGCGACTCATCGACGACATCCCGTAACGTGCTTCTCGCCGGTGCGTGACCGGCAGCGAGGGGTCGGCTTCGGCATGCCTACGGGACAGCACTCGGAATCGCTCATTCCCCCGCTCGGCGTCGAGGAGGAATTCCTCGTCGTCGACGCCGACCGGGGCGAGGTCGTACCGGAGGCGGCCACCGTCGTCGACGGCGCGCGAGCGACGCTCGGCCCTCGGGTCGGCGGCGAGATCACCCGGTTGCAGATCGAGACCCGCACCGACCCGTGCCAGAGCCTCGACGACCTCGCCGCGCAGCTCGTCGAGGGCCGGGCCGCCATCCAGACCGCGGCCCGTTCGGCGGGTCTGCGGGTGATCGCCAGCGGCTCGCCGGTGCTGGGCCGTGCCGTGCCGCCGCCGCTCACCGAGGGGCCGCGGCAGGATCGGGGCACCGCCACCTTCCGTGGGCTGCACGACGAGCTGGCGATCTGCGCCGTGCACGTCCACGTGCAGCAGCCCGACCGGGACCGGGCCGTGCTGATCGGCAACCACCTGCGCGCACACCTGCCGGTGCTCCTCGCCCTCTGCGCCAACTCGCCCTACTGGGCGCAGCGCGACACCGGCTACGCGAGTTGGCGCAGCGTCACGTGGGGGCGCTGGCCGGTGGCCGGCCCGCCGCCGTACCTGACGTCCGCCCGGCAGTACGACGACCACGTGGACATGCTCCTCGACGCCGGCGCGCTGGTCGACCACGGCACGATCTTCTGGGACCTGCGCCTGTCCACGCACCACCCCACGCTTGAGGTACGGGTGGCCGACGTGCCCGTCACCGCCGCCGAGTCCGCGGCGCTCGCTGCCCTGGTGCGGGCCCTGGTGGTCGCCGCCGGGGAGGCCGTCGACCGGGGCGACGAGGGCCCGCGGCTGGCTCCCGAGCTGCTGCGACTCGCCTACTGGCGGGCCGCCCGCGACGGGATGGGCGGCCACGGCGTCGACGTCGGCACGGGCCGGCTGCTGCCCGCCGCGGCCCTGGCGGAGCGGCTGGTCGAGCGTGCCCGGCCGGCGCTGGACGCGGCGGGTGACCGCGAACGGGTGGAGGGGTGGCTGAAGTGGCTCGCTGCGGACGGCGACGGCGCGACCCGTCAGCGTGCCGCCCAGGCAGCGCGCGGACGTCTGACCGACGTGGTCGACGAGCTCGTCAGCCGGACCGCCCCCGACCTGCCCGCCTGCGAACAGGGCACGCCTGCGTAACGACAGGCGGCGTCGGCTCCGCGATGCTGGAGGGACCGGAGACCGGCACAGTTTCATCAGGGAGGCCACAGGTGAACGACACCGACCTGGTACCCAGGGTCCCCGTCCAGCACCACCGCCGACCGCCGGCCGACATGGTGCGCGAGGCGGAGGCGTTCGCTCAGCGGATGGCGCAGCGCCGGTCGGTGCGGGACTTCGCCAGTGACCCGCTGCCCGACGGGGTCGTCGAGGCCGCGATCCGGGCGGCGTCGACCGCGCCCAGCGGCGCCAACGTGCAGCCGTGGCGGTTCGTCGTCCTGACCGACCCGGCCCGCAAACGCCGGCTGCGCGAGGCCGCCGAGGCCGAGGAACGGGCGTTCTACGACCGCCGCGCCTCGCCGGAGTGGCTGGGTGCGATCGCCGGGCTCGGCACCGACTGGCGCAAGCCGTTCCTGGAGACCGCACCGGCCGTCATCGTCGTATTCGAGGTGCACCAGGGGCCGCACAGCCCGAAGCCGTACTACGTCAAGGAGTCCGTCGGCATCGCGGTCGGCCTGCTGATCACCGCGCTGCACCACGCCGGCCTGGTCACACTGACCCACACGCCCAGCCCGATGCGGTTCCTCAACGAGGTGTGCGAGCGACCTGCGGAGGAGCGCCCGTACGTCGTGATGCCCGTCGGTTATCCCACCCCGGACGCCCACGTCCCCGATCTGGCCCGCAAACCCCTCGACGAGGTCATGATCCGTTGGTGAGGTCCCCGGTCAGGAACTCGACCAACGGCTCGACGTGTCGGTCCGGGCGTCGCCACTCGGCGAGCAGATCCTCCAGCAGGTGCTGTTCGTGGACGAGTTCCGTGCCGCGGTAACGCCGGATCACCGGGTGGATGAAGGCGCTCTCTCGGGCCCGGTCGGGGGTCGGGTGCCGGTCGATGGCGAAGACGTCGCCGTAGTCGTCGCGGCCCCACCGCAACGCGAGCGTGTACCACTGCGTGGCCGCCGCGAAACGCTCCACGGCGTAGTCCTCCGGCAGGTCCTCGTAGTGGTGGATGTCGCCGGTGGCCTCGTCACGGACGAAGACGTCGCAAAGGTACTCGAACTGGGTCCACAACGCCGAGGACCAGTTGACGCGGTCGAGCATCAGCTTGGTCAGCGACACGGCGTCGGCCGGCGTCGTGGCGTACGCCAGCGGCACGCCCTCGTAGCGCTCCCACAGGATCCGGGTGAACGTCCGGAGGTTGTACCGGAAGCCGTCGATGAACGGCGACGACGCGTGCTTCGCGTCCCGCGCCTGGGCGATCGTGCCGGCGAAGTACAGGTCGTCGATGGTGCTGGACTGCCAGTCGGGGCGTAGGCCGGGCATGCGGCCGTCGCGCACCATCTCGGGTCGAGACGTCTCGTCGAACATCGTCGTGTCCATCCGGAACCCGGTGCACCGCAGCACCGTGTGGTAGTCCAGTTCGGCGGTCTCCCCCTCGGCGTGGGTGTACGTGATCGACACCCGGAACCGCCCGTCGACGGGCCGTATCTCGTCGATCGTGCAGTCCAACACCGAGTGCAGCGTCTTGAACTGGTAGCTGTCGAGGATCGCGCCGTACTGACCACGCACGTCCCCGGGGTGCTTGGTGTTCCACGCCAGTCGCAGGGGCTGCCGGCTGGCGAGGTGCACCATCGACGCTCGGCCGAGGATGGCCGACGCGGTCTCGAAGGCCGAATTGCCCTTACCGATGATCAGGACCCGCTGACCGTCGTACGCCGTGGGGTCGACGACCATGTCCTCGTACCCGATGGCATGCTCGATGCCCTTGATGGCCGGCACGAAGGGCCGGCCCCAGCCGGTCGCGACGACCAGGCAACGCGCGCGCACCTCTCCCTGGTCGGTGCCCACGACGAAGCCGTCGCCGGTCCGGGTGATCCGCTCGACAGTCGTGCCGAAACGGATGTTGAGCGCATGGACCCGCTGGAACTCGGCGAGGTAGCGCACCAGGTCGTCAGCGGCCGGCAGGTACTCCTCGCTGAAGCGCGGGAACAGCAGGTCCGGGGAGTCGTTGAGCAGCGAGTTCCAGTCCCAGCGCAGGCGGATCTCCGGATCGGTGCTGTCGGTGTGCACCTTGTTCAGCGAGATGAGCCGGCGGTGGCGCGGGAACCGCCGGAAGAAACCGCCGGGCTCGTCGCCACTCTCCAGCGTCAGGTAGTCGGCGCCGTGCTGCTGAAGGTAGTAGCTCAGTTGAAGGCCGGCGGGCCCCGCCCCGACGATGACGTACCGGTGTTCACTGCTGAGCATCCTGCGGCCCTTCGACGGAGGGATGAATCCATCGACCATGGGATGCCAAGCGATATGTGTCAATGCCGTCCCGGGCACGAACAGCGCCCCGCGATCCTCCATCCGTCGATGAGGGCGGCGTCAACTCGTGATCATCGGCCTATCACGCAGGGGGGCGGTGGGTCATTCGGATGGGTTGAGTGAGCACTGACCGGGCCGCTGGGATGTCCGCCAGTCGAGTGGCCAGTGTGGCGACGGCGAGCCGGTCCGGGAGTGCTGCACTGAACTTGAGGCCGGCAACCGCCCTGTCGGATACCTCCGGGAGGCAGATCCGCTCGGCAGCATCCGCCAGTGCCATTCGCATCGTTTGGTTGTTGACGTCTGTCCGCAGCCGAATCGACGCGTCGTCGTATCGCTGGGTTGGGTCGACGAGTTCGCTCAGGGTGGCGATAAGGGTGGCGTTCGCACGGAAGCCAGCCCAGGTCCACCACCTCACCTCGTCATCGCCGTCTCTGGCGATCACGGTGCCCCCGGGATGCACGATCGAGGTCGCGCCGTCTCGCAGATCGGCCAGCCTGGTCTTCGCCCGGCCAGTGAGGGCGACCGGCGGTTCGGCGCCGAGCAACACGTCGCGCATGGCACGGACCATCTCGTACGACAATCCCTGACGGGACCCATTGGTCATCCACAGGGCCTTCCCGCCGCCGTCCGCGGGCTCGACGAAACACCGGCGACGTTTCCAGTCGACATGGGTAACCCGCCAACTGCGGCCGGCGAGTAACAACAGCCGAGGACCAGACACCTTCACCGTCAACAGCGCGGGATCGGTCCGGCCGATCTCGGTACGACCAGCCAGAACGGTGAACTGCGGTGGCGCGGTAAAAACCGCCAGCATGTCCATGAAGTGCCGACGCCCGAAGCGCAACTCCGCCTCCGGCCCGATGAAGAGCATCCCGGAGTCGACATCGAGGTACCCACGCTCAACGAGGTGTCGCACGATCACGTCCGCGCTCTCGTCGAACGGAGCCAGCCCGTTCCACTCCTGTGACCAGAGGCTGTCACCGATGCGATGTCGCTGCAGGGACAGCGCCAACATCTGCTGCGCGACGATGTGTCGTGGTTCGGGTGGGGGCACGACTGCCTCGACCCAACCCTGCGCCCAGAGGTTCAGGAGGCCGGCGGCATGCAGCAGCCCTTCCTCGTTCAGGGCCAAGAACAGACAGTTGCGGGTGCTGCCGGGACGCCGACCCGTCCGGCCGATTCGCTGCAGGAAGGCAGCGACGCTGCGCGGAGCGTTGATCTGGATTACCCGGTCAAGGTCACCGACGTCGATGCCCAGCTCGAGGGTGCTGGTGGCGACGATGACGCAATCGCGCTCCTGAGCAAAGGCTTCCTCCGCCCGCCGCCGCTCGTCGACCGAGAGAGACGCGTGGGAGAGGAACGTCGTCACGTTGAGGGCACGCAGGCGTTGACCAAGGTCCTCGACCAGCGCACGGGAGTCACAGAAGACCAGACGCTTCTGTCCGTGATGAAGCGCCGCGATCACCTTCGCCGCGTTGTGCACAGATCCGACATAGTCCAGCTCAACCTCGCCGACTGGAGGCGGCACGGGCGTCGCCGAAGCCGTCGCGGGAAGGAGGTCGGGTGCTACCACCCGCGCTGGCCTCTGGCCATGACCCGAGCCCTGCAACCATGCCAACAGCTGGTCCGGGTTGCCGACCGTCGCGGAGAGGCCGATGCGCTGCACCGAGCGCCCCGCCACCCGGCTGAGGCGTTCCAACACGGCCAGAAGGTGCCAACCCCGATCATCACCGGCAAACGCGTGCACCTCGTCGACGACGATCGCCCGGAGCTGACCGAAGAACACGTCGTGATCGACGACCGAGCTGACCAGCATCGACTCCAGGGACTCCGGGGTCGTCAGCAGGATGTCCGGACGCTCGCGCAGGATCGCCCGACGCCGCCCCGTCGTCACATCACCATGCCAGAGCGCCGCCCGACGCCCGAGCCAGGCCGTGTAGGTCTCCAGCCGGGGCAGAAGGTTGTTGAGGAGTGCCTTCAATGGGCAGACGTAGAGGACGGACGTGCCTGACCAGCTCTCCTGCGCCATCCGAGACAGGAGCGGGAACACCGCCGCCTCGGTTTTTCCACCGGCGGTGGGCGCGAGGAGGAGCGCATCCTCTCCTGCCAGCAGTGGCTGCACGGAAGCATCCTGCAACGGCCGCAATGCCGGCCACTGCAGAGAGTTCACGACGTGGTGCAGTACGACCGGGTGCAGCAGGTCCGCGCCGGTCATGAGGTGTGTGCGGGCAGCCCTTCGAGCCGCTTCAGGAGCTTTTCGCTCAACGACTGGAAGTCCTGGAAGCACCGCTGCACCAGGGTCTGGGTGCTGCCAAGAGCGCCGTCAGCCGACCGGAGGTCAAACATCGGCTTACGTGCATCATGGGCCAGCGGCATCAGGCTTTGATAGTTGCGCAGAGTGGCGATCTCCGAAGGACGCCCGGTAGGCGGGGCGTTCGGTTCATCGAGCACCGCCGAGGCGAAGACCTGCGGAATCCGATCAAGCCACCGCTGGTATGCCCGCACGGGCCGGTCGAGGCGCATGGTCGGCTGCATGATCACGTATCCGAGGGGATGCATCAGTCCTGCCGGGGCGTCGATGCCGGACGGCAGATCGGGCATGACCTTGTAGTGCCAGGTCCGCCTCCACGCGCGCAATGTCGGGCCGAGGTTACGCAGGCCACGCAGAGAGAAGAGGTCCGCCGCGAGCGGCACCAGGACCGTGTCGGCGGCCAGCAATGCCGCTCGATTGATCGCGCCCAGGTTGGGACCCACGTCGATGAGCACGATGTCGGCATCCACCTCCCGCGCGGCTGCCTGGATGATGCGATGGAAGGCTGTGGTGGTGCGGAGTGCAGCTGGATCACCAGTGAAACCCTTCGGCCACGCCTCACTCAGCCGGTCCTCGAAGGAGCTGAGAGTCAGGTCGCCAGCAACTAGCCAAAGCCCTTCGGCGATGGTCACCGCGCGGCAGGGCAGAATATCGCCCATACCCTCCATGATTGGCTTCACCGCGGCTGCCACCGTGGGTGCCCCTTGATCGGCCTCCTCAGCTCCCGATGCCCCGTTCGACTCCTGCCACACATCTTCGAGAGCCTCATCGTCGAGGAAAGCCGCAGTCAGGTTTGACTGCGGGTCCAGGTCCACCGCCAGCACGCGATGCCCCAGACGCTGGAGCATGTGTGCGAGGTGGTAGGTCAACGTCGTCTTGCCGACGCCACCCTTATTGTTGAACAGCGCAACAGAGATCATGATGCGCTCCCGACAACCACGGTCCAGGACGAATCGTCGACCAGAAACTCGGGCGGAGGGTTGGCGTTGCGCGCAAGGGAAGTGCGGATCCGGCCGATGCCCCGCCCAAACTGGTTCACGAAGCCCAAGGATTTCATTGCAGCTGCCAGCGACGGGTTCCGGTAGTCATTAACTCGGTCGAAGTTGTCGGCCCGTACCTGACCGAATGGACCGCCGGGGTTGGTCACCTCGACGCGATCGTCGAACCAGGCGATCCGTACGGGCGCGTTCGAGGACTCGTAGTTGCGGTGCATCAGGGCGTTCATGCAAACCTCCCGTAGCGCCTCGATGGGATAGTTCGGGCGCTGCTCCTCGCGAAATCCGCTCACCTCGACCAGGCGGGTCCGGAGGTGCCCCTTCAAGACGCTCTCGAGTCGCTCGGCGACATCAATGACGTTGATCCGAAGTTCGTGCTCGTCCTGAATGGCACCGCCCACGTCGATGCCCTCGTACCGGACGAACTGAAGGTAGGCGCCGGGAATTCGGTTGGTCGGATCGAGACCGACGAGCAACAGACCGAGCACCGTCGGGGAGCCGTCCGGGTCGGCGAGGCGGAGAGACGCGAGCTGTTGTGCGGTCGACCGGTGATTCTCCTCTATGACCGACGCGTCAACCGCTTGACGCAGGTACTCGGATCGGAACAGCTCCAGGTCCAGTTCGTCGAGCGTGCCGCCGACGATGGGGCGGACGTCGAACGGGGTGTCGTAGGCGCGACGCCGCTCGGAGAGCACTCGCTCGTCCGTGCTGCTCGCCGTACGGGTTGAGGGGCCCGGCCGGACGTAGACGACGTTGTCGAATCGGACCGGCGGCGTATGGGAGGCGTTGACCCGTATCCGGATGACCTGTTCGCCCCGGTAGGGCTCGCGGGTGACGACCATCGACGGCCGGTCGAGGATGCGTCCCTCGTCACGGATGTTGGTGAAGGTCAGCAGTGCCTCGTCCGAGGTGTCCACACCACTGACCGGCTGGCCGTGTTTGTCGACACCAATGAGCAGGTCGCCCCCTCCGAGCTGCGGCAAGTCGTTCGACAGCGCGCAGATCGCCTTCCTGATCGCGTTGCGATCCTTCGCTTCCCGCTTGAACTCGAGTGCGGCGGTCTCCTGCGTGCCGAGGAGTGAGGCGAGGTCGTTGCTCATGAACTGATTCTTTCCTAGAGGTCGAGCGAGATCTCGTCGGCGCTCGTGGCGTTTCGCTCGACGTCCGTCAGCTCGGCCGCGGCCAGGGTGAGCGCATAGTGTTGCCGAGGGTCGAAGTCGGGAAACTGGTCCACCCGGTCAAGCACCTCTCCCACAAGCTTTTTCAGGAACAGGCGTGGCGCCACCCCCACCTTGCCGCCCAACCCGCCGGCGACCGCACGGGCCAGGGCCTCGAGGTACGCGTCGTCGACCAGCGCGGACACTCGCTCCGGCGCCGCCGATCCGTCCGCGTACAGGTCGCGGACCCGACCGCCCAACTCGACGAGCGAGTCGACGGTGAAACCCGGCAGGCGAATCTGCACCGCGCGCGGGTTGTCAAAGCGCGGATCGGTGGTGAAGTCGACGGCGAGCCGCTGGGCCAGCGGTGCGAGCCGTTGCACGCCCTGCGGGCCGTCGTAGAAGGCCGGGGTGCCGGTGATGACCAGATACAGCCCGGGGAACCGCCCCGAGTGCACCTCGTCGATGAGCTGCCTGAGCGCGTTCAGCGCCTTGTCGCGGGCGTCCGACCGGACCCGTTGCAGCGTCTCCACCTCGTCGAGCACCAGCAACAGACCGGGATGGCCGCTGTCACGCAGCACCGCGAGCAGGCCCTGCAGGAAGCTCAGTGCCGCGAAGTGGTCGAGGTCGCCACGGCCGCCGGCGACCCGCCGAGCGGCGGCGGCGACGTGCGGCTGCCCGCCGAGCCAGGCGAGCACCGCGTCAGCGGTGGCCGAGTCGCCCAGTGCGGTGGCGGCCCGGTAGCCGCGAAGCGCCGCGGCGAAGGCGGGGGCGCTGCGGCTGACCGTTGCGAGGCGCTGGTCGAGCAGGCCCTCAACCGCTCGGTCGAGGGCGGAGGTGTCATCGGGCGCGACGTCCCCCGCTGCCAGGACGTCTTCTTCCAGCGCGTAGAACCATCCGTCCACCACCGGTCGCAGGGCACTGGCCGAGAACGTCGAGGTGGTGAGCCGCTCGGTGAGTCGGCGGTAGACCGTCTCGAGCTTGTGCAGCGGCGTCTCGTTCTCCGAGACCTGCACCTCCGCGGTCGCGAGGTTGGCCCGTTTCGCCCGCTCGGCGATCCACCGCGTGAAGAACGTCTTTCCGGATCCGTACTCGCCACGGACCGCCTTGAAGACGGAGCCGCCGGCGGCGACGGTGTCCAGGTCCGCCCCGATCGCGGCACCGAACCGGTCCAGCCCCACGGCGAAGAGATCCAGTCCGGCCGACGGCACCGCACCTCGCCGCAGTGCGTCGATCACCTCACGCCGGCGGGCCGGGCTGACCGCACTCACGAAGACCCTCCGGGCAGCCGAAACTGTTCCCGCAGCAGGGGGATGTCCAGCCGGACGGTCCGATTGTTGTCGGTCAGCGACAGCACCGGGTAGTTGTCCACGTTGAAGATCCGCTGCAGGGTGGTGGCGAATCCGGTGGCACGGGCCGGCACCTCGCCGGCCCGCTGGGCCAGCACGGCCACCGGCAGCACGCCCTTGGCGTCCACCAGCGCCCGCAGCGCCGCCCGAATCTTCTTGACCTCCAACCGGCGCGGGGTCAGGCCGTGCTGCGCCTCGAACAGGTCGGTGGCGAGCAACGCGTCCACCAGGTCACCGTCGCCGGCAGCCGGCGCCGCTGCGGGCGCCGCGGTGCTTTCGGGTACGTCGAACAGCGCCTCACCTGCGGCTGCGGGTGCCTTCCGGCGTGCCTTCGGTACGGGCGTCTGCCGCGCCGGAGCCACCGGCACCGGCGCGGCAGTCGTCGGCTCCCACCAGTCCGGCCGGCGCTCCTCGACGGGTGCCCAGCCGACCGGCGGCTCGGTCACGTTGGGCAGCAGGTAGGCCAGCAACGGAATGGTCACCTCGGCGAGCGAGGCACCTCCGTGGTAGCCGGCCTTGCTCGGGCGGTACCGCAGCAGTGGATCCCACAACGCGATGATGCGGTTGCCATCCGCGACGACGCGGGGGCCGGTCAGCTCGACCTCGCCGGGACCGGCGGGCCCTGGGCCGGCACGGTGCCGCGCGGAGGCGGCGTCGAGCGCCTTGACGTGCTCGCCGCCCCGCTCAAGCACGTGGCCGTGGTCGCTGGTGATGACGACCGCCCGCCCGGAGGAACGGGCCTGGTCGAGCAGGCTCCGCAGGAAGCCGAGGTCATCGAGCTGCCAGCCGGCCTCGTTGCCCTCCCGACCGTACGCCAGGGAGTCGTCCACCGTGTTGATCACGACGGCGACGACGGGCGCCGAACCAGACACCGCCTCAGCCAGTCCACCGGCCAGCACCTCCCCCGCTCCGCCGCGCGCCGGGCCCTTGTGGAAGACCCGGGAGTCCCTGCCCCACCGGCCGTCGGCGAAGAGCCTGATCTCGTGCTCCTGCTTGCCGGCTCGCAGCGCGCCGGCGAAGAGCGACGTACGGGAAACCGCAGTCAGCGTGGGCAGGGCGGCCACGATCCCTCGCCGCCGGCCCGCGCCGGACCCGGCGAGCGGGTCGTACTCCACCCAGTGCGGGGACAGCTGATCGGCCAGTTGCACGGCGACCGCGGCGCTCATGCCGTCGAGCACGACGAGCAGCACCGGCCGGTCCGCGCGGATCAGCGGGTCGATCACCCGCGGGAGCAGGTTCTCCACCGTCAGCAGGCCGCCGTCGTTGCCGGGGCCCGCGGTGGCCCAAGCAGCGAGCCGGCCGGCGAAGGCGCCGTCGAGGTCGCGGCGACGTTGCTGCGCCCGCTCATGGATCTCCCGGAACGCGTGCTGCAGCTCCGGGTGGGCCTCCTCGCCGGCCCAGACGTGGTTGAGCGCGAGGTCCACCCAGCCCCATTCGGCGATCTGCCGGTCCACACCGTCCGCGACGCTCTCCGGCGCTGCCACCGCCGTGCCCAACCAGCGGACGAGCCGCTGCGCCATCCTGATGCGGCGGACCCGCTCGGCCTCGGCGTCGGCGAGCCGGTGCCCGGCGAGGTGCTCGACGGCCTGGTCGAGGGCCGGGTCCGCCGGGTCCCGCAAACCGGCGAGCAGCGCCTGGCCGGCGGCGGCGATCCGCCGGGTGAACCCGGTCCGCAGGATCGGGCTGTGGCCGGCGCTGTTGACCGCGTTGAACTGGGTGAGCAGTTGCTCGGCGCGGTCGAGGACGGCGTGCCCCTGTCGCTGCACCTCGGGTGCCGGTGCGCTGAGCAGCGCGCCGACCACCTGCACGGCGGCAGCCGCGAATCCGCGCACGGTCGCATCGTCGTTGAGGTTGCCGAAGTACTGGTCGACGCGCCCCTGGGCGCGTACCGCGTCGGCGCTGTCAGTGCTCCAGAGCGCGTCGCAGACCAGGCCCAGCGGCAGGGCTTCCGCGCCGTGTCCGGCCGCGATGAGCGCGAACAACGCCTTGGCCGGTCGGCCGAACTGTTCTACCAGCCAACGACCGAGCCCGTCCCGTTCGGCCTCGCGCAGCAAGCCGTACGCCTCGACGGCGCCCGGTTCCGCGCTCCAGCGCAGCAGGGTCGTCACGTCGAGATCGTCCGGGGTCTCGCTCCGATGATCGAGGCCGAGCCGCACCGCGGCGAGGTGCCGCAGTGCGACGTCCCGGGTCAGCACGGAGGTGGTGAGCTTCGGCCAGCCCGCCGGCGGCATCGCGTCGAGCAGCGCCACACCGGCCCACGATTCGCGTTCCAGCGCGCTGTCCGGCACCTGCGCGCCGAACGCGTCGACGACCAGGTCCCACGGCTCGACGGTGATCACCCGCTGCCGGAAGATCCGGCTCCGCACGCCGTGGTGCAGCACTGACTCCGGGACGTCGGTGAGCAGGACCAGCACCTCGTCGCCCCGCTCGGCGACGAGGTGCTCCCAGACGGCGAGCGGCGACACGCACGGCACGACCCGGACCGGACGTCCGTCGGGCAGCAGCACCATGGGGTCGTGCGGCCAGGCCGGTTCGGCCCGCACGACCAGCACCGGGTACGCGTCACCGTTGCGGTGCCGTTCGAGCTGCTGTGCCACCTTCTGCCGCAGCGCCACCGGGTTGATCCGCAGCGCCTGAGCGGCGGCAGGTGCCTGAGTCACGACACGATTCTCCAGGTCACCTCGATAGTCGCGTCACCCTGGTCAGCGGCGAAGGCACGCAGCTGCTCCACCGCTCGGTCAAGGTCGCCGGCCGGAACCGAGATCCGCCCACTCGGCTCGCCGACCTCGCCCTCTGGAATCCGAGGCGTCTCCTCGTCGATCGGGCGGCGCGGTTGGACGATTTCGTCCATGCCCTCGTCACGTCCGGGCACGTAAACGATTTCCGGCTTGCGGGTGGCGCGACGCAACAGTGCGGTCGCGTCGCCCTGGGCGCGGCGCAGGGCCGGGGCGAGTGGCGCGGTCAGCTCGTCAGCCTGCGCCACCCGACGCAGCTCGGCGAAGATCGCCACCGCTTCGGCCGCGTGCGGCTCGGGCAGACCAGCCACGATCTCGAAGGTGTCCCAGGGCGCGGCGGCCAACGCCGCCGACACCTGCGAAGCACTGCTGATGCTCCGACCGGTGCGGTCGGCGGGGCCGGCGAGTTCCGCGCGGGCGAGCCGTTCGACCACCTCCACCGCCGACCGTCCGTTGACCAGCGCCTCCAACAGGTCAGCGGCGGCCCTGGCCGTGGCGAGCCGGCCGGACTCCTGATCGATCTTCAGCCAGCTTGCGTGCTCCTGTAGACGGGCGACCAGCCCGTGAGCGGCTTCACGATGACGAGTCGCACTGGTGACCAGGTCCCGGCCGAACATCGCCACCAGCCGACCCCGGCGCAGGGCGAGCGGCTGAACTCCGAAGACCGCGGCGGACCGGGCGCGGGCGATGTCCCAGTCCTCCTCGCCGGGCAGACGCTGCTCGCGCAGCGTGTGATCGGCGGTGATCCTGCCTGGTTCCGGGGCGGGGATCACCTCGCTGCCGTGCAGGTGGAACGCACGATCGGTCTGCTCGGCGAAGGTCGCCACCACCAGCTGCGCGACGATCGGGTCGAGACCCCGGGGGCTCGGATCGTCGATCCAGCGCAGAAGGTCGGCCACCCGCAGGTCGCCCGTGATGCCCTCGGCGGCGGCCCGGCGGTGGAAGTGCTGGGTCCACTGCCCCTCGATGACGAACGCCGCCTCGTGCATGGTGCCGAGCTGAAGCGGGTTGGCGATCCGGCGCAGGGTCTGCCGGTTTGCCCGCTCGACCTCGACGCGTCCCTCCGGTGACTCGACGGCCCGCCGGACGTGGTCGAGGACGACCTTGACGTCAGGCAGGCGTACGGCCTCGCCCTTGCGGTCGGGGTCGAAGTCCGGGTGGGCCGGGAACTGCTGGCCGAGCATCTGGTCGCCGATGCTGCGCAGCGCGTCGTTGAAGGTGGCGCCCATGGGCAGCTTCGGCTCCAGGGCGCGGGTGAGCGACTGGAGGTGGTCGTCGAATCCGAGCTGCACGTCGGTGGGCTGCTTGCCGGCCAGCCCGTACGCCTGGCGCAGCACGGCCTGCATCTTGGCCAGCAGCGCGCTGCGCTGGTTGGTCAGCGCGGCGTGCGCCCGGCGCCGGTCGTCGGGGTTGAGGTGCTCGGCGTGGCTGTCGAAGCGCTGCCCTTCGAGCAGCTTGTCGATGATGACGAGCTTGCCCAGCTCGGTACGGCGTTCGATGGTCAGCGCGGCGGGAATCCAACAGACCGTGCGGGGGCTCATCCGGCTGGTCAGCTCCTGCACCCGCTGCCGGTCGTCGGCCGGGCCGTGGCTGCCGTCGTCGAACGGGTAGTCGATGATCATCCGCCAGCCGGCCGGATCGTTCGGGTGGAACGCCTCGTCCCGGATGTCGTGCGGGTCGCGGACGTTGCCGTAGACCAGCTCGACCGTGCGGCGACTCCCCCGCCAGGTCAGCCCCGCCTCGGCGAAGAACGAGTCGCTCCACGGCACGCCGAGCTGCTGCCAGAGCAGCCGCTGGACGATGTGCTTGCGGGCGCCCTCGTTGTCGTAGTGCTTGGCGGTGGCGAGGACGCTGTCGACGTCCACGCCGACCAGCTCCAGCGACACGATCGGGTCGTCGCCCTCGCCGATGCGGATCTCGGCGAACCGGCCGGCCCAGTCGGCTAGCTTCCGGTTGACCTGGGCGACCTCGCCCCCGGGGATCGGGCTGGTGATGCTGCCGTGGTTGAGCGCCGAGAGGCGTCGGGCGGTGAGGTTGCGCAGCGCCGGAACGCTGGGGGCCAGGGCGGCGAGAAGCAGCGTCTTGATCAGCCGGTCGTCGCCGGTGAAGGCCCGAATGCGCCCGGCCATCTCGGTGGGCTGCGCGTCGCCGCGGCGGGCTGCGTCCAGGTCGTCGTCGGTGAGCTCGTACTGGCCGAGCAGGTAGGGGCGGAGCTTCAGGTCGTACAGCTTCTGGGCCATCTCGAACTCGGCCTTGAGCTTCTCGGTGAAGGGCTGGTCGCCGCCGCCGCTGATCACGTCGTAGAGGTCGCCGAGCGGGACGAGCTGACCGAGGCGCAGGGTGTCGCGGCGGTCGACCAGCAGCTGCCGCATCAGCTTGAGCGCGGTGCGGGAGCGCTGCAGCGCGCTGGAGACGTGCACCAGCGTGGAGAGGAACGCCGGGCTGAACGGGTACGTCGACCGGAAGGCGTCGATGTCGGCGCCGCTGCCCGAGTCGGTGCCGAGCAGGGTGTCGAAGACCTCCCGGCGTACCTTGGTGGTGGCGTCGAAGGCCTTGCCGATCGCCTCGCCGGCCGTGGTGTCGCGGGGTTTGAGCAGCCGGCGACGGGCGATCTCCGGGAGGTTGCGGTCCTCCAGCTTGATCACGTCGAAGCGGCCGCTGGCCAGGTTGAGGGTGTCCTGGTAGCTGAGCTCGTTGGCGCCGGTGACCTCCTCGCCGACGAGTTCGCGCAGGTCACGCTGGCGGGCGATGAAGCTGACCACCGGGATCGGCCGGCGGGTGTCGCCGCCCTCGACGAAGTTGGTGATCTTCTGGATCTCGCGGGAGACGAACTGCTGGTCGCCGATGGAGTTGGCCAACCAGAGGATCAGCTCGTCGAGGAAGAGAATCAGGCCGTGGTAGCCGAGCTCCTTGGCGTGCCGGCTGATCTCGGTCAAGCCCCGGTCGAGCGAGACGAACGCCTCAGCGTCCTCCCGGGCGTTGCTGAAGAAGCCCTTGTTCCAGCTGGTCAGCAGGTCGTTGACGAGCTTGCGGCGCAGCTCGTCGGAGTACGCGCCGGCGAACGCCTGCTCGAGCCGCTCGGACGTCCAGAACGTCTCGCTCTCGCCCCACTCGTCCTCGACGTCCCCGCCGGGCAGGCCGTCGATGAACTGCTTGTCACCGATCTTCTCGCGCAGCGAGGCGGCCTGCTCGAGCAGCGAGTCGGTCCGGTGCACCGCCGGGATGGGCGCTTCGGGGTGCAGTGCCCGGACCCGGTCGACGTAGCCGCCCAGCACGCGCTGCTCCAGCGAGCGGGCGTCGAGCAGGTGATACGGGACCAGCAGGAACTTGCGGCCGTCCAGCCAGACGCTGTGCTTGGCGACCAACGGGGCCAGCTCGTCCCGGCCCCGGGCAGCGGCCTCGCCGCGCAGCAGCGCGTGCAGCACCCCCATGAAGTGCGACTTACCGGAACCGAAGGAGCCGTGCAGGTAGGCGGCCTTGGATGCATGCCCCTCGACCGCAGAGCGGATCAACCCGAGCGCCTCGTCGAAGTTGCCGACCAGCCGGTCCGTGACGACGTAGTCGCGCAGGGTGGCGTCGGCGTCGGCGACACTGTCGGCGAGCTTGAGCACGAAGTCGCTCGTGCTCGTGCGCTCCGGGATGTCGATGAACTCCCGGAGCAGCGGCGCGGGGCTGGGCGAAGACATGCTGCATACCGTACCGATCCACGTCACGCATAGGACCCGCGCGCCCGACGCCGCGCCGGCATTGCGACGCGGCTGCCAGAACCTGGTGGTGATTGAGTCGCAGCGAGCCTTCGTGGGACCCTTCATTCATGCTGACGTCGCATCTGCTTTCAGAAGCTGCGGTATGAGACTGTTCCGAACGAAGAGCCACCTCGACCGTGAGGAATGCAGGGCGACCATCGCGGCGGTGTCAGCGTTCTCGTCGATGTCGCACATCGCGTGGGAGGTGAACGATTGTGCCGCGGGTCAACCCCTGCCGACGCTTGCCGAAAGCCTGATCCAAGCTCGTCATGACGGGCGCGCGCTCCACCTGCCCAAGGATTCCCGGCACTGGCTGGATCTGAGATACCAGTATCCCGACACCGGGTACTCCCTGGCCCTAGTGCTCGTCTGGTCATTCGCCGTAACCCGACTGCCGGATGACGGCCCGGGCTCAGGGGACTACGTGCGGATCGCGACGTGGCATCTGCGCCAATTTTTGCCGCACTCCGCGCTCAGTGCCCTCCCGGCCATCGAGGGCGCCTTCGACCGGCATCGTCAGTCGATGAAGGCACTGGCCGGCTGAGCGAGCATGACCGGAGCGGTGGTGATTACGGGAACCGCTGCCGGGCCGCCCGTTCGAGGTGCATCAGCAGCAGGAAGGGCTTCGCCCTCTGCACCGCCTTTCGCCAAGTGAGCGCGCGGAGACCGTACTTGAAGACGACGGTTGACGGCACGGTGGCGCCCAGGACGTCCCATACCACTTCCTGCGCCACCTGACCGGCGATCTGGGGCCGGGCGAACTCCGCGACGGTCTCGCGGTAGCGGCGGGCCAGCTCGCGCGCCGTTGCTTCGGGGGTGAGGACAGGGTCGTAGCCCCGCGAGACCGCTAGCAGCGATTCGTCAAGCAAGCTTCGGAAGTCGGCGTTGTATCGTCGCGACTCGATGATCTGGTCGACGCTCAGCTGGTCCAGGGGGCCGATCTGAAGTTGCCCCAGCACGTCTCGAACGACCGCCGCATCGAAGCGTTCCGACGGCGGCCGTCCGAGGCTCTTGGCGAGTTGGGCCTTCACTGCGGGATTGGACAACATGCCGTCCTGCTTGAGTTCCGAGGAGATGACGAGGGAAGCCATGTGGTTGCGCAGGCTGACGATCTCCGCCGGCCCCTGCCGGAGGGCAGGGGCCCCAACCTCGGACTGCCGGTACGCCTCTTCCCGGATCGCCCGCATCACTTCGTCCATGCGGGTCAGGCTCTCCCGCATCTGCCGCTGCGGGATCACCAGGTCGGCGCGGCGTCCTGGGCCCGCGCCCCGCCCGAACCTCACCCTGCCGCCGTCATTGACCTCGTACTCGTGACCCCAGAGCCTCAGCAGTCCGGCTTCGTGCAGCTCGTCGATGCGTCGGTTGATCTCGGAAGCGCGTTCGCGGTATGCGGCGGCGACCTCGAAGGAGGCCCGCAGGACGATGCGGTCGGAGAAGAACACGACCGCCTGCAGGACCTTGTCGATGGTGTGCGTGTCGACCAGACCGCTGTCCAGCAGCGTGAGCGATCGTGTCACTGCGCCCCCGCGAGGTAGGTGAGGTAGTCGACCTCGTACAGGTGAGTGCTGAACGAGTGGTAGCAGACCTTGCTGCCGCCCAGCCCCAGAGCGAGCGCGGCGTCCGATGCCAGCTGGGCGAAGGTGAGCAGCTCCGGAACAAAGCCGACCCATACATCGACACTCCGCGCTGTCAGGAAGAGGACCAGGTCACCGCCGACGATCCTCAGGGCACCGCCGACCGGCGAAACCGGGAAGCGGCCTCCGAGGTCCTCGTCCGGCCGCCACATGGAGAACACGGCCGAGCGGCTGTGCTCATCCTGTCGGAGCATGGCGACGGCCTGCTCGAACTGGTCGACCGGCGATCCATCGGCCGTGGGCCACCTGCGCAACCGTTGATGGAGCAGCGACGACTCGCGCTGATCGCCGAAGATTCGGTCCCGGTAATCCTTGATCAGTTCCGGATACAGGTAACCGGGCGGGGGTGTCAGGTCTGCCGGGTTCTGCAGCCATACCGTCAGCCCCGGGATGTCGAAACAGATGCCGTGCCGTGTCGCGACCCGGGTCGGCAGGTGACGCGAGAACACCGAGATGACGTCGTGCCAGCCGGACGAGACGGTTGCCACCTCAAGCTCCACCGGTAGGTCCTCCTGGCGGTCTCAACATCACGCACGTCACCCCTTTATTCCGTCACCGGCAAGCGGCGGGCCGGACAACGTCTGCAGATACTTGTTCGACTGGTAGAACGCCTCGATACTGTCGGTGTCCCACCACCCGGTGAGAACGGGCTGAACGATCAGGTCGGGCCGGTGGAATCTCACGGCTCCGGAATCAAGGCAGGCGCCCGGCGAGAGGTCATTGGTGTCCCGGCGCCGCAGGCGGACCAGGTCCACTCCCTCGAACCAGATGCCGAGCCGCACGAGCACCCGCCGCACCGCGATGTCCTGGAGATGCTGTGCGCCCGGCCGTTGGCAGGTGTAGTCCAATCCCGACTCCACGTCGTCGACGCTGACGTCGTAGACGTTGCGTGCCCCGGTCAGCAACGTCCTGCGAAGCTCCGGATCGGCGACGAGCCGCCGGAAATAGGCGTCCTCGTAGAGGGCGAGTGCTCCTGGCCACGGATGCGACACCGGCCCGATGCGCCAGGCAAGGCGCCAGCGGCCCGGTCCGAACTGCTCGTCCCATTGCGCCACCAGCGCCGGCCGGCGGGATCCCAGGTGGCCCGGCCGCTCGACGTCGACCCAACTCCACCTCACGGGTCTTTTCCCCAGCCTCGGCTCACGCGACACGTTCCGGCTGTGGCGCGCTGTCGCAGAAACCAGGGATGCCCAACACCGGCAGAGCGTCCAGATCGATCAGCCTCTGCCCGCGGGGCGGCGACGTACGGGTCACGACGCACACGTCGGTGGCGAGAAGAGGCACTTCCACATCCAGCCCGTTCGCCGCCAGGGTCTCACCCGACGTCACGAGAAGCACACCGGCACCGTGGCGGTCAGCACGGATGACGCCTTCGGTTGATCCATGCAGTTGAACGATCCTGACCGGTCGCGCCTCGGCCCGCGCGGCCAGCCACGCACGCGTGATGGCCGGGTACTCCGTGTAGATCGTGTCGATTTCTCGGCCCGCGACGGTGCAATAGGTGACAAAGGACGTGCGGATTGCCGGCAGCGCGTGCATGCGGAGCGCCCGGCCGTGGGCGAGCCACCACTCGACACAGACGTCGTAACCCGTGATGCCCACGTCGACAGCCTCAGACGCCACCAGTTCGGGTACGTCGAAACCGCGGCAGAAGACGAGCGTGTCGTCACCTGACCGGTGCCACAGCGACCTTGGATGCGCCTCACCCAGACCGGCGAAGAGACTGCCGACGACGTCCCGGACCGGGCCGTACAGTCGGCTGGACGAGCCAGGCGCCGCGACAATCACAATGGCGTCCTCGCCGCAGCCCTGTTCAGCGACCGCACCTCCGCGTCGATGTGGTCGACCGGGACCACCGCGTCGACCAATGCCCGGAGCGCGAACTCGGCCGGCTGCTCGGAAAAGAGGACGGCCCTGCCCTGTCCGACTGCGTAGCCGACCTCAATACACACGCTGACGCCCGCGTAGCCACCGTTGGCGACGACAAAGACCGCGTCGGACTTGGAGATCTTCGCGAGAAATTCGCGGGTGAGCTGGACCTTGTCCGACTCGTGGACGGTCACCCGTTGCTCGTTGTAGTCATAACGGGGGGTGTAGACGGTCATTCCCAGAGCACGGAACGCCGCCTCCGCGCGCTGCGCGGTGTCGTAGAACTTTGAGCTGCTGCAAATTGTGATGGCCTCGATCACCGACGTCGTTCCTCCATGTGCGGGTCAGCATTTCCTCAGGTGAGCGGTATCAGATGTCGAGGGCGTTCTAGGTAATCCACACCAAGTCGCCGGCGGAGAATTTTCTCCCAGACCGCCGAGGGCGCTTCGGACTCGGCCGGTCGAGGCAGCCGCCGACGGTCGGCG
This sequence comes from Micromonospora sp. NPDC005252, assembly GCF_042872475.1. Classification (NCBI taxonomy): domain Bacteria; kingdom Bacillati; phylum Actinomycetota; class Actinomycetes; order Micromonosporales; family Micromonosporaceae; genus Micromonospora; species Micromonospora sp. NPDC005252. The sequence continues at coordinate 136,255 of NZ_JBIAKN010000002.1, read as the reverse complement.
AGCGCGGGATAGTCCAGATGGAACGGCCGTACCGCGAGCCTTCGCGGAAGCCCTGTGCTGATTCTGGTCAACTCGTCGAAGAGCGTCTCGAGTTGGAGTGGGGTCCAGTCGGTGGCACCGACCGCCGGGAACACGTCGAAGCCCAGTTCGAGCGCGAAGGCGATCCCGTCCCTGATGGCCGGCCAGTTACCGCTGCCGGGTGGATGGTGCAGGGTGGTGTGCAGCTTGATTCGACGCAGCCAGTCGCGTTCCGGTGCGGCGAGTCGCACGCTGCCCTGCCCCCAGGCGTAAGGGAGGGCCGAGAGGTTCGACTCCACCTTGAGGACGACGGACGGGAGCAGTCCACGTTCGACCAGGACGCGGTAGATCTCGATGACGAGGGACGGGGCGAGCAGGGGCTCGCCGCCGCTCACCCGCAGCAGGCTGAGCTTGCGGCCCGTCTCAAGCGCCATCCCGCGGAGCGCGACGAAGTCGTCCACCACGGCGTCCGCGGCGGCGACGAAGCTGTCGCGGCCGGCCAGATGGCGGTAGTCGACGTAGCAGTAGGAACACCGGAAGTTGCACGCGGCAACGTGGGTAATGGCCGCCAGGTTGTGCTCGGTCCAGTGCCCGCCAATAGCCGCAGCGACCGTCACCGGGCTGTCGGAGAGGTTGGCCACGTGGCGCAGTTCGGCGAACTCGGGAAGCGACGTGGGCAGCCGCATCCGCTCCCGTTTCACCGGAGTGAAGAAGCGGAACTGCCGGGTCTGCACACCGCCGAGGGACGTCTCGCGGAGATCGGTGAAGGCGTATTCGCCCCCGCCGACATTCACGAGCCGATAGGCCCTGGCCAGTAGGGGTCTGTCATTCGGTCCGGACACCGACACACTGCTGACCACTCGGACCTCCGCCCGGGAAGTGATGCGACAGCCGCTACACCGACGCCGGTCGATGACCCGATCCTCTCGTTCTCATGACGACCGGTCAAGCGTCCTGGGCGGCCGTCAACTTGCCGGCGCCCCCTCCGCACCCGACCATGTCGTGCCGAGGAGCTCAGCCAACCGACGACCGAGGAGGTGGTGACGCTGTTCGCACCATCCGAGGTAATCGTCCAGCGACGTCGGTAGCCCGGGCAGGGCGTTTAGCTGGAGGTAGCTGGCGTAGGCCTCGTCGGTCATGGTGGCCCGCGCCCACTTCTCGGGCAAGCGGTCCTTCTTCGCGATGTTCTCCGCGCCCTCGATCAGCTGGAGGTTGGCGAGACTGTCCCGGTACCAGATGGCGTCGTCCAGTTGCTCCTCCGTGAAGGAGCGGTGCTTCTTGAGCTTCGGCGTGGTCAGCAGCGATCGTGGAAAGACGTGGTCGACGTGATGGTTGTTCCTCGTGTTGACGTGCGGGAACAGCATCGCCAGGACGGGGAAGGTACCCACGCCCCCGTACTGCCACTGCATGAGGTCCTCGACCTCCTCGGGAGTGAAGGTGAGGGCCTTACCACGGGCTGCCATGCGCGCCTCGAGTTGCGCGACGGGAAAGGAGTCCGCGCCGTGTTTGTTGATCACCTCGCGCAACTCCCGGAGCAGCGTGTCGAGACCGGACCCCCAGACACCGGACTTCAGGAGACTCCGAATCACCCAGGAGCGAATCGCCGCCCGATCGTTGCGCTCTGCTGGACGCTCACGGTAACGCTCGTCGAGACCACGCCGATGGACGTAGTACGCGATCGGTATGAGGACGCTGTTGGCGGTCAGCGTGGTCGAGGACAAGCCGAAGTCCCCGAGCAGGCCGGCGGCGACAGTCAGCGCGGAGCTGACGTCGTCCCACTGCTCCTCCAACCGGGCCATGTTGTCCCGGTTGAAGTTGCGAACCTTGAAGCCGACGTCAGCCACGCCGGTCAACATCAGGCCGCTCTTGAGCACCACGTCCTTGCTGAACCAAAACCGCTGGTCGGGGCCGTTGAGCGTGTCCACCAGCGACTGGATCTCCTTGCGCGCGTCGCGCTTGTCCCACTGCGCTGTGGCGATGCTGAGGAGGAGGTCGCTCTGCGACAGGACGGTGCCGCCGGAGTTGACCCGGATGAAGATGTCGAGGACCTTGTCGATGTCCTGGCTCGACTCCTCGTAGAAGTGCAGCGTGTGCTCGCTGTGGATGGCGTTGAACAGGTCGCCGATGACCGTCGCGGCATGTGCGTTGTTGCCCAGTCCGTGCGAGGCCAGAACGCCCATAAGCGCCCCGAAGTTCGTCATCTCGAACAGGCGGTAGACCGGGAACCAGTACGCGGAACCATCCGACGGTTGCGTCACGGGTTCGGCGAGCATCCGGAAGTCATACGTCATCCCCCGGTCGTTCTCTCCCGCGTTCTTCAGCACGTTGAGGTGAAGGCGACGGGCGGGGAATGACTTGGCCTGGTTGTGACGGCCGTAGCGGACGCGACTCGCGTACGAGCCGCGCAAGGCAACGTTCAATGACGTCAGCCTCTGCTGCCCGTCGAGGAGAGCGGTGACCGCCTGGCCCGGAGGCAGGTCCAGCTCGCGGCTGTGCCGGTTGTCCTTCTCGTGGTACTCCCGCATGAACTCGTAGAACCTGAACTGGCCCGACGTCTCCGGCTGCACGCGCCAGGACAGGAACGACCCGATCGGATAACCCCGCAAGATGCTGTCGAAGAGGCGGCACATCTGGTCGTCGTTCCAGACGAACGAACGTTGTATAGCGGGAAGCACCAACTCACGACGCTGGATCTTCTTCACCGCCTCGGCGATCGTTATCGCATTCTGGAAGCCCATGAGGAGTCCTTCGGGTCGACGGGTGGGGTCAGAGCGGGATAGGGCCTACGTCCGAGCAGTCAGCGGCAACCACGCCGCATCCGCGTCACCGGCGAGGAGGGCGACGCCGTTCGCCGCGCAGACCTGCTGCCAACTGGGGTCGGAAACGCGGCTCACCAGCAGGACGACGGTGACCGGCATGCCGAGCGCCGCCAGTCGGTGCCGATATTCGAGGACCTGGCCGAGTCCGAGCCGGAGCTGCTCGACCTCGTTGCCGTCGACCACGCTCTTCACCTCGGCGATGAACTGCCGCCCGCTGGTGTCGCGCCAGGCCAGGTCGACGTTCACCCCGGCGAGTCCGGCGCCGGCCGGTATCCCTGACGCAGTTAGGTGGTCGACCAGCACTCGGCAGAGTCGGTCGTGCTCGCTCACCCCGGCCCGGTAGGCCGCTGCGTCGAACGACCGCTGAGGAGGCAGTTCGACGGGTACCGACGAGCCGGCGTACGGCCGGTCGAAGCCCCAGCCACCGATGGGGGGTGCGGCCTGCGACTCAGCATCGAGCAGCGTCTCGGCGGCCAGCCAGGCGCGTGCTGCGGTTTCCGGCCGGTATCTGCCCGCGAAGGGGAATGGCCCGGCGGCCACCCACCCGTTGAGCATCCGCGCGCCGGCCAGGACCGGCGGCTGCCGCAGCAACCACTGCGCGGTACGGATGTCTGGGCAACGCAGCAGGTACTTGTCGTCAGCGAGGGTCTTGGTGCCGTCCCGTAGGAGTTCGACACCGCGCCGTTCCCACTCGTCCGCGTCGAGCGCGCCGCCATCGGCGGCGCTGTCGAGCGGCGCCGCGAAGACCCGCAGCCACACCTCCGCGCCGTCCTCTAGGACACCGAAGGTTTCCAGGACGCCCACCGTCAGCCGCAGCAGTGACCCGCCACCATGATGGATCCGGGACAGCAGCCAATGCCTGCCGGCGGTGGCCGCGGCTTCGGGCACGGTCATCCGAGTGACCCAGCCGGCGAGCGCCCACGCAGCCTGCTGGCTTCCGTCGAGGCCGTCCGTCCAGTCACCGTCAAAATCGGCCGGCCCCGGGTCGAGCGGCACCGGCTCCGGTTCGGCGAGCGCCCAGGCAGCCAACTCGCCCGGGCTGGTGACCTGCCACAGGCGAGACTGCCGCTGCGCCAGGGCGTCGGCCAGCTCGCCGACGTCGTCCGGCGGCGCGGGGGTGGGCGAAGACATGCGGGATACCGTACCGACCAACCCCCGGTCGCGTCGCCCGCGCGGAACCGGACTGACGTACACGCACCTGATGTGCTAGTTGCTGGCGCCCCTGCTGTCGGATACCTGACGGCTCACTGCCGGCTGCGGCGCGGCGAGCAGTTCGGCCGCGAGCTCTCTTTTCAGCATCGCCGACTGCGCGACTGAGCCACCCCGCACACCGAGACTCGACCGAGCCGCACGGTAGAAACCGTCTCGCGCCTCATCAGCGCGGTTGAGCAGGCTCGCGACATCGCCCGGCTGGTCGGCGAACCCTCGCGCACGGTGCTCCACCTGCCAGACGGCATCTCGCCAGGTCCGCGCCGCAGCCACCGTCCGCTCATCACCGAGCAGGAGCATGCTTTCCCACACCAGAGTCCGGCGGACGTCTGCCTCGGCCAGCATCGCGATGCCCGCCTCTCGATCGATGCGATGACTACGCGAGGCCGGCCGGTCAGCAGCGGTCATTCGCAACGCGATCGCATGGATCTCCTTGATCGCCCGGGCGTACTCGACGTAGGCCTCGAGCCGCCGCTCGTCCCAGCGGACGTCCTGGCTTCGCTTCCATCGTGCACGGTCGGCGAGCGTGGTAGCCAGGATCGTTCCAAGTGTTCCGACCAGCACGCCGACGAGGGCCGGAAGCTGCGCGCCGAAGGTTTCCACGGTCATCAGGTTGCCACGGCGGGGCTAGGGTCCCTATACGGTCTGGACGAGACAGCCGAGCGGCCGACAGTGGGCACATCCCCGACCGGTCCTCCTCCTGCTCCTCAGAATCGACGAATGGCTCAGGGCTGACGACTGCCCGGGGATTCTTGCGTCCACTCTAGAACGGAGGGTCGGAAACGCAACCTGGCAGACGCCGGACGTGTCTGGCCGCGCGCCTCTACCGTCGCCTACCGTCCCCGGTATGGAGAGCGTACGCGAGGAACAAGCCGATCGCCGCGCCGATCGCCATTGGAATCTTCTCACTCCAAGATGAGCTACCGGTGCAGATTCCCCATCCACAGAATCCACCTATTATCAGTACGATAACGCCGGGGAACGGTGCGGAGGTCCTAGTTCTGCGGGCCACGGCAACCTTTCATCGTAGTCCAGTATTCGCCTCTAATTGTTCGGACATCGCGACCGGGATCCACATACAGATAGCCGATGTCGCGGCGGAAGGGTGACGACATCAATTCGCATCCTTCCTGCCGCGGGTCGCCTTGGCCGGTCGCCAGGAGGTCATCGCCTCTCCGGTGTGGTGCAGCCAGTTGGTGGTCTCGGCGAGGAAGCCGCCATAGATGTCGGCCAGCGACGAACCCCACCTCCGGGTCGAACTCGCCGTACCACTGGCGTACCCAGGGCAGGATCTGGCGCAACCCCGCGACCAGCGGCACCAGCCGGTCGGCGGCCCAGCCGTCCTCCTGCTCACGGGCCACGATCAAGGTGGCCAGGGCCTGGGCCTGCTCGCGGTGATTCCAGCCCGCCCAGCCGACCAGCAGCGACGGGTCACCGTCGCGGCTGGCGCCGGGGTACGACACGAACCGCTCCTTGGGCACGTCGAGCTGAAGTCCGCCGAGGTGTACTTTGGCGGCACAGGGATCCGCTTGCGGAACTACCACTTCGCCGCCTCGCCGGGCAGCGCGTCCTCCTGCCGGGGCAGGTCCCACATCGCGCTTACCGCAATCGAGGGTGCGGGCGGAGCCGGCAGTCCCATCGGAGAGCCCGCGTGGCTGACGGTCGGTGTTGACTCACTCGTCCTTGTCGTCCCCGCGCTGGCGGAGCGCTCGCTCGGCGATCCGGCTGGAGAGCTTGCCCGTCGCCCATTTGGCTCGGCCGAGGGTCTCGTCGCCGAGGCGCCTGGCGGCACCAACGCCGTCTGCTCCCGTCTCGAGCGCCTTGTCCCTCACCTCCATGGCCGCGTCCGTCCATCGTCTCGCCTCCGACGACTGGCGAGCGCCCTCGATCCCGAGCCGCCCGTGGAACTCGACGATGGCGATCGAGACATGGTTGCTCGACTTCACCACAGCCGGGGAGTCCATCGGATTCAGCAGCACCTTGGCGTTGGCTCTGCCCGCAGCCGCGTTCATCCGGGCCAGCAGGCGCTCGGTGCACCGGGAGATGAGTTCCAGCCGGTTCTGCCGGGCAGTCCTCAGCCCGAGGCGATGCCCGTCCAACTCCTCCGGCGACGCGTCCAGCACCCGGTCGAGTTCGAGCACAGCGATCGCGTCCTGCAGCTGGAAGCAACGAGCCAGGACGGCGAGCCACTCCTGTCCCTTCGTTTCTGCTTCCTTCGCCGCCTTGGCGAGATCACCGATCGTGGTCTTGCGCTCCAGCTTCTCCGCGAGTGCGTCAAGTTGACGCAACGCGTACGCCTGGGTTTCTGCGATCGTCGCCGGCGCGCCCTGCACCTTCGACCACGTGATCTCGTCGACCCGGCCCCTCGCCTCTCGGATGGTCATGGCCTCCTCGATGACGAAGCCGACTCCGATCATGCGGGCCAACACGGCGTCCTTCTGGGCGCGGAGCACATCGTCGACCTTCTCGTCGATCGTGGCGAGATAGTCGGTGATCTCCTTCATGCTCTGTTGCATCGCAAACTGCGCCATGATCCCCGCAGCACCGCTCAGCAGCGCCGGGTTCGCTCCGTGCACCTTCGAGATCTGGAGCCATTTCTGGATCGAGCCCGGATCCCCCACCATCGCGTGGCTGACGCCTGGAGTCTTGGTCGGCATCAGACCGAACTTGTGGACAGTCTGCGCGGACTCCTTGGTCAGCTGCACCCAGCGACCCGAGTGGGCGGCGATCTCGGAACCCGTCTGTGCCGCTGCCGCCCCGGCACTGAGGACAGACCCGAGCCGAGGCAGGCCGAGGTCCACCGACGGCAGTCCCTCGGAGACGAGGAAACGTTCGACGGCCGTCGGATCTCCAATGACCGCCAGTCCATCGCCGTCACTGATCAGCTGAATCTCGTTAACCATTGTCGACTCCTGACGTGCGGAAGGGGTGGACAGCGATGACCTGTGCTCTGTCACTGCTTAGCTTTGCGGCCACGGACGGCCTTCAGCGGGCGCCAGGAGGTAAGGGCGTCATCGGTGAGGTGGAGGCGGTTGGTGGTCTCGGCGAGGAAGCCGGCGTAGATGTCCGCCGGCGAGGCGCCCCACTCCGGGTCGAACTCGCCGTGCCACTGGCGTACCCACGGCAGGATCTCCCGCAACCCCGCGACCAGCGGCAGCAGCCGGTCGGCGGCCCAGCCGTCCTCCTGCTCGCGGGCGACGATCAGCGTGGCCAGGGCCTGGGCCTGCTCGCGGTGATCCCAGCCCGCCCAACCGACCAGCAGCGACGGGTCACCGTCGCGGCTGGCACCCTGGTACGACACGAACCGCTCCTTGGGCACGTCGAGCTTGCCCCGGTGCTTCCAGTAGCTGCCCTTGAGGAAGTCCGCCGAGGTGTACTTCGGCGGCACCGGGATCTGCTTGCGGAACTCCCGCTTCGCCGCCTCGTCGGGCAGCGCGTCCTCCTGCCGCTGCAGGTCCCACACCTGCTCCCAGTCGGCGCGCTTAGCCAGGCCGGAGTCCTTGTAGCGCAGCGCGGCCAGGTGCGGCACGTGCTCGTCGGCGACCAGGTCGGCGACCACCTTGCCGAGATCCTGACCGGGCGCGTAGAGGTTGGCGACGGTGAGCACGTCGGCGTCGCGGCGCAGCTCGTCGGCGAGCTGGGCGGTGGTCAGCGGGCGCGGCTGCTCCAGGCCGTCGACGTGGTGGTACCACAGCTCACGCGCCTCGCACCGGTCCAGCAGCCAGTCGCGCAGCGCCTTCGCCTGCATCGCGTCCCAGCCGTCGGTGGCCCAGCGCCGCTTGCACTCCGGCCGCTCGATCAGCCCGATGTTGCGGTTGCCCTCGATGACCGCGATCCGCCGCTCCACCACCGCCCGGTACTCGTTCGACCAGTGCGCCGGCAGCTCCGTGATCGGCGTTGACCCATGCCGGGCGAACCACTGCGTCTCCAGGCCCTCGTCGCGCATCTTGCGCGCGAGCACGATCTCGAACGCCCGCTCCCCCAGCTTCAACTCCGGCACCGAGCCGGCCGGCGCGGTCAACTCCTCGTCCAGCAGTCTGTAAAGCGAGTAGACCTGCCAGTCCAATTCCTCCTGCAACGCGATCATCCGCGCCCGGATCGAATGCCACTCATCGCGAGCGGCAACCAGCCGCTCGCGGGTGGGCACTCCAGAGGCCGCGACCGCCGCCGGGCTCACCGTAGCGAGCCGCTGCGCCAGCCCGTCGATCTCCCGGCTCAGTTCAAGGGGGTACGCGGGCGGCAGCGGAAATTCCTGAAGCTTTGTACCAGTGAACTCATACCGATCCGACCACGCCTCCGCGCTGACACGCGCACCGTCATCGCCAATCGGGTCGCCACCCTTCGGGTAACTGACCTGCTTGAGCCAAAAGCAAGCGGTCGAACTGTTAAGCACCCCTAGCAGTCGACGGTGATCGTCCTCCGAAGCCCCCTCCGCAAGCTTGATCACTGGCGCAGTCTGCTTGAAGACCTTCTCACCTCGATCCAGCGCGAAGTGGTTATGCGTACCGACGAACGGGAGCGCAATAGACAGAGGCGTGCGATACCTCTTCCCGAAGAACATGCTGTGGTCGAACCAACGCAGTCCTCGTTCCTCAGGCGTCTGTCCGAAGTCCATTCGGTGCCGCAGCGCCGTTCTGTTCAGCCAGTAAAATCGCTTCTCAGTCTGGCCGACGTCCCTCGTAAGACCCCGTTCATCGTAAGGGAAGAGCGTGCGCAGCGATGCATCCACGGTGAAGTCCCGAACGTCTTCGCCAAGGACGACCGGCACCGTGCTGCTTGTAACGCCTCGCGTAATTGCTGCCGATTTCGAGAGGTAAAAGGCCTCGTCAAGGCCGGTATGAGTGGTACGCCCGATCGCCTCGATCACTTCGTTCATTCGAGGCCGGCCGTCTTCAACTAGGCGGACGACAGCACTGGCTCCACCGCCGGTCAGACTCCAAGGGTAACTACTCAGGGCACTCCGAGGAAGATCAGCCACACTCACCCATTCACTCTCTGATCCAGCCTCAAGAATTTGAGTGACAATCGCGCCCCAAACAACGCCCTGAGCCGGGGTTTCCGGCACCTTCGGTTCTCCCCGGATCCCAAGTACTGCTCGCACCATTTTGGTTCTGTTACGGTCCTTCCGCCGACCAACGAGGATTAAGGTTGGTGTCCCATGCCCGGGAATGTATGCGCCTGAGGTGTCGACCACATGAGTCAGTTCGACCTTATGAGCAAAGAAGTCTTCAATCAACTTTCTGCCGAACTCACGCTTCATAAATGAGTTAGCGGTGATTTGGCCGACATATCCTGCACCACGGCCGTCGCCGTTCGCTGTCGCGGCCAGCTCGAAGAAACGTTTTGCGAAGGGAACCGATAGGGCATATTGTCGGTGGCATACGTCCGGGTATATCTCGCGGTAGGTACGGTTGGCCGCCTCATCGCTGACAGCAATGTAGGGCGGGTTACCGACCACTACGTGGTAGCGACCTTCCGCAAGGATGCTTCGGTGATCCTGCACGTCCTCTGTGCTGTATTGGAGACTGGCGAGCTCATCAGAGCCGTCCCCGAAGAGGGAGAGCTGACGCGCTTTGATGAGAGAGTCGCCTACTGCGAGATGCAGCGGGAAGACGTGGTCGGCCGCGTCAGCGAGAGTCTTGACATCGCAGGCACGCAGAGCGGCGACCAGGAGACGGAAGCGGGCGATGGCTACCGCGAAGGGGTTGATGTCGACACCGTGTACGGCGTCGAGGGCGAGGCGGACCCGCTCGTGGGGGTCGCGGTTGGAGGCGTGCTGCTCCCACTGCTTGAGCATCCGATGGAACGTGCCGAGGAGGAAGTGGCCCGAGCCGCAGGTCGGGTCGATCATTTTGACCACGTCGTGGCCGAACTCGTCGATCGCCGGTGTCAGAGTCAGGTCGAGGATGAACTCCTCGACGAACTCCGGCGTCTGCAGCAGGGCGTAGGTCTTGCGGGCCGCCTCGGAGAGGTCCTGGTAGAGGTCGCCGAGGAAACGGGTGTCCCAATACTCATCCCGGAAGCTGTGGATCAGATTGCCGGTCTCGCCGCGCCGGCGCCAGAAGCCGATCAGCTCCTTGGCAGCGTCGTGCGACAGCGGAATCTGGTAGAGCGGGTTGTGCTGCTTGTCGAAGAGCGACTTGCCTGCCTGGGTGCTGGCGATGGCGTCGAAGCCCTGCTCCAGCCAGCCGCGCAGGGTTTCCTCGGGCCGGTCGCGGAAGAACTGCGCCTCGGCCTCCTCGGCCAGGACCAGCCGGTCGCCTGGTCCGGCCAGGTACGGGTCGGGCAGCAGGCCGTTGTCCTCGCAGAAGCGTACGAAGACGGTGCCGAGCACCCAGGCGACGGCGACCTGAGTCACGCGCTCGTCGCGCCAGGCCGCCCAGGTGGCGGCGGTACGCCCGACCTTGAAGGCGTGGTCGTACTCGCCGCGCAGGCGGAGGCGCACCTCCTCGACCGACTCGGCCTGCTCCCGCAGGTCCTTTTCCAGGTTCTTGACCTGCTTCTGCAGGTCGGACAAGAGCAGCTTCCGGTCGATCACGCGACGACTCTAGTCGTCCCGCTCGCGTGACGGTGTTACCCGTAAGGCCCCATTCGGCCGACGGGTCGCTACCTACGGCTCCCGCATCCAGGTCTTTGGGTCGGTGACGAAGACACCCTTGCCCTGCTGCCGCCGGATCACCCGCAGAGCTTCGAGGCGGACGTAGGCCAACTGCACGGTCCCGTAGCTGACGCCGTAGTCAGCGCGCGTCTCGGTGATCGACGGCAGCCGGTCACCGGGCTTCAGCTTCCCCGACCTCACGTCGGCCATCACATCATCGGCAATACGCAGATATTCGGCTGATTCGGGCATGTCACTCCTCGCGTGGCAACCCGAATTCGATCACAGCTCGACTCACTAAACAACGTGCTTTGACTTCCCTGTGTTCCCTAGTTATGTTTGTCCCGAGTCGCTCCTCGCGTGGCAACGAGTTCGGCTCACCCCCTGGTCGGGGCGGGTGTGCGCGCCCGTCCCGACCCGTCGGACTGCTCTGCTGTCGTACCGCTGAATCGAGCTGCGGCGGCCGAGCGGGCGGGTCGTCCGCGGCCCCCGCGCGGACGACCCGCCCTTCCACACCCCCCGCCGGGAGCCTTCGCGCTCCTGCCTGCCCCGGAAAGGATCGTCGTGGCTCAGGTGTATCGAGGTGGCCAGCCCTACCCGGCCGGTTACCCGGGCCGGTTGACGCCGCACGAGGTGCGGACCCGCAAGTTCGCCGCGCGCCGGTGCGGCGTAGACCCCGATGAGGTACGCGAGTTTCAGGCCCGGGTGGCCGACGAGGTGGCCGACCTCAACGAGGCGGTACGGCTGCTCAGCCGGGAGAACGACCGGATCAAGCGGGCGCTGCGCGACTGGCAGACCCTGCACGCGCGGGAGTGCCGGCCGCCGAACTCTGGTCACTGGTAACCGTGCGGCCCGCCCCCGGCGACCTGCTCACCGTCGACGGCCGGGCCTCGGTGCAGTTCGCCGGGGACCGCGCCCTGACCTTCCGCGTCGTCTCGGTGTCCGACCAGCCGACGTACCACGGCTGGATCTGGCTGAACGGCTACGTCCTCAACCGGCGCGGCGAGGCGACCGCCAAGCGCGAGATCTACGTCCAACTCGCCGGCCTCCGCCCCGCCACCGGCACCCCGGCCCCGAGACGGTCCCGCGCTACCCGCCCCTATGCTTCCCGGAATGACCGAGGTGACGGCAGAGCAGCTCGCGACCGCCCGGGGCTGCGTACTCGGGCTGATGCTCGGTGACGCGATCGGCGCGACGGGCGGCAACGTGCCGGCCAGCGGAAGCTTGCGGGCCACCAGCGCCGGCCAGCTCGCCTGCTTCACCGTCGAGGGCCTCATCCGCGCTGATGTGCGCGGCGCCCACAAGGGGATCTGCCACCCGCCCAGCGTCGTCTGGCGTTCGTACCATCGCTGGGCCACCATCCAGGGCATCTCCGGGCTGGAGCCGATGCCGGACAAGAACTGGCCGACCGGTTGGCTGTCCAGGGTGCCGGCGCTGGCGGCGCGACGTGGTTCAGCGCCGGCGACGGTAGCGGCGTTACAGCGGCAGACGATGGGCACCATAGCCAAGCCCGGTGGCACGAGCACCGGGGCGCACGCCCTCACGCGGACTCTGCCGGTCGGCCTGTACCCGTCCTGCAACCCGGTGGACGTCGCCGCGCTCACGCACTCGAGTGAGGCGCTGGGGGCGGCATGGCTGGGTGCCACGGTGGTTCGCCTGGTCGCCGCTGGACATCGCCTCAGCGACGCCCTAAAGAGTGCGCGGCTGCACGCTGCGGAGTGGCGCGAGGTGGCGGAGCGGTCGCTGGCGCCGGCCGTGGCCGCGGCCAGGTCCCGCCCGGGCACGCTCCAGGAACTCACCCGCCTCGCACCCGACGCGAGGGCGGTTTCCGCGCTGGCCGGTGGGGTCTATACGGCCGCATCGTTCCCTGCGCGGGAAACGGTCCGCGAGGCGCTCCTGTTCGCCGCCTCGGCCGGCGACGGCGGCCACGCCGCGACGGTCGCCGGCGCCTTACTGGGAACGGCACACGGTGTCGACGCGCTGCCGGTCGACTGGCTATCCCGGCTGGAACTGGCGTGGCCGGCTGACACCCTGGCCCGGGACCTCGTGACCCAGCTGGCGGACAGCCCGTCCGGTGGCGAGTACGTCGAGGCGACCGACCCACACTGGTGGAGCCGCTACCCCGGCGGCTGACGATTCGTGACCGTCGGCCTCCGTTGCTGCTGCACGGTGGCATTGCCGGCTGGGGCGGGTCGGCCCGCCATCAGCCGGTGTGCGGCCCAGAGCGCCGGGACGACCGTCTCGTAGAGGTACGGAACGCCGGTCAACCGTCCCCAACGGTGAATCCCTCGGGCGGAGGGGTGGGTGAATGCCGCGACGAGCGTGTCGACGCCCGCCAGTCGCGCCTGTTCCAGGTGCGGGGCAAGCTGACGGCGACTGGTCATCAGCGCGGTGATTGTCTTGTAGACCTCGACCCCCTGCACGATGCACAGGGTCGGCTGGAGAATCTTGATCGTCGCGGCCATGTGCGGGAGGCAGTTGCGGCTCATCGTGGGATTGCTCAGCGACTTCATCGTCTCCCCGACTGTGGCCGAGCAGAGTCGCATGTTCGCCATGGCGTAGGCGTCAAAGAGGTGTACGGGCGCTCGTACGGCGTCCAAGTGAAGCAGCTCGCCTGCTCGATCGGACCCCGTCTCACGGCCCACCGCCAGCCTGAGAGCGCTGGCGACACCCTGCATATGCGGATTGCGGCTGTTGAACGGCAGCCTGGCGGATTCCATCACCTCGGCGTGCCGCTGTTCGAGTGTCACGCTCTCCCGCAGTCGCGCAGTGTCCATGGCGATGACCAGGATCCGGATCGGTACCCCGTCGAGCGAAAAGTCGTAGTGGCGGCCGACGTGCGAAAGCTGCCCGGCAGCGAACTCCACCTCCGGTCGAGGCGCCCCACGTCCGTCGAACAGGACGGCCCGTTGACAACTGCCAACTTTCGGCAGACGCAGTTGCCCGATGGTCCGAGAACCTGCTCGGCCATGTACCGGCGCAGCTTGTCTAACCGCCCGGCTGTGGCCAACGCGTCGCTGGCGACGCTCATGGCGACGGCTCCTCGGCCGTGCTGACGAGGAGTCCGGGTTCGACAGAACCTCCGGCCCTGGGTCGGGGCGCCGGTGGCTCGCTGCCATCAGCTCCCTCTCCGGTGAGCGCTTCTCGGAGGAGCGCAATCTCCTTCTCGCTCGGCGGTCCGGCCGCGCCGGCATGCCACTCGACGACGAGCAGCTGGCCAGAGGGCAGCGAGTACGCCCGCACCGCCCGGCTTGGCACCGCTGACCCATAGTCCGTGCCGCCAGATCCCAGCTTGCCCTTCAGCGGCAGCCCGAGCGCTTGGGCAAGGTTGTTCCAGGGCTTGCCGAAGGCGAACACGTCCTGCACCGGCAATTCCGCGATCGGCTGCCAGACGAACTCCTCGATGACCTCGGGTGGCGGCCTCAGCGGAGCCGTGATGGCCTTCGAGTGCCATGGGTAGCACTCGAAGATCAGCAGGTCACGGTGGTCGGTGCTCGGGTCCTGCAGCCACCGGCGGGTGAACTCAAGGCGCGCCTGGTAGTACCGGTTGCGCCCCATCTCGTGGGGCAGGGTCCACGGCGGCCGGTTGTACGGGCAGGTTGTAGTCCATCTGCTGTACGACCCAGCCTCCCGAATCTCGTCGGCAAAGATGCCCTCCCGCGATTGGAAGCGCTGCCGGTACTCGCCCGGGTTCAGCCCGAGCACCACCATCCGGGGCGTCTGTTCCAGCCCGAGCAGGTCGCCATGGTAGGGCTCGAGGAAGCCATCTCGGGTGACCTGTCCGGGGCCGACGCCTGCAAGCGAGCCGAACCACTCGGGCAGTGGTGGCGGTAGTGGATCTTCGCCGTTGAGCCAGGACTCGATGTGGGCGTCCCAGAAGGCCGCAACCCGCTGCCGTGCCGAGGTCGTCATGACGAAAAAGTTATCGATGCCTCACTGGTCAAGCCAGGGCGCAACGCAGAGAATCACCCCCGTGACCGAGAAGTTGCACCAGTTGGCGGCGCTCCTGCATGGTCGCGACGACCTGGACGCCAGGATCGCGGCGCTCACCGGGCGATCAGCCCGGCCGGGCGACATCGGCGAGTTCATCGCCGTGCAGGTGTTCGACATCGAGCTGGCAAGTACGGCGATCCAGGCCGGCTACGACGGCATCTTCCGATCCGGTCCGCTCGCTGGCCGGACTGTCAACGTCAAGACCTACGGCGACGCGTTCACCGGCATCGACATCAGCCCGCATCCCTGCGACTTCTACCTGGTGTTCGGCGGTCCGCCCCGCCCACTCGGCGTCGTACGGCACCACCAGTGGCAGATATCAGCGGCGTATCTCTTCGACTCCCGCCGCCTGCTTGAAACGTTGACAACTCGGGGCGTCAAGATCGGCATCGCGACGAGCATCCGTCGAGCGGACCTTGATGCGGCTCGGATCTATCCCGGCACCAACGGATCACCCCCGCTGCGTCTGACGCCCGAGCAGACGGCCCTGCTGTCCCTGTTCGGCGCTCCCGTCATGTGATCCGTAGCGGTCGGGCAACTCACAGCTCGGCCACGCCCACGAGCACGGTGATATCAAATGAGGATGTTCTTGATATCATCGGAGCTGACTCGCTGCCGCCAGAGAGGTCCCTGACCATGTCACGAACGATCCTGGACGTCGACGACGACCTGCTCGCGGCAGCGTCGAAGATCCTCGGTACAACGACGAAGAAGGCGACAGTCAACGCTGCCCTTGAGGCGGTGGTCAACCGGGAGAAGCGCCGCGAGTTCGCCGACTGGCTCAAGACCGGCGGGCTTCCCGACCTGACCGGCGGAACGGGCGCGACCAAGCCGGACGCGGCGTGAGCCGGGAGCTTTACCTTCTCGACAAGTCGGCGCTCGCCCGCTGGCCCAAGCCCACGGTGGCCCCTGTGCTCGACGAGTTGTCCGAGAGAGGGCTGCTGGCGGTGTGCGGAGCGGTGGAGATCGAAGTGATCCACAGTGCCCGCACCGCGAAGGACGCGCAGCGCGCGCGTTGGCTGCTCGGCGGCTTCCACTGGCTGGCCATGCCCGACGAGATCTGGGACCGGGCGATCGACGTCCAGGTCCAGGCGCTCCACAAGGGCAACCACCGCGCCCTGTCGATGGCAGACCTGCTGATCGCCGCCACTGCCGAACGCCACGGCGCCACCGTGCTGCACTACGACGGTGACTTCGACATGATCACGGCGATCACCGGCCAGCCGACGGCTTGGGTGGTGCCTTCCGGCACAGCTAGCTGATCGCACGCAGGTGGGTCCCCGGACTACCGGCCCTGCTGCAGGCCTGCGGTCACCGCCTTCGCGTCGAAACGGGCCGGGTCGAAGCCGGTCGGGTCGTCCAGGTCCAGCCAGTCCAGCCGACGAGCGGCGCACCGCCGCGTACTGATCGCTTCTTCGCGTTACGGCGTCGACCACGGCTCACCGGACTCACGGGCGCAGTCTGCCGCACCCGACCGACCTGATCGCAGACCGGTCGGTGAGATTTTCCTGGGTCTAGCCGCCGAAGCTCAGCGCCTGCCGCAGATTCACGTCGAGGCTTTCGTTGTACTGCGGATCGGGCTCAGCCCCGGCAGCACTGAGTACCGTGCTGAAAAAGCATCTGGCACCAACGGCGAGGATCACGCGGAAGATCTCCGTGTCATCGAGACCGTGACTGCGCAGGCCCACGATGTCGGCCTCGATGACTGAGTTCGCATCGGCCGCGACCTTTCCGGCGAAGTTGACGACTGCGACCTCCTGCGCGGAGAGGCCGGCGCTGCCGTGGTCTGACGCGATGGCGGCGACGGTCGGCGCGTCGAAGAACTTGTCTCGCAGGACCTTCCCGTGCGCCAGTCCACAGTAGGAGGACTTCAGGGCCCGGGCTGCGGCGAGGGTCGCCAACTCGTAGCGGCGCAGCTCCATCTCGGCCTTCACCGCACCGTTGAGCTGCTGCCAGGCCAGGTACACGGCCGGGCTGTGGGCGAACAACCGGGTGTAGTTGGGCAGGTAGCCCATCGCCTTCGTGTCCGCATCGAACAGCCGCTCAGTGTCCGGCGACTGCTCAGCCTGCTGCAGGTAACTCATTTGGCTCCTCCCTACGCCCGACCGCGAACGGTACGCCGCTGCGACTGCGGACGCTGTCGGAAATGTGGCGCGCACGCGGTGCCCGACGAGATCTGGGGACCGGGTGGCGGTGATCGGAGCCGTCAACCCCAGAAGATCGCTGTGGGGTCCCGATCAAGCTCGTCGAGAAGCTCCGCCATGTTGCTTGTTGGCGGGGCCAGGTCGTACCGATGGAACCGCAGGTTGCGGTCCCGGTAGTACAGCGTCCAGGTCCCGGTGTTCTTGGTGTACCTGAGGTGCGCGACGGGAAGCCGCGTCCACTCCGACCCCATGTCGGCTCGCCACGGGGCACGACACTCGACGATCGTCAGGTGGCGGGCCGCCTCCTCACACTCAATCCGCAGCTGGTCACGGACCCGCTCCGGGACACGCCGGTGGCACCACCGACGCGCCTGGGCCACATCCGCTTCCGGTAGCCCTTGAGCTGCCGCCACTTCGACCTCCTGCCGATTCCAGTCGATCTGCGCGGCGCGTCAGGAGGCGGCCGCCGCGCTGCGGTGGGCGTTGACGACCCAGGCGTCCGGCAGGGCGATCCACTCGTTGTCGCCCACCCGCACCACCGCGCCGTCCAGCTTGGGCAGCAGCGCCGGATCCTCCATCGGGCAGAGCACCCACACGCCCCCTGCCCCACCGCGCGCCGCATCCGCCAGCTCGTAGAGCCGGTCCATCGCCCGGTACCGCGCCAGCACCGCCGCGTCGTGCAGCAACACCGGCCCAGCCGCAGCCGACAACGAGGCCCGCAGCGACGGCACGGTGAGCTGCCACGCCTGCTCCACGTACTCCCCGAGCTTGATCGCCGCCCGAGAACCTTCCTCGGCGACGTCCGCACCGAGCACCGTCTCCCACGTCGGCTTCGGACGGGCGTCGACCAGGGCGTGCAGGTGGTCCAGGAAGCGGGCCGCCACGTTGACCGGCCGTGCGTCGAAGCGCCGGGCCAGCTCCTCCCGCGCCAGGCCGTACCGGGACAGTCGTACAGTCAGCGCCCGGAACCCGCCGGCGGACCTCGCGCCGGTCAGCCGCTCCTCGGCCCGCATCGCCGCCGCCAGCTCCGGCGACTCGGCCGTCCACCGGCTCGGCGCGGCGGTAGCCGACGGCCGCCGCTGCAGGATCGACACCGACGACGAGGCGGCTCGCGGCGGCGGTGGCACGTACCTGTCGCGGTCCCAGCGCAGCTCGAAGCCGGCTTCGGCGAGTAGCCGGTCCAGCTTGGGATGTGGCGGCAGCGGATCCAGCTCCGGGAAGCGGGCGCTGACCCGGTCGGCGACCTGCGTCGGGGTGAGCCCGCGCCGCCCCTCGCTGGCGGGGGGCACCACGCCGGCCTGGGCCAGCCGCAGCGCCCGTACCGGGTCGAGGTCGCGCGGGTAGAGCTCCAGCCGCGCGGTCGCGGCGGCGCGCTCCGAGGCCACCGCGGCGAGCAGCACCCGCCGCCGCTCGTCGATCGCGTCGGCCGCCCCGCCGGGCGCGGTCACCGCCGCGAGGGTACGCAGCACCGTCGCCGGGCTGGGCAGCACCTCGCTGGCGGCGAGCTTGTCGGCGGCCTTGCCCAGCGCGTCGGCGTAGTCCAGCAGGGCCGGTGCCGCCGGGGTGTCCGGCGCGTCATCCTCGCCGGCCTCCAGCGCGACCAGCAGTCGGTCGCCGCGCGGGTGTGGCTTGCCGTTGATGTCGGCGCGGGTGTGCCGGCGCAGCAGCAGGCGCGGCTCGTCGGCGAGCGCGTCGACCTCCACGGCGGCCCGCACCGCGGCGACCGCCACCGCGAGACGCAGCGCATCCCCGGTGCGCACCGAGCCGCGGCTGCTCAGCAGGGCCGCGGCCAGCTCGGCGACGCCCATCACCCGGCCGCCGTCGCGCAACAGCTCGATGATCTGGGTACGCACGCTGCCGACCACCGGGATGTCGTCCCAGCGTTTGCGCTGCTTGCCGAGGATCTGCGCGATCCGGGCAGGGGTGACACCCAGCGGCTTCGCCACCTGCGGGTGCTGCGGCCACAACGGCAGGTCCGGCAGTGCGCCGGCAGCGTCGGGCAGGTGCAGCGCCAGCCTGGTGGCCTCGACGTCGTTGGGGTTACGGCTGGCCGGGACGAGCAGCGTGGCGATCGCGTCCAAGCCGACGCGTACCAGATCGGGGTCACCGTCCCCGGCTGCGGCCTCGGCGGCGGCCTCCTCCGTCGCGGCCTTGCGGGCGGCGGGCGTGGTGGGAATGGTCTCCCGCTCCCCCAGCCGGCCGCGCCACTCCTTGACCCGGCGTTGCAGCTCCTGCCGGGTCTTTGCGCCGAGGCCGGGCAGGTGGGCGAGCTTGTTGGCCACGGCGAGCAGGTCGCCGACGGTGGTGGCCTCCAGCCGGTGCGCGGCGGAGACCGCACGCGGGGTGAGGCCGGCGGCCTCCAGCGCGGTGGCCCGGGTGGCCCTGGTGGCCGCCTCGTCGCGGGCCGCTTCGACGCCCTCGACGTCCGGCTCGTCGGGGGCGATCTCCGGGTGGTCGGTGCCGACCGGGGCGCTGGCGTCAGAGCGACGGAAGACCTGCTGCCAGGCGTCGCGCAGGTCCTTCAGCGAGGCGTACCGCTGGCGGTGGTCGCGGTGCAGGGCGCGCTGGAAGAACTCCACCAGCTCATCGCGGATCGCCGGGTCGAACGCCTCGGCGGCCAGCACCGGCGGGCCCTCGGTGAGCTGCGGTTCGGTGCCGCCGTCGCCCCAGACCGGCAGCTCACCGGAGGCCATCTCGTGCAGGGTGACGGCGAGGGCGTACCACTCGGCGTGCTTGTCGTAGACCTGCCGAGTGGCGGTGCCGAGGAAGGGGTCGAGGTAACGCGGCGTGCCGGCGTTGATTTCCTTGACCGAGACCCCGGCCAGAGAGAAGTCGAAGAGCACCAGCTGCCGTGTGCGGTTGGGGCGGATCCGGATGGCGATGTTGTCGGGCTTGATGTCGCGGTGGTAGACGCCCTCACCCTCGAGGTAGTCCAGGGCGCCGAAGAGGTAGTCGCTGTAGGTTTCCAGCTCGTCGACGGTGAGCCGGCCGTCGTCGCGCAGCTTGCGGGCCAGGGTGCGGTCACCGGCGTGCTCCAGCACCACGACGGTGCGGTTGCCGATCTGCAGCGGCTCGGGCCGGGCCAGCCGGATCACCCGGGAGTCGGTGAGCGGCCCGAGCACCCGGGCCTCGTGCGCGAGCCGGGCGCCCTTCTCGTCGGAGAGCCCGACCTTGAGCACCTCCTCCCGCCGGGTGCGCTCGTTGAAGCCGAGGAATGCCCGGCACGTCGAGCCGGTGCCGAGGCTGCGGACCATCTTCCACTCGCCCACCCGGTCGCCGCCGCGCGCTTCGAGAGGGTCGACCTGCTCGGGCTCCGGCTCCTCGGGGTGCACCGAGGGGGCGGGCGGGGCGGTCAGCTCGTCCTCGACAACCTGGAGCATCTCCACGAAGTCGGCGACGGTGGTGAGCCGCTGGGTGGGGACCGGGGCGGTAGCGGCCTGGATCAGCTCATCGGCGAACTCGCTGATGCCGTCGGCGACCGCAGCGGCCCGCAGGCCGTTGTCCCGGGCCAGCCGGGCGAGCAGCTCCGGGCGCTTGGCCGCCGGCGGCTGGCCGGTCAGGATCAGGTACGCCAGCGCGCCGAGGCCGAAGACGTCCATCGCGACCGCGTCGGGCTTCGGGGCGGTCAGCTCGGGCGCGAGGTACGCCTCCGCCGAGCGCTCGATGTGCGAGGCCGCGTGCGAGGAGAGGGTGACCGGGTCACCGCTGCTTCCACCGCTGGAATCTGCGCCGCGGGTCGCCGCCTGCCAGTCGCTGATCTGCAGCTGGGGCATCAGCCAGGCTTCGTCCTCGCTGCCACCTCTCCTGGCGCGCCCCGGGCTGACCAGCACGCTGCGGGCCGACAGGGCCCGGTGGTGCAGCCGCCGGCGATGCGCGTACGCCACGGTCTCGGCGAGTTGGCGGATCATCGCCAGCCGGCTCAGCGCGTCCAGGCGGTCGCCGTACTGGGCCATGTAGTGGTCCAGGCGCACCGAGCGGGGGTCGTACCGGAAGATCAGCGCGGGGCCGGCCTCGTGCGACTCCATCGAGTCGACCTGCACGATGCCCGGGTGGTTGATGCCGTGCAACGCGAGCATCTCGCGCTTCGCGGCGCGTTCGATGCTGGCCCGCTCGGTCTGCACGGCGTTGCGTTCGACCAGGTAGATCCGCACCCGGCGGCGCTCCCGCTCCAGGTCGCGGTGCCGGGCCTGGTGGTCCTGCCACGTCGGGCCGACGTCGAACGGACGGGTCTCCAGGTCCCACGCGCCGATCTGGTAGTGCCGGCGGCTGCGGGCGATGCCAACAGCCTTGAGGAGCTCCGGTAGCGCCGCCGACATCTCCTTGGTGACCCGCTGGCGCTCGTCCTGTGGGGGCCGCTGCAGCAGCGAGCCGATCGTCGGCAGCGAGCCGGGCTGGTGGCCGGGTGCCGGCTCCGGGCCGAAGATGCCGTGCAGGTGGTGCTCTGAGAGGCCGACGTGCAGGCCGGGCTTCGACAGGAAGACCGCCGCCTGCACGAAGGGGATCCTGACCGGCGGCCCCTTGCGCTGGGTCGCGGCGACCTGAAGCAAGGACTTGAGCTTCTTGGCCTTCATGTCCGCCAGGTGCAGCGGGTTGTCAAAGGTACGGGTGCCGCTCCCCGACGGTCCCTGCAGAATCCAGTTGGAGCCGCTGGAGATCAGTCGACCGTTCAGGCTCTTGATCTCGATGAGGTAGAGCCCACCCGGGGCGGCGACCAGCAGGTCAACCTCGTACGGGTGGCCGGTCTGGGCGGTGAAGGTGAAGTTCGACCAGGCACGGTAGGGCTCGGTGTCCGGTAGCAGCGCCTGGACGTGCGCCAGCGCCTCCCGCTCGTGCGCGAACTGCGACGGCGTGATCGTCGTCCACCGGCCCTCCTGCATGCCAGAGATCCTAGGGCCAGGTGACCAGGCGGCCGTTGCCCGGCGCTCTCCCATCGGTCAGCCTCGTCGGGTCAGCGGCCAAGTTCGCGATACGCCCGCGGGAGATCGTCCACGGCGAGCACCTGCACCGGTGCCCTGTCGGCCTTATCCGTCACCAGTACCAGCGGGTAACCGCCGTGACGGCGTGATACCGCCGCGCCACCTCCAGCAGGACGTCGTACGGGTGCATGCCCAGATGTTCCAGGCCTGCTCAGCGCCGACCGCATCCCCGCCGTCCCCTACCCGGCGTGCCACATGGGTGCCCCGCGCCGGGCGGTCCGTACCACGATCTCCGGGTCGGCGAGCACCCCGACCAGTCGCCGGCTGACCGCCACCGCGAGCGGCCCCAGCGTCGCGTGCCCGACCGTCGCATGGCACACCTGCAATCCCATCTCCGCGAACTCCCGCCGGGACAGCGCGAAACGCCGGCCGCGTTGCTCGGCGAGCGCGGCGCGGACCCGGCGCAGCAGGTCACCGTGCTCGTCGGTGACCCGGCGCAGCACCTCGACCGACCAGCTCCACGTCTGCAACAACAGCAGGTCGGCCCGGTCGGGCGCCTGGTCGGTCAGCAGCAGTTCGTGGTGACAGACGGCGACGGCGGCCTCGGCGTCGCCGTCGTCGAGGAGCAGGTGGGCCAGCAGCCCGGCCGCGAGGGGCACGGACCGGCCGAACCCCTCGCCCGCGCTGCCGCTGGCGAGCAGCCGGTCGAGCAGGGCCCGTGCCGCATCAGTGTCGCCTTCGGCGTAGTGCAGGGCGGCCAGGAACTCGTCGGTGCCGGTGTCCGTTCGCGTGTCGTCGTCCTCTCGCCGGCGCAGCTCCTCGGCGGCGGCCCGCAGCTCGGGCAGCGGCGCGGCGGCGGCGAGCAGCCGGGCGATTCGCTCGCGCTGCTCGGACACCGGTGTGGTGGTGCCGGGCGTGGTCGGTGCGGGCATCAGCGCCAGCAGGTCCGCGAGCCGGGTCCACTGGCCGGCGGCGGCCCCCGCCAGCAGGGCCTTGCGCAGGGCCGCCACGGTCAGGCGGTCGACCGACCCGATGCTCGCCGCCCGGGTGCGCGCGACGGCGGCGAAGGCACCCAGCGCCTCGGTCCAGTAGCCGGCCCGGGTCAGCTCGATGCCGAACTCCTCCCGCAGCCGGCTGCCCCGCCGCCCGGTCAGCGACCCGGCGGCCAGCCGGCTCTGCAGGCGGCCGTGCCGGAACCGGTACGCCCCGGCGCCATGCCGCAGCAGGCCGACCGACTCTACGTAGGCCAGGAACGCCAGTAGCGGAAAGGGGATCCGGTCCCGGACGGCCAACACTGCCCGGGCAACCGCGAACCGGACCCACGCGGCACCCGCGCGCCGGTGCAGCCACCAGCCCAACCCCAGACCCATTCCGGCGTACGCCAGCGACGTTACCGGCGGCGCGGCCGGCAGCACCCCGGTCAGCCGGAGCACCGCCACGGCGACGAGCACCCGCAGGACGGCGGCCGCCACGGTGGTCAGCGCCGACGCGACGCTCGCGGCACGGTCCGCGTCGATGGTCTCGGCCGCGCTGGTGGCGCCCAGCTCGGCGGCCGGAGCGGCGACGTCGACCCGCAGGCCGGCGGTGACGGCGAAGTACACCCACCAGAGAACACCGACCAGCACCGCGGCGCGCACCGGGGCCGACCACGGGGGCAGCCCCGGCACCCGGTCCAGCCACTCAACCAGCTCCGGCGACGGGGTGACGGTCGACAGAAGCGTCAGGGTCACGAACGCCCAGAACGCGCCGCCGACCAGGCCGCCGATCATCCCGTCCCGCAAGGCCCGCCGGCCACCGGCGAACAGCACCCGGCGGGGCGTGTCCCGCGCCGTTCCACCGCGCAGCATCGCGGCGCACCCGGCCAGCAGGAAGGCCGCGACGCCCAGGCCGTCGGGGTTGCGGGCGATCGCGTTCAGCAGGTCGCGGGTGCCGGGGTCGCTGGCGAGCGCGGCGGTCGCGGTGAGAGCGTCATGGGCGTACGTGAGCGCCACCCAGACGGCTAGCCCGGTGCGCAGGCCGTCGAAGATCGCCCAGAACGGGCCGGGTAGCGCGGCGGGCAGTTGCCACCAGCGGAACTCGCGTTGGTCGAGTGATTCCAGGTGCGCGGCGAGGAAGGCGAGGTACCGCCGGGACGTGTCCGGCTCCCACCGGTGCAGCCCCTGACCACCCCGCCCGGAGCGCAGGGCGGCGTCGACGGCCCGGGTCAGTAGGTCGTCCTCCACCGACGGACTGCCCTGCTCCCGGGCCAGCGGGACGAGGTCGCGCGGGTCGGTGCCGGGCTGGTCGAAGGCCGTGCGGGCCATCGCCACCATCAGCGGTGTGGACAAGACGCCGGTCAGCTCGGTGTCGTCGCCGATGGTGGCGGCCACGGTCGACCAGTTGTCGGCCTGGTGGTACGGGGCGGCGTCGACGAGGTAGTCGGCCACCTCGGCCGGGCTCAACGGTTCGAGCACCACCACGGCGGTGCCGCGCAGCTTCTCCCCCTGCATGAGGTACCGCTCGTACACCGATGAGCGGCAGGTGAGCACGAATCGCTGGGTGGCCAGGGCGTTCAGCTGCTCCAGGCAGGCGATCAACCGCTGTTCGGGCATCTCGTCGAGGCCGTCTAGGACGGGCACCACCAGGTCCGCCTCGACGAGGTCGCGCAGCACCGCCTCCCGGTGGGGGTGCTCGGCGGCGAGCTGCGGGTACCGCCGGGCGATCCGGTCGACCAGCCAGTCGGTGAAGCCCTCCCGGTCGGGGTCCCACGACGCGACCGGCAGCGGCACCGGGACGGGCGTGTCGGGCTCGCGGTGTGCCGGCAGCTCCCGGGCCATCCGCAGCGCAGTGATCGACTTGCCGGAACCGGCCGACCCGAGCAGGAGCAGCCGTCCGGACGGGATGCTGCGGTATCGGCTCCACAGCGCGCCGTCGCGGCCGGACAGGTCCAGCGGGGCCGCGTCGCTGGAGCGGCCGATCGTCCGCCAGGACGGCAACAGGCGGGCCGGGCCGGTGGACCAGCGCACGGGCAGCGGGTATGGCTCGTCGACGGCGCGGAGCAGCGTGTCGTCGGTGGGGTCGCGGCGGATCAGGTCGGCAAGCTGGTCCGCTGCGGCACGTCGGTGAGTGACGAGCGCCATGGACGCCGCGGGTCGGTTGGTGAAGACCTGGTCCAGGACGACGTAGACGGCGATGATCCCGGCGATGACGCCCCAGGCCCAGTTGACCTTCTCGAAGTCGTAGCGCAGCCAGACCCAGCCCGTCCCGCCCGCCGCCAGCGCGGCGACAACGGTCAGCAGGCCCCACTTCCACATCGGACGGCGCATCATCCGATTGTGATCCACTGCGTCACGCAGGGACACCCCGCCGGCGTCGGCGCGACGTCAGGGCGCCCCCTCTGGGCACCGCCGGCTGGACGGAGAATAACGAGACGCTTTTGGCAACAGTTTTGAGACGGTTATGAGCCGAATGGTCAGGCGGCCAGCGTGGCGTAGCGGCCGTTGCGGTCGAGCAGGCTGTCGTGGTCGCCGGTCTCGACGATGCGGCCGTGGTCGAGCACGGCGATCTGGTCGGCGTCGCGGATCGTGGACAGGCGGTGGGCGATGGTGATCGTGGTGCGCCCCTGCGCGAGCACGTCGAACGCTCGCTGCACGGCTCGTTCGGTCTCGGTGTCCAGCGCGCTGGTGGCCTCGTCGAGGACCAGGATGCGCGGGTCGCGCAGCAGCGTACGGGCGATGGCGAGTCGTTGCTTCTCGCCGCCGGAGAAGCGGTGCCCGCGGGAGCCGACCATCGTGTCGTACCCGTCGGGGAGGCCGGCGATGAGGTCGTGGATCTGGGCGGCGCGGGCGGCGGCCTCGATCTCGGCGTCGGTGGCGTCCGGCCGGGCGTAGCGCAGGTTCTCCCGGACGGTGGTGTGCAGCAGGTACGTCTCCTGGCTGACGACGCCGACGATCGCGGCCAGGTCGGTCAGGCGCAGGTCGCGCAGGTCGACTCCGTCGATGGTGATGCGGCCGGCGGTCGGGTCGTGCAGGCGGCTGACCAGTCCGGCGAGGGTGCTCTTGCCGGAGCCGGTCTCGCCGACGAGGGCGAGGCTGGTGCCGGCGGGCACGTCGAGGGTGATGCCGGCGAGGGCGGCGGTGTCGCTGCCGGGGTAGCCGAAGGTGACGTCCGCAAGGCGCAGGTGGCCGCGGACCCGGGCGGGGTCGAGGCGGACCGGCTCGGCGGGGTCGGCCACGTCGACCGGCAGGTCGAGGTATTCGAAGATCCGGGCGAACAGCGCCAGCGAGGCGGTCAGCGACACGCCCACGTTGAGCAGGCCCATCAGTGGCCGGAACAGGCCGCCCTGCAGGGCGGTGAAGGCGACCAGGGTGCCGATGCTCAGCGTGCCGGCGGTGCCGGGCAGGCCGGCGGCGAGGTAGATCACTGCCGGTACGGCGGCGAAGATGATGCTCATCGAGGCCATCCGCCAGCGGCCGGCCAGCTCGCTGCGCAGCTCCAGGTCGACGAGGCGGGTCGACGAGGCGGTGAACCGGTCGATCAGGGCGGGGCCGGTGCCGAGGGACTTGGCGAGCTGCACGCCGCTGACCGACAGCCCCTCCTCGACGGTGACGTTGAGGTCGGCGAGTTCGCGCTGGCGCTGGTCGGTGATCTCGCGGCGCATCCGGGCGACCCGGCGGGTCAGCCAGATGGCCGGCGGGAGCACCACGAGCGAGACCAGGGAGAGCTGCCAGGAGAGCGCGACCATGGCGACGGCGGTGGCGACCACGGTGGTGAGGTTGGCCGCGACGGCGGTGGCGGTGGAGGTGACCACCGACTGCATGCCGCCGATGTCGTTGGTGATGCGCGACTGCACCTCGCCGGTGCGGGTGCGGGTGAAGAAGCCCAGCGACTGCCGCTGAAGGTGGCTGAACACGTCGGTGCGCAGCCGGTGCATGACCCGCTGCCCGACCTGGGTGGAGATCCAGGTCTGGACGACGCCGAGGGCGGCGGTCACGGCGGCCACGGCGACCATGCCGAGGACCAGCCAGACCAGCAGGGTCACGTCGCCCTGCGGAAGGGCACGGTCGATCACGGCACGCAGCAGGAACGGGCTGGCCATCGCGACGACCGAGGAGAGCACGATGATCGCGGTGACGATGGCCAGCGCGGGTCGGTGGGGGGTGAACAGGCGGCCGATGCGGCGCAGGGACACCTGGCGGGCCTGCGTCTTCTCCTCGGCGCTGACGGTGCGGTGGCCGCGGTCGCGGCCCATCGGGGTGGGTTCCAAGGGGGAACTCCTTCCGGAGGCGATATGCTGAGGTTACCTCAACATGAGGGAACAACAGTATCGGCTGCTACCGTATTCCGGTGACCGAGGACACCACCGACAGCGGCGACGAGAGCCTGGCCGAGACGTTCTGGGCGGTCGCGTCCCGTCTGCGCCGACAGACCCGGGAGTCGTTGGCGCCGTGGGACGTCACCCCCAGCCAGTCCCGGGCGCTCGGCGTGCTCGGCCGTCACGGTGAGGTACGCCCCGGCACGCTCGCCGAGCACCTGCACATCGCGCCCCGCTCGGCCACCGAGGTCGTCGACGACCTTCAGGCCCGTGGGCTCGTCGAACGGAGACCCGACCCGGCCGACCGCCGGGCGACCCTGGTCGCGCTCACCGACGAGGGCACCCGCGTCAGCGCCGCCATCCGGGCCGCCCGCCGCGCCGAGGCGGACCGCTTCTTCGGCCACCTCCCCGACGCCGACCGCGCCGAGCTGGCCCGCATCCTGCGCACCCTGCGCGCATAACCGCCCCGCGCGCGGGTAGCCAGCCGCCCCGTTCGTTCGCCGGACCCCCGCCACCACCAGCCGGGGAGACGTGACAGGAGGCGCTCATGTCTGCCCTGAACCACCGCCACCCCGCCTGATGTGCGGGATCAGCGGGGAGGTGCGCTTCGACGGCCGGCCGCCCGACGCGGCGGCGGTCACCCGGATGACCGAGGCGATGCGCTCGCGCGGCCCGGACGACGAGGGCCTGTACGCCGACGACTGGGTGCTCCTCGGGCACCGGCGGCTGACCATCATCGACCTGTCCGATGCCGGCGGCCAGCCGATGGTGCGCGACGACCTGGGCCTGGCGCTGGTCTTCAACGGGTGCATCTACAACTACCCGCAGCTGCGCGAGGAGCTGCGGAACGCCGGGTACTCCTTCCACTCCACCAGCGACACCGAGGTGATCCTGGTGGCGTACGCGCACTGGGGTGAACGCTTCGTCGACCACCTGGTCGGCATGTTCGCGATCGGGCTGGTCGACCGGCCCCGGCGGCGGCTCGTCCTGGCCCGCGACCGGCTCGGCATCAAACCGCTCTACCTCGCCGAGGCCCCCGGGCGGCTCCGGTTCGCCTCCACCCTGCCCGCGCTGCTGCGCGCCGGCGACGTCGACACCGGCATCGACCCGGTGGGGCTGCACCACTACCTGTCCTGGCACTCCATCGTGCCGGCGCCCAGGACCGTGCTGCGCGGCGTCCGCAAGCTGCCGCCCGCCACGGTGCGGGTGATCGAGGCCGACGGTCGCAGCCGTGAGCAGGTGTACTGGCAGCCCGACTACGTGCGGGAGCCGGCCGACGCCGGGATGGACGCCGCCGACTGGCGGGCCGCCATCTCCGACGCGCTGCGCACGGCCGTACGCCGACGGCTGGTCGCCGACGTCCCGGTCGGGGTGCTGCTCTCCGGCGGTCTGGACTCCAGCCTCATCGTGGCGCTGCTCGCCGAGGCCGGCCAGGAGCACCTTCGCACGTTCAGCATCGGCTTCGACAGCCGGGGCGACGAGTCCGGCGACGAGTTCCACTACTCCGACCTGGTGGCCCGCGCGTACGACACCGACCACCACCGGATCCGGCTCGCCGACGACGACCTGACGCCCGCCGTACGAGGGGCCGTGCTGGCCATGACCGAGCCGATGGGCAGCCACGACGTGGTCGCCTTCCACCTGCTCTCAGAGCAGGTGGCGCGGCATGTGAAGGTGGCGCAGTCCGGGCAGGGCGCCGACGAGGTGTTCGCCGGCTACGGCTACCACCAGCCGCTGACCCAGGTGCCCCGCCACGGCGCCGCCGAGACGTTCGCCGCCGCGTTCTTCGACCGTGGCCACGACGAGCTGCGCGCCATCGTCGGCCCGGCGTACGCGCTGGAGCACGACGCCAGTCGTGAACTGCTCACCGACCACCTCGCCGCGCCCGGGGCGCAGACCGCGCTGGACGCCGTCCTGCGCCTGGACACCCACCTGATGCTCCCCGACGACCCGGTGAAGCGGGTGGACAGCATGTCCATGGCCTGGGGGCTGGAGGTGCGTACGCCGTTCCTCGACCAGGACCTGGTCACCCTCGCCGCGCGCTGCCCACCGGAGCACAAGGTGGCCCAGGGCGGCAAGGGCGTGCTCAAGGAGGTCGCCCGGGAGGTGCTGCCGGCCGAGGTGGTCGACCGGCCGAAGGGCTACTTCCCGGTGCCGGCGCTGCGCAACGTGGACGGGCCGGTGCGCGAGCTGGTCGCCGAAGCGTTGCAGGCCCCGGTCGCGCGCGAGCGGGGCCTGTTCCGCCCCGAGTACGTGGCGCGGCTGCTCGCCGAGCCGGACCGAGCCGAGGCCGCGGCGGGCAGCAACAAGCTGTGGCAGCTCGGTCTGCTGGAACTGTGGTTGCAGACCCACGACATCCGTTGAGAACCGTTGGTCAGCCGGCGGCGGTGTGGGCGGCGAGGTCGTCGATGACCGCGCGCAGGTCGCCGGTGTGCTCCAGCACCCGTCGCTGTCGGGTCGCGCCGGTGCCGTCGCGGCGCAGCCGGGCCAGTTGGGCCAGCACGTAACCGAGATCGCCGTGACGCAGCAGCGCCGGGGCGATCACCGCCATCAGCTCGTCCACCAGGTCCCAGGCCGGTCGGGCGCCGCCGGCGCGCAGGTCGATCAGCTCGCCGTCCAGGCCGTCGTGGGCCGCCCGCCAGTGCGCCGCGGCGACGAGGCAGTCGCGCACGGGCGGGGCGAGCACCCCGGCGCGTACGTCGTCGGCCAGTGTCGCGACCAGGCTGCGGACCAGGGCGGCGACCAGCACCGCGTCGTCCACGGTCGGACAGACGTCACCGACACGGACCTCCACCGTCGGGTACGCCGACGACGGCCGGGCGTACCAGTAGACCATCGCCGCGTCCAGCATGATGCCGGCGGCGATCAGCTCGTCGACGGTGCGGTCGTAGTCGGCGGCGGAGTCGAAGTACGGCGTGGGGCCGATGCTGGGCCAGCGCTCCAACTGCATCGACCGCCAGCTGGCGTGGCCGGTGTCGTACCCGTCGTGCAGCGGCGAGTTGGTGGTGATCGCCTGCACCACCGGCAGCCACACCCGCAGGTGGTTGCAGACCTGCACGGCCAGCTCCCGGTCCGGCAGCCCGACGTGCACGTGACAGCCGCAGACCGCCGGATCGTGCGCCACCGGCCCGTACCGGCGGGACATGGCGTGGTAACGCGGCCGGTCGGGCACCGTCCGGTGCGGCTCGGCCACCGGGGTGGCGCCGACCGCCACGAGCCGGGCCCCGGCCTCGGCGGCGGCCTCGACGGCGGAGCGGCGCAGCGCCACCAGGTGGGTGCGCAGCTCGGTGAGGTCGGCGCAGACCGGGGTGACCATCTCCACCATGCTGTGCCGGAACTCCTGGCGGCCCTGGTCGCGGGTCGGGCCGCGCAGCGCGGCCAGCACCTGGTCGGCCACCGGCAGGTTCCGGCCGCTGTCCGGGTCGAGCAGCAGGAACTCCTCCTCGACGCCCAGGGTGAGGGTGAGGGTGTCGAGGTCCGGCACGGTGTCGACGGTCGCCGGTCGGTAGGCCATGGCCGCCTCCATCCGCTGCTGCGGCCAGGGGTGGAAACCCCGGCCGACGGGCGGCTCGGTTTCCCGGCCGGGGCGGCCGGCAAACGCACGGTCAGCCCGCCGAAACCGCCGCCGCCCGACGGTCGAGAAAGGCCCGTTCGGCCGAATTGTCGGTCAGCGCGACGGCCGTCCGGTACGCCTCGACGGCCTCCCCACGCCGGCCGAGCCGGGCCAGCAGGTCGGCGCGGACGGCGTGCCGCACGTGGTAACCGGGCAGATCGAGGCGGTCCACCTCGGCCAGCGCCGCCGCCGCACCGGCGACCTCGGCGAGCGCGACGGCCCGGTTCAGCGCCACCACCGGGCCGGGGGCGACCACCGTCAGCTGGTCGTACAGGGCAAGGATCTGACGCCAGTCGGTGTCGGCGGCGCGCGGCGCGGCGCTGTGCACGGCGGCGATCGCGGCCTGGATCTGGTACGGCCCCGGCCGGTCGCGGCGCAGGCAGCGACGCACCAGCGACTGCCCCTCGGCGATCAGGGCGCGGTCCCACCGGTCCCGGTCCTGTTCTCCGAGCGGCACCAGCTCGCCGTCCGCCGTGGTCCGCGCGCCCCGGCGGGACTCGGTGAGCAGCATCAACGCGAGCAGGCCCAGCGCCTCCGGCTCGTCCGGCATCAGCTCGACGAGCAGCCGGGCCAGCCGGATCGCCTCGACGCACAGCTCGGCACGGACCAGGTGCGGGCCGGCGCTGGCCGTGTACCCCTCGTTGAAGATCAGATACAGCACGGCGAGCACGGCGTGCAGCCGCTCGGGCAGGTCTGCGTCGCGCGGCACCCGGTACGGGATGCGGGCGTTGCGGATCTTCGACTTGGCCCGGACCAGTCGCTGCGCCATCGTCGCCTCCGGCACCAGGAACGCGCGGGCGATCTCGGCGGTGCGCAGGCCGCCGAGCAGACGCAGGGTGAGCGCGACGCGGGTGGCCGGGGCGAGCGCCGGATGGCAGCAGGTGAAGATCAGACGTAGCCGGTCGTCGCGCACGGGCCCCTCCTCGTCGGGTGGGTCGGCGGCGTACAGCAGGGCCGCCTGGGCGTGCCGGTCGGCGCGGGTCGCCTCCCGGCGCAGCCGGTCGATGGCCTGGTGGCGGGCCGTCGTGATGATCCAACCGGCCGGGCTGGGCGGCGGGCCGCTGTCCGGCCACCGACGCAGCGCGATGGCGAAGGCGTCCTGGACGGCCTCCTCGGCGAGGTCGATGTCGCCGAGGAGGCGCACCAGCACGGCGACCGCGCGGCCGTACTCGGCGCGGAACACCGCCTCCACGTCGGGCACGGTCAGTCTCCGGCCCCGGACCGGAAGGGGCGGACCTCGATCGGCAGGGTGGTGGCCAGCGCGTAGCGGCGACCCCAGTGCAGGGCGGCGTCCAGGTCCGGCACGTCGATGATGGTGACGCCGCCCAGGTACTCCTTGCCCTCCACGAACGGTCCGTCGGTGACCAGGACGTCACCGTCGCGGGCGCGCAGCACCGTGGCGGTCTCCGGCCCGTGCAGACCCTGACCGAAGATCCAGGACCCGGCGGCTGCCAGCTCGTCGCGCAGCTCGCCGACCTCGCGCATCACCTGTGCCAGGAACTCCGGCTCCGGCACCCCACCCTGCGGCTGGTGCATGCTGAGCAGGTAGAGCGTCATCGTTCCTCCTCGTGGCGGCCGGCGCGACGCCGACCTCTCATCCTCCATACGAACGACTACCGCCCACCTCGACAGGCCGGCCGGAAAAAATCGGCCGTCCCGGCCGCGGGTGTGCGACGCCGCGCCGGGCGGCCCCGGTCGTACGCCAGGTAACGGCACGGTGGCCAGCGCGTACGGGCTGCGGTGTCGCGCCGTCCGGGGCCGGGTGCGATGGTGTAGAAAGGCGGAGTGAGCGCAGCGGTGACGCAGGTGCCGGTCTTCGACCGAAGGACGGTCCACGGTGGCTGACCACGACCAGCCGCCCATCGGACGCACTGTCGGCACCGCTCTGGTGCAGCTCGGCGACGTACCTCTGGCGGACCTGCTGGCCGGCGCCGGTGACGGCGTCCTGGCCCACGTGCTGGGCACGCTGGCCGCCGAGAGTGAGCCGGGCCGGCCCGGCGACGTGTCGGCGTTCGAGTCGAGCTTCTGACCGTGCCGGCCGACGCCCCGCCGTCGGCCACCCGACACCGGCCTGCCGTGGCCGCGCCCCGCATCCGCCAGGTGGTGCTGAAGGTCCACTCACGGTGCAACCTGGCCTGCGACTACTGCTACGTCTACCGGCACGCCGACCAGGGCTGGCGGGCCCGGCCACGGGTCATGGCCCCCGGCACCGTGAGCCGGGTCGCCGACCGGCTCGCCGCCCACGTGGCCCGGCACGGCACCGACCGGGTCCGGGTAGTGCTGCACGGCGGGGAGCCGCTGCTCGCCGGCCCCGCCGTGCTCGACCGGACGGTACGCACGCTGCGCGCCGCGATGCCCTCCGGCGTCGCACTCGACGTGGCGATGCAGACCAACGGGCTCCTGCTCGACGAGGCGGCGCTCGACCTGTGCCACACGCACGGCATCGACGTCGGGGTGAGCGTGGACGGCGACCGCACCGCCAACGACCGCCACCGCCGCCACGCCGACGGCCGGGGCAGCTTCGCCGAGGTGGCCGCCGCGCTGCGCCTGCTGGCCCGGCCCGAACACCGGGCCCGCTACGCCGGTCTGCTCTGCACGGTCGACCTGGCCAACGACCCGATCGCCGTCTACGAGGGCCTGCGGGAGTTCGACCCGCCCCGGCTGGATCTGCTGCTGCCGCACGGCAACTGGAGCGCTCCCCCACCCGGGCGCCACCCCGACGACCCCGCCACCCCGTACGCGGACTGGCTGATCGCCGTCTTCGACCGCTGGTACGCCGAGACGCCCCGGCGTACCGGCATCCGGCTGTTCGAGTCACTGATCACGCTGCTGCTGGGCGGACGCAGCGGCACCCAGGCGCTGGGCGCCGCCGAGCCGGACGTCATGACGATCGAGACCGACGGCACCATCGAGGGCACCGACACGCTCAAGACGACCACCGCGTCGGCGATGCGGACCGGCTTCGACGTCTTCCGGCACAGCTTCGACGAGGCGCTGCGTCACCCGTCGCTGGCCGGGCGTCCCACCGGGACCGCGGCGCTCGCGCCGGCCTGCCGGGCCTGCCCGGTCGTCGACGTCTGCGGTGGCGGCCTGTACGCGCACCGCTTCCGCGACGGCGCCGGCTTCGTCAACCCGTCCGTCTACTGTGCCGACCTGCTGCGGCTGATCCAGCACGTGCGGACGGTGGTGACCGCCGACCTGGACGCGCTGCGCCGTCGCGTCGCCGGGGCGAGCGTGCCGACGCCGGTGGCACGCCCATGACGGGCCCGCTGTCGGTGGCGCAGCTCGCCGGGCTGGCCGGGGGCCACGGCGACGCCGCAACGGTCGCGGTGTTGCGGGGCGGGCAGCTCGGTCGCCGTCGGCTGCTGACCGTCGCCGCGGCCCGCGCCTGCCGTGGCGAGCCACTGGTCCGGCAGAGTCTGGAGCTGCTCACCCGCGCCGAGCACGCCGACCCGGCAACGGTGGCCGCGGTGCTGACCCATCCGCCGGTGACCGGATGGGCCCGCGCCGCGCTCGACGGCGCCGCCGGCCCCGCCTACCTGGCCGCGCTCGCGGCGGCGGCGGCGACCCGCGCCGGCCTGACGTTCACGCTGACGCTGCCCCGCCCGGCCGACGGTGTGCTGCCGCTGCCCACCGTCGGCGCGGCGACGGGCCTGCCCTTCGACAGCCCGGTGCGGCTGTCCGGCGAGGCCGGCACGCTGCGGATCGGCAGCGGCGCGGACGAGGAGGTACGGATCGAGGCGGGCGGTGGCCGGCTGCTCGACGCGGGCGTCGGCGGGATCGGCTGGCTGCCGGTACGCAGGACCAGGCCGTTCG
Source organism: Micromonospora sp. NPDC005252 (assembly GCF_042872475.1). Lineage (NCBI taxonomy): Bacteria > Bacillati > Actinomycetota > Actinomycetes > Micromonosporales > Micromonosporaceae > Micromonospora > Micromonospora sp. NPDC005252. Next base: position 101,836 of record NZ_JBIAKN010000002.1, on the reverse strand, counting down.
ACGCGGTCGAGGTGCTGGTCGACGACCAGGACCCGTGGCGCGACTGCTACCACCGGCCTTCGGCACCCCGACTGGACGACGTGTCGGCCGACCGACTGGACCGGCTCACCGCCGAGGCCGGGCAGTGGCTGCGTGCCCACCTTCCGGCGCACGCCGACGCGCTGGCCGGGCTGCTGCGCACACTCGTGCCGCTGCGACCGCCGCCCTCGGGCAACCCGGTGAGCGCCACCAGCAGGGACGCGCTCGGCGCCATAGCGCTCTCCGTGCCCGCCGACGCGCGGACCCTGGCGCTGTTGCTCGTGCACGAGTTGCAGCACACCAAACTCGGCGCGCTGCTCGATCTGGTTCCGCTTCACCGCCCGGGTGGGCCGGCCCGCTACCGGGCGCCCTGGCGACTGGACCCGCGCCCGGTCGGCGCGCTGCTGCAGGGCGCGTACGCGCACCTGGGGGTGGCCGAGGTGTGGCGCTGCCGGCGGCACGAGGGGACCGCCGCCGCGTTCGAGTACGCGTACTGGCGGGAGCAGACCATCCGCGCCGTCCGGCAGCTCGCCGACGCGGCCGAGCTGACCGCGGCCGGCCGGGCGTTCGTGGCCGACATGGCGAGCACCCTGCGCGGCTGGCGCGACCCGGTCGACGGCGCGGTCGAGGCGGCGGTGCGGGACGTGGCGGATGCCAGCGCGGTGCGCTGGGGGCTGGCCAACCTGGTTCCCGACCCCATGGAGGTCGAGCTGGCATTACGCGCCGTGCGGCGAGGCGAGCCATGGTCGGGCGGCGGCCCCGGACCTATCGTGACGGCCACCGCGGCTCGACCCGCGCTAGCCGTGCGCAGTGGCCCCGAGGCGGCGGTGCGCCGCCGCCTCGTCGCCCCCGGCAGCGGGTTTTTCACTGACGATCCGGCGGACCGGGCTTACGTCGCAGGTGACGTAGCGGGCGCGTTGATGGCGTACCAGCGGCGGCTGATCGATGATCCCGAAGACAGCGACGCGTGGGTCGGCTTGATGCTCGCTGCCCGTCGAGGCGGCCACTCCGACGCGGCGCACACCTTGATGGCGCGGCCGGACCTGGTCCGCGCAACCCATCAGGCGGTCCCTGATACCGATGTGCTCACGGTGGCAGCCGCCCTGACGCAACGTCGGTGATCATAATACGCGTCCACGAGGAAGCGGCCGAGCCGTCGTCACCAGAGGCGTTCGGCGGCGGTTCGGGCGAGTTCGACGAGCGCGCTCAGCACCGCTGGGTCATTCCGGAATTCGGGATCGCCGAGGGTAAGGCTCATCATCTCCGCACCACTTCGGACGAACACCTCGTAGATGCCGGAACCGGCCACCGCCACCGCCTCGTCTCCGATGTCGACGACGTGCGGCTTGATGCCGCCCCCGAGGCCGAGCGTCCCGTTGCGCATGGCGGCGAACTCGGCCCTCGCGGACGCTTCGTCTGGCTCGAGGTCCAGGGCGAGATTGAGTCGTGCGGCGCCGTCGAACCACGCGCAGCTGGGCCGGAAATCCGAGTCGAACGACTGCGCCTCCACCCATGTCGCAGCACCCGTCGGACCTCGGCGAGGGAGAGCGCCTTGCACCACCTGGTCGTCGGCACAGTGGCCGGAGCGACCGAAATGGTCCGCTCGCCTCCATTAACCACCCACTCCCTCTTGTCCGCCAGCCAGTCGTAGTTGGCGTCGAGGTAGCGCAACGTGCTGTCGTAGAGGGAGAAGGGGCGGCCACCATCGTCGAGGATGTAGGTTTCCTGGACGCCGTTGATCGTCACGTCGACCTCGATCTGGAACCCGATCCGGTGGGCGGGCCCGCCGTGCCCCGTCACGTAGAACGGCACCCGCAGGTCCCCGCCGGCCGGCACGTCCAGGTCCTCGCTGGTCACGCCCAGGTACGACATTCTGACTGCCGGCCGATCGACGGACCCTTCGGGCCTCGCAAGCTCCACGACCTCGGTCTTGGTTGATGCGGGCGCGCCCAGGATGCCGAACGTCTCCGCGAAGCGCCAGTTCCCTGGACGAGGATCCACTGTGTAGTCGGAGTTGGTGCAGACGACGGCGGCTCGAGGGTCGACGGTTTCCGAGTCCACGGTTCGCACCCGGATGTCGCGGACGTTGACCTGCACCCGTCTCGGGACTCGGATCGAGATCTCTGCCCGTGCCTCACCGATGGCCGCGCCACCTATCGCCCGCATCCAATTCATCGCCTCCGCACAGGTACGGGCGGGAGGCGGCTTCTCGCCGGTCTTCAGCGGCGTGGCGAGCGCGCCGATCTGGAAGGGCACCACGTCCGCGCGCACTGTGGCCGGTGGTGTTGACGCCGTGTCGACGGGCTGGACGTCGGGCGTTCCGGATGGTTGGTGTCGGCCCTCGTTCCGCACCACGAGAAGCGCCGTCAGGAGGGACGGCACCAAGAGGACGACAGTCAGGAGGACGATGCGCACGCCAGGCCTTATCCCGAACCCGCTCCTCATTCCGGTTTCCGCCACTGCTCACGCCGGCAGTCCGAGCCGCACACCTGCTCGACCGGCACCCGTTGCACGCCCTCGTCATTCCATCGGTACGAGTGGGAATAGCGGCTGGTCAGTGCGGTCACCCGCATGGGAGAGCCGCCCGGAAGCACCGTCAGCGTCCGGGCCCGACCACTGACCACATAGTCGATCTTGATTGACCACTCGACATAGCTGGATTTCGTACGTCCGACGAAATTGAACCTCAGCTTCTCGCCGCCGGTCAGCGTGAGGCCGGTTGTGTCAAGATACGGACCGGTCAAGACGTCGTGCTTGCCGAACGCCTGCGCGGACAGACTGGGCCCGTCAAGATCGAATCCGAGCGCGACCGGACCCGCACCGGGGCCACCCCCCGCCCGCGAAATGACGACCAAGGAATCGCTCAGCGGCACGGCACGCCGGTGCACGGAGGCGGTGATCGCGGTCAGGACAGCCGTATCAGAGCGCTTGTTCTCGATCGTGACCGCGGTCGTGGCCTGACCCGCCCGGACCACGCCCGCGGCGAGCAGGACAGCGGTGAGCCGCTCCGGGCTCTGACCGCCCGTCGTGATGCTCGACGGCAGTGGACGGTCCGACACCCAGGCAGCATCCAGCTCCGCGCCCAGGTCGCGGTCCGGAACCGCGTACACCTGCAACGGGTCACTGCCGATTACGTCCGCGGCCCCATCGACCACCGGATCGAAGCTGCGGGCGACCACCACGCCGGTGAGGGCGGCCAGCAGGCCGCTCGCGCCGACGATCGCCGCCAACCGCGATGCCATCCTGCGCGACCTCGACGACCCGTTCGATGGTTGCGGCGGCCCTTCGGCGGGGACCCGGCTCCGTGGCCTACGCCGCCTCGACATATGCACCATCCCGTCCCACTAGAGCAGCGCCGGTTCGATGTAGGCGTTGGAGCGTTCCCGTTGGCGGGCCTGCATCACCCGCGGGTTGTCACCGCCGAAGAGCTGCACCAACTGGCCGAACGCCTCGTCGTAGAGCGCCCGGCCGGCGTCCGCCTCGCTCTCGGTGGCCTGCCGGCTCAACGCCAGGTTGACCGAGGCGGAGAGCGTGTCCGGGTGCTCGGCGCCCAACGCCCGGGTCAGCTCCACGTACGCGGTGGTGTCCAGCAGCAACGCGTTGTCGCGATCGCCGAGGGCGAACAGGTCGTTGGCCAGGTTGAGGGTGGCCAGCAGGGTGTGTGGGTGCCGCTCGCCGAGGTTGGTCAGCAACTGGTCGCGGACCCGCTGGGACAGCTCGCGGGCCTGGGTGTGGTCGCCCTGCTTGCGCAGCAGCACGCCGAGGTTGTTCAGGCAGGCCAGGGTGATGGCGTGCGACTCGCCGAGCACCTCGTTGTAGCCGTCGCGCAGGCGGCGTGCCACCCGCAGGGCGGTCTGGTTGTCGCCCACCGCCGACCAGGTGGTGGCCAGGGCCATCTCGGCGGAGAGCGTGTCGGCGTGCTCACCGCCGAGGGTGCGCTGGTAGCGGACCACGGTCCGCTCGATCAGCCGGTGCGCGTCGGCGAAGCGCCCGAGCTGACGCAGGGTGAGCGCCAGCTCCTTCGCCGTCCGCAGGGTCTCCGGATGGTCCGCGCCGATCACCTTCTGCTGGATGGTGTAGGTGCGTTGCAGGACGCTGTGCGACCGCCACAGCTCGCCGGTGTCGCGCAGGCCACGCCCGTAGTTGCTGGCCGAGGCGAGGGTGGACGGATCCTCCTCACCGAAGCGGTCCCGCCGCCGCTCGTGGATGTTCTGGTCGAGCGCGGCGGCGCCGCGGAAGTCACCGACCAGGCGCAGCGACACGGCGAGGTTGTTCTCCGCGGTCAGCGTACGGCCGCTGTCGTCGCCGAAGCTGCGCACGCTCAGCTCCAGGGTGCGCCGGTCCTGCGCCTCGGCCTCGTGGTAGAGACCCTGGGCGCGCAGGTCCGCACCGAGGCTGCGGGCCGTCATCAGGGTGTAGAGGTGCTCCTCGCCGAAGATCCGCCGTTGCCGGTCGTAGACGTCCCGGTCGATCTCGTACGCCCCGTCGAAGTGGCTCTGCGCGCGCAGGACGTTCGCCAGGTGGAAGCGCATCCGCAGCTTGGTGGGGTCGTCCTCGTCGGTGTCGCGCCACGCGGCCAGCGACTCCTCGGCCAGTGCGCGGCTGGTGTCGTAGTCGCCCCGGCGGTAGAGGTAGCGCACGATGTCCACGACCAGTTGCCGGGCCTCGTCCATCGTGGACAGGTGCAGGCCGCTGGGGCGTACGTGCGGCCACAGCTCGGCGTACCGCGGCCAGTTGACCGGCCTGTCGGGGTCGCGTGGGCTGGCGGCGGCGAGCAGCAGTTGGGCCTCCCGGCGGGCCTCCTCGGGGTCGGCCAGCTGGTCCTGGATGACGAGCTGGACCAGCCGGTGGATCCGCACCGAGTTGTTCTCCGCGTCGACCTGGGCCAGGCCGTAGCGGCCCAGTTCGGCGGTGACCAGGCCCTGCAGGATCGGGTCGGTCAGCGTCGGGTCGATCGGGGCCATGAAGCTGGCGAAGCGGTCGCCGGTGAGCATCGCGACCGGGATCGGCTCCGGCGCGTAGAACGAGCACAGCTCCAGCAGCCGGGCCGCCGCCGGCTTCTCCTCGCGCAACTGGCCGAGGGTGAACAGCCAGGTCGCGGCGAGCGCCTTGGAGTAGCCGGCGGACTGCCGGCCGTCGAGGATGCGCAGCAGGCCGGGGGTGTCCAGCGAGCTGAGGTACTTCTCGACCTGCATGGCGCTGGCCCGCAGGTACGCCGCGCCCTGCTCGACGGCGAGCGGCAGGTCACCGAGCTTCTCGGCCACCTGGGCGGCCTCGGCCTCGGTGAGCCCGCGGACCCGGTCGCGCAGCAGTTGGACGCTCTCGGCGCGGTCGAAGACGGTCAGCTCGGTCGCGGTGGCGTACTCGCTCCAGCTCTGGTCGCGGGTCGTGAGCAGGACGTGGCCGGGCCCCTGCGGCAGCAGCGACCGGGTGGCGCGGGTGGGCTTGTCGGCGTTGTCCAGGACGATCAGCCAGCGCCGGTCGGGCCCGGCGCGGCGCAGCGTGTCGAGCACCCGGCGGGCCGCCTCGGCGCCGCCGCCCGTGCCCAGCCCCATCGCCTGGCCGAGGTCGGCCAGACCACCGCGGATGCGGTCCTCGCTGTCCGCCGGGATCCACCAGACCAGGTCGTAGTCGCGGCCGAAGCGCAGCGCGTACTCGGCGGCGAGCTGGGTCTTGCCGACGCCGCCGAGGCCGTGCACGACCTGGGTGGCCGAGTCCGGCGAGGTGGTGAGCCGGTCGCGCAGCGCCTCCAGCTGGGTGGCGCGGCCGACGAACGGCGTCCCGTGCTGGCGGACGTTGGAGATCGCCGGGAACGGGCCGGGGAACCGGCCGACCGCGCGACCGCCGGCCGTGATCGTCGGCGTTCCCGCCGCCTCCAGCAGCCGGGTCCGCGCGGTGGACGGGTCGCTGTCGGTGAGGTCGACCGGGCTGTGCTCGCTGTACGGGGCGGTCAGCCGCGATTCGTCGACCCGCAGCGGCACCAGCACTCCCCCGCCGCCGAGCTGGTCGCGGCCGGTGGCGGTCTTCCACACCTCACCCGCGAGGGAGGTGCTCGCGTAGTGCCGGGTGAGCACGGCCAGCACCCGGCTGGCGCCGCTGACGGCCCGGTCGAACTCGGCCCGCCCGCCGGCGAGCAGCGGCACGTCCAGGGCGCGGCGGTCCACCCGCAGCCCGGCGTCCTCCAACTGGTCGGTGATCCACTCGGCCCAGAGCCGGTCGGCGGAGGCGTAGCTGAGCAGCACGGCCTGCTCGGCGGTGAGCCGGCTCCGTTCGAACTCGGCCAGCGAGCGGCGACGGTCCGTCTCGCCGATCGGGTGCAGCTGCGTGATCCGCCCGTCGGTGATCACCGAGGCGAGCTGCTCGTACGCGGCCAGCAGGGTGCCGACCTGCTCGGGCCGGTCGCCGAACGCGGCGAGGATCTCCTCGTAGGCGTAGAACGTGCGGTACGGCACCTCGATGGTGTTCCAGTAGCGGGCGGCCGCCGCGTCGGAGAGGTGGTCGAGGAACGGGGCGAACTCGGCGCGGACCAGGTCCCGACCGGTCTCCAGCTTGCGCAGCTCGGCGTCCTCCACGCGCATCGGCACCGGCAGCAGCAGCGGCGGGTCGTCCGGGCGCTGGCTGCGGATGGAGCGGGCCACCGCCGCCGCGCCGCGAATGCTCTGGGTGGACATGGTGAAGCAGTTGACGACCAGGTCGGGCAGTTGGACGGTGCAGATGCCGGCGACGTCGCTGAGGCCGGTGCGGCTGTCGATCAGCACCACGTCGTACTCGGCGCGCATCTGCGCCCGGACCGCGTCGATGAACGACGCGCCGCCCTGCCGCTCGTAGAAGTTGGCCCAGTCGAAGGTGCTCACCAGCCGGGAGTACGCCGAGTCCTGCTGCCCGGCGGCCACGAGGTCGATCACGCCGCCGTGGCTGAAGTCCCAGTTCAGCGAGACCGCGCGTCGTTGGATCTTGGCATGACCGGTGAGGATCTCCTGGGAGTCCTCGTCACGGTTGCGCTGCATCGTGGCGATCGAGTAATCCCAGATCATCTCGATGACGCCGGGGGTGGCGCGCAGCTCCTTGTCGCGCAGGAACGGATGAAAGTAGCGGTGCAGGCCCGGAGACTCCAGGTCCCAGTCGACGACCAGCACCTGCAACCCCTGGCTGGCCAGGATCCAGGCCACGTTGGCCAGCGCCATCGTGCGGCCGGTGCCGCCCTTGTACGAGTAGAAGGTCACGATCTGGCCGCGTGCCGTCTCGTTCACCGCCATGGCGTGCCTCCCCTAGGGACCTTCGAGGATCGGGCGAAGACCGGAGCCGTCGGTGGGCGGCTCCTGGTAGACCGTGCCCGTGCGGTAGATCCGACCCTGCTCGACCACCAGCACGTCCTCCAGTTCCTCCTGGAAGCGTGCGGAGGTCGCGATCTCGGTGCGCCACACGTCGCGGGTGTTGTGCAGCACGTGATGCGGGAGCACCCGGGCCAGGGTGTCCCACATCTTGCGGTTGCCGCCGGCAGCCGCGTCGTCGGCGGCCGTCCACGGCACCAGCACCGGCGCCCGCGGCGAGTTCACGTCCCGGTCGTAGCCGATCAGGCTGACCTGGTAGCGCGGCAGGTCGGCGGACCAGACGTCGACCACCAGCACGACGATCTGGTTGTGCGCCCGCGCCCACTCCCGGACCACGGCCAGCTCCGCGGCGTCCTCCACTGTCCAGCCGTAGCTCTTGGTGGTGGCGATGGCCCCGGCCCAGCTGCCGATCGGCACCTCCAGCTCGGGCCGGTACGGCCGCCAGTCCCGCGAGACCGCGCCGTAGCGGTCCTCGGCGCCGGGCCGGCTGCCAGCCAGCTCGGCGGAGCTGCCGGCGACCAGCACGATGTGCACGTGCCGGGCACTGGTGGCCCGCTGCACCGCCGTCAACATGCTCGGGCCGTGGTGCGCCTGCGGCCTCGCCGGCCGGTCGAAGGCACTGGTCACCTTGGACAGCACGGGGCGCTGCGCCGGCCGGTGCAGGGTGTGGTCGCGGGCGGTCTGCACGATGTGCCGGGCGAGCGCGTCGACGAAGTCCTTGTAATCGTCCTCGTGCCGTTTGCGCTGCTTGAGGGTGAGCAGGCCGTCCTGGGCGTAGGCGGTGCCGGTGTGGAAGTTGCGGTACTGGAAGCCGGCGACCGCCGTGGGCAGCCGGTCGCACGGGAGCCACTGCACCGGCACGATCGCGGGCGGACGAACGTGGAACTGCCGCTCGTGCTCGTCGATCCGGTCGGCGAAGACCTGGAACTCCCGACCGCAGTAGTCGCTGACGACGTACCGCGGCGAGGTGAGCGCGACCAGGCAGGCGCTGGTGGACAACGCGTCGGACAGGGTGTCCGGCCAGGTGCTGCCGAGCGGGATGTGCCCGTCGATGAACCCCGCCTCGTCCCAGTGGAGGGCGGCCAGCCCGGCCACCGCCTCGCTGAGATCGACGAAGAACTCCTGTATCTGGCTGTTGCGGTTGTCCTCCTGGGCGTAACTCAGGAAAAAGAGTGGCACGCCCGCCTCCGCTCACGGGTTCCACGACCGGTAGGCACAGTATAGGACCGTCGATGCCACCCCACCCGGACCGCGATCATCGCTGCGGGCCGGCGAAGAGTCATATGCCCGACGCTTTGGGGTAGACCGTCGCCGTGTCCGAGGGCATCCGGGTGGTCGTGGTCGGCGCCGGCTTCTCCGGTCTCGCCGCCGCGGCGGCGCTGCACCGGGCCGGCGCGCGCGTGCGGGTGCTGGAGGCCCGCGACCGCGTCGGCGGGCGGGTGCTGACCCGATGGCTGCCCGACGGGACGCAGCTCGACCTGGGCGCCCAGTGGATCGGCCCGACCCAGGACCGGATGTACGCGCTGGTCGCCGAGCACGGGCTGGTCACCTTCGCCTCGGCGGCGCTCGGCGCGTCCACCCTGCTGTGGGCCGGCGAGCGGCGACCCGACCCGCCGGCGCAGGTCGCCCGGGTACTCGGGCTGCTCGACGGGTACGCCGCCGTCCTGGACCCGGCCGAGCCGTGGCGGGCGCCGGAGGCCGCACGGTGGGACGCGACGACGCTCGGCGGCTGGCTGCGCGCCACGGCCGGGGACGCCGACACGGCCGACTACCTGGGGCGGCTGCTCGCCGGCGGGCTGCTGGCTACCGCCGCGGACGAGCTGTCCCTGCTGCACCTGCTGTTCTACCTGCGCAGCGCGGGCGGCACCGCGCCACTGCTGGGCATGGCCGGCGGCGCGCAGCAGGACCGGATCGTGGGCGGTCCCGCGGCGCTGGCCGAGCGGATGGCGGCCGGGTTGTCGCCGGAGACGCTGCGGCTGGGCGCCGCGGTGCACACGATCCGGCAGGACGCGGACGGGGTGACGGTGTGCACCGACGCCGGGCCCGTCGACGGCGACGCCGTGGTGGTCGCGCTGGCACCGGCGCTGGCCGGCCGGATCCGGTACGACCCCCCGCTGCCGGCGCTGCGCGACGGCCTGACGCAGCGGATGCCGATGGGGTCGGCGTGGAAGGTGCACGCCGTCTACGCCGAGCCGTTCTGGCGTGCCGACGGGCGCTCCGGCGTGTCCACCAGCAGCGCCGGACCGCTCACCGAGACGGTGGACAACTCCACCCCGACCTCGCCGCGCGGCGTGCTGACCGGGTTCAGCTACGCCGGCGACGCCGCCGCGCTGCGGGAGATGTCCCCGGCGCGGCGGCGGGAGTGCGTGCTGGACGCGTTCGCGGCCGTGGTCGGGCCGCGCGCGGCGGATCCGGTGGCGCTTGTCGAGTACGACTGGTCGGCCGACGAGTGGACGCGGGGCTGTTTCGGCGGTGTGCTGACTCCGGGGGCGTGGCGCACGTACGGGCCGCGGTTGCGAGCGCCGGTCGGGCGGGTGCACTGGGCGGGCACCGAGACGGCGACCCGCTGGGCCGGCTATCTGGAGGGGGCGGTACGCGCGGGCGAGCGCGCGGCGGGCGAGGTGCTGGCGTACTGAGGTGTGACCATGGCCGGCCCGGTCTTCGGCGGGACCGGGCCGGCCTCGGCCCTGGGTACGGCCCGCGCCGGCCCGGTCTGATGAGACAACCGGATCGGCGCGGGCGCCCCGGTCAGGGGTAGTTCGTCAGGTACACCGTCTGGTTTGCCGCGTTCGCGGTCCCGCCGGCGTTGTTGATCACCCGATTGATGGTGCCGACGCCACCGAGCGAGACGGTGACCATGTTGGTGAAGCGCACGTTCGAGTTGACGGGCACCTCGAAGGAGTGCTCCTCGACCACCGCGGGGTTGACGTTGAAGTAGCTGTAGCTACCCAGCCCCCACGCCCCGTGGCTGGTCACCGAATCGGCGACCTTGTACGCGGCGTACCCCCGGATCGACCCGTTCATCCAGGCGGCCTGGTTGGGCACGTCGTACGGCAGCTCGTTCTGGTAGAAGTACGTCCGGCCGCCGTTGCCGTTCCAGACGGTCTGGTACTTCTGGTAGTGCTCGACGAAGAGGCCGTACATGGTGACGTTGTCGCCGTTGACGGTCAGTCCGGTGTCGGCGGTGTTCAGCGTCCACCCGGTCGGTACGCCGCTGGCGGCGTGGTCGGCCCGCCACAGCCACATGTGGTCACCGATCACGTTGTCGCTGTTGACGGTCAGCGTGTTGGTGGCTTTGCCGACGTGCGGCCCGCCGATGCGGAAGAACACGTCGTGCAGCGAGGTCGGGTTCGTGGCGTGGCTCGCCGCCGAGCCGGACGGCCCGACCTCCATCAGCACCGGCGAGTTGGTCGTGCCGGCCTCGAACATCAGGCCGGCGACCTTGACGCCGTCCACATCGGCCACCCGCATCCCCACGCTGCCGTTGTCGGCCTGGATGGTGGCCAGGCCGAGGCCGAGGACGACCGTGTCGGCCCGGTTGACCTGGATCGGCTCGGTCACGTGGTGCACGCCCGGGGTGAAGAGCAGGTGCCGGCCCTGGGCGAGGGCCGCGTTGATGGTGGCCGCGCTGGTGCCGGGCTGGACGACGAAGAACTGCGACAGCGAGATCGACGAGCCGGCCGGGGTCTTGTTGTACCAGCTGGTGCCGGTCGAGTTGGTGCGCAGGGCGGGCACGAAGACCCGGTACTCACCGGTGCCGTCGACGTACAGGAACGGCTTTTCCCGCACCTGCGGGGTCTGCGCGATGACCGTGTGCGACGGGTTGGGGAAGCTCGGCGCCGGGGCGCCGACGACGCCCTGGAAGACCATGTTCCACACCGAGCCGGTCCAACCGTTGCCGAACTCGCTGTTGCGGGAGTACCACTGCTGCTGCGAGCCGGAGACGACCAGGCCGTCGATACGGGTGTCGGCCAGCAGGCCGCCGCTGGACCAGCCGTCGCCGCCGTTCCAGAGCTGGATCTGGTTCTGCGCGCCGCGCAGGTGCATCCGCCGGTACGGCGCGGCCTGCGACACCGCCCAGCGCTCCACGGTCTGCCCGGCGGGCAGAGTGACCGAGAGGTTCTCCGCGGCCCGCCAGAAGTTCTGGGTGGCGTTGCCGCCCATCCAGAACGCCTCGGTGCGGACGTGGCCGTTGAGGTTGACGTCGTCGGGGCTCATGCCGAGCCCGGCGACCTGGGTGAAGAAGCCGAGGTTGACGTCGGCGGTGTAGGTGCCCGGCTTGAACAGCACGGCGTAGCGCTGCGGGCCGAACTGGTTGGTCTCCTGCTGGGTGAAGAGGGTGTTCAGTCGACTCTGGATGGTCGACGTCGGCGTGCTCGGGTCGAAGACGTACGTGTTCGGCCCGAGGTTGGGGTTGTACGGGTCGGTGCTGCCGACCGGGGGCTCGGTGGTGCCGCCGCCGGTCGTGTTCACCGCCAGCTCCCACAGCGAGTAGCCGTAGGCGGTGCCCCGGGCGGTGCCGTACACGCGCAGGTAGCGACCGCTGCCGGTGACTGTGAGGCTCTGCGTGCCGCCGGTGGCCGTCGTGGTCGAGTAGATGGTGGTCCAGGTGGACCCGTCCGCGGAGGTCTGGAGCTGGAAGGCCCGGGCGTACGCGGCCTCCCAGGTGAGGGTCACCCGGCAGATCGTGCGGGTGCTGCCGAGGTCGACGCGCAGCCACTGCGGGTCGCTGGCGGCGCTGGCCCAGCGGGTGCCGGTGTTGCCGTCGACGGCGGCGGACGCCGGGGTGCCGGCGTTCTCGGTGGACGAGGCGGCCGCCGGGCTGCCCTGGGCGACGTTGGTGCTGCCGCAGGTGGAGGTGCCGCCGTCGGTCTCGCCATAGACCTGGAACTCCCAGAGCGAGTAGCCGTAGCCGGTGCCCCGGGCGGTGCCGTACATGCGCACGTATCGGCCGGCGCCGGTGACGGTGAGGTTCTGGGTGCCGCCCGCGCCGGTGGTGGTCGAGTAGATCGTGGACCAGGTGGCCGCGTCGTCAGAGGTCTGGATCTGGAAGGCGCGGCCGTAGGCGCCCTCCCAGAGCAGGTTGACCTGGCTGATGGTGGCCCGCGCGCCCAGGTCGACCTGGAGCCACTGGGGGTCGCTGAAGGCGCTGGCCCAGCGGGTGCCGGTGTTGCCGTCGACAGCGGCCGAGGCGGGGGTGCCGGCGTTCTCAGTGGACGAGGCGGTCGCCGGGCGTCCCTGCGACAGCAGGGTGGGGGCGGCCTGCGCCGGGGCGGTGGCCACGGCCGGGGTCAGGGCCGCCACCAGGGCCACGGCGACTCCGGCGAGGAGGTGCCGGACGGTCCGCCGCCGGGGACGCGGGCGTACGGATGTAGCACGAGATGTCATGACATCGCCTGTCGATAGGGCGTTACGGACGCCGGGGGTGGGGAGCGGTTTTCGCCCGTGGTGCCGTGGGTGGTGCCGCCGATGCGACGCCGCGGGGAGAGGAGAGCGCTCTCGTAGGAGTGTTGCGGCGAGGTTGCGACGGAGTCAAGACATCGATCTATAACTTCGTTATTTATCCCGAGGATCGGTTTTGTGTAATTCCCAACCCCCACCCCCGTCCCCCACCCCCGTCCCCCCACCCCCGACCACTCCCGGTGATCAAGAGGTTTGCGTCAGAAATCGCGCCCAGGATGACGCGAACCTCTTGATCACCGGGTGGAGGAGGAGGCGGGGTCAGGCGGGTCAGGCGGGTCAGGTGCGGCGGACGCCGCCGTCGGTGAGGAAGCGGGCGATCGGGAGGGTGGCCGCTCCCAGGGCCACCGCGTCCACGCCGAGGCGGCACAGCTCGATCGACGCCTGCTCGTACGGCTGGCGCAGCGCCTGCCGACCGGCGGCCTCGCGGACGGCCGGCAGCAGGTCGCCCAGCGCCATCGCCGCCCACCCACCGAGGACGACCCGCTCCGGGTTGAACAGGTTGATCAGGTTGGCCACCCCCGCGCCGAGATAGCCGGCGGTGTCGTCCAGCACCCGGCGGGCGGTGGCCGACGACTCGGCGGCGGTGACCAGCGCGGCGAGCTGCGACTCCTCGTCCTCGCCCGGCACGGCGCGACCCCGACGCGCCTCGCGGTAGCGGTCGATGATCGCCTCCGCCCCCACGTACGCCTCCAGGCAGCCGCGCGCGCCGCACCGGCAGGCCCGGCCGCCGTACACCAGGGTGGTGTGCCCCCACTCCCCCGCGCTGCTGGACGCGCCCCGGTAGGTGGCGCCGTTGGTCACCACGGCCGCGCCCACGCCGGAGCCGACAAGCGCGAAGACGGCGTGCCGGGCGCCGCGCCCGGCGCCGAACCACATCTCGGCCTGGCCGAGGGTCTTCGCGCCGTTGTCGATGTGCAGCGGCAGGTCGGTGCCGGCGGCGATGAGGCGCTCCAGCGGCACCCGGTCCCAGCCGAGGGCCTGGGCGTGCACGACGGCCTGGACGCCCTGCTCGACCACGCCGGAGACGCCGATACCGACGCCGAGCACGTCGGCGGTGGCCACCCGGGCCTTCCCGGTGACCACCTCGATGCCGGCCAGCACGTGCCCGGCCACCACGTCGGGCTCGGTGCGCGCCGGGTCGAGCGGGTACTCGATGCTGGCGAGCAGGGTCATCGCGAAGTCGAAGAGCTCGACCCGGACCCGGGTCTCGCCGACGTCCACGCCGATCACGAAGGCGTACCGGGGGGCGACCCGCAGCAGCATGCTGGGGCGGCCGCCGTCGGACTCGGCGGCGCCGGCCTCGGCGACGATGCCCTCGTCGATCAGGTCGGCCACCACGTTGCTCACCGCCGGCTGGCTCAGTCCCGTGCTGCGCACCAGGTCCTGCCGGGTGAGCGGAGCATCGAGGAAGAGCTTCGTCAGCAGGGCGGACCGGTTGCGCAGCCGGACGCTCCGGTTGGTGGCACGCGCCAGCTCCACTCGTCACCTCGTTCCCGTCGGCCGTTGGTGGCGACTGTAACCGCACCGTGCTTGACGACCCACCTGCCAGCAACTTTAATGACGACATTCATTAAGCCGTGATGTAACTCCCGGGAAACGCCGACGGACCCCCGACGGCGCATCCGGAGAAACCCCGTCCGCAGCCGGCAACCGTCGCCGCACCCCTATCGACGACGGCGGCCGGCGGACCCCCACCACGCACCGGAAGGGCTGACCGTGTCGAGACGACACCTCGGGATATTCACCGCCGCCGTACTGGCCGCCGCATCGCTGACCGCCTGTGGCGGCTCCGGCGACGACTCCGCCGCATCGCCCAAGACCCTCACCTACTGGGCCAGCAACCAGGGCGCCAGCCTGGAGGCCGACAAGACCATCCTCCAGCCGGAGCTGGACAAGTTCGAGAAGCAGTCCGGCATCAAGGTCAACGTCGAGGTCGTCCCCTGGTCGGACCTGCTCAACCGGCTGCTCGCCGCCGCCGCCTCGGGCAAGGGCCCGGACGTGGTGAACATCGGCAACACCTGGTCGGCGTCGTTGCAGGCCACCGGCGCGCTCGTCGAGTTCGACGACGCCGCCCTGCAGGCCGTGGGCGGCAAGGATCGGATCGTGCCCGCCGCGCTCGCCGCCGCCGGCGCCCCCGGCAAGCCGCCGGCCGCCGTGCCGCTCTACAGCATGGCGTACAGCCTGTACTACAACAAGAAGTCGTTCGCCGACGCCGGCATCACCGCGCCGCCGACCACCTGGGAGCAGCTCGCCGAGTCCGGCAAGAAGCTCAGCACCGGCGGCAAGTGGGGCCTGGCGATCGAGGGCGCCAACCCGTCGGAGAACGCGCACCACGCCTTCACCTTCAGCCAGCAGTACGGCGGTGAGTGGTTCGACTCGGCCGGCAAGCCGACCTTCGACACCCCGCAGAACGTCTCGGCCATCAAGCGCTACATCGACTTCATGGCCGCCGACAAGATCACCAACCCGAGCAACGCGGAGTACGCGCAGAACCAGTCGGTCTCCGACTTCGCCAACGGCAAGGCCGCCATGCTGCTCTGGCAGTCCGCCGGCTCGAACCTCAAGACGCAGAACATGCCCGCCGACGCGTACGGGGTGGCCCCGGTGCCGTTCCTGGCCAGCCCGCCGGCCGGCGGCAAGAAGGTCAACAGCATGGTCGCCGGCATCAACATGGCGGTCTTCAAGCACACCAAGAACAAGGACGGCGCACTGAGCTTCGTCAAGTTCATGACCAGCGACGAGGAGCAGACGCTCCTCAACAAGACGTACGGCTCGCTGCCGGCGGTGAAGACCGCGGGCGCCGACCCGGCGTTCACCGCCCCGGAGCAGAAGAACATCCAGGAGACGCTTGTCACCACCGCCGCCCCGCTGCCGCAGGTGCCCGACGAGAGCACCTTCGAGACCCTGGTCGGCACCGCGATGAAGGAGTTGTTCGCCGACGCGGCGAGCGGCAAGCCGGTCACCGAGCAGTCGGTGAAGGCGAAGCTGACCGACGCGCAGCAGAAGATGCGCTGACCCACGCAGCGCCGGTGGCCGTGGTCGGGCGACGAGCCCGGCCACGGCCACCGCCTCCGAGAGGACCCCGATGGCAACCAGCACCACCGCGCCGAACGCCGACCGGCGCGTACCCCGGGCCGGGTCACCCGCCCGGGGGGCCGCCCGCCGGCCGCGCGGCCCCCGCCGCTCGCTCCTGCCGTACCTGCTGCTCGCCCCGGCCATCGTGCTGGAACTCGCCATCCACGTGATCCCGATGGTCGTCGGGGTCTGGATGAGCCTGCTGGAGCTGACCCAGTTCCACATCCGGGACTGGTCCACCGCGCCCTTCGTCGGGCTGGAGAACTACCGGGCCACGCTCGACCTGAACTCCGCCGCCGGCAAGGAGCTGCTGCACTCGTTCTGGGTGACGCTGATCTACAGCCTGCTCTCGGTCGGGTTCGCCTGGCTGCTCGGCATCGCGGCGGCCGTCGTGCTGCAGAAGCCGTTTCGCGGGCGGGCCATCCTGCGGGCGCTGTTCCTCACCCCGTACGCCCTGCCGGTCTACACCGCCGTGATCACCTGGAGCTTCCTGCTGCAGCGCGACACCGGCCTGGTCAACCACGTGCTCGTCGACCAGCTCGGGCTGCTGAACGAGCGGCCGTTCTGGCTGATCGGCGACAACAGCTTCTGGTCACTGCTGGTGGTGTCGGTCTGGCGCAACTGGCCGTTCGCGTTCCTCTGCCTGATGGCCGGCCTGCAGAACGTGCCGGGCGAGCTGTACGAGGCCGCCGCGATCGACGGCGCGGGATTCTGGCGCCGGCTGCGCTCGGTCACCCTGCCCATGCTGCGGCCGGTGAACCTGGTGCTGCTGCTGGTGCTGTTCCTGTGGACGTTCAACGACTTCAACACCCCGTACGTGCTCTTTGGCGGCTCCGCGCCCGAGCAGGCCGACCTGATCTCCATCCACATCTACCGCAGCTCCTTCAAGACCTGGGACTTCGGGTCGGGCTCGGCGATGTCGGTGGCGCTGCTGCTGTTCCTGCTGGTCGTCTCGGCCGCGTACCTGCTGATCACCAACCGCCGGAGGGACGACCATGCGTGAGACCGCCGGTGAGCGCTGGGGCCGGCGCATCGTGCTGACCCTGCTCACCCTCTTCGTCGTCATTCCGCTGTACGTGATGGTCACCTCGGCGGCAAAACCGTTGCGGGACGTGCAGAACGGGTTCACCTGGTGGCCCAGCCGGCCCACCCTGCAACCGTTCGTCGACATGTGGAGCACCGTGCCGCTGGCCCGCTACCTGGTCAACAGCCTGGTGGTGTCGAGCGTCGCGGCGGTCTGCTCGGTGGCCGTGGCCATCTTCGCGGCGTTCGCGGTCAGCAGATACCGCTTCCGCGGCCGGGGCGTCTTCTCGGTGACGGTGCTGTCCACCCAGATGTTCCCCGGCATCCTGTTCCTGCTGCCGCTGTTCCTCATCTACGTCAACCTGGGCAACGCCACCGGAATCGAGCTGTACGCCAGCCGCACCGGCCTGATCATCACGTACCTGACCTTCTCGCTGCCGTTCTCGATCTGGATGCTGGTCGGCTACTTCGACTCGATCCCGCGCGGGCTGGACGAGGCGGCGCAGGTCGACGGGGCCGGGCCGCTGCGCATCCTGTTCCGGGTCATCCTGCCGGCCGCCGTGCCCGGCGTGGTCGCGGTGACCGTGTACGCGTTCATGACCGCCTGGGGTGAGGTGCTGTTCGCCTCCGTGATGACCGACGAGGGCAGCCGCACCCTGGCCGTCGGCCTGCAGGGCTACTCCACCCAGTTCAACGTCTACTGGAACCAGATCATGGCCGCCTCGCTGGTGGTCAGCATCCCGGTCGTCGCCGGGTTCCTGGCCTTGCAGCGCTATTTCGTCGCCGGCCTCACCGCCGGTGCCGTCAAGTGAGTCACCCCATCCCAGAGGAGAACCGTCCCGTGCCCGACCTGTCCAAGCTGCCACCCGACTTCCTCTGGGGCGTCGCCACGGCGGCGTACCAGATCGAGGGGGCCGTCGACGTCGACGGCCGGGCGCCGTCCATCTGGGACACCTTCTCGGCGATCCCCGGCAACGTCGACAACGGCGACACCGGCGCGGTGGCCTGCGACCACTACCACCGGTGGCCGGAGGATCTTGCGTTGCTGCGCCGGCTCGGCGTGGACGCGTACCGTTTCTCGGTGGCCTGGCCCCGGGTGATGCCCGACGGCGTCGGGCGGGTCAACCCCGCCGGGCTGGACTTCTACGACCGGCTCGTCGACACGCTGCTCGCCGACGGGGTCCGGCCGTTCGTCACGCTCTACCACTGGGACCTGCCGCAGGTTCTCCAGGATCGCGGCGGTTGGCCGGAGCGCGCCACGGCCGAGGCGTTCGCCGACTACGCGGCGGTGGTCGCCGCCCGCCTCGGCGACCGGGTGGCCGACTGGAACACGGTCAACGAGCCGCTCTGCGTGTGCTGGATCGGGCACCTGGAGGGGAAGATGGCCCCCGGCGAGCGGGACCTGACCCGCGCCGTGCACGCCTCGCACCACGCGCTGCTCGGGCACGGCCTGGCCACCCAGGCGATCCGGGCCAACGCCGCCCGACCGGCGTCGGTCGGTCTGGTGCTCAACCTCAGCCCGATCGAGCCGGCGACCGACCGACCCGAGGACGTCGCGGCGGCCCGGCGGGCCGACGGGCACGTCAACCGCTGGTGGCTGGACCCGATCCACGGGCGCGGCTACCCCGCCGACATGATCGACACGTACGGGGTCGAGCCGCCGGTGCGCGGTGACGACCTGGCGGTGATCGCCACGCCGACCGACTTCCTCGGGGTGAACTACTACTTCCGTCAACTGGTCGTCGACGACCCGAACGGCCCGGCGCCGTACGCGAAGCAGGTGCCGGTGCCCGGTTCGGTGGAGACCGCCATGGGCTGGGAGATGTACCCGGCGGGCCTGGAGCGACTGCTGGTCGACGTGCACGAGGAGTACCGGCCGGGGCGGATCATCGTCACCGAGAGCGGCTCGGCGTGGCTCGACGAGGTCACCGCCGACGGCACGGTCGAGGACAAGGAGCGCACCGACCACCTGGAGCAGCACCTGGCGGCGTGCGCGTCGGCGGTGGCCCGGGGGGTACCGCTGGACGGCTACTTCGTGTGGTCGCTGCTGGACAACTTCGAGTGGGCGTACGGCTACGACAAGCGCTTCGGGCTGGTGCACGTCGACTACGCCACCCAGCGGCGGACGGTGAAGGCGAGCGGCCTGCGCTACGCGGAGCTGATCCGCGCCCACCGACACCTCGCCCGCGCCACCGCCAACGCCGACGACGCCGCCGCGCCGGTGGCCTGAGCCCGCAAGCCCCGGGCACCGCAGCCGGCGGCGCCCGGGGCGCCCCACGATGGGCTCTGTGCGTAATTCGCCCGCTTATGTGCCACTGCCGTTAGTCTGGGCCGGTGCGGGGCGGACCGGAGAACGAGACGACGACCAACGAGCGTCACTCGTCCCGGGTGGCGTTCGAGGTCAACGGCGACCGCCGTGAGCTGACGCTGGACAACCGCACCACCCTGCTCGACGCGCTGCGCGAGCACCTGGGCCTGACCGGGGCGAAGAAGGGCTGCGACCACGGCCAGTGCGGCTCCTGCACGGTGCTGCTGGACGGTCGCCGGGCGAAGAGCTGTCTCGTCTTCACGGTCACGGTGGACGGCCGGTCGGTGCTGACCGTCGAAGGGCTCGCCGGTCCGGACGACCTGTCCCCGTTGCAGGCCGCGTTCGTCGCACACGACGCGTTCCAGTGCGGCTACTGCACCCCGGGGCAGCTCTGCTCCGCCCGGGGCATGCTCGACGAGGTCGCCCGGGGATGGCCCAGCGCGGTCACCGACGACCTCGACTCGCCGCCCGAGCTGACCGACGCCGAGATCCGGGAGCGGATGGCCGGCAACCTCTGCCGCTGCGCCGCGTACCCGCACATCGTCGCCGCGATCCGCGAGACGGCGACCACGCCGTGAGGCCGTTCCGCTACCACCGGCCGGCCGACGTGGCCGACGCCGTCGCCGTGCTGGCCGGCGAGCCGCACGCGGCGTACCTGGGCGGCGGGACCAACCTGGTGGACCTCATGAAGCTCGGGGTGCAGCGGCCCGAGCTGCTGGTGGACGTGACCCGGCTGCCTCTGGACACGGTCGAGGAGCTGCCCGACGGTGGGCTGCGCATCGGCGCGACGGTGCGCAACAGCGACCTCGCCGCCCACCCGGCGGTTCGCCGCGACTACCCGGTGCTGGCCCGCGCCCTGCTCGCCGCCGCGTCCGGTCAGCTGCGCAACCTGGCCACCACCGGCGGCAACCTGTTGCAGCGCACCCGCTGCGTCTACTTCCAGGACACCGGCAAGGCGTGCAACAAGCGCGACCCGGGCAGCGGCTGCGCCGCCCTGCACGGGCAGAACCGCGACCTCGCCGTGCTGGACTGGTCCGAACAGTGCGTGGCCACCCACCCGTCGGACCTGGCGGTCGCCCTCGCCGCGCTGGACGCCGTGGTGGAGGTGCACGAGGCCGACGGTCCCCGCGACGTCCCGCTCGCCGCGCTGTACCGCTCCCCCGGCGCGCATCCGGAGCGGGAGACGACTCTGGCGCGTGGCGCGCTGATCACCGCCGTACGGCTGCCCGCGTTGCCGGCCGCGCGCCGTTCGGCGTACCTCAAGGTGCGCGACCGGGCGTCGTTCGCCTTCGCGGCCGGCTCGGTGGCCGCCGTCCTCGACCTCGACGGCGACGTGGTCCGCGACGTGCGCCTGGCGTACGGGGCGGTGGCGCACCGGCCGTGGCGGGCGTACCGGGCCGAGGAGGAGCTGCGGGGTCGACTGTTCAGCCCGGAGCTGGCGGCGCGGGCCGCCGACGCCGAGTTGACCGAGGCTCGGCCGCTGCGGCACAACGGCTTCAAGCTGCCCCTGACCCGGGCCATCACGGTGCGGGTGCTCAGCGAGTTGGCAGCCTCGTGAGCACCGGCGCGGTCGGTCGGGCGCATCCCCGGCTGGAGGGTCGGGAGAAGGTCACCGGCACGGCCCGGTACGCGGTGGAGTACCCGGTGGACGGCGTCACCTACGGCTGGGCGGTGCAGGCGGCCGTGGTCCGGGGCCGGATCACCCGCGTCGACACCGACGAGGCCCTGGCGTCGCCCGGCGTGCTCGCCGTACTGCACCACGGCAACGCGCCCCGGATCGCGCCGGGCCCGCAGCCGGAGCTGTGGTTGTTGCAGGAGCCGGCGGTGCACCATCGAGGGCAGTTCGTCGCGGTGGTGGTGGCCACCAGCCTGGAGGCGGCCCGCGAGGGTGCCCGACTGGTGCGCATCGACTACGACGCCGCGCCGCACAGCACCGTGCTCACCGACGACCACCCCGGCCTGTACCGGCCGGAGCACGTCAACCCCAGCTATCCGACGGACACGGCCGAGGGTGACTTCGACGCCGGGTACGCCGCCGCGCCGGTGCGGGTGGACGCCACCTACCGGACACCGGCGTACCACAACAATCCGATGGAGCCGCACGCCACGACGGCACGGTGGCACGACGGGCGGCTGCTGGTGCACGACTCGACCCAGGGCGCCGCGCCGGTGCAGACCACGCTGGCCGAGCTGTTCGGGCTGCCCCAGGAGTCCGTGCGGGTCATCGCCGAGCACGTCGGCGGCGGCTTCGGCAGCAAGGGCTCCGCCAAGGCGGCGGTGGTGCTCGCCGCGCTCGCCGCCCGGCACGTGGACCGCCCGGTCAAGTTGGCGCTGACCCGCCAGCAGCTGTTCGGGCCGATCGGCTACCGCACGCCCAGCATCCAACGGGTCCGCCTCGCCGCCGACACCGACGGTCGGCTCACCGCGGTCTGTCACGACGCGATCAGCCAGACCTCGACCGTCCGGGAGTTCGCCGAGCAGATCGCCGTCTACACCCGCAGCATGTACGCGGCGCCGCACCAACGCACCACCCACCGGCTGGTCCGCCTCGACGTGCCCACGCCGTTCTGGATGCGCGCCCCCGGCGAGTGCCCCGGCGCGTACGCCCTGGAGTCGGCGATGGACGAGCTGGCCATCGCCGTCGGCGTCGACCCGGTGGAGCTGCGGATCCGCAACGACGCCCAGGTCGACCCCGACCAGGGGGAGCCGTTCACCAGCCGCAATCTGGTGGCCTGCCTGCGCGAGGGGGCGCAGCGGTTCGGCTGGGCGCAGCGGGATCCCACGCCTCGGGCCCGGCGCGACGGGCGGTGGCTGATCGGCACCGGGGTGGCCGGGTCGAGCTACCCGGCCCGGGCGAGACCGTCCTCGGCGGCGGCCACCGCCCGGCCCGACGGCACCTTTCTGGTACGGATCGACGCCACCGACATCGGCACCGGCGCCAGGACGGCGCTCTGGCAGGTGGCCGCCGACGCGCTGGGGGTGCCGCCCGAGCGGGTCGAGATCCGCATCGGCGACAGCGACCTCCCGGTGGCTCCCGTGGCCGGGGGCTCGATGGGCACCGCCTCGTGGAGCTGGGCCGTGATCCGGGCCTGCGAGGCGTTGCGCGGGAAGCTGCGCGACGGTGCACCGCCGGGCACCGAGGTCAGCGCCGAGGCGGACACCACCGACGAGGTGGGCGGTCAGCCCGAGCGGCCCCGGTACGCGTACGGGGCGCAGTTCGTCGAGGTGCGGGTGGACGCGGACACCGGCGAGGTGCGGGTGAACCGGATGCTCGGGGTGTTCGCCGCCGGCCGGGTGGTGAACCCGACGACGGCGCGCAGTCAGCTGATCGGCGGCATGACGATGGGGCTGTCCATGGCGCTGCACGAGGAGGGCCTGCTCGACGAGCGCTACGGCGACTGGGTCAACCACGACCTGGCCACGTACCACATCACCGGCTGCGCGGACGTCGAGGCCATCGAGGCGTACTGGCTGGACGAGCGGGACGACGAGCTGAACCCGGCCGGGGTGAAGGGCGTCGGCGAGATCGGCATCGTCGGCACCGCGGCGGCGGTCGCCAACGCCGTCCACCACGCCACCGGCGTCCGCATCCGGGACCTGCCGATCCGGTTGGACAAGCTGGTCGGAGCTTCAGGTTTGGCTTAAATAAGCCAGCGGTGATATAAATGTCGCCGTGCACGCCTTCGACGTGCTGGGCGATCCGGTCCGGCGCCGCATCCTGGAGCTGCTCGCCGACGGCGAGCAGACCGCGGGCGCGGTCAGCGCGGTCATCCGCGACGAGTTCGGCATCTCCCAGCCCGCCGTGTCACAGCACCTCAAAGTGTTGCGGGACAACGGCTTCGCCACCGTGCGGCCAGCGGGCGCCCGGCGGCTGTACGCGGTCGACCCACGCCCGTTGCGCGAGGTCGACGGCTGGTTGGAACACTTCCGTCGGTTCTGGGCGCCACCCCTGGCGGCACTCGCCACCGAGCTGGCCCGGGGCCGACGCGAACGTCGCCTGCGCGGGCCCGCCGACCCACCCGAGGAGAGGAACACCTGATGTTCGACGCGACCGAGCAGATCAACGCCGTCCAGCGGCAGGTCGGCAGCCGCACCCTGGCCGCAGGCGAGGCCCGGGTGACCACGATCAGCCAGACCTACCAGGCGACGGCCGAGGATCTGTGGGACGCCTGCACCAACGCCGAGCGCATCCCCCGCTGGTTCCTGCCGATCAGCGGCGACCTGCGGCTGCACGGCACGTACCAGCTCCAGGGCAACGCCCACGGCACCATCGAGAGCTGCGAGCCTCCGCACCGCTTCACCGCCACCTGGGAGATGGGCGGCGAGGTGAGCTGGATCGAGGTCCGGGTCACGCCGGTCGGCGACGAGCGGGCCCGCCTCGACCTGGACCACATCGCGCATGTCGACCAGGACCGGTGGGCACAGTTCGGGCCGGGCGCGGTCGGCGTCGGCTGGGACCTGGGCCTGCTCGGTCTTGCCACCTACCTCTCCGGCGGCGGCAGCGGCGTCCGGCCGGAGGACAGCGCCGAGTGGGTCGCCTCCGCCGAGGGACGACGCGCCATGGAGCTGAGCAGCCAGCTGTGGTGCGAGGCGAGCATCGCCGCCGGCACCGACGCCGACGAGGCCAAGGCCGCCGCCGAGCGCACCACCGCCTTCTACACCGGCGCCCCGCAAGCCTGAGCGGCTCCGACGACGGCGGCCGGCCGGCCTGCCGCCGTCGTCCGGCGCCTGACGTGAATCCGACTCATCGGTTGGATCAGCGGCCTCTCCTAGATCCGGTAGGGTCACGCAAAGCGTTGCTGTGCTGTCGCAACGTAGTTGCCCACTGGATCACGTGGGGGTGCTGTGATGAGCCGACGGTGGGCGATCCTGATCGGAGCCAACGCTTGCGGGTATGACGTCAACCTGCTCAGCCTGCGCTATGCCGAGGACGATGCGCGGGCGGTGCGGGCGGTGCTGTTGGACGAGCGGATCGGCACGTTCGACGACGGCGACGTCGACCTGTTCATCGGCAAGGGCGCCACCTGGCGGGAGATCAAGGCCCGGCTGCGCGAGCGGGTGCTGGAGTCGCGCCCCTCCGACGTGCTGCTGGTCTACTTCGCCGGCCACGCCCTCGTGCCGGAATGGGGCACGCAGTCCGACGCGTACCTGGTGACGGCGGACCTGGAGGCCGACGGCCTGCGCCGCGAGCCGGACAACGGACTGCGGATGGCGTTCCTCAAGCGGGACGTCTTCGAGGCGTTCGCCGGCACCTCGTTCCTGATCCTCGACTGCTGCCACGGGGGCGTCTACCTGGACTCGGAGCTGCGGCACACCGAGGCGATGCAGACGTACCGCACCCAGGTCGACCGGCACAGCGCCCTGCTGGCGTGCCCGAGCGGCGCCGCGGCCCGGGAGAGCGAGGAGCACCGGCAGGGTGTGCTCACCCACCAACTGCTGCGGGCGTTGCGCGGCGAGGCCGCCGACCCCAGCGGGAAAGTCTCCTTCGCCCAGATGGCCACCTTCGTCGCCGAGCAGGGCATCCACCCCGCACCCGGACAGCTCGTCCACATGTGGGGCCCGACCACCGTGCTCACCCAGCCGCCGGTGTCCCGCCACGAGCGGCAGTCATTGACGGCCCCGGTCAACTCCGGCACGATCCGGCCCTGCAAGAACCCACTCGACGACCTGTCCAGCTCGATCACCCAGCTGCTCGGGCGGGTGTTCCGCTCGCAGTCTCGTCCGCCGCGTTCCGCCCAACAGGCGGGGCACGCCGAACGGGTCGAGGTGATCCGGTACGCCCTGGAAGCGGATTCCGTCGCGGTGGTGGAATCCAGCCCCACGGGTATCGGCCAGGTCACCTCCACGGCCCGGTTCAACAAGGAGGAGTTGCGACCGCTGCTCGAACTGAGCGCCGCGGACACGACCCTGGTCCGCACCTCCTCCCCCGGGCATGTGGTGGCCGACGACGCCGGCCGACGGATTCTCTGCGTCCCCCTGTCCCAGAAGAACAGTCGGAACCTCACCCTCGCGGTGGTCGATCCCGCCCTCGCCGCACTGGACATGGGCGAGCCGTTGGCCACCATGCTGCGGGCCATCTGGAACTCCGATGTCCGCGACGACCCGGTGCACGCCGAGATGCAGGTGCTCACCGCCCTGCGCTCGGCCTACGGCCGGCTGCCGGTGGATCTGTACTCGCACGCCTTCAGCCTCTACCAGAAGCTGATCGAGTCACTGACCATGGTGTTCCAGCCGGTGATGTCGCTGGACCGGCGGCCCGCCGGGGTGGGCATCCACAGCTACGAGGCACTGGCGAGGCGGCTGGAGACCGACGTGCGCGCGCCGGTCGCGGCCCTTCAGATGGCGTACGCCTGGGGTGACCGCTTCGTCATCGAACGCGACGCGCTGCTGCTGGCCAAGGCGATCGACTCGTACGCCGAGGCGGACGTCGCGTCCGTCTTCGACGTCACCAAGCCGATCTCGGTCAACGTCGCGGTCCGCTCGCTGCTCAGCGACGCCTACATCGCCCAGGTGCGCACGGCGATCACGGAAGCGAACCTGGATCCGCGCACCGTCACGCTGGAGATCTCCGAGCAGGACCCGATCCAGCCCGATCCCGGCGAGGTATGGCCTCAGGAGCCGCTGACGTACTTCCATCGTCGGCTGACCAGCCTGGCCCGTGACCTGGAAATCAGCTTCGCGGTGGACGACTTCGGGGTCGGCTACTCGTCACTCGCCCGGATGGCGGAACTTCCGTTGACCCAGATCAAAGTGGACCGGGCCGTCCTTCACCACCCGCTGGCCGTCGAGGAACTGGACCTGGTGACCCGGGTCGCCCGCTACGCCAGCGACCTCGGACACGCGCCGAACCCACGCGCCGTCATCGTGGAGGGCTTCGACGAGCAGGCGCCGGTGACCCTCAAGCAGATCTACGACCTGCGGATCCGGCACGTACAGGGCTTCATCTGCGGGGAGACCGCGTCGACGTCCCTGCGTCCGCTCGGCCAGAGCGTCCGGGACCGGATCGCCGCGATGGTGAGGGGTGACGATGACTAGCGTTCGACTGTTGCTACCGCCCGAGGTCGTCGCCGAGCTGCGCCTGCCACACGAGGGCGTTCGGGACGCGGGCGCCCTGACCCTGGCCATCGAAGGAATCAGCGTCCTGGCGAATCTGGCCACGCTGGCCACCCTGCAACCACAGGCCGAGGCGCTGGTCTCGGCCATCCGAGGTTGGCGGCTGCGCGATCCCCGCCCGACGGTGACGCTGACCGCGCGCGGCCCGGGCCTGGACCTCACCATCGAGCTGCCGCGCAACGTGAGCCGGGCGCAGCTGCTCGACCAACTGCGCCCGTTGCTCGACCGGGACGACTGAGCCTCGGGCGGCGCGTCGATCCGATCGGGCCCGGGTAACGTGCTGCGTCATGACCGGCACGCCGTACTCGCACTGCTCCTACTGCGGCGCCGCGTACCCGACGGCGGCGGGATGGCCGCGGGTCTGCGCGGTCTGCGGCGAGACCGTCTGGCGCAACCCGCTGCCCGTCGCGGTGGCGGTGCTCCCGGTCCGCACCGCCGACGGGCTGGGTGTGGTGGTCGTCCGCCGGGACATCGAACCGGCCCGCGGGCTGCTCGCGCTGCCCGGCGGCTTCATCGAGTACGGCGAGGAGTGGTCCGACGCGCTCGTGCGTGAGCTGCGGGAGGAGACCGGGCTGGTCGCGGCGGCCGAGGATGCTCGGCTGCTCGCCGTGCGCGGCGCCCCGGCGGGCGGCACCATGATGGTCTTCGGGGTGCTGCCCGAGCGGGCCGTCGAGGACCTGCCGCCGTCGGCGCCCACGGAGGAGGCCACCGAGTGGCTGGTGCTCACCGACCCGGTCGAGCTGGCGTTCTCCACCCACACCCGGGTCCTCGCTGACTTCCTCACCCGCGACTACGCGGCCTGACGGCACGGCGGGCGGAATGGTCGGGGGTCAGTGGTTTGCGGGGTCGGTGGCGCCGGCCCGGTAGCCGCTGGCCTGCAACTCGAACAGCTCGCGGTAGAGGCCGCCGGCCGCCATCAACTCGTCGTGGTTGCCCTGCTGGACGAGGCGACCCCGGTCCATGACGAAGATCCGGTCGGCGTGCCGGACGTTGGCCAGCCGGTGGGTGATCAGGACGACCGCCCGGTCGGGCCGACGGCGCAGGTGCTGGAACAGGGCGTGTTCGGCGCGGGCATCCAGGGCGGCCGACGGCTCGTCGCAGATCAGCAGGGCGGCGTCGCGGTAGAGCCCGCGGGCGGCGACGAGCCGCTGCCACTGCCCGCCGGACAACTCGTGACCGTTCTTGAACTCCCGGTCGAGCAGGGTGTCGTAGCCGTGCGGCAGACCGACGATCATGTCGTGGGCGGCGGCCGCGGCGGCGGCCTCCTGCACCTCGGGGCCGGGTTGGTCGGGCGTACGGTCGTGCCGGCCCACGCGGATGTTCTGCCCCGCGGTGAACGGGAACTTCCAGTACTCCTGCGTCATCACGGCCACCTGCGCGCCGAGCGTCCGCGGATCCAGCTCGGCGGCGTCGACGCCGTTCCAGCGGATCGTGCCCCCGGTCGGCTGGTAGAGCCCGGCGATCAACGTGGCCAGGGTGGTCTTGCCGGAGCCGTTCTCGCCGACCAGCGCGATCACCTCACCACGTCGGATCGTCAGGCTGACCCGGTCCACCGCAGGCGCGTCGGTGTCGGGGTAGCGCAGGCTCACCTCGTGCAGGTCGATCCTCTCGACGCCGTCGACCACCTGGTCGCCGCCGACGGGCACCCGGCCCTGCGCCCGGGTCAGGAAGTCCCGGTAGTCCTGGTAGTAGAGGGCGTCCTCGTACAGCGAGTTGGTCGCGACGACCGCGACGCCCAGGCTGGTCCGGGCGGACTGCAGGGCGAGCAGGGCGGTGGCCGCGGCGGCGAGGGCGACCATGCCGGCCAGCAGCAGGCCGCCGAGCACGGCGTACACCCCGAAGGTGGCCAGCCCCGCCACGCTGGCGCCGGCCACGCGGGTGCCGGTCTGCGAGCGCACCAGCCGCAGTTGGGCGCGGGTCTCGACGGCCATCACACCGCGGTACTCGGCGAGCAGGAAGTCGCGCATCTGGTAGGCGCGCACCTCGGCGGCGGTGTGCCGGTTGGCCATCAGGTGGGCGAGCATCCACATCCGACGGCGGCGGGTGATCCGGGCCAGCATCGCCAGGTACTCCCGGCGGGCCATCCGCACCGCCGTGATCGCCTGGGGCACGGCCGCGAGCAGCAGGCACGGCAGCAGCAGCGGCTGGATGACGGTGACCGCCACGGCGGTGGCGAGCATCCCGACCACGCCGGTGACCAGGTTGACGGTGTGGTCGACGATCCACGCCGCCTCGCCCATCCCCCGGTCGCGGACCCGGTCCATCTCCTCGGCGAACCCGGCGTCGTCGAACGCGGCCAGATCCACTGCGGTGGTGGCCTCGAACAGCCGCAGCTCCACCTGATAGTTGATCTGCGGGGTGAGCCGCGCCTGGGCCCAACCGGCCGCGATCGTCAGACCGCCGCGCGCCGAGACCGCCGCCGCGGCCACGACCAGCGCCGGCAGGGCGGAGCGCACCCGGTCCGGGGTGGGACCGGCGGCGAAGAGTTCCCGCAGCACGCTGGTCGTGGCGAGCAGGCCGAAGGTGGTCATCACCCCGGCGGCGACGTTCAGCCCGATGGAGGCGACCGTGTCCATGCGGTTGGTGGCCCACGCCAGCGCCACCGCCTCCCGCACCAACCTCGGCAGGCGTCGGGCCACCGCCCAGAAACTGGTGTGCGCAAACGTGTTCGCGTGGTGCATCCACGCGGCGTCCTCCAGCTCCGGAAGCATGGAGCTGTCGTGAGGGTTGTCGATCGGCTGGTCGTCGTCGTGGGGCGCGGTGCGCGGGCGGGCCATCGAGTCCACGGACGCTCCTCGGGGGGCGGGAAGCACGAACGCCGCCCGAGACTACTGCCAGCGACCACCTGATGTCTTTAGGTAGTCGGCGCGTCGTACGGGTGTTTCACACAGTCGGCGCGACGTCCTCGGTGATCGGCAGCAGCACCCGGAACGTGGTGTTCCCGGGCTCGACCTGCTCGCCGCGCAGCTTGACCTCCCGCAGCGCGTCCAGCGCCTCCGGCCCGGAGGCGGCGCGCAGCACCCGGTAACGGTCTCCGTAGTGGCGCCGGATGTCCCGGGCCACCGCCCGGGACACCGCGGGATCGTCGTCGACGGTCAGGATCACCGGGTTTGCCATGGCGCCAATAGAACCACCCCGGCGGGCTCGGTCGCACCACCGCGTGGGCACCGACGCATGCGTGACCCGGCCCGGGACGGGTAAGCGGGACCGCCGCGGGAGGTGTGCGACCGCCGACCCGCCGGCGGTCGCACACCTCGGGGGGCCCATGACGGACGCGTCGCCGACCGACCCGACGACGTCGGGTCGAGTAGTGGAGCTGCGGGTGCACGGCGTCTCCGGGGCGGGCGCCGACCAGGTCCTCAACCGGCCGCACGTGCACCAGGTCGCCGGAGACCGCAGCGGCGGGTTCTTCCGCCCCCGCCCGGGCTACCCGGACTCGACCGGCACGGACGGGGTGACGCTGGAGGCGTACCGCTGGAGCGACCTGCCGTCCGGCACGGCCGTACGGACGCTGTCGCTGGTGTTCCTGTTGCCGTTCATGCTCTGCAACGTGGCGCTCTGGATGCGCCCGGCGAGCCTCTCCGGGAAACACGTCATCGTCGCGCTGTGCCGGGTGCTCGCGCTCACCCTCACGATGCTCTACGTGCTCTCCATCGTCGGGATGGCGCTGGACCTCGTCGCCTGGCGCTGCATGGGCTCCCCGACCTGCACGGCCGGCCGGAGCTGGCTGTCCTGGCTCGGCGAGCGTCCGCCCGGAGTACGGCTGGGTGTGTTGGCCCTGGCGCCGGTCGCCGCCATCGGGATCGTGTGGTGGCTCGGCGCGCGGCCGAGCCACTCGTACGACGCCTTTCGCACCGGCGCGACCGAGGAGACCTCCGTCCAGCAGTTGAGCGCGGTCGGCCAGTGGGACGGGACCCCGGTGGTGGGACGGCTGCGCTCGGTGCACGTCGCGGCCGCGTTCGCCACGCTGGACGTCAGCCTGCTGGCCGCCTGGGACAGCCAGAACGAGTCGACGGTGTGGGCGACGCTGGCGGTGGCGACCGGGGCCGTGCTGCTCGCCTGCGTGGTCCTGCTGACGAGGGTACGGGGCATGGACCGGCCCAGCCCGGTGCCCCGGCTGGAGGCGGTCACGCGAGGGCTGCGCACGATCGCCTGCGGCCTGACGATCCTGGTGATCGCGTACACCCTGACCAGCCGCGCGTCGTGGCCGCAGAGCAGGATGCTGCCCGGGTACAGCGCCACGGTGGCCTGGTTGTTCGTCAGCCAGACCGTCCTGCTGGTGATCCTCGCAGCGGTGGTGATCTGGGCGCGCGGCAGCGGGCGACGCGCCGGCGGACAGCGGCTCCCCCGGCTGCGCGCGCTGGGCGCTCCGGTCTTCGTCACGGTCGGCGCCGGGCTCGCGGTGGCGTTCTCCGCCGAGTTGGTCTACCGGGTGGCCGACGTGTTGGACCGCAACAGCGGGTACCGGGAACGGTTCGCGTTCGGCCCGCCGCTGGCGTACAAGTGGGCGATCTTCGGGTTTTTCCTCGCAGTGCTGGCCGCGCTGCTGGTGGGCGTGGTGGTCACCGTGGCGACCCGTCCCAGCCGGTGGCGGGCGGCGCGGGCGATCGTGGCCGCCGACTTCCCGCACGCCCCGCCGGAGGCGGCGGCGCGGCTGCGCCGGGTCGAGCAGGCGGTGGCGCGGGCCCGGTTCACCGAACGGCTGGAACCCCTCGCCGTGGTCTACGCCGGGTCCGCCGCGCTCGGACTGGCCACCAGCCTGCTCGGTCTGCTCCAGCTCTATCCCGGGGACGTGTTCGAGCAGTACGTCGGCGTGCCCGACAGCCTCGTCAACTTCCTCATCGGGGCGGGCAGCTACGCGATCGGCGCGATCCTGGTGGGGCTCGTGATCGGCGGCATCTTCGCGTACCGGACAGCCGGGTTCCGTAGGTACGTGGGCGTCCTGTGGGATCTGGGCACCTTCTGGCCCCGGGCGGCGCACCCCTTCGCGCCGCCCTGCTACGCCGAACGGGCGGTGCCGGAGCTGACGAAGCGGATCACCTACCTCGTGGACCAGGGCGAGGGGGTGCTGCTGGCGGGGCACAGCCACGGTTCGGTGCTGCTCGCGGCCACGCTGCTGCAACTGCCGCCGCGGGTCACCGACCGGGTCGCCCTGCTCACCTACCTGTCGCCGCTGAACCGGTTGTACTCGCGACTGTTCCCCGCCTACGTCGACGAGTCGACGCTGCGCGAGATCGGCGAGCGCGTCGGCTGGCGCTGGGTGAACCTGTGGCGCGACACCGACCCGATCGGTGGGTGGATGTTCGCTCCGCACCGGCCCGGGGACAGCGCGACGCTGGCCGGGCCGGAGGCGGCGGTGGACCGCCGGTTGAAGGACCCGCAGGGCGTGGTGCCCCCGCCCAGCGACAGCGTGCCGCCGCCGATCCTGGGCCACTCGCCGTGCGAGTCGCAGGACGAGTTCACGCAGGCGGTGCGAGAGCTGGCCGCGCGGCTGCGCGCCCAGCTCCGGACGACCGACTGAGGGGACGGCCGGATATCGTCGCCGGGTGAGCCCGTCCAAGCAGCCCGAGCGCCGACTGATCGCCTCGAACAAGAAGGCCCGGCACGAGTACACCGTGCTGCGCACGTACGAGGCGGGCATCGTGCTGGTCGGCACCGAGGTGAAGTCGCTGCGCGAGGGACGGGCGTCGCTGGTGGACGCGTTCGCGCACGAACGCGACGGCGAGATCGTGCTGTACGGGCTGCACATCGCCGAGTACAGCTACGGCACGTGGACCAACCACGCGCCGCGCCGCAACCGCAAGCTGCTGCTGCACCGCTCCGAGATCGGCCGGATCCTGGAGAAGGTTCGCGAGGGCGGGGTGACGCTGGTGCCGTTGTCGATGTACTTCGACAACGGCTGGGCCAAGGTCGAGCTGGCCCTGGCCAAGGGCAAGCGCGCGTACGACAAGCGGCAGACCCTCGCCGAACGCGACGCCAACCGCGAGATCGCCCGGGAGCTGGGCCGACACCTCAAGGGCCACCCGCGCCGCCACTGACCGGCTGCGCAATACCGCCACGTCGCCGGCCTGGCGGATAGCAGATGCTGGCGTATCGAGCGGCAAGCCCATGCGAATGCGGGTGGCATGGGGTCTATACCCTCGCGGATGCGGCCCGCTAGGGTGAGGCGGTGACGACGTTCCGGATCGGCGCGGCGGCCGAACTGCTCGGCGTCAGCGCCGACACGATCCGCCGCTGGGTGGACGCCGGGCGGCTGCCCGCCGGGCGTGACGAGCACGGCCACCGAATCATTGACGGCGTCGACCTCGCGGCGTTCGCCCGCGCGCAGGCCGCCGACCCGGACGCGGGCGCCGAATTCTCCTCGGCCCGCAACCGGTTGCGCGGCATCGTCGTCGACGTCCGCAAGGACACGGTGATGGCCCAGGTCGACATCCAGGCCGGCCCCTTCCGGGTCGTGTCGCTGATGAGCCGGGAGGCCGTCGACGACCTCGACCTGAGGGTCGGTTCGGTCGCCGTCGCCGTCATCAAGTCGACCACCGTGGTGGTGGAGCGCGCCGCGCCCACCACCCCGGCCGGAGCAAGGGCGGTCGGATGAGTCGTCGGACCAGCTTCGTCGCGGTGGCGCTGGCGGTGACCGTGCTGGCGACGGCCGGCTGCGACCGCGCCGGCGACCCGGCATCCGGGGGCGACACCAGGGACGGTCGGGCATCGGGCACGGTGACCGTGTTCGCCGCCGCCTCGCTGACCGAGTCGTTCACCCGCATCGCCAGGGACTTCGAGGCCGCCAACCCGGGCGTCACCGTCACCCTCAACCTGGCCGGCAGCTCCGCCCTGGCCAACCAGATCACCCAGGGCGCTCCGGCGGACGTGTTCGCGTCGGCCGCGCCGAAGAACATGGCGACCGTGACCGAGGCCGGCGACGCCGACGGCACGCCGCTCGTGTTCGCCCGCAACCAACTGGTGATCGCGGTGCCCAGCGGCAACCCCAAGGGCGTGACCGGTCTCGCCGACCTGACCCGCCCAGGAGTGAAGGTGGCGCTCTGCGCCGACCAGGTGCCCTGCGGCGCGGCGGCGCGTACCGCCCTGACCGCGGCAGGTGTCGCGCTGACCCCCGTCACCCTGGAACAGGACGTCAAGGGAGCGCTGGCGAAGGTCAAGCTCGGCGAGGTCGACGCGGCCCTCGTCTACCGTACGGACGCCCGCGCCGCGAGCAGCGACGTGACCGGTGTCGAGTTTCCCGAGTCGACGCGGGCGATCAACGACTATCCGATCGTCGCGCTGAAGGACGCGCCGAATCCGACCGGCGCGCGGGCCTTCGTCGCGTACGTCCGCTCGACGCCGGCACAGACGGTCCTCGCCGCGGCCGGCTTCCAGGCGCCATGAGACGGGCCTTCCCCGCACCGTGAGGCGGACCTTTCCCAGCGGCGGGCGACAGACCCTTCCCGGCAGCGCGAGGCGGCTTCCCGACGCCGCGCCGCGCCGACGGGGGCGGGTGCCGGCGGCGCTGCTGATCCCGGCGGGGCTGGGCCTGCTCTTCCTCGTCCTGCCGCTGGCCGGGCTGGTGGTCCGGGCGCCGTGGACGACGCTGCCGCAACGGCTCACCGCGCCGGGGGCGCTGACGGCACTGCGGCTGTCGGTGCAGACGGCGACCCTGGCCACCCTGTTCTGCCTGCTGCTCGGGGTGCCGCTGGCCTGGCTGCTGGCCCGGGTCGAGTTTCCCGGCCGCCGGCTGGTCCGCGCCCTGGTCACCGTGCCACTGGTGCTGCCACCGGTCGTCGGCGGCGTGGCGCTGCTGCTGGTCTTCGGCCGGCGCGGGCTGCTCGGCGGCTGGCTCGACGCCACGTTCGGCGTCACCCTGCCGTTCACGACCGCGGGCGTGGTGCTGGCCGAGGCGTTCGTCGCCATGCCGTTCCTCGTCATCGCCGTCGAGGGTGCGCTGCGCGCCGCCGACCACCGCTACGAGGAGGCCGCCGCGACGCTCGGCGCCGGGCGGTGGACCACCTTCACCCACGTCACGCTGCCCCTGGTGGCACCGGGTCTGGCCGCCGGCGCGGTGCTGTGCTGGGCGCGGGCGCTCGGCGAGTTCGGCGCCACCATCACCTTCGCCGGCAACTATCCCGGGCGTACGCAGACCATGCCGCTGGCCGTCTACCTGGCGTTGGAGACCGACCTGGAGTCCGCGATCGTGCTCAGCCTGGTGCTGCTGATCGTCTCGGTGGGCATCCTGGCCGCGCTGCGGGACCGCTGGCTGGCCAGCCCGTGACCGCGCCGCTGCACGACGAGGCCGGAAACCCGCTGCTCGACGCCCGGCTCGTCGTCGACCGGGGCGCCTTCCGGTTGGACGTGCCGCTGCGGGTCGCGTCGGGCGAGGTCGTAGCGCTGCTCGGACCGAACGGCGCCGGCAAGACCACCGCGTTGCGCGCGCTGGCCGGGCTGCACCCGCTCACGGCCGGGCACGTCACCCTCGGCGGCGTCGACCTGGATCGGCCGGCGAGCCGGGGCTGGGTGCCCACCGAACGCCGGCCGATCGGCGTGGTCTTCCAGGACTACCTGCTCTTTCCGCACCTCAACGCGCTGGACAACGTGGCCTTCGGGCCGCGCCGGCACGGCGTCGACCGGCGGGCGGCGCGGGCCACCGCCCGGGACTGGCTCGACCGGGTGGGCCTGGCCGGCCAGGCGCACCGCCGGCCCCGGCAGCTCTCCGGCGGGCAGGCGCAGCGGGTGGCGCTGGCCCGCGCGCTGGCCGTCGGGCCGTCGCTGCTGCTGCTCGACGAGCCGCTCGCCGCCCTGGACGCCCGCACCCGCCTGGACACCCGCGCGGAGCTGCACCGCCACCTGGCCGCGCACCCGGGCGCCACGGTGCTGGTCACCCACGATCCGCTGGACGCGTTGGCGCTGGCCGACCGCCTGGTCATCGTCGAGGGTGGGCGCGTGGTGCAGGAGGGCGACGGCCCTAGCGTCACCGCCCGCCCGCGCACCGACTACGTGGCCCGCCTGGTCGGGTTGAACCTCTATCGGGGCCGGGCAGAGGGCCACGCGGTACGTGTCGCGCCGGAGCTGACCCTCAGCGTGGCCGACCGGCTCGACGGGGACGCGTTCGTCGCGTTCCGCCCGGCGGCGGTGGCCCTGCACCCGGCCCGGCCGGACGGCAGCCCCCGCAACACCTGGGCGGGCACCGTGGTCGGCGTGCAGCGCCACGGCGACAACGTCCGCGTGCAGGTGGACGGACCGATCGGCGTGGCCGCCGACGTCACGCCGGCCGCTGCGGCGTACCTGCGGCTGATCCCCGGCCAGCGGGTCTGGGTCGCGGTCAAGGCGACCGAGACCAACGCCTACCCGGCCACGACCTGACGCCTGCGCGACGCCGGGGCCGGTGACGGCCCCTCGACGAGCGGCGGTCAGTCGGTGAGCAGGTCGGCGTGCGCGGCGCGCAGCCGGGACAGTCCCGGGTCGCTGCCCGGGACGACGCGGCGGTCCAGCTCGGCCCACACCTCGGCCAGCGCCGTGCGGACCGCCCCCAGCTCGGCGGCGTGCCGCTGGCTGCTGCGACGGTGCTGCTCGTCGAGGCGGCGGGCCCAACCGGCGGTGACCGCGGCGAGCCGGTCGGCGTCGGCGCGGGCCTGCGCGCCGCTGCGGGCGGCGGCGGCGGGAACGATCGCGGCGACCGGGCGGGGATCGCCGTCGCGGGTGACGACGGTGACGGCGTCGGTCAGCTCGGCCAGCGCGACGAGCTGACTGAATCGGGTGCGCGCCTCACGCAGCGGCACGGAACGCGGCGGGTCGGAATGCGGGGTGAGCGCGGGGACGGCCATGAATGCATGGTGCCGCCCGGGTACGACAGGAATCCGCCGTCGTCAGTGGACGGTGGGCGGTGACGGTGTGGGCCGGGCCAGCCACTCGTCGGCCAGCACCGACCAGACCTCCAGGTCGATGCGTCCGCGCGGGCTCGGGTAGAGCTGGCGGAGGGTGCCGTCGTGGCGCAGGCCGAGCCGGCGGGCCAGGGCGATGCTGCGGGTGTTGGCCGCGTCGGTGCGCCACTCGACCCGCTGGATGCCGCGCTCGCGGACCGCCCAGTCGATGATCCGGCGGATCGCGGGGGCCATCATGCCCCGGCCCTGCGCCGCCGGCTCCAGCCAGCAGCCGACCTCGCAGACACCGAGCGTGACGTCGAACGACACGAACATGACCCCACCGACCAGGGTGCCGCGCCACCACAGCCCCCAGATGCCGCCGCTGTCGCTGGCCCAGCGGTCGGCGTAGCGCTGCAACACCGCGCGGGCCGACGGCAGGTCGGTGGCGACGAAGGACGGCGACACCCAGGGCCGGATGTGCTCGCGCGACCGGTCGAGGTTGGCGAGGAACTCCTCGGCCCGCCAGGGTTCCAGCGGGCGCAGCTCGACCTCGTCGGTCAGCGGCAGGGCGAACACCGGGCCTCCTCCGAAAGTTGTGGGCACGACGACGGGTAGCAGGCTCGCACAGGTCCGCCGACTGGCCCGGGCCGGGTCTCACACCGGCAGGTACGTCCGCAGGGCGGTGAGCCGGTCGTCGGCGCGCAACGCCTGCCGGGGCACCCGGTCCCGCTCGGGGAGGAGGGGCAGCTCCCTGCCCCGACCGGCGGCCACCCAATCAGATGATCATATGGGTCCAGTAGGTGAGCCAGAGCACGAACAGCGCACCCTGCACCACGGCGAGGGCCGCCGTCAGCCACACGTCGACACCGGCGCCACGGGCCCAGCGGGCCAGCACCAGGGCCACCGGGAACACGGCCAGCAGGTAGCGCAGCAGGCTCTTGTAGACCGGCGGGCCCATCGACAGCGGCACCAGCACCATGAGCACGCCGTAGACCAGATACGGCAGCTCCCGGCGACGGAACCCGGCGACCAGCACGGCCAGCACGACCACGGCGAAGAGGACCCGTCCGGCGTCGCGCGGCTCTCCGGCCAGAGCGTCCCACACCACCGGCACCGGGTTCTGCACCCTGATCCCCCAGCCGACCTGTTGGGCGTGCTGGTAGGCGAACCAGTCCCCGCCGCGCCACCGGCAGAACGCCATGAAGGTGAACCATCCGGCGGGCAGCAGCAGCAACGGCCAGCCGATCCGCAGGTACCCGAGCAGGGCGCGTGGGCCGAGCCGCCAGTCGTGCTGACGTAGCAGCACCAGCGCCAGCGGCAACGCGACGAGCAGCCCGACCGACCGGCTCATCGCCAGGAAGTAGCCGAGCACGCCGACCAGCAGCCACCGACGTCGCTCGGCGTAGTAGAACGCGGCCAGCGCGAGGCACACGAACAGCGACTCGGTCAGCGCGGCCTGGAACAGGAAGGCCGTCGGCAGCAGCACCAGGTAGCGGGTGAACCGACGGGCCGCGTCCGCGTCGCCGAGCAGCAGCTCGGCCAGCCGGTAGCCGTACGCGAGGGCCCCGAGGAACGCGACGTTGCTGATCAGCAGCAGGGCCAGTGCGTTGTCGCCGCCGAGCAGCGCGCCGACCGGCCGGGCCAGGAAGGGGTAGAGCAGCGGGAAGCCGAAGTCCCCCCACGGCCGCCCGGTCAGCGGCAGCTCGCTCAGCCGCAGGTAGAGCAGCGCGTCCCAGGCGAACCAGAAGGAGATCCACCGGTGGCCGGAGACCTCCCGCTGCTGCGCCCACATCATCGCCTCGTCCGGCGGCGGCGCGCCCGGAATGCCGTCCCAGGCGTGCAGGACCAGCAGGCCGAGCAGGGTCAGCAGCAGCTTCGCGCCGATAAAGAGCCCGATGAGGTACGGCCAGGGCGCCGGCACGCGGCGGGCCAGCCGCGCGCCCGCTCCGGCCGCCCCGGCCAGCCGGACCGCCCACGCCGTCGCGTGCCGCCGGCCGCTTCGCCACCGGTGCATCCGCCCCGCTCCCCCGGTCCGCCGACCCACCCGCCGCGTGGGGGTGCCGCCCCTTTCGTTGTACGCCCCGATGCGCCCCGCCGGAGCGAAACGACCACGACCAGCAGGTGACATCCCAGGCATAACGGGTACGCGCCGCGCCTCAACCATCGGCAGGGAGTACGAGCGGCATGAGCGAGCAGCACGGCACGGTGGTCATCGGCGCGGGACCGGCGGGGCTCACAGCGGCATACGAGTTGCTCCGGCACGGGCGGCCGGTCCGGGTCTTCGAGGCCGACGAGGTGGTCGGCGGGATCAGCCGGACCGTGGAGCGCGACGGGTGGCGCTTCGACATCGGCGGACACCGGTTCTTCACCAAGGTGCCCCGGGTGGAGGCGTTCTGGCACGAGATCCTCCCCGACGAGGACTTCCTGACCCGGCCCCGGATGAGCCGGATCTTCTACCGGGGCGCCCTGTTCAACTACCCGCTGAGCGCGACGAACGCGCTGCGCAACCTGGGGCTGCCGGAGGCGGTGCGCTGCCTGGGCTCGTACGCCCGGGCCCGCCTGCGCCCACCGAAGGACCAGTCGCACTTCGAGGGCTGGGTGTCGGCCCGGTTCGGCTGGCGGCTGTACTCGATCTTCTTCAAGACGTACACCGAGAAGGTCTGGGGCATGCCGGCGGACCGTTTGCAGGCCGACTGGGCCGCGCAGCGGATCAAGAACCTGTCGCTGGCCACGGCGATCCGCAACGCGGTGCTGCCCCGGCGCCGCCGGACCGACGTGACCAGCCTGATCGAGGAGTTCCAGTACCCGAAGTACGGGCCGGGGATGATGTGGGAGCGCTGCGCCGAGGAAGTGCGCCAGCGCGGCGGGGAGGTGTCGACCGGCACCTGGGTGACCGCCGTGCACCGAGACCCGAAACGACGGCGGGCGATCAGTGTGACGCTCAACGGCGCCGGCGGGCAGCGCACCGAGCCGGCCGACGACGTGATCTCGTCGATGCCGATCTCGGAGCTGGTCGCCGCGCTACGCCCGCCGGCGCCCCCGGAGGTGCTGGCCTGCGCCGCCGACCTGCGCTACCGCGACTTCCTGACGGTCGCCCTCGTGGTGCCGGCCGAGTTCTCGTTCCCCGACAACTGGATCTACGTGCACGACCCGGCGGTACGGG
The DNA here is from genome assembly GCF_042872475.1 of Micromonospora sp. NPDC005252. Classification (NCBI taxonomy): domain Bacteria; kingdom Bacillati; phylum Actinomycetota; class Actinomycetes; order Micromonosporales; family Micromonosporaceae; genus Micromonospora; species Micromonospora sp. NPDC005252. The sequence continues at coordinate 62,491 of NZ_JBIAKN010000002.1, read as the reverse complement.
TGGGCCGGATCCAGAACTTCGGCTCCTGGTCGCCCTACCTCGTGAAGGACGGGCGCACCTGCCTGGGCCTGGAGTACTTCGTCTTCGAGGACGACGAGATGTGGCGTACCCCGGATGCCGACCTCGTGGCCCTGGCCACCGCGGAGCTGGAGCGGTTGGGGTTGGTCCGCCCCGGTGTCGTGGAGGCCGGCCACGTGGTGCGGATGCCCAAGGCATACCCGGTGTACGACGAGCGCTACCAGCACAACGTGGACGTGATCCGGGCCTGGCTGGCCGAGGCCGTGCCGAACGTGCACCCGGTGGGGCGCAACGGCATGCACCGCTACAACAACCAGGACCACTCGATGCTCACCGCGATGCTGACCGTCGAGAACATCGCCACCGGCGCCACGCACGACGTCTGGTCGGTCAACGTGGAGCAGGACTACCACGAACAGTCGACCGGCGGCGGCGGTCGGCCGGGCACGGGCCGCGACGCGCCGGTGCTGCCCAGCCGGATCATCACCGCCCCGATTACCGCTTCCGAGGGCGCCGGCGCGGCCGGCGACGGCGGCCGATCCGCGCAGGCGCCGCTGGTCTGACGGACCGTGGCTCGTTACGGGAACGCCGGCGTCAGATCGGGCCGCTGGTGTAGATCTCCGTGCTGCTCTCGTTGCCGATGAACGGGTTGTTGACCGCCCACAGCAGACCCTCGTCGTACTCCGGCACGTCGAAGTTGCACATGACCCAGCCGGCGTCCGCGCCGCTGCTGTTGAAGCACTGCCGGCTCCAGTCCGGTCCCTGGATCGTGCCGGCGGCGGACGCGCCGTTCGCCTTGGTGTCCTTCACCCAGACCCGATCCCCGTACGCGGCGAAGCACGCCTTGGCGCCGGTGGTCGACACGCACCACACGTCGACACCGTTCGCCGCCGGCGGCGCACCGCTCGGCGTGCCCGTGGCCGCCGACGCCGCCGAGGCGGTGCCGACCAGAATGAGGGCCACGGTCGCCGGCACCATGATCAGCGCGCCGACACGCCACGTACTCGGCTTTTTACGCATCCACGTCAACTCCCCAGCATTCACCATGATCGTCATCCCGGTGCAGGACCGTAGCAGCCGGGCGTGACTACCATCCCCTCGTGATCGAGGAGTTGATCAGACGTGCTGCCGCCGAGGACGACGACGCGATCGAGGAGTTGTGCGCGATCGCGGACACCGACCCCCGAAGGCTGACCCCGCACCTGAGTCTCCTGCTCGACCTCGATGTGCTGTACCCGGCGAAGTTGTACCGCGCGGCGGACGCCGACGTGGTCCGTCGGGTCATCGAGCAGGTCGACAGCGGCCGCACGCCCGATCGGCTCAACCACCTGCTCATGGTCCTGGCGCACAGTGCTCACCCGTCCGCCGAGAGCGCCCTGCGTCGCTGGACGCCGCAGCCTCCCGCAGGTTCGGGCGAGCTGTACGTCAATGCGCTCCGCTACGCCCACGAGGGCGGCTGGACGGTCGGCTCGGACGGCCGGCGACGGGACCTGTGCGGGAACACCGCGTACCGGTGGGTCATGCGCGAAACAGCACCAGGCGCGGATCGGCCCGGCTGCCCCTGGTGTGCCTCGCCGCTGTGGGTTGCAGCAGACCTCGACACCACGGATGCCGCCATCGCTGCGGCACTGGCCCACACGGGGTGGTCCGGGCGGTTGGTGATCGAGACCTGCCACTTCTGCGCCTGCTACACGACGTTGTACAGCCACGTCATTCCGGCCGGTGGCGCCACCTGGTGGGCCGGCAACACCCGCCCGAGCTACCTCCCGGACGCCGACGAACCGGAGGACCCTCCGACGCTGGCGCCGGTCCTCGGGCAGGCCTTGGCAAGCCCGTATCAGGTCAGCGCCTGGAACCAGGGTGGATCGACACTGGGCGGCCGGCCCGAGTGGATCCAGGACGCCGAGCACGCCGACTGCCCCGGTTGCGGCGAACCGATGGACTACGTGGGTCTGATCGCTGGCGCCGACCTGGACGACTACGGCGAGGGCGCCTACTACCTGCACCTGCACCAGCCGTGCGGGTTCGCCGCGGTGAACTACCAGCAGAGCTGAGGGCCGAAAGGGGCTCCATCACGGGCCGGTGGCAATTCCGCGTTCGACTCAGAACCACGTCCATGGGCGGATCGCCCTCCACACACGTCCGCGCATCCGTGCGCGCCGCGGGTGGAGGAAGACCTCGATGTCCTCCAGCGCGTTGCCGGCGGTACCGGTGACGTGTGGCAGCGCCCGGGCTCGGCGCAGAGCGGCGACCACCCGGCGTTCATCCAGTTGACGGTAGACCCTTGCGAGATGCCCCAGGCACGTCGCTGCGAGCGCACTGACCTGGCGATCGTCGTGTTCGAGCAACCGAAGGTGCAGTTCCTGGAGCTCTCTCCAGTCCCCGTCGCCGTACAGGGCGGTGCCGACCATGGCGTCCAGCGCGGCCGGCAGATCGCCGCGGTCGAGCGCGGCGCGTACCTCATCCGGTGTCGATGGCGGCGGGTTGTGGAAGACGTGATGCTCGTGAGGCACCGGCGCATCCTCCCTCATCCCGCGCTGCGACGCGTGGCCCGAGTCGTCGCGCTCGGCTGGCGGCGCAGGACTCCACCGACGTCAGAGCAGTTGAAGGTAGGAGACGGTGGCCGCGTTGTCCGGGCGTAGGTGGCCGCCACACTGCCCTCGATCGAGGTGCTGCGGGACCGCTGCAAGGCATCCGCGGTGAGTTGATTACGTGGAGTCGGCAGCAGACCTGGCCCAAGGAGTTACCCGTGGCACTTGGCAGCGAGCAACGTCGTGGGGAACGCAAGCCGCGCATCGAAGGGCTGTTCGCCGGTGAGCAGGTTGAAGCCGCGCTCGACCTCCTGCACCTCATGGACATGGCGTGGCACGACTGCTACGGCCCCCAGGAACTGGAGGTTCCGCCTTCCGTGCTCGACGATGTCCTGTTGCTGGCGGAAGGTGACCTCGCCGTCCTGATCACGGTTGCTCGCGAGGCAGTTGTCGACTTCCGTGACGTCCGGATCGCCGCCGACGCAAGACGTACGACGAGCAGCTAGCGGCTAGCGGCGCACGCCTCCAGCAGCCTGGCTCCTGTCGTCTGCGCGCGCGACCGGGTCACACCGCCAAAGGGTGGCTGTCACTTCAGGTGGGCGGCGAGCGGGATGTTCTGCGCCCGGAGGGCGGTGGCGATCAGGCCGGCGATCTGTCTGGCGCCGGCCGCCTCGAAGTGGGTGTGGTCGTTGCAGAAGAACGCGCCGACCGCGCCCGTCGAGTAGTCGCCGTTGTTCGGGCACAGCCTGAGCGTGTTGTAGAGCGCCACGCTCTTGGCGTGCAGGTCGATGACCGGTACGCCGTTGGCGGCGGCCGCAGCCGTCGTCTCGGCGACGAAACCGCGATTGCCGACGGCGGAGCCGCCGCTGCAGGTGATTGCCGCGACCGGGGTGACGAAGATTGGCTTCACCCCTCTGGCTTTGGCAGCCGTCGCCATGACGCCGAGCAGTTCCTTGAAGCGATTGGTGCCAACGTGTCGCGGGCAGGCCGAGTCACCGTCGTTGATGCCGAACTGGATGATCAGATAGTCACCGTTCTTGAAGCCGCTGCCGGTGTCCAGCATCGCCGACCACCGCGCGCTGTAAGCAGTCGAGCTGAGCGTGCACTCGCCGGCCGAGTTCTTGGTGGAGGTCACATTGCCCTCGTAGAGCCACGTCTGGATGCTGCGACCGCCGACGGCACTGTTCTGGACGGTGACGTTCGACGTGAAGTAGGACGCGAACTGGCTGCCCCAGCCGATCGGACAGGAACTGGCGTTCATCATCGTGGAATCGCCGGCCATCCACACCTTGATCGGCGCGGGTGCCGATGACGTGGAAGGGGTCGCCTGCGGCGTGCTCGGCTCGGGGCAGGGCGTTGGCCCCGGCGTGGGCGTCTGCGCGGTGGGGGTCGCTGCCGGTGGGCCGGCACAGGTGATGCCGTTGAACGAGAACGACGACGGCACCGGGTTGCTGCCGCTCCACGAGCCGGTGAAGCCGAAGTTGACCGATGCGCCGGAGCCGACGGCACCGTTGTAGCTCACGTTGGTGGCGGTCACCGCCGTGCCGGTGACCGTGACGGCGGCGTTCCACGCCTGCGTCACGCCCTGCCCGGGGGCGAGACTCCACCCCACGGCCCAGCTGGTCACCGCGTCACCGAGGTTGGTGACGACGACATCGGCCCCGAACCCGCCGGTCCACTCGCTGGTGACCCGATAGGCGACACCGCACGCCGGGGTGGCGGCCTGGGCGGTGGCGATGCCGAGCCCGCCGGCCACGACGGTCAGGACCGTTGCTGCCAGGACCACGAGACGCCATCGACGAACCGTCATCGGGTCACTCCTGCCTTGATCGGAGACGCTCGCCATCACGTGGCGGCGGCGCACGGGGAGCCGTTGAGGGCGAAACCGGTCGCTCCGCCGAGCGGGCTGTCGGTGACGAATCCGAAGCTGACCGAACCGGCGGCCGGGATCACCGCGTTCCAGGAGGCGTTCACCGCCGTGGCCGCAGCGCCGGACTGCGTGACGGTGGAATTCCAGGACTGCGTGATCCGCTGACTGCCTGGCAGGGACCAGGTCAGTGTCCAACCGTTGACCGGGACGGTGGAGGTGTTGCTGAGCGTCACGTCGAACTGGGCGCCCGTACCCCAGTCACCGGTCTTGCGGTAGGTGACCGCGCAGGCCCCCGCAGGAGCGGTCGGCGCAGGGGTGGTCGGCGCAGTCGTGGGGGGCGGGGTCGTCGGGTCCGGGGTCGTGGTCAGTCGTGCGCTGAGGACCGGGGCCAGCCTGTCGGTGATGGCCTGATGGCCCGCGTCGTTCGGGTGCACCGAGTCGCTCAGGCCGCCGGACGGCAGCCAGCCGGTGGTGTCCACGTAGAATACGTTGGCATCACCCGCGGCGTTGCGTGCCCGCACCGCCGCCTCCGTCTCCGTGGCATAACGACCGATGAACGTCCGCATGGCGAAGAGCTTGGCGTTCGGGAACCTGGCCCGGATCCTCGTGAGGAAGGTGGTGTACGTCGCCTGGAAGGCCGCGGCGCTCACGCCATGGCTCTTGTCGTTGGTCCCCAGGTTGATCACCACGCCGTCGGCCGTGTAGCGGGAGAAGTCCCACGGGTCGGTGCCGGCCTGGCCACCGGACGACATCCAGTAGCGTGTCTCCTGCGCCCAGCATCCATCGGTCGTCTCGGCCAGACACATGCCACCGATCGCGATCTGGGTGTGGTCGTAGCCGAGCCTCTCACCGACCTTGAAGCCGTAGTCGGTCACGGCAAGCTGACTGCTCGTGGCCCCTGCGGTGATCGAGTCACCGACGAACTCGACCAGCTTGGGGCGGGCCGGTGGCGCGAATGTGCCCGCGCCCGACTCCAGGATCAGCCCCTGGAAGACCGCGTCACCCGTGTAGGAGCCGGCCACCTGCCGGTAACTGACGATCAACGTGTGGTTGCCGGCCGCCAGCGCGGTCGGCGTCAGGTTGATCGTGCCGGAGCCCGTGAAGGACGTGAACGCCCTACCGTCGATGCTGGCCCACAGCTGGATGGTGTTGCGCTGCCGGAGCTTCACCGTTCTGCCGGTGAACCCGACCCGCAGGTACGCGCCGGCCCAGTAGGGCACGTAGGCCGAGGCGTTCGTCTTGTTCCACCGGCCGACGAAGCTGATGTTCGAGTCGGCCGGTGTGCCGTCACCGACCGCAGCCTCGGCGCTGAGGACCGGCAGACCTGCGGCGAGCACCACGGCGGCGACTGCGATGAGGGCCGCGGTCCGCAGGGAACGAATCTTCGTCATCGGATGGGGTTCCAGCCGTCGTTACCCGCCAGGTAGGCGGTGGGTGTGTACTGGGTGGCGGTGGAGGCGCTCATCTGGGGCCGGTCGGCGTTGATGACGGCGCCAGCCCCGGTGCTGCTGTACTCGGCGAACCGGGCGGTCCGCCACGAGAAGCCGGACATGTCGGTCCAGGGGTCGGTGCGGATGTGTGCGCCCATCGCGACGCCCCGGTAGAGGACCTGACCGCGGGCGTTGACGTCGCCGCTGGGGTGCCAGGGCCGGCCCAGATAGACGGTCCTGGCGGGAGCGTTGCTGGTCAGTGTGGTTCCCCAGAACAGGAAGCCGAACTTGTTGTTGATGTCGGTGGCCGCAGCGGTGATGTAGCCGTTGTTCGACGACGAGCCCCGGGTGAGCGAGTGCACGGTGCCGTTCTGGAAGACCATGGTGCCCCGCCCGAAGATGAAGTCGACGTCACCCTCCACGTAGGAGTTGCGGACGTAGAGACGCCGGACCGAGCTGACACTGGGTGCGTTGACCAGCAGGGTGTCCTGGTTGCCGAGGATGCGGACGTTGTCGAACTGCACCCGGTCGCCGGAGGTGTTGACGGCGACGGCCTGCTCGGCGTCGAGGGTGTTGGCGGCCTCGTTGAAGTCGTTCGACATGGTCAGATTGCTGATCGTGGTGTCGTTGGCGTTGACGAAGACCGAGGCACTGCCGGACGTGCCGTACGTGCCGCCACCGGGCTTGGTCTGGCCGGCCGCGTGCCCTTCGACGATCACCACCTGGGCGGCGGAGCTGCCGGCGCCGGCCAACGTGAGGTGGGGCTTGTTGGCGGGAATGGTGACCACGCCCCGGTAGGTGCCGGGTCTGATGGTGATGGTGACCGGAGCGCCGTTGTTCGCCGCGACACTGTCGATCGCCGCCTGCACGGTCGTGTAGTTGCCGCTGCCGTCGGCGGCCACGGTGATGGTCGCGGACGCGGACGCGGCAGAAGCCATCGAGACTGCGGCGGCGAGAGCGCACACCGTCACCACCGCCACCGAGCGCACGCGAAGAACCCTGCCGGACGTGGTCATAAGCGTTCTCCGATCCCACCGGGCCGCTGCCGAAGATGATGTCGACCGGCAGACGACGACGTTAAGTGAACGTTAACATCGATGACCGGGAATATAAAGGTGGCGGGCACGGGGGGTGAGCCACCCGTTCATCCGACCTGAACGTCTCTCCCGGATGCGGCGGGCTCGGTGGCCACCGACGGTGTCCGCCTGGGCAGCAGGAGCGGGGTGGCGAGCAGGAGAACGCCGGAGATGGTGATCGCCGCGAGAGGGCTGGTGAGGGTCGCGAGGACGCCCCAGATCACCACCAGGGCCGCCTGGACGAGTCTGCTGACGGCACTCCACGTGCTGAGGACGCGGGCGGTGTGGCCGAGCGGGGTGCGGTGCAGTCGTTCGGTCGCGTAGATCGGGTTGAAGACGCCCATGCAGGTGATCAGCAGGCCCTCGACGACGATCACGGTGACCAGTCCGGGGATGCCCGGCTGGACGAACGCGAGACCGAGTGGGAAGACCGAGCGCAGCCACCCGGACACGATCATGACGCGGTGCCGGCCGTGGCGGGCCACGAGGCGCGCGGACAGGCGGGCGCCCACCAGGCCGCCGAGCGCCGGGACGCCGAAGGCGAGGCCGTACTGCCAGGCCGGGAGGTGGTACTGGCCCAACAGGAGGACAGCCAGGAGCGGGGCGGTGGCCATGATGAGGCCGCCGACCAGGATGGAGTTGAGGAACAGCCCTCGCAGGGCACGGTCGTGCAGGATGAACCGCCAGCCGACCAGAAGATCGGCGCCGTGCAGCCGGCCGGCACGGTCCTGGGGCGACGCGACGTCGCCGCCGCGGATGCGCAGGACCGCGAGCGCCGACAGCAGGTAGCTGAGGGCGTCGGCCGCGACACTGACGACCGGGCCGAGCAGCCCGACGAGCGCGCCACCGAGGGGCGGGCCCACCGCCGTCGCCGCCCAGCTCGTGGCCTCGAACCGACCGTTCGCCACCAGCAGGTGATCGCCCTGGACGAGATACTTGAGGTACGCGCCGGACGCGGCGGCGAAGGCGATGCTCGCGGTCCCGGAGAGGACCGAGACGACCAGCAACTGGCCGTAGGACAGCAGACCGAAGGCGTACGCGAGCGGGACACTCGCCATGGCCACGAACCGGAGCAGGTCCATGGCGACCAGCACCGGACGCTTCGCCCGGTGCTCGACCCACGGCCCGAGCGAGAACGCCACGACCGCCGCGACGGCCGGTCCGGCCGCCGCCAGGATCGACACGGCGAACGCCGGCGAGTGCAGGACGCGAACCGCGATCAGCGGGAACGCGCCGAAGGCGATCCACGTGCCGTACGTGCTGACGGCGTACGCCGACCACAGCCAACCGAAACTGGACCCCAACCGCGCGCCCATCCGCCCCCCTCGTGACAACCGACGTTCGGGTCCGGGCAGCACACCAGCGCCGCCGACGTCGGCGCAAACAACCAACGTCCGGGCGTGTCACAACCAACGGTTGTACGGGTGGATGATGGTCCGGTGGATACCGAGGCAGTGCGATCGTTCGTCCGGGCGGCCGAGTTCGGGCAGTTGCAGCACGCGGCCGAGGAGCTGGGCGTGACGCAGCAGGCCGTGTCGAAGCGGATCGCGGCCCTTGAACGCGCCCTCGACGTCCGGCTGTTCACCCGTACTCCCCGAGGGGTCGAGCTGACGCTCGACGGCCAGGCATTCCTCCCGCACGCCCGGGGCATCGTGGCCGGGGTGGACCGCGCCCTCGGAAGCTGATGGCCGCGAGCCCGCAGCACCCCGCCGGCCGACCGCACTCGCCGCGGTCGCGCCCGAGCAGGATGAACGGATGTCGAGGGCGACCGGACTGCGACGAGGGTTTCTTTTGGGGGCCGCGTCGATCCACCGGCCGCTCGTTCGACGTGTGGGGTGAGGGCCGAGGGGCGGCCCCGCCGGACGAGGAGAACAAGTTGTCGAAGTACATGCTGATCATGCGAGGCACCGACGAGTCGAACGCCGCCATGATGGCCTCGATCGACGAGGCGATGGTCGCGACCCGCACGTTCATCGAGGAGATGGTCAAGGCCGGTGTCCTCCTCGCGGCCGAGGGGCTGGACGATCCGGCCCAGGGCGTCGTGGTCGACTTCGGCGGCGAGGCCCCGGTGGTCACGGACGGGCCGTACGGCGAGACCAAGGAACTGTTCGGTGGCTACTTCCTGCTCGATGTCGCCTCGAAGGAGGAGGCGGTGGAGTGGGCCAGGAGGTTCCCCGCGGTCCGCGGCTCCAAGATCGAGGTCCGGCGGGTGGCCGAGGCCGACGAGGTCCCGACGGACAGCGCGAGCAACGGCCACCTCTGATGGGTACGGCCGACGTCGAGGCCGTCTGGCGGATCGAGTCGGCGCGGATCGTCGCCGCGCTGACCCGGTTCACGGGCGATTTCGAGCTGGCCGAGGACGCCGCCCAGGAGGCGGTGGCCGAGGCGCTGGTGTCATGGCGGCGTGCCGCCCCGGTCAATCCGGCCGGTTGGCTGATGGCCACGGCCCGACGGCGGGCCATCGACGCGATCCGCCGCCGAAGCGCGCTCCAGCAGCGGTACGCCCTGCTGGCGGTCGACGCGGCGGCCTGCCTCGTTGACGAGGACATCGACCCCGACCGGATCGACGATGACGTGCTGGCGCTGATGTTCGTCAGCTGCCACCCGGTGCTCTCCCCCGAGGCCCGGGTGGCGCTGACCCTGCGCGTGGTCGGCGGCCTGTCCAGCGAGGAGATCGCCCGCGCGTTCCTCGTGTCCGTGCCGACCGTGCAGGCCCGCATCACCCGCGCCAAGAAGACGATCGCGGCGGCCCGGGTGCCGTTCGAGCTGCCGCCGGCCGCCGAGCGCCGGGAACGGCTCGGCGGCGTGCTCAGCGTCCTGTACGTGATCTTCACCGAGGGGTCGACGGCCACGTCGGGCGACCGGTTGCTGCGCCCCGACGTCGCGTACGAGGCGATCCGGCTGGCCCGTACGCTGGCCGCGCTGCAACCGGACGAGCCGGAGGTGCACGGCCTTCTCGCGTTGTGCGAGCTGACGGCCGCACGCTTTCCGGCCCGGACCGGCCCGGACGGCTCGCCGGTCCTGCTGGAGGACCAGGACCGGCGGCGGTGGGACGTCTCCGCGATCCGTCGCGGGCTGACCGCGCTGGCCAGGGCGTCGGCTCGCGGGCTCGGCCCCTACGGCCTGCAGGCCGCGATCGCCGCCACCCACGCGTCGGCGCCCTCCGTCGAGGCGACCGACTGGGAGCGGATCGTGGTGCTCTACGAAGCGCTCGGCCGGGTCGCCCCCTCACCGGTGGTCGACCTCAACCGGGCCGTCGCCGTGGCCATGGCCTCGGGCCCGGCGCACGCCCTGGCCATCGTGGACGAGCTGATCGCCGCGAACCGGCTCCCCGGATCGCACCTGGTCCCGACCGTACGCGGGGAGCTGCTGGCCCGGCTCGGACGGCGAGCGGAAGCGCGCGCCGAGCTGGAGCTGGCCGCCCGGCTGTGCGCCAACCAGCGTGAGCGCTCGGTGCTGCTGCGCAAGGCGTCGGAGTCAGCGAGCCCGGGACCGACCATAGATTGACACTTTTCGTTACGGCAGTGATAGTAACTGCATACCGCTCCCATCGGATCGCCTGTGGGGACCCCGCCGGGTGGTCGACGCGTTCGCCTCGACCTGGCCCGTGGCCTGCGCTGACCGCTGCGGTCGCAGCGTGAACGAACAGCCGCCACCGCCGCCGCCGGGAGCCCACCGTGACATCCGTTGGAGGGGTGCATGAGAAGGAGATCGAAGATCTACGCGGGGCTGGTGACCGTCATCGTCCCGGTTGCCTCGGTGATCATGATGCTCGGCGCGACACCGGCCGATGCCGCCGTCGGCGGTTCCGGGCCCTATCCCGCCGACTACGAGACGTCGGCCAGCCTGGCCAACCACACCATCTTCCGGCCCCAGACCCTCCCGTCCGAACGCCTCCCCATCTTCGTCTGGGGCAACGGCGGGTGCTCGGCCAACGGCCTCTCCCAGGGCAACTTCCTGCGCGAGATCGCCTCCCACGGTTTCCTCGCCATCGCCAACGGAGCCCCGAACGGATCCGGCTCCACCACCTCCCAGATGCTCACCCAGTCCATCGACTGGGCAGTGGCGGAGAACTCCCGGCAGGGCAGCAAATACTTCAACAAGCTCGACACCACCAAGGTCGCCGTCGCGGGCTTCTCCTGCGGAGGGCTGGAGGCGTACGCGGTCTCGGCCGACCCGCGCGTCACCACGACCGGGATCTTCAGCAGCGGCCTGCTGAACGACGCCGACGACTACCAGCTCAGGAGGCTGACCAAGCCGATCGCCTACTTCATCGGCGGGCCCAGCGACATCGCCTACCCCAACGCCATGGACGACTGGGGCAAGCTGCCGACCGGGCTGCCCGCCTTCATGGGCAATCTCAACGTCGGTCACGGCGGCACCTACGACCAGGCCAACGGCGGCGAGTTCGGCCGCGTCGCGGTGCTCTACCTCAAGTGGCGCCTGAAGGGTGACACCACCGCAGGCGCCAACTTCGCCGGCCCCGACTGCGGCCTGTGCCGCAACCAGTGGACCGTCCAGCAGAAGAACCTGACGCTCGACGGCGGCACGCCGCCCACCACGCCGCCACCCACGACACCTCCGCCCACGACGCCCCCGCCCAGCACACCCCCGCCCAGCACACCCCCGCCCAGCACACCTCCGCCGACCACGCCGCCGCCCACCGGCACCCCGGCCTGCACCGCCGTCTACTCAGTCCAGGACCAGTGGAACGGCGGATTCGTCGCCACCGTGACCGTCACCGCGGGGACGTCCGCGCTCACCGGCTGGCGGGTCACCCTCACCCTGCCGAGCGGAGCTTCGGTCAGCTCGGTGTGGAACGGCGTCGCCAGCGGTACCAGCGGCACCATCACCGTCGCCAACCAGAGCTACAACGGACGACTGGCGGCAGGTCAGACCACCAGTTTCGGGTTCCAGGGCACCGGTAACGGCAGCGGCACCACCGCCACCTGCACCGGAAGCTGACGCAGGCAGCTCTGCGGTTCGGCGCCGGGGGCGCCGGCCCGCAGAGCCGTTGTGCGCCCTTCCACTGCTGGCCGTGCGCACCCGGTCAGAGCGCCCCGGTCGGCATGCAAGACTGCCGCGGTGCCCTGGGAAGCTGCGATGCCGCCTCGCCCGCCCTCGAACCCCGTCGCGCTGATACCGGTCGACCGGTCGCACCGGGCGGTGCTCGGCAATCTGGGTCAGTTGTATCGCCATGACCTGTCAGAGGCGTACGGTCACGTCCCCAACGATGATGGCACGTTCAACGACCGGCCACTCGACCGGTTTCTCGCCGGCGTCGACCCCCAGCGCCGGGCATGGTTGATTACCGCGGCCGGCCGTACGGCAGGGTTCGTGATGACCACGCCGACCGAGGACGGCGGCAGGTCCGTCACCAGTTTCTTCGTCGTCCGCGCGCTGCGTCGCACAGGCGTCGGCCGTACCGCTGCCGTTCAGGTCATCGCACTGTGCCCCGGAAAGTGGAGTATCGGCTTCCAGCGTTACAACACCGGCGTCGAAGCGTTCTGGTCGCGGGTGGCAGAACAGGTCGTCGGGGACGCGTGGGAGGTCCACGACGGTCCGACTGCCGAAACGCGGCCCCCCGACACCTTTATCACCTTCACCACCTCCGGCTGACAGGATCGTCGCGGCCGGCGGGAGCTGCTCCCCGGCGGGTCATCGGCGGAGCGTGGCCGGTCGCGGCAACGGTCAGACCTGTCGCCACACCTGGAAGGTCTGCTGAACTCGCCACGTTCCGTCGGGCTGCTGTGCCTCGTTGCGCCAGCGGAACTCGTCGGCGCCGATGTCGGAGAAGGTCCACCGCAAATCACCGCCGTCGAGCACGATCTGCTCGCCGACGCGGGCCGCCCGGAAGGTGTGCGTCCGCTGCCGGCCCGGCCCCACCCAGGTCGAGCGCCAGATTCCCGGCCCTGCCGTAGGATCGGGGAATCGCACGCTGACGCCGTGTTCGACGCCGGGCAGGATCCAGACATCGGTGGTCGCCCGACCGCCCAACGCGTACCCGAAGTGCCACTCGCCCCGGCGGACGGACGAGGACCCGTCGGGGTCGTACTCGGTGCAGTCCAGTGCCCAGGAGCCCGTGAACTGTCCGAACAGGCTGAGGTCGACGCCATCGGCGGGGCCGTCCGCGATGAAGGCGGCACCGACGGCAAGGGATGAGTCGCGGAGCATGTCAGAACGATAGCCACACCACCGAAGCGGGTGAGGTAGCTCGTGACGGCGGCCCGGAACTGGCGAATGAGCGCACGTTCGGAGAAGTCCGGTGTGAGCGAATGCCCGATACTGCTGGACGTGAGTGAAACGGCAGGCCCGGACCGCTGGAATGTGGCGAACACGGCCCTGCGGGCGGCTGCCGACCGGTTCATCGAGATGGTGGCCGCCGCGCCCTCGCCCACGGTCCTGGTCACCGACGACTGGACCCTCGCCGACACCGTCGCGCACGTGGTGTCGATCGCGGTGCTGTACGTGTCCCGAGTGGACGGCACGGAGGTCGGCATCCGGGTGCCGGGCCTGGAGGACATGCTCGCCGTCACGAACGTCGACACGGTGACCGACGTCAACAGCCACGTGCTCGCCCACTTCACCGAGCGGGAGCCGGAAGTCCTGCTGCCGCAGTTGAACACCGCGATCGCCCGCCTCCTGGCCACGACCGCGGATCCGCGGTCGACGGTGAGTTGGCTGGGCAACGCGCGGGTGACGCTCGGCGGTCTGTTCGCCCATCTGACCAACGAGCTGCTCGTGCACGGCTGGGACATCGCGCGGGCGCTGCGCCGACCGTGGCCGATGCCGGACGAACACGCCGCCCTCTACTGGGACCTGTTCATGTTCGAGATGCTGCGCGACTCGTACGGGGTGCTGCTCAACACCGAGCTGCCGATGCCTCGCCACCACGTGTCGGTGCAGTTCCGATCGGCGTTCACGCCGACCACGACGCTGACGCTGGGCGACCGCAGGGTGTGGATCGCACCGCCCGACGCCCCGTTCGACGTGCGCGTGAGGTTCCAGCCCGCCCGGTTCAACCTGATGATGTTCGGCCGGATCAGCATCGCTCAGGCGATGCTGCGGCGCGACGTCGTCATCGGCGGGCCACGGCCGTGGCGGCTGCCCGCGTTCCTCCGGGTCGTGCACATGCCCAACGGTCGGCTCGCGCCGACGGGAACGGAGAGCGCCGATCGACGACGGAGCGACGGGCCGAACGGCAGCACTGGCGACCGGTGATCGTCGTACGCGGCCGGCCAGCTGTCAGCTGGCCCGGTAGGTGAGGTAGCGGCCCTCCGGCCAGCTGTGGAAGTTGTTGAGGTCGGTTGCCGGACCGCTGCAGTCGGGGGTCCGGTAGCCGGGCACCGAACCGAAGCCACCGCTCCAGGTGAGCATCCAGGCCGCGTCGGCCGGGACCTGGTGGCAGATGCCGTCGGGTGTGGCCAGCCTGCCGGCCACTTCGGTCGGGTAGCTCGAGTAGAAGACCAGGCCCTGGTCCGGGCTCTGGAACGGTTCGCCGGCCACCGCGGGCGACCCCGGCAGCGTCACGGCCAGCGCGGCGATCAGGACGGCGGCGAAACCCGCCGCGGTCCGGTGGGCGAATGTGCGCATGAGCGTCCTTCCCGGAACGGCGTTGAAAGAGCGGACCGAAAGCTGACTCGGTCCAGAGTCAGAGTGACACGCATCGATGCATCAGTCCATCCGGGACGCCTTTCGACACGGATCGCGGCAGACGCACGCGCTTGATAACGTCGGAGAGAAACCCTCCAGGTCCCGCCCGGCCAGCTCGACGTCGGCCAGGGAAGGTCGCGCGCCGCCGCGCGGGCGCGGTGTCCCGCTGCCGCGTCAGGAAACCGCTTACCCGAGGCTATTGACGGTCGTCACTGGCTGTCAGTACCGTGATGCGGGCAGCAAGAAAGCGCTTTCCGACCCTCACCGTCCGACAGGGAGCGCCCCCATGCCCAAACACCTGCGCGCGATCTGCCTCGCCCTGCTCACCGTCGCCACCGTGCTGAGCACCACCACCGCCCTGCCCGCCGAGGCCGCCCCGCGCTTCCGGGTGCTGGTCTTCTCGAAGATCACCAACTTCTACCACGACTCGATCCCGGCCGGCGTCGCCGCGATCCAGCAGCTCGGCGCCACTCACAACTTCGAGGTCGTCGCCACCACCGACGCGGGCGCCTTCACCGACGCCAACCTCGCCACCTTCGACGCCCTGGTCTTCAACAACACCAACTCCACCCCCGCCTCGGGTGACCTGCTCAACGCCAGCCAGCGCGCGGCGTTGCAGACGTTCATCCGCAACGGCGGCGGCTGGGCCGGCCTGCACGCCGCCTCGGCCAGCGAACGCGACTGGCCGTGGTACGAGGGCCTGGTCGGCACCATCTTCGACTACCACCCCGACTTCTCGGCCACCGGCGGCACGTACCCGGGCCGGGTCAAGGTCCTCGACCGCGCCCACCCCTCCACCCGCAACCTGCCGGAGCTGTGGGAGCAGAGCGAGGAGTGGTACAACTGGCGGACCAACCCGACCGGCAACGTGCACACCCTCGCGCAGATCAAGGTGCGCGACGGGATCAGCGGTCTGGACGAGGGCGTCGACCACGCGTACTCCTGGTGTCAGCACTACGACGGCGGCCGGTCGTGGTTCACCGCCGGCGGGCACGCCAGCTCCCGGTTCAGCGAGCCGGCGTTCCTGGAGCATCTGCGCTACGGCATCGAGTGGGCCGCCGGCGCGGTCGCCGGCGACTGCTCCGCCACCAGGACCGGAAACTTCGAGCGGGTGGGCCTGGTCACCGAGAACCTGGCCGACCCCTTCGAGCTGGCCGTCGCCCCGGACCGGAAGGTCTACTACATCCAGCGCACCGGCGCGCTGAAGGTGGTCGACTCGAACACGCTCCAGGTCACCACGCTGCTGGACTTCGCCTACACCTCGGCGATGACCGACCAGTCCGACGGGCTGCTCGGGATGACCCTGGACCGCAACTTCGCCAGCAACGGCTGGGTCTACCTGCTCTGGTCCGACAAGACCCTCAAACAGCTCAACCTGTCCCGGTTCACGGTGGCGAACAACAGCGTCGCGCTGTCCTCGGAGAAGCGGCTGCTGACCGTTCCGACGTACCGCGGCGTGGGCCGGGCCAACTCGCACATGGGCGGCTCGCTGGCCATGGACGCGGCCGGTCGCCTGTACGCAGCGATCGGCGACAACACCGACCCGTTCGCCTCCAGCGGTTACACCCCCATCGACGAGCAGGCCGGCCGGGCCGCCTGGGACGCGCAGGGCACCGCCGGCAACACCAACGACCTGCGCGGCAAGATCCTGCGGATCACCCCGCAGGCCGACGGTACGTATACCGTGCCGAGCGGCAACCTCTTCCCGGCCGGCACGGCGAAGACCCGGCCGGAGATCTACGCGATGGGCATGCGCAACCCGTTCCGGATCACCATCGAGCCGCAGACGAACGCGGTGCTGGTCGGTGACTACGGCCCGGACGCCCGCGCGGCCGACCCCAACCGCGGTCCGGAGGGGACGGTCGAGTTCAACCGCATCACCGCCGCCGGCAACTACGGCTGGCCGTACTGCGTCGGCAACAACATCCCGTTCAACGACTACAACTTCGCCACCAGCACCTCCGGGGCGAAGTTCACCTGCGCGGCGCTGACGAACAACTCCCCCAACAACACCGGCCTGACCACCCTGCCGGCGGCGAAGTCGGCGCTGGTCTGGTACGCGTACTCCGCCTCCAGCCAGTTCCCGGAGGTGGGCACCGGGGGCGGCGGCCCGATGAGCGGGCCGGTCTACGACTACGACCCGGCCAACACCCGCACCACGAAGTTCCCGGAGTACTTCGACGGCAAGTGGATCACGTACGAGTTCACCCGCAAGTGGTTCAAGACGCTCTCGATCCACCGGACCGCGCAGACCTTCACCAACTCGCGCTTCGGTCCCACCGCCGTCGGCGACCTCCAGTCGATCAACGGAATCTTCGACAACATGAGCTGGATCCAGCCCTTCGAGGCGGAGTTCGGCCCGGACGGCTCGCTCTACGTCATCGACTTCGGCGAGGGCACCGGCAGCGGTCGTGGCGGCAGCAACGCCGGCGCCGGCATCTACCGGATCGACTACGTGGCCAACGGCCGACCACCGACCGCGAAGATCGCCGCCACCCCGGACAGCGGACGCGCGCCGCTCGCGGTCAGCTTCTCCTCGGCCGGTACGGCGGCCGGTGACGGCTCGGCGCTCAGCTACGCCTGGGACTTCTCCAACGACGGCACCACCGACTCCACCGCCGCCAACCCGAGCTTCACCTACTCGACGGCCGGGAAGTTCACCGCCCGGCTGACCGTGCGCAACAGCGGCAACGGGTTGACCGCCAGCGCCGTCACCGACGTGGTGGTCGGCAACACCCGACCCACGGTGACCATCACCGTGCCCGACGGCGGGTTCTTCGACTTCGGCGACAAGATCCCCTACACGGTGATTGTCACCGACCCGGAGGACACCACCATCGACTGCGCCAAGGTGACCGTCCAGACCCAACTCGGCCACGACACGCACGCCCACCCGCTGGACGTCTACACCGGCTGCTCGGGACTGCTCGCGACCGAGGCGGACGCCGGTGACGGCCACGGGCCGGGGCAGAACCTCTACACCGTCGTCACCGCGCAGTACACCGACGGCGGCGCGGCCGGCGGCGTACCGGCGCTGACCGGCTCGACCCGGGCGCAGCTGCAACCCAAGAGCAAGGAGGCCGAGCACTTCAGCGCCCAGTCCGGCCTCACCGTGAACGACCGGACCACCGCCCGCGCCGGCAAGCGGCTCGGCGACGTCGACCACAACGACTGGGCGGCGTACGGGCCGGTGGACCTGCGCAACATCGGCTCGGTGACGCTCGGGGTGACCAACGGCGGGCTCGGCGGCGTCATCGAGCTGCGCACCGGCTCCCCCACCGGCACCCTGATCGGCTCGGCCACCATCGGCTCGACCGGCGGGTGGGACAACCTGGTCTCGCCCACCGTCACGCTGACCAACAAACCCACCGGCACCACAGTCCTGTACGCCAGGTTCGTCAACGCCGCACAGGTCGGCGGCACACCGGACCTGCTCTCGCTCGACTGGCTGCGGTTCAACGGGGCCGGCGTCAAGCAGGAACCGGGCGGGACGCTGTCGCTCGCGGCCAACCCGGCCAGCGGCACCGCGCCGCTGACCACCACGCTGACCGCCACCGCGACGGCACCGTCGGGGCAGAGCATCACCGACTACGCGTGGGACTTCGGCGACAACAGCGCCGTCACGCACGGCGCGACCCTGCGGTCGACGAGTCACAGCTACACGCGCAAGGGGACCTTCACCGCCCGGGTGACGGTCACCTACACCAGCGGGGAGACCCGCTCGCTCAACCTCACCGTCACTGCCACCTGATCGGGAGTCGGGGGTGGACGGGCCAAACCCCCGTCCGCCCCGCCGAGACGGGCCCGCGGAGCCGCTGACGGCGCAGATCTTGGACAGTTTCCGTTCGGCCCGAACGGAAACTGTCCAAGATCTCCCCTCGGACCTCGGCGACATCCACCTGAGCGTGTGACATATTGCCCACGTCCGGGGGCAGCGAGTTCCGGCAGCCGATACCTACAGTCGGGGCCATGAGCACCGACACCGCCGTGCGGGGCTGGCTGCGCGACCGGGGCGCTGAGCAGATCGCGCATCCCGGGGGCAATCTGTACGCCCACCTGTGTCGCGTCAGCGACCGACTCGCCGCGCTCGGCTGCGACGGCGACGTGCAGGCCGCGGGCCTCACCCACGCCGTCTACGGCACCGACGGGTTCGACCTCACCCTGCTCGATCGGGCCGATCGTGCGGTCCTGCGGGATCTGATCGGCGCCGACGCCGAGGAGCTTGTCTATCTGTACGGCGCCTGCGACCGGGAACGCAGTTGGCGGGAGCTGGCCACGACCGGCCAGGTGTTCGACCGCTTCGTGGGTCAGGTGAGAACGACGAGTGGGGCTCAACGTCGGTCGCTCATCGACCTGAGCATCGTCAACGAACTGGACGTCATCGAGCGACCCGCCATGGGAGCGCTCCCCCACCTAAGCCGTCGACGGTTAATCGAGGATTTGCACGGTGTTACGGATCGCCGGAGATAGAAGATCACGTCGCGGCCACTGTGCCTAGATCGTCTTTCCAGGCGCTGGCAGAGCGGGGTCCGCGCTCCCAGGTGGATGGTCAGATCGGGAAGCGGCCCTGGCGCCATTGCCAGTGGCGGCCGGCCGCCAGGTGGTCGACGATCGCGCGCTGGAGGGCGGTGCGGCGCGGCAGTTGATCGAGCGGCGTGCTCAGGGTGCGGAACGTGAACCGCAGCACCTCGACGTCGGCGTCCAGCCCCTCCGGCTCCTCGTAGGGCTCCAGCTCGAACCGTCGCTGGAACCGGACGATGTTGGAGTCCTCGGGCAGGTACTCCCGCAGCTGCGGGTCGAGCAGCCACGAGCCGCAGGAGAACTCCGTGTAGCGCTCGTCGGGGAAGTGGCGCGGGAAGAACGCGCGGGCCTCGTCGAGCGACGCCGTGATCGCCTCCGGCGTCAACGGTCCCGACTCCGGGATGTGCAGGCCGAGGGTCGTGCCGCCCCGGTGGTGCTGCAGCCGGCCCAGCTCGTAGACGCCGCCGCGCACATGCAGCGTCAGCCAGCTCTGCATCACCGGCCAACCCTCACCCCGCATCCGCCGATCGACGGCGAGATTGCGGCCCAGGTCCGCGAGGGTCAGCCAGGAAACGGCATCGGGCACGCCGTGGTCGCGGTGGTAACCCCGGACGACGTCGACCAGGGCGAGGTACGCGTACACGTAGAGGTGCCGCCACGCGTTGCCCCGTTCGCGCGGCAGCTCCGGACCGGGCGGCAGCCAGACGTGGCCACCGAGATCGGCACGGACCAGTGCGATCGAGCGGTCGAGCAGCCAGCACAGCTCCGGAGTCCACAGTGCGGAGTCGGGGTCCGGCCAGCCCGCCATGATCTCCGCGGCGTCGTCCGGCCGCACCGCGAGCCGGTCAAGGAGCGCGGGCGCGTCGGCCCTGGCTGGCAGCGGAGCCGACGGCTGGTCCCCGGCGAGCCGGTGCACACGCTCGACGTCCTCGACGGGCACCCCGAGCCGGGCGGCGATGTCCTCCAGATCCATGCCGACGAACCTACCGCCGGTCGGCGCCTTCCCACAGCCCGCGACTGCTCAGTCTCCAGGCACCGCCCCAGCGAGGTACACGGCGAGCGGGCGGCGCAGTACGGTGATGTCGCTGGTCGGGTCGCCGTCCACGACCAGCAGGTCGGCGTCATAGCCGGGGCGGACGCGGCCCTTACTCCGCCCCAGGCCACACACCTCGGCGCCGACCGAGGTCGCCGCGGCGAGGGCTGCTGTGGCGGGGATGCCACACGCGACGTACTCGACGAGCGTCTCCGGCAGGATCCCGTGCGGCTTCGCGGGGCCGAGGCCCGCGTCCGAGCCGGCCACCAGGCGAACCCCGGCCCGGTGCAGGGTGGCGGCGGCGGCGCGCAGCGCGGCCTGGCTGAGCCCGGCCCGCGCCGCCATCTCCACCACCTCCGGCGGGGTGATCACGGCTGGGTCGGTGCCGAGCGTGGCACAGACCGCCACCCCGGACATGGCCAGGCGATCCGCGAGGTCGTCGGGGACGTGGGCGCCGGCCGCGGTCACGCACGTGCAGTGCTCGATGCCGTCGACACCGACGCGCAGGGCCTGCTCGACAGCGCTGAGCGCGTGCGCGTGCGCCGTCACCGGCAGGCGGAGATCATGCGCCCGGGTCACCGCGGCGGTCAGCTCCTGGTCGCTGAACTGCGGCCGGGTGGTGTCGGTGCCGGGGGTGAACACCCCGCCGCTGGCCATGACCTTCACCAGGTTGGCGCCGGCCGCCGCCTGCTCACGCACGGCCGCGCGGATCCCGTCGACGCCACTCGCCTCGCCCCCCATCCACCAGCAGTGCCCGCCGACGCTGGTGATCGGCGCGCCCGACCCGACCACCGTTGGTAGGTCGTCGCGCACCCCCCGGTCCCGCCACCGCAGCACGGCACCGCGGCGGTCGCCCAGGTCCCGGACGGTCGTGACGCCGGCCGCCAGGTGCGCACCCAGTGACGCCTCGACGACCGCGTCGAGGTCCGTCTCAGGACGTTCGGCGAGCCGGCCGAGCGCGTCCGGCCCGGCATCGGCGCACAGGTGCACGTGCGCGTCGATCAAGCCCGGAAGCAGGGTGCCGTCCGGATGCTCGCGCACCGGCCAGTCCTCCGGCGCCTGCGCCCAACCCCGGTGCACGTCGGTGATACGACAGTCGTCCAGCAGGACCAGCACTCCGCCGTCCACGAGCCGCTCGCCGTCGAACATCCGCGCCGCCCGGACAGCATGCTTCGTCATCGGTCCTCCCCCGTCGAGCTAAACAGTTACCACCGGCTCTGCGCTGACGGCGCCCCGCGAACAAGGGGCCCTGGTCAGCCCGAACCTGCTCGCCGGTTTCCCGGCGCCTCCCGTGGGCACGGCTGGCGTCAGGCTCGGACCGGTCGAGGTGGGGCTCATGGCGTCCACGATCCGCGCCGTCGAACCCTGCCACCTCCCCCCAGGAGGCGAGCCCTGTCCCTCACCAGAGGGAACGGCGCCAGCTCATGGTGAGCGCCCCGGCGAGGGCCAGCCCGAGCAGCGGCGCGACGCCCACCCCGGCGAGCGTGCACCCGACCGCGAGCAGTGCCGGCGGCACCCAACACCACGCGGGCACGGTCCGTGGGGCACGGCCGCGCCGCCGTGCCGCCGCCTCCACGGCCATCGGCACGACAAGCACCGGCAGCGCGGCGGCCAGCAGGGTCAACCACGGCAGGACGAGGCGGTCGAAGCGGGCAACCGCCAGCATCCCGCCGAGCACCGCGACGGCGAGCATCGCCACGCGGGCCGGCACCCGGGGCGCCAGGCCGCGCACCGCCAGAGCACCGGAGTACGTCGTGGTCAGCGCCGCCGCGAAGACCGCCACCGCGACGAACAGATTCGCGTACGCCGCCAGTCCCGAACCGGCGGCGAGCAGCGCGACCACGTCCGCCGAGCCGGTTCGCAGCCACAGGCCGGCGCCCGCGAGCACCCCGAGCAGCGCGGGCCCGATCAGCAGGCCCACGCACCAGGCCAGGTCCCGCCGTCGGGCGAGGTCGACGCTGAAGTCCGGGGCGCGCAGCGCGAACACCGCGGCGTACCCGATCAGCGCGGCGGCGTCGGCGAGCCCGCCGGCGGCGACACGGACCGGAGCACCCGGTGGCGGCAGCACGGTCAGGCACCAGCCGACCAGCACCACCGCGCTGAGGGTGGTGACGACCGCGACCCGGTTGCCGAGCCGGGCCGGCGCCCAGGAGACGGCGAGGACCGCCACCTCCAGCAGCGCCGGCCCGGCCCAGCCCGGCAGGTGCGTCAGAGCGGCGAGGGAGGCGCCGCCGAGCCCGACGTTGAAACCGTTCCAGCCGATCATGGACACAGTCAGCACGGCCGCCAGCAGCAGCCGCGAGGTGTCGCCCAGGTAGGCGGGCAGCACCGCGGTAAGCGTTCCGCCGTCGCCGAGCGGCCGGCGCAGGCCGATCCGGCCCTGCCCCCACAGCAGCGCCGCCATCAGCACCCCGCCGACCAGCAGGCCGGTCACCGGCACCGGGCCACCGTGCCGGGCGGCCATCGCCGCACCGAGCACGAGGGTGGCCGGCGCGGTGCCGATGCCCAGCCAGGCGCCGACCGCCGCCGGCCACCGCCGTTCGGGAGCCTCAGACAACGTGGCGCAGGTAGCCGGTGATCGCCGCGTCCAGCACCTCCGCGCCCGGACGCGCCCACACCTCGGCGGAGAAGACCTCCACCTCGATCGGGCCGACGTAACCGGCCGCGTCCACGGCCTCGCGCAGCCGACGCAGCTCGATGCAGCCGTCACCGGGCAGCGCCCGACCCAGCAACACGCCCTCCGGCAGCGGAGTCACCCAGTCGCAGACCTGGAAGGCGGCGATCCGGGCCCCCGCGCGGGCGATCTGCGCGTACACCGTGTCGTCCCACCAGACGTGGTACGCGTCCACGACCACGCCGACCACCGCCGGGTCGAACCGCTCGGCGATGGCCAGCGCCTGGCCGAGGGTCGCGATCACGCACCGGTCGGCGCTGAACATCGGGTGCAGCGGCTCGATCGCCAGCCGTACCCCGGCAGCCGCCGCGTGCGGTGCCAGCTCGCCGATCGCGTCGGCGACCCGGGCCCGAGTGCCGTCGATGTCCCGACTGCCGGGCGGCAACCCGCCGGAGACCAGCACCAGCTCGGGCGCGCCCAGGACGGCCGCCTCCTCGATGGCCCGCAGGTTCTCCGCACGCCAGTCGTCGCCGGAGAAGAAGCCGCCCCGGCACAGCGAGGTGACGGCGAGACCCGCGTCCCGGACCAGCTTCGCCGAGCGGGCCAGCCCGTACTGCGTCACCGGCTCCCGCCACAGCCCGATGCCCGGCACGTTGGCCGCCACACAGCCGGCGACCACCTCGGGCAACGGCCAGTGCTGGGCGGTCGCCTGGTTGAACGAGAACCGCTCCAAACTCATTGCTCCACACCCGCCACGGTGAAGAACGACCGCGCGCGGGCGGCGGCCAGGTCGGCGTCGGGCAGCAGCCCGGCCGCGTCGGCCAGGGTGAGCAGGGTCGCCAGGTGCGCCGGGGACCGCCCGGACTGCGCGCCGCCGACCATGGTGAAGTGGTCCTGGTGACCGGCCAGCCAGGCCAGGAACACGATCCCCGTCTTGTAGTGCCAGGTCGGCGCCGCGAACAGGTGCCGGGCCAACGGCACGGTCGGCGCGAAGATCTCGTCGTACGCCGCCAGGTCGCCCCGGTCGAGGGCCGCCAGCGCGGCGGCGGCGGCCGGCGCGATCGCCGCGAACACCCCGAGCAGCGCGTCGGAGTGGCCCACCTCGTCACCCCGGATCAGCTCCGGGTAGTGGAAGTCGTCGCCGGTGTAGAGGCGTACCGCGGCCGGTAGCCGGCGGCGCAGCGCGACCTCCCGGCCGGCGTCGAGCAGCGACACCTTGACACCGTCCACCGTGGACTGGTGCGCCTTGATCAGCTCGATGACCGTGTCGGCGGCCAGATCCAGATCGACAGATCCCCAGTAACCGGTCAGCGCCGGGTCGAACATCGGCCCGAGCCAGTGCAGCACCACCGGTTCCCCGGCGGCGGTCAGCAGCTCGTCGTACACCCGCAGGTAATCCTCGGGGCCGCGGGCGGCGGCGGCCAGGTGCCGGCTGCACATCAGCACCGGCCGGGCGCCGGCCGCGCGGACGTCGTCGAGCTGTTCGCGGTACGCGGCGGAGACCGCCGCCAGGGTCGCCGGGCCGGCCGGCAGCTGGTCGGTGCCGACACCCGCGACGATCCGGCCGCCCACGGCGCGGGCCTCGGCGGCGCTGCGCCGGATCAGCTCCCGGGTGGCCGGATAGTCCAGGCCCATCCCCCGCTGGGCGGTGTCCATCGCCTCGGCGACGCCCAGCCCGTACGACCAGAGGTGCCGCCGGAACGCGAGGGTGGTATCCCAGTCCACCGCCGCCGCGGCCCCCGGCACGTTCTCCGCGCCCGGGTCGGCGACCACGTGCGCGGCGGCGTACGCGATCCGGCCGGTCGCCGGGGCGGCCGGGCGGGCGAAGCCGCTCCCCCCGGCCAGCCGGTGTCGCCGCCCGCCCGGCAGCACCACGTCGGCGGCGCTCATGCGCGCAGCTCCGGAACCCGGACGCGGACGCCCTCGCAGGCCGCGCGCAGCCCCAGCTCGGCGAGCTGAACGCCGCGCGCGCCGGCCAGGAAGTCCCACTGGAACGGCTCGCCGGCCACGACGTGCCGCAGGAACGCCTCCCACTGCACCCGGAAGCCGTTGTCGAACTCCTCGTTGTCGGGCACCTCGGCCCACTGGGCGCGGAAGTCCTCGGTGACCGGCAGGTCCGGGTTCCACACCGGTTTCGGGGTGACCGCCCGGTGCTGCACCCGGCAGTTGCGCAGTCCGGCGACGGCGCTGCCCTCGGTGCCGTCGACCTGGAACTCCACCAGCTCGTCGCGGTACACCCGCACGCCCCAGGACGAGTTGATCTGCGCGATGATCCCGCCGTCGAGTTCGAAGATGGCGTACGCGGCGTCGTCGGCGGTGGCCGCGTAGGTGCGGCCGTCCTCGTCGACCCGCTCGGGCACGTGGGTGGCGGTCACGCAGGAGACCGCGTTGACCCGGCCGAACAGCTCCTCCAGCACGTAGTGCCAGTGCGGGAACATATCGGACGTGATCCCGCCGCCGTCCTCGGCCCGGTAGTTCCAGGACGGGCGTTGGGCCGGCTGCCAGTCGCCCTCGAAGACCCAGTAGCCGAACTCGCCCCGCACCGAGAGGATCCGGCCGAAGAAGCCGCCGTCGATGAGCCGCTTGAGCTTGCGCAGACCGGGCAGGAACAGCTTGTCCTGCACGACGCCGGTGCGGACGCCGGCCGCCTCGGCGGCCCGGGCCAGGTCGAGCGCGCTGGCAGTGTCCTCGGCCAGGGGCTTCTCGGTGTAGATGTGCTTGCCGGCCTCGATCGCCTGGCGGATCGCCTTCTCGCGCTGCTGGGTGACCTGGGCGTCGAAGTAGATCTCGACGTCGTCACGGGCCAGCGCCGAGGTCAGGTCGGTGGTCCAGCCGGTGAGGCCGTGCCGTTCGGCGAGCTCGCGCAGCTTCGTCTCGTTACGCCCGACCAGGACCGGTTCCGGCCAGATGGTCGTGCCGTCGGCCATTGGCACGCCGCCGGACTCGCGGATGGCAAGCAGGGACCGGACGAGGTGCTGGCGGTAGCCCATCCGTCCGGTCACGCCGTTGACGATGATGCCGATGGACCTGCGGGTCATGGTGTTCCTTCCGTCGTGCTGGTCATGCCGATCCGCGTTCAGTGGTTGGCGGCCGCGCTGCCGAGCAACCCGCGCAGTTCGGTGGCGAGCCGGTCGAAGCGGGGGTCCGACATCACCTGCGCGTAGTCGCGGTGCGCCGGCAGCTCGACCGGGAAGGTGCGGATGATCCGGCCCGGCCGGGCACTCATCACCACGACCCGGGTGCCGAGGAAGACCGCCTCGGCGATGGAGTGGGTGACCAGCACCACAGTGGTGCCGGTCTCCCGCCAGATGCGGTGCAGCTCGGCGTTCATCTGCTCCCGGGTCAGCGCGTCCAGGGCGCCGAAGGGCTCGTCCATGAGCAGCACCGGCGGGGCGTGCAGCAGCGCGCGGCACAGCGCCACCCGCTGCTGCATGCCGCCGGACAGCTCGTGCGGCAACGCCTTCTCGAAGCCGGTCAGGCCGGTCATCTCGATCAGCTCGTCGGCGCGGCGGGCCGCCCGTGCCCGGTCCATGCCCCGCATCTCGGCCTGGAGCAGGATGTTGGCCCGCGCGCCGCGCCACTCGAGCAGCGCGGCCTTCTGGAAGACGAAGCCGATCTCCTTCTGCGGGCCGCGTACCGGGCGCTCCAGCAGCGACACCTCGCCGCTGGTGGGCTTGACCAGCCCGGCGACGATCTTCAGGAGGGTGGACTTGCCGCAGCCGGACGGGCCGACGATGGTGACGAACTCCCCCGGCTCGATGTCGAGGGACACGTCGTCGAGGGCGGTGGTCTGCGACCGCCGGGTGGTGAACCGGACGGTCACCCCGGACATCCCGATGGCGGTGCCGGTCGCTGCCGGCGCGGCGCTCACCGGGTCACCCCTGCGCCGCGTACGAGGAGTCCCAGTACGCGTTGGGCGCCCCCGGGTCCTTCAGCTCGGCGTAGCGCGACATCAGGTCGATGGTCTCGGACCACTGGGCCTCGGTGTTGACCCCGGGCGGGCCCTCCGCGCCGAGCAGCGGCAGGTTGAGGGTGAGCTGTTTGGTGAGCACCTCGGGGGCGGGCTCGTTCTCGGCGAGCGCGACCATGGCGCTCACCGCGCCGGCGGGGTCGCGGGCGGCGTCGGACCAGGACTTCTGGGTGGCCCGGACGAACTTGCGGGCCAACTCCGGGTCCTTCTGCAGGGTCTGCGTGTTGGCGATCAGGCCGGTGCCGAGCAGGTTCATCCCGTAGTCGGCGAAGAGCAGCACGTCGACCTTCTTGCCGGTCTTGCTCTCGATGGTCGGGGCCTGGTCGTGGAAGAAGCCCATGATGGCGTCGACCTTGCCCTCGGCGAGCGCGGCGATCTTGCCGGCGGCGTCCACGTTGACGACCTTGACGTCGTTCTTGTTGACGCCGTTCTTCTCCAGCCAGGCCGGGAAGGTCGCGTAGAGGGCGTCGCCGGGGGTGCCGCCGACGGTCTTGCCCTTGAGGTCGGCCGGGGTCTTGATGTTCTCCTCGGTGAAGAACTCGACCGAGGACGGGCCCTTCTCCAGGTACGCGCCGAGGCTGCGCACCGGCATTCCGCTGGCCACGGACTTGAGCAGCACCGGGCTGTCGGCCCAGCCGAAGTCGGTCTGCTTCTGGGCGACCTGCTTGACCGTGTTGCCGGAGCCGTTGCCGGGCAGGATCTTCAGGTCGATGCCCTCGGCGGAGTAGTAGCCCTTCTGCAGGCCGTAGTAGAAGGGAGCGTGCTCGCCGTACGGCACCCAGTTGAGGGTGAGGGTGACCTGTTTGCTGCCGTCGGCGCCGGTCTTGCCCGTGGAGTCGTCCGCACCGCAGCCGGTGGCGGAAAGGAGCAGGGCGGCGGTGGCCAGGATGGTGGTGGCGGTGCGTTTCATCGGTGCCTCCGTGATGGGGTCGGTCAGGAGGTGGTGAGGGACACGCCGGCGCGACGGCTGGCGTGCCACGGGATGAGCAGTGCCTCGGCGATCTCGACCAGGACGAACAGGACGATGCCGATGGCGGACATCAGGATCAGGTCGGCGAACAGCAGTGGGGCGTCGAGGTTGCCGTTGGCCAGCAAGAGGACGTAGCCGAGCCCTTCGCTGGCGCCGACGAACTCGCCGACCACGGCACCGACCACGGCGAGGGTGACGGCCACCTTGAGGCCGGCCATCAGGTGCGGCAACGCGTTCGGAAAGCGGATCTTGCGGAAGGTGCGCCACGGCCCGGCGCCCATGGTGGCGGAGAGGTCGAGCAGCTCCGGGTCGGTGGACCGCAGGCCGGCCACCCCGGAGATGACCACCGGGAAGAACGCGATGAGCACGGCCAGGATGATCTTCGGGGTGAGGCCGAGACCGAACCAGACCACCAGCAGCGGCGCGATGGCGATCTTCGGGATGACCTGTGCGAACAGGACGATCGGGTAGAGCGCCTTGTCCAGGGTGCGCGAGTAGGCGATGGCGACAGCGGTGGCCAGCCCCAGCGCGGCGGCCAGCACGAAGCCGAGCACCGTCTCGTAGAGCGTGACCATGGTGTGCCGGGCCAGCTCGGACCACTGGCCGGTCATCGTGGTCCAGACCTGGCCGGGAGTGGGCACCAGGTAGTTCGGCACGTACTCCCGGGCGGCGACGAACCACCAGGCGGCGAAGAAGGCGACCAGCACCAGCGCCGGTCGCCACAGCGAGTCGGCGAGGGCCGCCGCGCGCCGACCGAGCGTCGGGCGTGGTGAACGGCCACCGCCAGGCGGCGGTTGCACCACCGTGGACGACGTCGGGCCGCCGACGAACGCCGGCGCACCGACGCTTCCGGGCCCGGAAGCGGGCTCGGAGGCGGCTGCCCGCGCACCGCTCGCGTGGTCGGCGGCGGCCGGCCGGCCCGCCGTGTCCAAAGAGTTCTCGGTCACGCGGAACCTCCTCGGGGGCCCGGCACGGCACTCGTGGAGCGGGCCGGTCGGCGGATCAGGCAAACGCTTTCCTGGAGCGTAGGCGGCCCCCTCACGCCGGGCAAGGCCTTTCCTCGATCTATTCGTCGATCGGCCCGGCGCCGCACGCGCCGGGCCACTTCGAGATCACCTCGACCTCCCGAAGACGGCTGTCGGGACACCCCGACGTCAGTGTTCGAGGAGATCAGGACAGTCCAACCTGGACCGACGGCGCCGTCAGCCGCCAGCCGGGTAGGTGTCGAGGAGGCCGCACATTCCGAGCCGGCCCCGCTCGACCGGCTCGGTCACCGCGTACACCCCGGCGTCGCCCAGGTGCCCGGCGTCCCCCCGCTCGAGGGCGTCGAGCTGCACGGCGGTGTCGGCGGCGGCACGGCCGGCGCCGGACTCCCACCGCTGCCGCCAGCGCGTCAGCAACGGCCGGCGCAGCGCGATCGCGGCGGCGTGGAACGCGGCCAGCGCCGCCGGCCCGCCGGACCGCAGCGCCGAGAAGCCGGTCACCGCCAGATCCCGCCGCCGGTACGCGGCGCGCACGTCCGCGCCCGGCGCTCCCCCGTCGGGCAGCGCCGCCGCCGCGGCGTACGCCGCCGGATCGGCCAGCACCTCGGGTGGGAAGGTCAGCACCGCGTCGCCGGCCTCGGGCAGTCCGCTGTTCTGCATGAGCACCACGATGCTCAGCCCGCCCCCGTTCACCAGGCGGTGCACGGTGCCCGGCTCGAACCAGACCACCACCCCCGGCCGCAGCGGCGTCTCCCGGAAGCCGGCCGTGGTCAGGGTCTGCACCGCGCCCTCGCCGTCGGTCACCACGTACCCCTCGGTGCAGCACAGGTGCACGTGCGGGGTGCCACCGACCACGCCGTCCGGCGCGACCGTGTCGTAGACGCGCAGCCGGGAGACGCCGATCCCGCCGGGAAGCGCCGCGAAGCGATCGGACATGGCCGGGCCTCCCTGCGGGAAAGGGCTTTCTCTGCGGTACGGTGACGCTAGCCGGCGCGGCGAAACGCCGTCAACAGACCGAGGGGGCGGGCCATGGCGACCCTGTCCGACGTGGCGCGGCGCGCGGGCGTCTCACCCGCCACCGCCTCCCGCGTCATCAACGGCAGCAGCAAACCGGTCACCGACGAGCTGCGCGAACGGGTGCTGGCCGCCGTCGCCGAGTTGCAGTACGTGCCCAACGCGCACGCCCAACTGCTGGCCCGCTCGCACCGCAGCGCGGTCGGCGTGATCGTGCACGACGTCTCCGACCCGTACTTCGCCGAGATCACCCGAGGGCTGCAACGGGTCGCCACGGACCAGGGCCGGCTGCTGATGATCTGCAACAGCTACCGCGACCCGGATCGCGAGCTGGAGTACGTGGAGCTGCTGCGCGGCCAC
This sequence comes from Micromonospora sp. NPDC005252, assembly GCF_042872475.1. NCBI lineage: Bacteria > Bacillati > Actinomycetota > Actinomycetes > Micromonosporales > Micromonosporaceae > Micromonospora > Micromonospora sp. NPDC005252. The sequence continues at coordinate 32,448 of NZ_JBIAKN010000002.1, read as the reverse complement.
CAGGTGGCGGCGCTGATCCTGGCTGGCTCCGGCTACCACGACGAGGCGTTCACCCGGCAGCTCAACGAGAAGCTCGCCGCGTACGAGGCGACCGGCGGGCGGGTCGCGGTCATCGGCCGCCACGAGCACTCCGGCGACGCCGTCATGCCGGACAACCGGGCCGGCGGTCACCTCGCCGGTCGCGAACTGTGCGAGCTGGGGCACCGGGCGATCGGCGTGGTCGCGGGCCCCCGCATCCTCACCACCACCACCGATCGGCTGGCCGGGCTCAAAGAGGCCCTCGCCGAGCAGGGCCGCGAGCTGCCCGAGCGCCGCATCCGGTACGCCGAGTTCGACCGCGACGGCGGCGCCGAGGCCACCGCCCGGCTGCTCGACGCCGATCCCGGGCTGACCGCGATCGTGGCCCTCAACGACTCGATGGCCATCGGCGCCCTCGCCACCCTGCGGGCCCGCTCGCTGGCGGTGCCGCAGCAGGTCTCCGTGGTCGGCTTCGACGACATGCCGATCGCCCGGGACGTGACACCCGCGCTGACCACCGTGCGGCTGCCGCTTGTCGACATGGGAGTCCGGGCGATGTCCCTGGTGCTCGGCGCGGAGGCGCCGGCGCCCCGGGTCGAGGTGCTCCCCGCCGAGCTGATCCGCCGCGACACGTCCGGGCCGGCGCCGGCCCATCGGCGCGAGACGGCAGGGTCGGCGCCCCGCGCCCGGCGGGCCGACGCCGCCTCCTGACCGGAGTCGGCCCCGCGGCGTCCTGTCACGACTGTCGACCGGGCGTACCTGGTCTGCGGATCGAGGACGAACCGGAGCGACACGCCCGCCCGACGGCGCCGCGGGACGAGAAGATCAGGCCGGGGCTGTCCCCACGGCGCGGGCCGCGCGGGTGGCGGCCGACGCGGGGTCGGCCGCCACCCGGGTGGGTCAGGGCAGGTCGATCGGGCGCAGCACCCGGTCCACGGTGTGCGCGATCTGCCGGTTGCCCTTGTTGACGTCGAACGCGACCACGCGGGCGTCACGGTCGTTGGTGTCGGCGTCGACCAGCCGCAGCTGGCGGAAGATGTGCCAGTAGGTGCGGACGTCGACCTCGACGGTCGGGCCGAGGGCGGTGGTCAGCTCCGCGCCGTCGGCCTTGAGGGCCGCCCGGCGGTCGATGGTCGCGCTCGGCACGACGTGGTAGAGCAGCACCGTCTCCACGGTGTCGATGCCCAGCCCGGCGACCGCCGCGAACGCGGCGCTCTCACCGGGCAGCTTCCGGGCGTGGGTCAGCTCGCGCACCAGCTGCTGGAACGCGGCGTCGTTGGGCAGGAACGCGGTCAGTGCGACGGTGCCGTCCGTGAGCACCTTCACCGGCGAGTCCGGCTTGGCCTCGAGCACCGCCAGCACGGCCGCGGTCAGTACGTCGAAGTCCCGCGAGTTGCGGTCGAAGCCGCTCGTGTCCTTCGTGAGCACCTGGGCGAGCGACTTCGTGCCGAGCGGCTTGGCCTTACCGGTCGCCTGGGCCGGCACGGCCACGGCGGTGGTGGCCAGCGCGGTGGCCACGGCGCCCACCGCCATCCGGGCGGCGAATCGTGCGATCTTCATCAACGGGCCTTTCGTCGAAGCGACGGATCCGTGACGTCTCGTCACGACACATGCTTCGCGGCCTGCACACCGCCCGGATGCAGCCACCGCCGGGAAAGTTCGACAGTCGAAATCCGCTGTCCCCACCCGGAGCGCCGCGCGTAGCCTGCGCCGGTGCTGATCCGCGAGTTCGACGACCAGGACTGGTCGCAGGTGTGGCCGATCATCGAGGAGGTGGTCCGGGCACAGGAGACCTTCCCCTACGACCCGGACATGACGGCGGACACGGCGTACCGCATCTGGGTGGAGGCCCCGCCCGGGCGGACCGTCGTCGCGGTCGACGGCGAGCGGGTCCTCGGCACCGCGAAGATGGGCACCAACCGGCCCGGGCCGGGCGCCCACGTGTCCACCGCCAGTTTCCTGGTCGCCGCCGACGCGCGCGGCCGGGGCGTGGGCACCGCGCTGTGCCGCGACGCCCTGACCTGGGCACGGCGACGGGGGTACGCCGGCATGCAGTTCAACGCCGTGGTGGAGACCAACCGATCGGCGGTCGAGCTGTACCGCAGGGAGGGCTTCGACGTGGTCGGCACGGTGCCGGGCGCGTTCCGCCACCCCACCCTCGGCCGGGTCGGCCTGCACGTCATGTACCAGGAGTTCTGACCGCCCCGCCGGTGGTCAGCCGGCCTGACCCACCGGGACGGCCGGAGGCGACAGACGGGGCTGCGCGCCAGCTGTGCGGATCGGGGTGAACAGCCCGCCGACCGCGACCAGCAGGCAGCCCGCTCCGGCCACGAACGCGACAGCCGCGACGCCGTACCGGCCGGCGGTCCAGGTCAGGATGGCGGCGCCGGCCGGTCCGAGGGCGTAGTGCGTGCTCCAGAACGCCGAGGTGACCCGGCCGAGCAGATGGTCGGGGGTGATCTCCTGGCGCAGCGACATCGAGCAGATCCCGCTGACGCTGAGACAGCACAGGTAGACGGCGGTCAGCGCGGTGACCGCCGGCACGCTCGTCGCCATGCCGGCGCCCGCCACCGCGAACCCGCAGACGGCGTGCGCCCCGATCCAGGTGACGCCGAAGCCGCGCCGACGACGCAGCGGGGCCACCAGCAGCGCCCCGGCGACCGTGCCCAGCGCCGCCAGGCCGAGCACCGTGCCGACCGTGCGCTCGGTGCCGCCGAGGTCGTGCGTCACGTGGTAGATCAGCACATCGGTGAAACCGTAGGTCAGGAAGATGAACACCAACAGCAGGACGGTCAGCGCGCGGAGCACCGGCTGTCGCCACAGGAACCGCGCCCCGGCCAGGAACTCGGCCAGCGGGCGCTCCCGGGGCACCGGCGCGACGTCGGCGGCCTGAGCCCGGCGCAGCCGGACCAGCCGCAGGCCGGCGGCCGAGAGCGCGAAGCTCGCCGCGTTGACGGCGATGGCGACCGCCGGGCCGAAGCGGGCCGACACCACACCGGCGAGCAGCGGCCCGAGAACCGCGGCCGCCGCGAACGTCGCCTGGAGCCGGCCGTTGGCCTCGGTGAGCCGGTCGGAGTCGACGAGGTTGCGCACCGCGGTCACCGCCGCGACCTGGAACAGCATGCCGGCCGCCTCGCAGATCGGCAGCACGACGAAGAGCAGCCAGACCTGCGGGCCCGCGAGCCAGGCCAGCGGCACCACGGCGTAGAGGACCAGACGGGCCAGGTCCGCGACGATCATCAGCGTACGGCGGTCGTACCGGTCGACCAGCACCCCGCCGAAGATCCCCGCGACCACGGACGCCGCGCCCGCGACGGCGGTGAGCAGGCCCATCTGCGCCACCGACCCGGTCGCCTGCAACACCAGCAGCGGCACCGCCAGGTAGGCGAACGCGTCACCGGCCGCGGAGAGCGACTGCGCGATCCAGTACGTGCCGAAGGAGCGGTCCCGCCACAGCGGAGCCCGCTGAGGGCTGGCAGCTCGGCTCATCCCGCCGAGGGTAGTGGCCCTCGTAGCGCCATGCTGACCGTCACACCGGCGCCGCCCACCACGTCTGGTCGAAGTGAGACGGCCCCGGGAAGGACTCCCGGGGCCGTCTTGAGGCACGCTGAGCGCGTCCAGCTGGTGGTCGTTGGGCTTGAAGACGCTGTGTCGACGTGATTCAGCCCGCCGGTCACCGGTCGGCGGCCGGCGCCGTCTCCGCCTGCTCGACCTGCTGGATGAGTTGCTTGAGGTGGGCGATCTCTACGCGCAGGGCTGCCCGACCGGCAGCGGTGAGAGTCACCCAGGTGCGTGGGCGCTTGCCCTCGTAGCCCTTCTCGATCTGGATCAGCTCGGCCTTCTCCAAGACGGTCAGGTGCTGCCCAAGGTTGCCTGCGGTCAGCTGCAGGGTGGTGCGCAGGAAGGCGAACTCGACCTGGCGAGCCTGGTGCGCGATCGCCAGGATGCCCAGTCGGACGCGCTGGTGGACCACGTCGTCGAGGCCATTGGTGGGATGGTCGGTCATCGCCCCGGAACCTCGGTGCTCGGCCGGAACAGGGCGAAAGCGGCACTGCCGAGCAGCAGTAGCGCCGCCGGGACGAGCAACTGAGGCAGGAAGAACCACCGGGAGGTCGCGTGGATGACCTGGCCGCCCTGCACCATCACGATCGCCAGGAAGGCGAGGCTGTACGCCAGCAGCGCCCAGTTGCGTTCGACCCACGCGAGCACCAGCAGCGCCAGCGCGATGACCGCGATGGGACTGGCCAGCCCGTTGACAAGCCATGCCGCCGGCCCGACCTCGATCGCGGCCGGGTCGGTGGAGAAGGGGTCGGCGGGGACGGGGATGAGCGGGTGGAACGTCAGCCAGATCGACACGGCCGTCATCAGCACGGCCAACGCGACGCCGACGACGACGTAGGGGCGGATCGGGGTGCCCACGCCACGCCGCCGGGACTGCCTGACGTAGAAGCCCGCGATCGCCGCGTAGGCGAGCACCAGCGCGACCGTCCAGTATCCGAGCTCGGTCGGGTTGGGCGCCATGCAGACCCTGTCCTGTGGGCGGGATCGGCAGGTGTCGAACAGGTCGAGGTAGGGGGCGTACCGGTAGACGGGTATCGCGACCAGGGTGACCACCGCGAGGACCAGCAGCGGAAACCAGGTGCCGCGCTGGGCGACATGGACCTGGCGTGTCAGGTCGCGCACGGCCGCCAACAGCTCGCGAGGGCCGTCGGCCTGCGGAGCGGATTCGTGTGTCATGAAGTTAGCTTTGCATTACAGACCTATCCGCGCAAGAGAGTACGGCAAGATCTCGCGACCGTGCCGAGACAGCACCAAGGGCGTGTGTCGAAGCCCTCGGTTCAGGATTTCGACACACGCCCCGGCCAGGCCGAGCCATCGACGTGACGGTCTAGGCGTTGGCCACCAGCCGCCAGCGGTTGTCCGCGCTGCCGTTGTCGGAGTCCTGTACGGCCTGCGCGCCACGCGCGGTGGACCCGTTGAGGATGCCGAGCAGCTTGCCGCTGTTGACGTTGCGGATCTTGTAGGTGCCGTCGCCGTTGTCCACCAGGGTCCACCGGTGATCCGCGGTCCCGTTGTCGGCCCACTGCAGGACGCGGGCGTTGTCGGCGGTGGACATGTTCTCCACGCCGAGAACCTTCCCGCTGTTGACGTTGCGGAACCGGACGGCGTTGCCGTCGGTCACCACCACCCAGTTGTGGTCGGCGGTGCCGCTGTCGTCCCACTGCAGAGCCAGCCCACCGTCGGCGGTGGACATGTTCTGGATGCCGAGCACCATCCCGCTGCCGACGTTGACCAGCCGGTGGCTGCCCCCACCGCTGCTGCCGCTGGTGTTCCAGTAGACGGTGTAGTTGAAGCCGTGGGCGTCCTGGAACGGCCCGAGGTTGACGGTGGACCCGTTCGCGGTGGCGGTGAACGCCAGCGAGCTGGTGCTGGTCCGGGCGATGGACGAGACGTTGAGTGCCGGCGGCGCGCTCAGCGTGGTGTTGCCGTAGTTGCCGCAGAGCACGCTCGGGCCGTAGGTGACGGCGGCGACGCTGGGGTTGTCGTTGGTCGGCTGCACGACGACACGCATCGGCAGACGCACGGTGATGGTGTCTCCAGCGGCCCAGGTACGCGTGACTGTGGCGTAGCTGCCGGGCGTCGTGGCGACGGACTGCGCCACGCCGTTGACGCTGATCGTCGCGCCGCTGGTCCACGCCGGAATGCGGACGCGGACGCTCCACGAGCCGCTCATGGTGCCGCCGAGGGTGAGCGTGGTGGTGTCGCTCACCGGGTACGTGGTGCTCTGCGTGACCGTGATGCCCCGCTGCGACCAGGTCAGCTCCGAGGGCACGAACAGGTTCACGGTAAGCGTCGTGCCGCTGTAGAAGTAGATGGAGTCCATCAACGTCGTGTTGATCTCCACGCCGGTGCCCTGGCAGCACCAGAACGAGTTGTAGTCGGTGCTCCAGGTGCCGCCGCCCCACGCCGGGCCCACGCCCCGCCGGCCACCCGGCTTGAGCGGGGTGAAGTAGGTGATGTGCCCGTGGCTGTCGGCCGGGTTCTGCGCGCCGATCAGGTGGTTGATCGTGGCGCGCTCGTAGTAGTCGAAGTAGTCGGTGCGGTTCGGGTCGAGCAGCCACAGCTCCCGCGTCAGCTTGAGCATGTTGTAGGTGTTGCACTGCTCGCAGGTGTCGTTGCTGAGGTACCCGGCGATCGCGTTGGGCGCCCGGAAGTGCTCGGCCTGGCTGTTGCCGCCAATGACGTAGGAGTGCGCGCCGACGGTGATGTTCCACGCGTTGCTGGCGATGTCCCGGTAGCGGGTCGTCCCGGTGGCCTTGAACTCGCGGGCGGCGCCCACCCACTTGGGCACCTGCGTGTTGGCGTGCAGTCCGTTGAGCTGGTCCTGGTTGGAGGCCAGGGGGTTGAACACGGCGGCATGGTCGAACCGCTGGGCGGTGGTGAGCCACCGGGTGTCACCGGTCTGCTGGTAGATGTCGGTCAGCACCTCGTTCATGCCACCGAACTCGGTGCCGAGCATCGACTGCATCTGGCTGGAGCTGAGCCGGGACGTGCGGGTGTCGACCCAGCCGGCGAGGGCCAGCAGCACCGTACGGGCCTGGGTGTTGCCGGTGTAGCGCCAGACGTCGAGCAGACCGGCGAGCGTCTTGTGGATGCAGTAGTAGGGCACGTTGCCGTTGGACAGCGTCCGTGCCTCGAGCGCGGTGAAGTCGGACTCCGGGAAACCGGAGAGGTATCCCGACCCGAACCCGGCCGCGCCGTTGTTCGCCTGGCACTTGGCCATCTCGGCGACCATGTAGTTCGCCTTGTCCCGGCAGGTGGTGTCGCCCAGCACCGCGTACGCCTGGGCCCACGCGGTCAGGAAGTGCCCCTGCATGTGGGTCCGGAACGGGAAGTTCGGCGCGTCCCAGCCGCCGTTGGTGGCGGCGCCGTTGGTGGAGAGCCGGTGGTTGGCGCGGAAGTTGTAGAGCATCCGGTCGACGTCGACGACGCGCAGGTAGTTCAGGGTGCGGGTCTGGTTGTCCAGCCAGCGGCCGGCGGTCAGTCGCACCTGACCGAACTCGAAGGGGTAGGCGCCGACGCCGATGTCCGACCGCGCTGGCGGGACCACGGCAGCGGCGGCGGGGCCCGCGCCGAGCGTCGTGGCTCCGGTCGCGGAGAGCACGGCGGTGGCGCCGGCCGCCTGCAGCACGCGGCGTCGGCTGAGGGGCAGGGACGACATGGGACCTCCAGATGAGCGCTACCGGCGACGGGGCGACAACCGGGCGGGACGGGCTCGGTGGGATGCAGGGGTCCGAACGTTAGCGTTCACATCCGTGTCCGGCATGTTACGGCCCACCGACCCACGAATTCAAGATGGTAACTGTATTCGTACGCCGTACACCTGTGCGCGAGCTTGGAGAACCGGCGCGGTGAAGGGGATGCGGTATGGCGTGCCACCTCGTGTTATCGATAACACGAAGGAATACTGCAAGATCGGTCCCGGGTCGGCGCACCCCAAAACGGGATGCGCGCCGACGGGCGCCGCTGGTGGAATCTCGGGATGAAGCATGATCTTGTGCGTCCCCCGAAGGCACGACCGGGTGACCACATCGCGGTCCTGTCGCCGTCCTTCGCCGCGGCCGGCGCCTATCCCGAGATCCACGAGCAGGCCATGCGGCGGCTCGCCGACCTGACCGGCCTCGTCCCGGTCGAGTACCCGAGCACCCGCACGGTCGGCGCGAGCGCGCAGGCGCGCGCGGCGGACATCAACGCCGCCTTCGCCGATCCCCGGGTACGCGCCATCCTCGCCGTCGTCGGAGGCGAGGACCAGATCACGGTCATCCCCCACCTGGACGCCGACCTCGCCCGCGCCGACCCGAAGCCCTTCCTGGGCACCAGCGACAACACCAACCTGCACCAGTGGCTCTGGGGACTCGGCATCGCGAGCTTCTACGGCGGGTCCTCCCAGGTGCACCTCGGCCCCGGGCCCGCCGTGGACGACATCCACGCCCGGTCGCTGCGGGCCGCGCTCCGCACCGGCGAGCGGTTGGAGATCACCGATCCGGGCGAGTCCGAGGACATCGGGGTCGACTGGGCCGACCCACGGGCGTTGCAGTCGTTCGGAGAACGCGAACCGACGGTGCCGTGGACCTGGTACGGGCCGCGCCGCACGGTCACCGGCCCCAGCTGGGGTGGGTGTCTGGAAGTCCTCCAGTGGACCCTCACGGCGGGACGCTTCCCGTTTCCTCCGGAGGTTCTGCGCGGCGGCGTGCTGATCATCGAGACGTCGGAGAAGCTCCTTCCCGCCCGCGAGGTCGGTTGGATCGTGCGGTCGCTGTGTGAACGCGGTCTTCTCGACGCCGTCGACGCGGTCCTGGTCGCCCGTCCGCCGGTCTCCGACCACACCCGCCGACCCGCCGCCGAGGAGAGGGCGCGCCTACGCGAGCAGCAGCGCGACACGGTCGTCGACGTGGTGAACCGCTACAACCCGGAGGCGGTCGTCTGCGTCGGCGTCCCGTTCGGCCACACCAAGCCGCAGTGGATCCTCCCCCACGGCGGCCCGATCACCGTCGACGGTGTGGAACGTCGGATCTTCGCCGACTATCGCTGAGGTATGCCGCACGTCCGCGTCCCGGCCTGCGGACGGACTCTCGGAGCCTGCCGGGACGCGGACGGCGTCAGCGGGCCGGAGCGTGGGCGGCCAGCGGATTGGTGAGGGTGCCGACGAACTGCAGGGCGGCCGACGGGTCGGCCAGGTCGATCATCTGCTGGTTGTCGCGCAACTGGAGGCGGTTGAGGCAGGACAGCGCGAACTCGGGGGCGAACAGGTCGTAGTGGCGGACCCGCTCGGCCAGGTGCGGCACCCGCTCGAAGTAGTCGGCGGCGCAGGCCGCGACCGTGCCCCAGAAGGCGTCCTCGGTGAGCACGTCGGCCTCGACGAGCACCGCGTTGAGGTGGCGCAGGAAGCAGTCGACCACGTCGGTGAAGATGGTCAGCAGCTTGGTGTCGTCGGGCACCTCGACCCGGATCCGCTGCACCTCCGCCGGCAACTCGGCGTCGGCGCTCAGCACCGCGATCTCCTCGGCGATGTCCTTGAAGATCACCCGCTGGACGGTGTCGTGCTCGTCGAGGACCAGGATGACGTTCTCGCCGTGCGGCATGAAGGCCAGGTCGTGGGCGTAGAAGCTGTGCAGCAGCGGGGTCAGGTAGGCGTCCAGATAGCGGCGCAGCCACACCTCGGGCGCCAGGCCGGACCGGTCGATCAGGGCCGCCGCCAGTGAGCCGCCGTCGTCGTCGACGTGCAGCAGCGCGGCCATCGTGGACAGTCGCTGCCCCGGGGCCAGGCCGGGCACCGGGCTCTCCCGCCACAGCGCGGCCAGCATCTTGCGGTACGGGGAGGTGCGCTCGGTGGCCGCCTCGTACTGCCGGTGCCGGTAGCCGACCGCGGCCCGCTCCCGGATGACGGTCAGCCCGGTGCCGGTCAACACCTCGTCGCCGGCGATCAGGTCGGCCAGCCAGTCGTTGATGGCCGGGGTCGCGGCCATGTACGCGGCCGACAGCCCCCGCATGAAGCCCATGTTCAGCACCGACAGAGCGGTCTTGACGTAGTGCCGGCCCGGCTCGGTGACGTTGAAGAAGGTCCGGATGGACTGCTGCGCGAGGTACGAGTCCGGCCCGGGACCCAGGTGCACCAGCCGACGCTGGGCCAGCTCCCCCGCGAACGTCACGGCCAGCTTGTTCCACCACTGCCACGGGTGCGCCGGGATGAGGTGGTAGTCGGCGAGGTCCAGGCCGAGGTCGGCCATCGTGGCGGCGAAACGGGCCCGGGTCTCGGCGTCCAGCTCGCCGGAGATGAGCGTGTCGTAGTCCAGGTCGGTGGCGCTGCTGAACGTCGAGTGGTCCCGGTGCGCGGCCAGCCACTCCAGGCGTACGGGCGTGGCGGCCTCGGGGGCGTAGCGGTGGTACTCGTCGACGCCGAAGCCGAGCCGGCCGTTGTTGGCCACGAAGCAGGGGTGGCCCTCGGTCATCGACGTCTCGATGGTCTGGAAGTCCGCCCCGGCCAGCTCGGCGGCGCTCGGCAGGGACTGGGCCAGCTTGTACGCGGTACCGGCGAGGGTGGAGGTGATCTCCTCCAGGTAGACCGGGAGCACCCGCGCGGACAGCCCGAGGGTGCCGCGCAGCTCGACGATCAGGTCCACGGCGTCCGGCGGCAGCGCGACGCCGTCCCGGTGCCGGGTGATGCTGTCGGCGTCGACCTGCCAGTGGGCCAGGGCGAGCACCCGGGCGACGAACCGGTACGTGACGGCGCCGTCGTCGCTGCGGACCTCGTACCACTGCCGGTCGTCGGGGCCGGGCACGGGCGCCGGGGTGAGCAGCCGTTCGTGGGTGAACTCGGCGAGCGCCTTGCAGACCAGCATCCGGTTGGCCCGCGCCCAGCGCTGCGGGGTGAGGTGCGCGACCGGGTCGCCGGGGGCGGCCTGGCCGGCGACGGTCGGCGGGGTGGGGACGGCGGTGGTGGTCACGCCGGGGCTCCTTCGGGTCGGGTGGCGGCAGCGGACTCGGCGGCGGCGGTGTGTCCGGCGTGCTCGGCGGCGGCCTCGAACTGGGCGCGGGTGCAGACGCTGAGCAGCGCGTCCTTCTCCGGCTTGGCGATCGGGCCGACGACCTCGAAGCCGACTGCGGCGTTCAGCGCGTGCACGGCGGTGTTGCGCACGTCCGGCTCGACCACCACCCGCCGGGTCGCCGGGTCGGCGAAGAGCCACGCCATGACGGTACGGATCACCGCGCGGGTGAAGCCGTGCACGGGGTTGCCTGCGGGCGCGCAGAGGAAGTGCATGCCCACGTCACCGGGCTGGTGGTCGTAGAGGCCGACCAGTTCGACGTTGGCCGGGTCGTAACGCTCGGCCAGGAACGCCGGACTCCCCCGCCACAGGCCGAGGTACGCGTCGTGGTGCGGGTGCGCGGCGATGCGCCGGTACTCCTCGATCACCTGGGCCTCGTCGGCGTCCTGCATCAGCCAGAACGCCGCCTTAGGGTGGGTCACCCAGCCGTGCAGCAGCGGGGCGTCGGCCTCCGGATCGAGGGTACGCAGGGCGAACGCGCCGAGCCGGTCGTCGACGCGGGTGAAGACCACGCTCACGAGATCACCCCGAACTCCTGGAAGGTGATGCTCTTCTCGATCGGGTAGTGCTCCCGGCCGAGCAGCTCACGGATGATCCAGGAGTTGCGGTACGCGCCCATGCCCAGATCCGGCGAGGTGATGCTGTGCGTGTGGGTGCCCGCGTTCTGCAGGAAGATGCCCCGCCCGCTGTGGTCGATGCTGTAGTTGCGGGCCACGTCGAAGCGGCCGTGCGCGTCCCAGCGGATCCGTTCGCGCACCGGGGCCAGGAACTCCGGCACCCGGTAGTGGTAGCCAGTGGCCAGCACGAGTCCCTCGGTGCGCAGGGTGAAGTCCCGCTCCTGCTCCACGTGCCGCAACCCGAGCGTGTACTCCCCGTCGCGGTGCGCGGCGTCGACCAGCTCGGTGTTGGTCAGCAGCCGGGTGCGCGCCGGCCCGTCGACGCTGTGCGCGTAGAGCAGGTCGAAGATGTCGTTGATCAGGTCGGCGTTGATTCCCTTGAACAGTCCCTTCTGCTCGGCCTCCAGCCGGTAGCGGGTCGCCTCGGGCAGCGCGTGGAAGTAGTCCACGTAGTCCGGTGAGGTCATCTCCAGCGTCAGCTTGGTGTATTCGAGCGGGAAGAACCGGGGCGAGCGGGTGACCCAGTTCAGCTGGTAGCCGTACCGGTCGAGGTCGCCGAGCAGATCGTGGTAGATCTCGGCGGCGCTCTGCCCGCTGCCCACCACCGTGATGCTGCGCTTGGTGCGCAGCGCGTCCCGGTGCTCCAGGTAGCGCGAGTTGTGCACGGCGTCCCCGCTCAGCCCGGCGACGGCTGCCGGCAGGTGCGGCGGAGTGCCGGTGCCGAGCACCAGGTGCCGGGCCCGGTAGGTGACGCTCTCGGACCCGCCGGTGGTGGCCCGGACCACGTACCGCTCGTCGGCGCTGTCGTACTCCACTGTGGTCACCGTCTGGCCGAAGCGCAGGTTCGGCAGCTTCGCCGCCGCCCACCGGCAGTACGCGTCGTACTCGCTGCGCAGCGGGTAGAAGCTCTCCCGGATGTAGAACGGGTAGAGCCGGCCGATCTTCTTGAGGTAGTTGAGGAACGAGTACGGCGAGGTCGGGTCGGCGAGGCTCACCAGGTCGGCGATGAACGGGGTCTGCAACCGGGCCGACTCCAGCAGCATGCCGGGGTGCCAGGCGAGGCTCGGCCGGGCCTCCAGGAACACCCCGTCCAGCTCGTCGATCGGCGCGGTGAGGCAGGCCAGACCCAGGTTGTACGGGCCGAGCCCGATGGCGACGAAGTCGTGGGTGGACATCTTCTTCTCCAGGCGCGGATTCGGGGTCAGCCGACGGGGCAGGTCAGGTCGGCGGCGGTGTTGTCGCGCACGTACCGGCCGGCGTGGCCGGCGATCAGTTCGAGCACGTGGCCGACGTCGTCGCCGGTCGTGGCGGGGTTGAGCAGCGTGAACTTGAGGAAGTGCCGGCCGTCCACCCGGGTGCCGGCGACCACGGCGAGGCCGGAGGCGGCCAGCGCCTCCCGGGCGTACAGGTTGGCGGCGTCGGCCAGCTCGCGACCCGGGCCGGTGGGCAGGTAGCGGAAGACCACGGTGCTCAACTGCGAGCGGGTCACCACCTCGAAACGCGGGTCCTCACTGACGAGCTGCCAGGCCTCGGCCGCCCGGTCGACCACCTCGTCGAAGAGCGCGCCGAGCGCGTCCGGGCCCATCACCCGCAGGGTCAGCCAGAGCTTCAGCGCGTCGAACCGGCGGGTGGTCTGCAGGCTCTTGTCGACCTGGTTGGGGATCTGCTGCTGCACCATCCGCGCCGGGTTGAGGTAGTCGGCGTGGTACGTGGCGTGCCGCAGTGCCCGCCGGTCGCGGACCAGCAGGGCGCTGGAGCTGACCGGCTGGAAGAACGACTTGTGGTAGTCGACGGTCACCGAGTCGGCCCGCTCGATGCCGTCGAGCAGGTGCCGGCGCGTCGGCGAGACGAGCAGCCCGCAGCCGTACGCGGCGTCGACGTGCAGCCAGACGCCCGCCGCCGCGCAGATCCCGGCCAGCTCCGCGAGCGGGTCGATGGAGCCGAAGTCCGTGGTGCCGGCGGTGCCGACGACCGCCATCACGACCAGTCCGGCCTGCCGGCACCGGGTGATCTCGTCGCGGACGGCGGCGGGCCGGATCCGCCGCTGTGCGTCGGTGGGCACCGCGATCACCGCGTCCGGGGCGAGGCCGAGGAGCTTGGCGGACTTCTGCACGCTGAAGTGCCCGGCGGCGGACGTGAGCACGCGCAGCCGGGGCAGCAGCTCCATGCGGGCCGCCGGGGTGGTCGCCGCGGCACACGCCTCCTCCCGGGCCAGCAGCAGCGCCTGGAGGTTGGACTGGCTGCCCCCGCTGGTGAACACGCCGTCGGCGTCCGGGCCGAGGCCGAGCCGGGCGGCGGTCCAGTCGATCAGTCGACGCTCGATGAGCGTGGCGCCGGCGCTCTGGTCCCAGGTGTCCAGAGAGGAGTTCACCGCGCTCAGCACCGCCTCGCCGAGCAGCGCCGGGATGACCACCGGGCAGTTGAGGTGCGCCAGGTAGCGGGGGTGGTGGAACCAGACGGCGTCGCGCAGGTAGACGTCCTCCAGCTCGTCCAGGGCCGCGCCGGCGTCGCCCAGGGGCCGGTCCAGGTCGACGGTGTTCACGAGGGGGGCCAGCTCGGCCGGAGCGACGCCGGTGGCGGGCCGGTCCACCGTGGCGACCCGGCGGGCGACCCGGTCGACACCGTCGGCGATCGCCCGCCGGTACTGCTCGACCGAGCCGCCGTGCAGCAGCTGCGCCCGCGCCGCGGGCAACGCGCTTGTCGACACCGGTGGTGGAGCGGCCTGCGCGCCGGTCGGCACGGGCGGGTCGGTCTCGACGGGGTACGTCGGCACGGTCACGGGAGGTCCTCCACGTTCTCGACGATGGGCAGCCGGAACCCTCCCCCGGCGCGTCCGCGCGCCGGGGGCCGTGCTGCGGGCGTGGTGGGTCGCTACTCAGGCGGTGGCGCCGGCCAGCGCCGCGGCGCGCAGGTCCTCCTCGGAGAGCCCACGCCGCCAGTAGCCGGCGAAGGTCACCCGTCGACGGTCGAAGCCGCGCTCGCCGACCAGGTGCCGGCGCAGCGCCCGCACCACGCCGGACTCGCCGGCGATCCAGGCGTACGGGTTACCGGCGGGCAGCCGGGCGGCGCGGAGCGCGCTGACCAGCAGGTCACTGCCGGGTGTGGTGCTGCCGCGCACGATCCAGCGGATCTCCGCGGCGGCCTCGGTGGGCAGCTCGGTGATGTCCGCGGCGTCCGGGACCTCGATCCAGGCGCGGACCCGGGTGCCGGCGGGCAGCCAGGCCAGGATTCCGGCGGTGGCCGGCAGCGCGGTCTCGTCGGCGGCCAGCACCACGAGGTCGGTGTCGTCCGGCGGGCGGAAGCAGACGCTGCGGTTGTCGTACACCGCCGGGCCGAGCAGCAGCACCCGGTCGCCGAGCCCCGCCAGGCTGGCCCACCGCGAGGCGGGACCGGTGCCCCCGTGGCCGACGAAGTCGATGTCCACCTCGCCGGCCGCCTGGCGGTGCGCCCGGATGGTGTACGAGCGCATGACCGCGCGGACGTCCGGCGCAAGGGCCCGCCAGGCGCCGAACCAGTCCTCGCCCCGCTCGACCGGGACGACCGGGGCGTCCTGCCCGGGGTGCGGCAGGAACAGCGAGACGCTCTGGTCCCGGCCGCCGCCGGCGAAGTCGGTCAGCTCCGCGCCGCCGAAGGTGACCCGGATCAGCGAGGCGCCGACCCGCCGGGCCCGCAGGACGTGCGCGGCGAAGAAGCGGTACTGCAGGGCGACGGGTTCGCGGGTGCTGGTGCTCATGGCGTCAGCTGACCTTCTTCGCGTTCCGGATGGCGGTGGCGAGGTTCTCCAGCAGCGGCGCGGCGCCGGCGTACGAGAAGCGGGGCACCGCGTCCCACGGGGTCACCTGGTTGGCCCGCACGGCGGGCAGCTGCTGCCAGGTCGGCTTGGCGGTGAGGTCCTTGGGCTGCAGGGCGGTGCTGCGGTTGTCCAGCAGGATCAGGTCGGCGGGGAACTTGCCGGCGTTCTCCCAGCTGAGCGCCTCGAAGTAGTCGCCGGCCTCGAGCTTGGTGGGCACCACGATGTCGACGCCCAGCTCGGCGAAGTACATGAGGTCGGTGCTGACCTTGGGGTTGGAGACGTAGAACAGGTCGGGGCTGCCGGAGCAGGCCATCACCTTGATGCCCGGGTTGGCCTTGACGGCCTGGCGGACGGCGTCGGCGGCGGCGTCGAAGCGGGTCTTCGCGTCGGTGACCTTCTTGGCCGAGAGGTCCGCGCCCAGCGACTGGGCCAGCGCGGCGTACCGCTCGATGGGCTTGGTCATCGGCACCCGGGCGGTGGTGATCGCCACGCTGGGCGCGAGCGGCAGGATCTTGTCCTTGCTCTCGTCCGGCACGTACCAGAGGGCGTCCGGGTCGTACATGTGGGTGACGAGCAGTTCGGGGCGCAGGGCCGCGTACTTCTCCAGGCTGAACTCGCCCCACACGTTGCCGAGGATCTCGACGCCCTCGACGTTCAGGTCGCCCGCCTGCGGGTCGGCCGTGCCGTCGGCGCGCTTGGTCTCCCCGAACACGCCGACGAGCTGCTTGTCGAGACCGAAATCGACCAGTGCTGCCGCCACTCCGGTGAAGGCCACCACGCGCGCCGGGCGGGCCGCCGCCTCGATCTTCTTGTTGCGGTCGTCGGTGAACGACCAGGGGCCACCGGCATTTCCGCTGCCAGCGGGCTTGGCGGCATCGTCCTTGCCGCATCCGGCGAGCAGCGCGGCCAGCGTGGCGGCGCCGCCAGCGGCCAGCAGGCCACGACGAGAGAGGCGACGGGCGGACAGTGCATCGGGCATGGTGTCGTCTTTCGATCAGGGGAAGGTCGGGGTCGACCGGGACAGCGGAGTTAGGTTAGCCTAACCTCGGTCGTTGTCAACAGCGGTTCGCCGTGTCGCCACACCCCCGGAGCCCACACTGGACGCCACACCCACCGTCACCACGCTGGCACCCTCCGTGCCGGCCGGGTCGACGGCCCCTCCCCCGCAGCGACACCGGGCGGCCCGCGCCGTCGGCCTGCTCGGCGCGGTGACGCTGCTCGGCGTGATCCTGGTGCTCAGCATCGCGGTCGGCGCGAAGTCGTTGCCGCTCGCCGACGTCTGGTCCGGGCTGCTGCACCGCGACGCCGCCGAGTACGCGGTGGTGCACCGGATGCGCCTGCCCCGCACCCTGCTCGGGCTGCTCGCCGGCACGGCGCTCGGAGTGGCCGGCGCCGTGATGCAGGCCCTCACCCGCAACCCCCTCGCCGACCCCGGGCTGCTCGGCATCAACGCGGGCGCGTCCGCCGCCGTGGCCACCGCCGCCGCCTTCCTGGGTGTCACCGCCATCGGCGGGTACGTCTGGTTCGCGCTGCTCGGCGCCGCGCTGGTCACCGCGCTGGTCTACGCCGTGGGCGGCGGACGCGGCGCCACCCCGGCCCGCCTCGCGCTGGCCGGCGCGGCGCTCAACGCCACCCTGTACTCGTTCGTGAGCGCGGTCATGCTGCTGGACACCGCCTCGCTGGACCGGCTGCGGTTCTGGACGGTCGGCTCGCTGGCCAGCGCGGACTCCGCGACAGTGACCCGGGTGGCGCCGTTCATCCTGGTGGGCCTGCTGGTCGCGCTCGGCGCCGCCCGTCCGCTGAACGCTCTCGCGCTCGGCGACGACGCGGCCCGGGCCCTGGGCGCCCGACCGGCCCTGATCCGCGCCGCCGTGATCGTCGCGGTCACCCTGCTCTGCGGCGCGGCGACCGCGGCCTGCGGTCCGATCGTCTTCGTCGGCCTGCTGGTGCCCCACCTGGTACGCGCGCTGACCGGGCCCGACCTGCGCTGGCTGCTGCCGTACTGCGCGGTGCTCGCGCCGGTGCTGCTGCTCGGCGCCGACGTGCTGGGCCGGGTGCTCGGCCGGCCCGGTGAACTCCAGGTCGGCATGGTCACCGCCGTGCTGGGCGGCCCCCTCTTCCTCTGGCTGGTCACCCGGGGGCGGGTGGCGCACCCGTGAACGAACGAACCAGCAGGTGCGCCAGCGCGGAGCGAAGCGGAGCGGTGACGTGACGGTTCTGCGTACCCCCGGTGGGTTGTCGGTGCGGTTCCGCCCCCGCGCCCTGGCCGTCGGCCTCGGCGCGGCGGTGCTCGCCGCCGGCCTCGGTCTGGTCGCGATGGGCAGCGGCGACTACCCGATGGGCCCGGCCGACGTGCTGCGCACCCTGACCGGCGGCGGCAGCGTGGCGGAGCAGTTCATCGTGACCGAGCTGCGACTGCCCCGACTGGTCACCGCCCTGCTGGTCGGCGCCGCGCTGGCGCTGGGCGGCACGGTGTTCCAGTCGCTGGTCCGCAACCCGCTGGGCAGCCCGGACATCCTCGGCTTCACCCAGGGCGCGTCGACCGGCGCGCTGGTGGTGGTCGTCCTGGGCGGCGGCAGCCTGGCCCTGGCCGGCGCCGCGGTCGTCGGCGGGCTCGCCACCGGCCTGCTGATCTACGCGCTCGCCTGGCGGCGTGGCGTGCACGGCTACCGGCTCGTCCTGGTCGGCATCGGCGTCGCCGCGATCCTCACCGGCGTCAACGGCTACCTGCTGACCCGGGCGCCGCTGATGGACGCCGCCCGCGCGGTGCTCTGGCTCACCGGCAGCCTGGACGGGCGGGGCTGGGCCAACGCCGGGCCGCTGCTCGCCGTCACCGCCGTGCTGGCGCCGCTGCTGCTCGTCGTCTGCGCCCCGGCGCTGCGGATGATGGAGCTGGGCGACGACACGGCCAACGCGCTCGGCGTGCCGGTCCGCCGGCTGCGCCTGGTGCTGCTCGCCGCGGCCGTGCTGCTGGTCTCGTTCGCGGCGGCCGCCGCCGGCCCGGTGTCGTTCGTGGCGCTCGTCGCGCCGCACGTGGCCAAGCGGCTGACCCGGGCGCCCGGCCCGAACCTGCTGCCGTCGATGGCCCTCGGCTCGGCCCTGCTGGTCGGCGCCGACCTGCTGGCCCAGCGCGCGTTCACCGGGCACCAGCTTCCGGTCGGCGTGGTGACCGGAGTGCTCGGCGGCGGCTACCTGGTCTGGCTGTTGGCCGTCGAACGCCGGGCGGGCCGGCTGTGAACACCCCTTCCGAAGGAGCCCTCATGACGTCCCGCCTCGGCGGCACCGCGCTGACCCTCGCCTACGACCGGCGCATCATCTCCGAGGACCTGACCGTGGCGGTGCCCGACCGGTCGTTCACGGTGATCATCGGGCCGAACGCGTGCGGCAAGTCGACCCTGCTGCGCGCGCTGTCGCGGATGCTGCGCCCGAGCGCCGGCGCGGTGCTGCTGGACGGTCGGGACATCCACGACCTGCCCGCCCGCACGGTGGCCCGCACCCTCGGCCTGCTGCCGCAGTCGTCGATCGCGCCGGACGGGATCGGCGTCGCCGAACTGGTCGCCCGGGGTCGCTACCCCCACCAGGGTCTGCTGCGGCAGTGGTCCCGCGAGGACGAGCGGATCGTCGACGAGTCGATGGCCGCCACCGGGGTCGCCGACCTCGCCGACCGGCCGGTGGACGAGCTGTCCGGCGGCCAGCGCCAGCGCGTCTGGATCGCCATGGCGCTGGCCCAGCAGACGCCGTTGCTGCTGCTCGACGAGCCGACCACGTACCTCGACATCGCCCACCAGATCGACATCCTGGACCTGTGCGCCCGGCTGCACGAGGAGCAGGGCCGCACGCTGGTCGCGGTGCTGCACGACCTCAACCACGCCGCCCGGTACGCCACCCATCTCATCGCGATGCGCGACGGGAAGGTGGTGGCCGCCGGCGACCCCCGCGAGGTGGTCACCGCCGATCTGGTCGCCGACGTGTTCGGGCTGCCCTGCCGGGTCATCGACGACCCGGAGACGGGCACCCCGCTGGTCGTCCCCGCCGCCCGCCGGCGCGCGACCGAGCCGGCATGAGCGCGCGGCGCTTCCGCGACCCGTGGGGCGTGCCGCACGTACGCGCCGACGACCCGCTGGCCCTCGCGGCGGCGCAGGGTCGGGTGACCGCGTACGACCGGGCGTGGCAGATCGAGGTGGAACGGCACCGGTCGGCGGGCACCAGCGCGGCGTTTCTCGGCGTCGACGCGCTCGCCTGGGACCGCTTCGCCCGCCAGGTACGGCTGGACGACACCGCCCGTCGTTGCCACGCCAACCTGGACGAGGCGACCGCCGAGTGGGTGGGCGCGTACGTGGACGGGGTGAACGCCGGCCTCGCCGCCGGGGCGGCCCGGTCACCGGAGTTCGCCGCCGTCGGGCTGACGCCGGGCCGGTGGGAGCCGTGGACGCCGCTCGCGGTGTGGCTGGGGCACCACATCCTGTTCGCGGGGTTCCCGGGCAAGCTCTGGCGCGAGCACGTCGCACAGTGCCTCGGCCCGGCGGCGGTCGAGGTGTTCGCCACCGACGGGCCGGCCGTCGCCGGCAGCAACGGGTGGCTGCTCGCCGGTTCCCGCACCGCCACCGGCGCCGCGCTGCTCGCCGGCGACCCGCACCGGTTTCTGGAGGACCCGGGCGTCTACCAGCAGATCCGGCTGGCCTGCCCGGAGTACGACGTGGTCGGCCTGGCCGTGCCCGGTGTGCCGGGCATCGCGCACTTCGGCCACACCGGGACGGTGGCGTGGGCGATCACCAACGCGATGGCCGACTACCAGGACGTCTACGCCGAGCGGCTGCGCCGGCACGGCACCGGGGTGCGGGCGCTCGGCCCGGACGGCTGGCGCGAGGCGCACGTCCACGTCGAGACGATCGAGGTGGCCGGCGCGGACCCGGTCCGGGTGGAGGTGGTGGAGACCGAGCGGGGGCCGGTGATCGCCGGCGGGCCGGACGACGAGACGGCGGTGAGCCTGCGCTACCCGCCCCGGGTCCGCGGCGAGCTGGGCTTCGCGGCGCTACCGGAGCTGCTGCGCGCCCGTGGCGTGTCCGATGTGGACGAGGCTCTGCGGCACTGGGTGGAGCCGGTCAACGTGGTGCAGGCGGCGGACACCGCCGGCGGGCTGCTGCACCGGGTCGCCGGGGTGGTGCCGCTGCGGCATCCGGACAACGGCCGCCGGGTGGTCCCGGCCTCAGACGCCGCGTACGCCTGGCGCGGCTGGCACGCGTCGATGCCCCGCGCCGAGGTGACCGGCCGGGCGGTGATGGCCAACGAGCGGGGGCTGGCGGCGCCGCTCGGCGTCGAGTTCGCCCCACCGCACCGGGCGCGGCGGATCACCGAGCTGCTCGACGCCGGCCGGGACTGGACGGCCGAGCAGATGGCCGCCGTGCACACCGACACGCGCCTCGGCTCGGCCGGGCCGCTGCTGGCGGTGCTCGACGGGCTGACCGGGCTCGGCCCCGCCGCCGCCGCGCTGCGCGACCGGCTGCTGCGCTGGGACCGCCGGATGAGCGCCGACAGCACCGACGCGGCGGACTTCGCCGTCCTGCGGGCCGCTGTCGTCCGCCGGATCGCCGCCCATCCGGCCCTGGCCGCGCTGGCCGAGCCGCCCGCGTACCCCGAGGTGTTCGCGCCCTGGTTGGCGCTGACGCCGCGGGTCGGCTACGCGCTGGAGCACCTGCTCGGCGGCAGGTCGCTGCCCGGCGTCGCCGCGGCGGCGGTGGTACGCGCGGCGGCGGAGGAGGTCGCCGGTGCGGCGGCCGGCCCGGTGCGCTGGGGTGACCTGCACCGGTTGGCGGCCTGGCGGGCGCTGCCTGACCCGGACGCCGCGCCCGGTCCCCGGCTCGACGGCGACCACGACTGTGTGCTGGCCACCTCCAGCGTGCCCGGGGTCACTCACGGGTGCTTCCGGGGGCCGGCCGCGCGGTTCGTCTGGGACCTGGCCCGCCGCCAGGACAGCCGGTGGGTGGTCCCGCTGGGCGCCAGCGGCGTGCCCGGCGACCCGCACCACGACGACCAGCAGCCCGCGTGGCTGGCCGGCGAGCTGCTGCCGGTGACCACGGACTGGCACCACCTCACCGAGGAGCCCGATGAGCACTGACGGTCAGCACTACCGGCGCGACGTCACCGGGTTCGGGGTGGTCACCATCCGCCCGGTGCGCCCGGACGAGGACGCCGACCTGCTGCACGGCTGGGTCACGACCGAGCGGGCCCGGTTCTGGGGGATGCGCGAGGCCAGCCGCGAGCGGGTGCACGAGATCTACGCGTACCTGGATTCGCTGACCACGCACCACGCGTACCTGGCACACCGCGATGGCGTACCGGCGGCGCTGGTGCAGACGTACGAGCCGGGGGCCGATCCGGTCGGCGAGTGCTACGAGGTGCGCCCCGGCGACATCGGCGTCCACCTGCTCATCGGGCCCCCGGTGAGCGCCGAGCGGGGTTTCACCGGCGCGCTGTTCGGCGCGATCCTGGAGTTCGTCTTCGCCGACCCGGGGCGGCTGCGGGTCGTGATGGAGCCGGACGTCCGCAACGACCGGATGCTGCGGCGGCTGCGGCGCAGCGGGTTCCGGGCCGGTCCGTTGATCGAGCTGCCGGAGAAGCAGGCGCGGCTGCACTTCCTCGACCGGCCCGAGGGCACCGGCTGAGCCGGTCGAGCCCGCGACGCGCCGGCCGCCGGAACCCCTCCCCGGGGGCGCGTCAGCGTGGGTGGTTTGTCAGCTTGGCCAGTTGGTCCAGCTGGGTGGGGTCGGAGAGGGCTGAGCCGACGGCTGCCACCCGTACGCCCGCGTCGAGGAACGCGGCGGCGTTGCCCGCGTCCAGGCCGCCCGTGGCGACGAAGCGCAGCTGCGGCAGGGGGCCGGCCATGGCCCGGAACCAGGCCGGCCCGAGGGAGATCGCGGGGAACGCCTTGAGCCAGGTCAGGCCGTGCCGCAGCGCCTGCTGCGCCTCGGTGGGAGTGGCCACGCCGGGCAGGTGCGGCAGGCCGCGCGCGGCGGCGGCGTCGGCGATCGCGAGGTCCAGACCGGGCGCGACGGTGAAGGCGGCGCCCGCGTCGGCCGCCGCCGCGACCTGATCGGCATCGAGCACGGTGCCGGCGCCGACGATCCGGTCCCGCGCCGCGCCCGCCTCGACTGCGGCGCGCAGGGCGGGCACCGCGTCGGGGGTGGCCACCGGCACCTCCACCACGACGATGCCGAGGTCCCAGGCGCGCTCGGCGAGCCGGACGGTCTCGGCGACCGGCAGGCCGCGCAGGATCGCCATCACCCGGGCGCCGCCGAAGATGTGCTCGAAGTCCGCTGTGGTCATGGTCCACTCCATCCGAGGTCACGGGAGATCTGCTGGGTGGTGGCCAGCAGACGGGGTAGCAGGAAGCGCAGGTCGGCGAGGGTGGCCACCACCGTCGGAGCGGTCACCGACACCGCCGCGCTGACCGACCCGTCGGCGTGGCGCACCGGCGCGGCCACACAGGTGATCAGCGGCTCGAACTCGCCGTCGTCGGCCGCCCAGCCCCGCTCGGCGACGGCCGCCAGCTCCGCGCGCAGCGCGGCCGGGTCGCAGATGGTGGCCGGGGTGTACGCCCGCAGCGCGGCGCCCTCGACCAGCCGGGTCAGCTGCGGGCGGTACGCGAGGACCACCTTGCCGACCCCGCTGGCGTGCAGCGGCGCGGTGCGGCCGATCCGGGAGTACATCCGCACCTGACCACGGGCCTCGATCTTGTCCACGTAGACGAGGTCGTCGTCGACCAACTGTGCCAGGTGGATGGTGTGCCCGCAGTCGCGGCCGAGCGCCGCCAGGTGTGGACGGGCCACCGCGCGCACGTCCAGGGAGTCCAGTGCCTGCTGGGCGAGGTCGATCAGTCGCAGGCCCACCGTCCAGCCGCCGTCGGTGCGGCGGGCGAAGCCACCCGACTCGAGGGTCTGCAACAGTCGCAGCGCGGTGGACTTGTGCACGCCCAGGTCGGCGGCCACACCACCGAGCTGCGCGGGCTCGCGTGCCAGCAGTTCCAGCACGCGCATCGCCCGGTCGACGCCCTCGGACACCCCTCAGCCCTCCGCTCGTACGACGGTCAGGTCGGGTGGTGACCAGGGGCCGTCGAGCAGCCGCTGAAACCAGGACCACGGTGGCAGCGGCGCGTTGTCGCCGGGGCTGCCCAGCGCCTGCGCGGCGACGAGGTGGCCGAGGCGCAGGCGCCGCGTCGGGTCGAGGTCGCGCAGCAGCCCGGCCAGGTAGCCGGCGGCGAACGCGTCACCGGCGCCGACCGGCTCCACCACCGACACGCGGGGCGCCGGGACGACGACCGGTGCGGCGTCGCGGCACAGGGCGGTGGCGCACACCGCGCCGTCCTTGACGACCACTGTCCGCGGGCCGGGCAGCAGCCGGCGTACCGCCGCCGCGTCGGCGGTGCCCCAGAGGGCGTACGCCTCGTCCTGCCCGACGAAGACCAGGTCGCTGCGGTCGGCGAGGTCACGCAGCACCGGCGCGGCCCGCTCGGCGGGCCAGAGCCGCGCCCGGTGGTTGACGTCGAAGCTGACCAGCGCGCCCGGCAGCGGCCGGTCGGTCACCGCGTGCTCGACCAGCGCCCGGCAGGAGGCGGAGAGCGCCGGGGTGATCCCGGACAGGTGCAGCACCCGCGCGCCGGCCAGCCGTGGGTCGGCCAACGCTCCGGGGTCCATCCGGGACGCGGCCGAGCCCGCCCGGTAGTAGTGCACGGCGGTGGCCGTCGGGCCCGGATCCTTGAGGTAGAGGCCGGTCGGGGCGGCCGGGTCCACACCCACCAGGTCGACGCGGACGCCGGCGTCGGCGACGTGCCGGACGACTGCCCGGCCGAAGGGGTCGTCGCCGACCCGGCTCACCCAGGTCGCCCGGTGGTCGAGGCGGGCCAGGTAACCGGCCACGTTGGACTCCGCGCCGCCGACCGAGACGGCGACCTGCTCGGCGTGCTCCAGCGGCTCGCCCGGCGGTGGGCACAGCACGACCATGGTCTCCCCCACCGTGACCACCTCGGCCGGCGGGGAGCCGGCCGGGGCGGCCGTGTGGTCGGGTCGGGGCTTGCTCGACATGGCGGCACACGTCCTCGGGGAGGGGGTCCGGGGCGTCGCCGAGCCTAGGCGCGTTGTGCCAGACGAGCAACCTGTTGCGCTCAGCGCAACGGAGGTCAGGGCAGGGTCAGTCCGTACGCGGCCAGCACCTCGGCGATCGGCTGGTAGTAGGTCGTGCCGCCGGAGGTGCAGTTGCCGCTGCCTCCGGAGAGGATGCCGATGATGGTGCCGGTGGACGCCACGTACAGCGGTCCGCCGCTGTCCCCCGGCTCGGCACAGATGTTGGTGCGAATCAGGCCGTAGATCACGCCGGTGGCGTAGTTGACGGTCTGGTTGAGACCGGTGACGGTGCCGCAGCGGACGCCGGTCGTGACGCCGCTGCGGCAGACCGCCTGCCCGACGTACGCGTTGCCGGGGCCGTTGATGGTGAGCAGCCCGGGGTAGGTGTAGACGGCGCTCGGGTGCGCGATCCGGCCGGTGTAGCGGATCAGCCCGTAGTCGTCGCCGGGATAGCTGGTGGCGGTGCGGGTGCCGAGGGCGGTGGTCTGCGCGCTGTCGGCGTACCAGGTGGCGGCGGCGGCGGTGCAGTGGCCGGCCGTGATCACGTAGTAGGTGCTGCCGCTGCGCGCGTTCGCGCCGAGCGAGCAGCGCGTACCGCCGGCCCGCGCCGACGCCGCCGATAATCCTCGGGAGAAACGGCGGGAGGCCGGGCATGACCACCGGAGGCACCGGGGCGCTGGTACGCCGGCTGGACGGGTCGACCCGGGCCACCCTGCTGGAGCTGCTCTTCGACGTGGTCTTCGTGGCCGCGCTCGCGCAGACCTCGAAGCTCCTCGCCGACCAGGAATCCTGGGCCCGCAGCGCGGCGGTGTTGCTGATGCTGACGGCGATCTGGTGGACCTGGTCGGTCACCACCACCACGACCGAGTTCTACGACCCGCAGCAGCGCCCCATCCAGGCCATCCTGATGGCCGCCATGGTCGGGTCGGTGGGGATGGCGGCGTCACTGCCGATGGTCACCAGAGGGCAGGCCACGGCCTTCGCGCTCGCCTACGTCGGCACCCACGTGGTGCGTGGCATCGTCCTGGTCAGCACGTTGTACCGGCAGCAGCACCACGCGGCCATGGCGCGAGCCACCCGGTTCCTGTTCTGGTTCCTGGTCTCCGGCGTCCTCTGGATCATCGGCGCGCTGGCCGACACCGCGCGGTGGTGGATCTGGATCATCGCGATCGTGATCGACCTGCTCTCCGCGGCGGCGCGTTACCCCACACCCCGGCTCGGGCGGGTGCCGCTCGACCAGTACGACCGGACCACGGCGCACCTGGGCGAGCGGTACCAGCAGTTCGTCATCCTGGCCCTCGGCGACATCATCCTGGTGCCCACCCTGGAAGTCAGTCGCAGCGAATTCGACCGCCTCCGAGTCACCGCCCTGCTCTGCGCGTTCGCCATCATGCTGCTGCTCTGGCAGATCTACGTCTACCGAGCCGGCGAGTTGCTCGAGACCGCGGCCGCGTCGGTGCCCGGCAGGTCCACCCGGATCGCCCGTACAGCCATCTGGTGCTGCTGGTCGGCGTGGCCGTCACGGCGGCCTCCTTCGACCTGGTCGTGGAGCGACCGACCGGACCGACCCCGGTGCGGTGGCTGATGCTGATCATCGGCGGGCCGCTGGTGTTCGTGCTCGGCCGGGGGCTGGCCACCGGTGCTGGTCACCGCGGTCGTGGCCCTCACGCTGGCCGGGCACGTCCTGGTCCCCCACCACGGCAACCAGGAAACCACCCGAGGGCTCCAACCACGAGGGCCCGCCGGATGACAGTCGACGGTCAGGCGAGGTGCCGACCGGCCCAGTCGGCGAGGTCCCGGGCGCAGGCGTCCACCGACTCCCGCCACGTCCGGGCAGCGCCGTCGCCCGCCTCGTCGCTGACCTGCTTGATCAACCGGCAGGGCACACCGGCCTGGGCGGCGGCCCACGCCACCGCGTACCCCTCCATGTCGACCAGGTCGGCGCGCTGGGCCAACCGGTCCCGCGCGTCGTCGTCGGCCACGAACGTGTCGCCGGTGGCCAGCACCGCCCCCTCGGCGGCCAAGGCCAGCGGCGCCCCGTAGGTCTCGCCGGTGAGCGTGCGCAGCAGGGCCGTGTCCAGGTCGTGTTGGAGCACGGTGGCGACCTCGTGGATGCCCGCCCACCCGGGGCGCAGCGCCCCGGCCGTGCCGAGGTTGAGCAGCAGGCTGGGGCGCGGCCCGGCGGCCAGCACCGCCGCGACCGCGCTGGCGGCGTTGACCTTGCCCATGCCGGTGAGCAGCACCGGCAGGCCGGGCGGCAGGTAGCGGGCCTCCTCCCCGACGGCGAGCACCACCAGCGGACGATCGGCGCGGACCGTACCCCGAAGAATCACCGCAGCATCCTAAGGGCCGCCGTCGACCGGCCCGCTGTGCACCCAGTCACCATCCAGGTTCGTCTCACCGCACGTCCAGGCACGTGCGGCAGGCTGGTCCCGCGAGCATCGGGCCCCCCGGGCACACAGCCGCCGATCACCGGCGACGCCGCCGGGGGTCCGGGCCGTCGACGAAAGAGGTGACGAGGGTGTACGACGGACAGGAGTTCCTCCGCGACAAGCGGTGGTGCCTGAGCAGGCGGACGCTGCTGACCGGAGCCGGCGCCCTCGGCGCGGCGGGGCTGCTGAGCGCCTGCGGTGGCGGCGACAGCTCCGCCGACCAGGCGGCCGCCACCCCCGGCACCGTGCTGGCCCGCACCGGCGACGTGCCGGTCGGCGGCGGCACGGTGGTCGACGGGGTCCTGGTCGTCCAGGCCGAGGCCGGCACCTTCACCGCGTACGACGCGACCTGCCCCCACCAGGGCGTACGGGTCGGCGCACCGCGCGACGGAGTGATCACCTGCCCGGCGCACAACTCCACGTTCGCGATCGGCGACGGCGCCCGCCTGGGCGGGCCCGCCAGCCGGGGGCTCACCGAGATCCCCGTGCGGGTCGACGGCACCGACATCGTCCGCGCCTGACCGCTGCCCGGCCGGCGGTCAGGCGTCGGTGAACCGGTACACCACGAAATCCTTGTCCGCGCCGCACGCGATCACCCGGGTGTTCCACGAGCAGGACGCGCTGCGGACGTCGACGAGCTGGCCCAACTCGTCGACGGCGCCCGACTCGGCCCACACGCCGGCCACGCTGCGGTTGTCCGCCACCGTGCTGGTCGGCTCGGCGAAGACGAGCAGGTTGCCGGCGTCCAGTCGGGCCGCCACGCCGGGGCGATCGGCCAGCACCACCTTGCCGGTGGCGTCGAAGAGGGTGACGGTCGCCTTCGGGTACTCCCGTTGGATGAGCACCTGCTCGCCGACCGGCACCAGACCGGTCGCGCCCGGCGCCGACCAGGAGATCGCCGACTTCCCCTCGGTCGCCGCCACCACCTCGGTGCGCTCGGCGTCGCTGTTGCGCACCTGCACCAGGCAGGCCCGCCGCTCGCCGCAGGCCACCAGCGCCTTCGGTCGGTACTCCGCGTTCTCGGCCCGGTAGAGGACCACCGGCGCCGCGTCGGAACCCAGGTCGTACGCCAGCACCTGGTACCCGCCGTCGGTGGGGGCCACGTAGAGGCGGTCCTCGTGCGCCACCACCAGGTCGTCGAGGTCGGCGACGTTGCCCCACTCGCGCAGCACCGACCCGGAGGACATGTCGAGCAGCCGCGCCGAGCGGTCCGCCCCGACCTGCACGAGTCGTCGCCCCTTGCCCGTCCACGGGTCGCGGGCGCCGCCGTCGAGGTACGCCGGCCCACCCGCCGCCTCGTCGGTGCCCACCGGCCGGACGACGGTACGCGCGCCGCCGTACTGGTCACGCGGGTTGGGCTTGCTCCACTTGTCGGTGCCGTCGCCCAGCCGCAGGCCGACCAGCCGCCCGGCGGCCCGGTCCACCAGCACGGCGGTGTCGTCGGAGAAGTAGACGTCGTCGTCGCCGCGGACCGCCCGGTGCCAGCGCTGGGCGCCGGAGCGGCCGTCCAGGACGGCCAGTTCACGCGGTGTGCTCTCGCCCGGCGCGTCGGCGAGGACCGCGACCGCCCCCGGTACGGCGACCAGGCCGGCCCAGTCGTCGGCGGTGACGCCGGTCTGCCGTCGCCACAGCTCGTCGCCGGTGCCGGTGTCGACGGCGACCACCTCCAGCCGGTCGTCCGGCAGCGGGTACCCGAGGTAGGCCCGGTCGCCGAGCACCGCGGTCCACATGCCGCTGGGCCGTTCGGCGCCGGCCGGCAGCCTCGACAGCTCGCCCAGCGATCCGAACTCCAGGTCCGGGTAGCGGTCCCGCAGCAGGTAGAGCGTCGCCGCGGTGGCCACCCCGGCCAGGGCGAGCACCGCGCCGAGCACCACCCAACGGGCCCGCCGCCAGGTCGTACCGCCGGGCGGGGTGGGCGTCGGCGTGGCGCCCGCCGCGCCGACCAGCGTGCCCGCGACGCCCGCCGGCTCCGGCACGGTCGGCGCGAGCGCTGGCGGCCATCCCGGGCCGCCCGGTCGGGCCGCCGCCGGCCCGGGTTGCGACGGTACGGTCGGCGCGGTCGACGCCGCAGCCGGCGTGGACGGGCCTGCGAGAGCCGGCGCCGGCGGGCCCGCCGGAGGCGGTACGGGCAGCGCGGTCGGGGCGGCCTGCGGTCCCGCGTACGCCGGCAGCGCTCGGCGCAGCGGAAGGTCCGTCAGCGCGCCCTCGGCCACCGGCAGCTCCGGCTGGTCCAGCACCGTCGGCGCCACTCCCAGCTCGGCGTGCAGCATCCGGGCGACCAGCGGGATCCGCGACGAGCCGCCCACCAGGAACAGCCCGGCGAGCTGGTCGGGGCGGAGCCCGGCCGTGGCGATGACCTCCCGGGCCCGCTGCACGGCCCGGTGCAGCAGCGGCGCGGCCACCCGCTCGACGTCCTCCCGCGTCAACCGCACAGCCTCGGCCACCCCCGGCACCGCGACCGGGGCCACGGCCGAGCGCGACAGCGTCTCCTTCGCGCCGCGCACCTCGTCCCACAGCCGGACCTGGTCGCGACGCTGCGCCGGATCCGACGGGCGGACCAGCCGGGCCCACCGCCGGGCGTGCCGCTCGCCGAGCAGCTCGCCCACCCGCTGCACCAGCGCCGCGTCCAGATCGAGACCACCCAGGTCGGGCAGGCCACCGTCGGCGACCACGCGGAAGCCGGAGTCACCCCACGGGTCGGCGCCCTCGTTGCGCAGCACCGCGACGTCGAGCGTTCCACCGCCGAAGTCGAACACCGCGATCGCACCGCCGACCGGCACCGGCCGGTGCAGCACCTGCGTGTAGTAGCGGGCGGCAGCCACCGGCTCGCGCAGCAGCCGGGTGCCCGGCGGCGTCGGCCCGGCGAGGGTGTGCTCGGCCGCCTGCGGCCAGCCCGCCCGCAGCAGCGCGTCGGCGAGCACCTGCCGGCGCGTGTCGTCCCAGGCCGCGGGGCAGGTGAGCACGGCCGGCGGCAGGAAGCCGACGGCGTCCACCGCGGCCCGACCGACCGCCGTCAGCACCGCGGCGAGCAGCTCCGCCGGAGCGTACGCGCGGTCACCGAGCTGCACGGTCGGCTCGTCCACCCGGCGCTTCGGGTTCGCCTCGAACCGGGCCGGGTCGGCCTGCGCCAACCGCCGGGCGTCCATCCCGACGTGCAGGGTGCCGTCCGGGTCGGCGTACACGGCGGACGGGCTGACCGGCTGACCGTCCATCAGCAGCGGACGGGTCCGCCCGTCCGGCCACCGCAGCACGGCGACCGTGTTGGACGTACCGAGGTCGACACCGAGGGCGTAACCCTCGTGCTGGCCTGCCATCTGCCGATACCTCCGCCGCGACGAGGGAAACCCAGCCCCGCATCGTACGCAGCCCGCGCCGCCGGACCGATCAGTCGGTGCGGGTTCGGTGGGCAGTGCGCCTACCAGCGGAACAGGGCGTAGATGTCACAGACGTTGGTGCCGGTCAGCGCCGCCTCGATGATCTGCCCCATCCTCGCCAGCGGCTCGTAGGTGTTGTTGTCGGCCAGGACCCGTTCCCACGAGTAGCCGAGGTCGCTCAGCAGGCCGAAGCTCCCGCCGGTGACCCACGCGCCCATCGCCTCGGCGACGAAGTCCTGGCCGTCCGTCGCCAGAGCGACGAAGCAGGTCGAGCGGGAGCCCGAGATGTGCCGTGCCACCCGCCAGGCCAGTTCCTGACATCTGCCGCCCCGCCCGCCTCCACGGACGTTGACGGTGGCTTCGCCGCCGCCCAGCACGACCCGGGGTGGTGGCCCGCCGTCGCGGGTCGCCAGATCCAGACGGCGGGCGAAGAGCGCCGCCACATCCTGCGTACTGCCCTGCAGGGCGCTACCGATGATGTCGGTTCGAAACCCGCGACGCGCCGCCTCCTCGGCGCAGAGCCGCACCGCGAGCCCCGGATCGCCGACCATGGTGTTCCGGCATTCCGCGTGACCGGCGAACCTGCTTCTGCGCAACTCCATCGCGGCGACGAAGTTCGCCGTCAACCTGCTCGGGATCTCGGCCTTCTGCATGATCTCGACGACCGCGTCGGCATCCGTGACGGACGGGTACGTCATGCCCGAGCCGACGCCGGCCGGCCCCACCTGAACGTTGTCGCACAGTATGTACGAGCAGCAGCGGGCACCCAGTGAGTACGACAGGAGCCCGCCGTTGTGAATGGCGGACACCGACCGCCTGACCATGTTGACGGTGGTCACGTCCACCCCGGAGAGCACGAGGATCCGGGTGACCTCGGTGAGGTCTTCGAGAGTGACCGGTGGCAGCGGCAGGACCGCCAGCGCCGACGCTCCTCCCGAGATGCCGAACACGATCACGTCGCGCTGGTCGTAGGCGCCTGACGTCAGGAACGAGCGGAGTTGGATGCCGGCGGTGAGGCTGTTGCTGCGCGGGAAGGGATGGTCTCCCACCAGTTGGGTCACGCCGGGGATCGGCGTGCCCACGGACTTCGACACGCAGATTCCGCCTCGAAATCGGGTGCCGCTGGCCGCGACGATGGCCGACGCCATCTCGTGCGCGGCCTTCCCGACGGTGACGGACCGGACCGAGCGCACCCCGGGATGGAGGAACGGCTCACGATCTATCGCCGTCGCGGTCAGCTTCGTCGCGTGCAGACCGGGCAGGCAGGCGGCCGCGACCGACACGCACGTCTGGACTTCTGGCAACGAACGCACAACAGGCCCCCGCGTCATCGTCTGAGGTCCCTAGAGCACGACTCGCACGATGCGGCGGGCGAGCGTGCGGGGATCCTCGCGGTCACTGGAAAAGACCTCTGTTCTGCCCGGACTCTCCTTCAGCCCGTCGAGATATCCGGCCCGCAGCGCCGTCCAGTAGGACTCCAGCCCGATGTCCTTGCGGCTGAACGGGCTGAGTGCGCTCCGCTCGAGCGTGGTCGACAACGAGACATCGAGGAAGACCGTCACGTCCGGGTCGATTCCCCTGCTGGCAAAGGCGGTGACCCCTGCCACGACCTCCGGCGGCAGGCCCCGCACGTGAACGAAGAAGGCGGAGACGGACAGCGACCAACGGTCCGCGATGACGATGGCGTCCGGCGCGTCGGCGGAGACCCTGCTCAGGAGGTGGGCCTTCCTGCTGAGGTGCCCGGCATACAGCATGAGTTCGGTGTTGGCGTCCAGCTCGTCCGCGAGCTTGGCCGGGTTGGTGATCGACTTCAGCCGCGTCGAGATCGGATCTCTGACCACGAGATCCTTCAGTTCGACGCAGGGCACTCCGTCGGAACGCAGGAGCGCGGCGACGGCCCCGCAGGTCGTGGACTTCCCGGCATTGGTCATTCCCTCGATCGCGACAAGCACCGACTGCACCCTCCTAGGCCGTGTTTCGTAGGGCACGAAGCCATTGGTTGATAGCGGCGATGGTGAGGGTGGCTTCGTAGCGTACGGCGAGTTTGTCGTATCTGGTGGCCATGGCGCGGTGTTGTTTGAGCTGGTTGATGCCGCATTCCACGGCGTGGCGCAGGCGGTAGACGTCGGGGTCGAAGGCGGGCGGACGTCCGCCTTGGGAGCCTTTGGCTTTGCGGTGCGCGTCCTGGTCGGCCTTGCTCGGGATGCACGCGCGGATGCCCCGGGATCGCAGGTGGGCGCGGTTGGCCTTGGACGTGTACGCCTTGTCGGCCAGCACGATGTCGGGGCGGGTGCGTGGCCGGCCGCCACCGGCTCGGGGGATGCGGACCTTGGCCAACACGGGGATGAACTGTGGGCTGTCGCCGCGCTGTCCGGCGGTCACCACCAGGGCCATCAGTTTGCGGCCCTGCTCGCAGGCCAGATGGGTCTTGGTGGTCCAGCCGCCCCTCGACCGGCCGAGCCCGTGATCTGCCGGCTCGGCCTGCACACCACCA
>NZ_JBIAKN010000001.1:1183673-1202565 GCF_042872475.1 Micromonospora sp. NPDC005252 | reverse complement strand
GCCCCCCTACCCCGCCCCGCCGCGCCCCCGCCCAGCCGGCCGGCGCCCACCCCGCCCCCCCCCCCCCCCCCCCCCCCCGCGGGGCCCCGGGGGGGGGGGGGGGGCCCCCCCCCCCCCCCCCCCGACCGTCAGCCGGCCAGGTGCGACCAGTCGCCCTCCAGCTCCCGCCAGGTGCCCTGCGCCGCCACCGCCCCGGTGTGCAACACCACCACGTGGTCGGCGCGGACCAGCGCGGCACGCTTCGCGGTCGATCCGACCACGGTCACCCCGTGCGCCCGCAGCGCCCGCCACAGCGCCAGCTCGGTGGTGACGTCCAGCGCCGACGACACGTCGTCGGCGACCAGCAGTTCGGTACGCGGTGCCAGCGCCCGCGCCAGCGCCAGCCGCTGTAGCTGGCCGCCGGAGAGCCGGGTGCCCTTGTGCCCGATGAGCAGACCCAGCCCACCGCCGGCGGCGGCCAGGTCGTGGTCGAGCTGGGCGGTGCTGACCGCGCCGGCCGCGTCCACCTGGTGGCCGAGCGCGATGTTGTCGGCCACCGTGCCGGAGAGCACCCGGGGCAACTGGCCGACGTAGCCGACCTGGTTGGGGCGCAGGAACAGCTCGGGCTCGGTGACCGGGTCGCCGTTCCACGACAGCTCGCCGGTGTGGTGCACGATGCCGGCCAGCGCCCGCAGCAGCGAGGATTTGCCCGACCCGACCGGCCCCACGACCAGCACCAACTGCCCGCGCTGCACCGTCAGGTCCACGTCCCGGACGGCGACCGTGCCGTCGGAGTGCACCACCGAGAAGCGGCGCAGCTCCAACCGGCACAGCGGGTGCCGGGGCGGCGACGTCGGCGCGGGCGCGGTCCCGGCGGCCAGGTCGACCGCCGGCACCGCCGCCGTGTACGCGCCCACGCCAGTCATCGCCACCGTCCGGCGGGTCCACACCCGCGCCGACGGCAGCTGGGAGATCAACGACGCGGTGGTCCAGGCGAACCACCGGGCCGCGCCCAGCGTGGAGACCGCCACCAGCACCGCGCCGGCCGACAGCTCGCCGCCCAGGTAGAGGGCCCACGCGCCGATCGGCAGCAGGCCACTGGCCACCGACGGCGTCGACCGCGACCACACCTGCACGGAGATCTCCCGTCGCTGCCGGTCACTGCGCAGCGCGTCCAGGACGGCGAGGTGACGCAGCACCGCCGCCGTGGCGCCGGCGAGCTTCACCGTCCGCGCCGCGGAGAGCGCCGAGACCAGGGCGGTGGCGAACGCCGCCCGCGCCGTCACGGTCGCCCGGGCGGCACGCTCCAGCTTCGGACCGAACAGCGTCGCGGCCAGCCCGGAGACGACCATCGTGCCGAGGAAGAACAGCCCCGGTACGACGCTGCCGGTGACCGCCGTCATGGCGACCACCAGGACCAGCGCGACGGACTGGTCGAGCACGTTGTCGGCGAGTTGCACCACGCGCTCGGTGTCACCGCCCTGCGCCACGACCTCGGCCGGGGTGTGCGAGCTGACCCGGCGCGGGCCGGTCTGGCCGTGCACCAGACGCAGGCCGATCCGCAGCATCTGCCGCACCCACCAGTGGGGGAACCAGACGTGGGTGTAGTACGGCAGCGGCAGGGTGACCAGCAGCCCGGCCACGATGCCCAGCGCCGGCAGGTACGGGTTGCCGGTCCCGTCGACCAGGTCGGCCCAGAGCCACGGCAGCAGCGGGCCGTCCAGCCCGAGCAGGCTGAGCCCGAGGAACAGCGCGATCGCCGCCGCGCCGTACCGGGGATCGTTGGTGCAGAGCCGGATGATCTCCCGGAACGTGCGGGCCGGCGGGGTCGGTGGCAACGGCAGCGGCTCGGCCCGCACCGCCGGGCCCGGCTCACCCGTCACGGCCGGTCCGACCGGACCAGCGCCCGGCCGGGTGCCGGCGGTCTCGGAGCCGGTCAACAGGTCGGCGCCAGCGGCGTCCGGGCCGGTCAACAGGTCGGTGCTGGCGGTCTGCGGGCCGGTCAGCAGGTCGCTACCGGCGTTCTGCGGGCCGGTCAGCAGGTCGGTGCCGCCGCCGGACCGGAACGCCGACGCCCCGCCGGCGTACACGGCGGCGTGGCTGGTCGCCAGCAGCTCGGCGAAGCGCGTCGACGTCTCCAGGGGGCCGGCCTCGACCACCGCGCCGTCGGCCAGCACCACCACCTCGTCGCAGCGGCGCACCGAGGAGAGCCGGTGGGCGATGACGATGCCGATCCGGTCGCGCAGCAGCCGTTCGGTGGCCCGCTGCACCCGCGCCTCGGTCACCGGGTCCAGCCGCGCGGTGGCCTCGTCCAGGATCACCACGTGCGGATCGCGCACCAGGATCCGGGCGAACGCCACCAACTGCTCCTGGCCGGCGGAGAGCACGTGCCCGCCCTCCCCCAGCCGGGTCGCGAGCCCGTCGGGCAGCTCGGCGATCCAGCCGGCCAGGCCCAGCTCGTCCAACGCCCGGGCGGCGGCGTCGAGCAGCTCTGGGTCGTAGAGCGCGACGTTCTCGGCGAGCGTGCCGGCCAGGATCTCGGTGCGCTGCGGCACCAGCGCCACCCAGCGGCGCAGCTCTTCGACGTCGAGGTCACACAGGTCGGTGCCGCCGAGGAACACGGTGCCCGACGGCACGTCCACGGCCCTGGTGAGCACCTTCGCCAGGGTCGACTTACCCGACCCGGTCCGCCCGATCAGGGCGTACGACCGGCCGCGCGCGAAGGTCAGGCTGAGCCCGCGCAGGGCCGGACCCCGCCCGCTCTCCGGGCCGCTCACCTCGTATCCGAACGTCAGGTCCCGGATGCGCAGGTCACCCTCGGCCGGACTGGCCCCGCCGACCGGCTCCTGCCGGGCCTTCTGGAGCAACTGCACCCGGGCCCACGCGCCGAGGGCCTCCTGTAGCTCGGGCACCATCCGGCTGACGTGTTCGGCGGTGGCCCCGAAGGCCAGGGCGAGCAGCCAGATCGCGGTGAGCCGGGCGGCGTCGACCCGGTCGGTGGCCAGGGCCCAGGCGCCGCCGAGCACCACCACGCCGACGCCGGCCCGGATCGTCGCGGTGGCGACCGTCGCCACCCGGGCGGACAGCACCCAGACCCGGTGGCCGCGGGACAGCACGGCGGCGGCCCGCCGGGCGTACAGCCGCAGCACGTACGGCTGGGCCAGGCTGGTCCGCACGTCGTCCTGACCGTGCACCGCCTCCTCCATCACGGCGGCCAGGTCCGACCAGGCCTCCTCCTCGACCATCCGAGCGGGGCCGATCCGCGCCGTGGGCCGGC
This sequence comes from Micromonospora sp. NPDC005252, assembly GCF_042872475.1. Classification (NCBI taxonomy): domain Bacteria; kingdom Bacillati; phylum Actinomycetota; class Actinomycetes; order Micromonosporales; family Micromonosporaceae; genus Micromonospora; species Micromonospora sp. NPDC005252. Next base: position 1,199,309 of record NZ_JBIAKN010000001.1, on the reverse strand, counting down.
GCAGCCCCACCCCCAGCAGCACCGTGAGCAGCAGCATCGCTATCCCGGCCGGCCACCACACGGCCAGCGCCACCACCATCGACAGCAGGCCGACGCAGAGCCCCTGGGCGAGGCGCGAGCCCTGGTTACGTACCGCCGACGCCACCTGGTAGACGTCCCCGTCGATGCGGTCGAGCAGCTCGCCCACCGGCGTGGTCTCGAGGCTCGGCAGGTCCTGCCCGAGCGCGACCCGGCAGAGCCGCCGACGGACGTCCGCGGACCAGTCGGCGGTGAGCCCGGCCATCAACAGGCTCACCACGAGATCGCTGAGCACCACGGCGGCCAGCGCCGCGGCCAGGACCGCGAAGGAGCTTGTCGACCGGTGTACGAGCACGGCGCCGGCGAGCGCCGACGCGCCCGCCTGACCGGCGGCGCCGAGCACGATCAGGACGGCCACGAGCGTCAGACGGCGCGGCGAGGTGCCCCACAGATCACGGAGCAGGCGCATCGGAGTTCCTCCGGACGTGGGTGGCGGAACACCCAGCGTGCCGGCCGCAGCCCCGTCGACTCAACCGATTTACCCGCCCTGAGCAGGACTTGCGGTCAGGTCTGAGCGACCCGGCGCACGATGCCGAGCAGCGCCTCCTGCACGTCGGCGATGGGCCGGTCGGGCTGGAACACCAGCCAGTCCACGGCCACCACCAGGCCCACCCCGAACAGCGCCGAGGAGGCGGTGGGCACGTCCAGATCGGCCGGCAGGTCCCCGCTGTCCACCCCGGCCCGCACGGTCTCGGCGATCACCGCGATCGCCTCGCCGCGCAGCAGTCGCAACGTCTGCTGCCACTCCCGGTTGGTCCGCCACATCTCCGACAGCAGCAGTTGGGCGAAGGCCCGGTACCGGCGGATGTACTCCAGTTCGGCGCGGACCAGGGCCGCCAGCGCGGCGCGCGGCGGCTGCCCGGCGACCGCCGCCCGGAACTCGGCGGTGAGCAGGCCGATGCCGTGGCGCAACAACTCCTCGAAGAGCACCGTCTTGGACTCGAAGTTGTAGTAGACCGTGCCCTTCGCGACACCGGCCCGGGCCGCGATGTCGTCCACCGTGGTCGCGGAGAAACCGCGCTCGGCGATGAGGTCCACCGCGGCGACGAAGAGCCGCTGACGCGTGTCCTCCCGCCGCCTCGACCGTCCGTCCGTCACCGGCCCATCCTCACATGGTCAGCTCGGGGTGCAGCTTCGCCGGGGTGAGCCGGCGTGAGCGACGGGCCGCGCCGGTGGTCAGGGCCAGCGCCGCCACCGCGAAGCCGAGCAGCACGAGCGCCGCCGTCACCACCGGGCCGGCCGGGCCGCCGTTGATGGTGTGCCGCAGCCCCGCCACCACGTAGCTCATCGGCAACCAGGGGTGAATCGCCTGGAAGAAGCCGGGCGAGGTCTGGACCGGGTAGGTGCCGCCCGAGGACGTGAGCTGGAGCATCAGCAGGGCCAGCGCGGCGAGCCGCCCGGCGGGGCCGAGCTGGGCGCCCAGCCACTGCATGATCGCGGTGAAGGCGAGCGAGACCAGCGCCAGCAGACCCAGCGTCGCGGCGGGGTGCACCGGGTCCAGCCCCAACACCAGTGTCACCACGGTGAAGAGCACACCGGCCTGGGCCAGCCCGACCGCCGCGGCGGGCAGAAAACCGGCCAGCGCGACCCGCCAGGCGGGTGCGCCGGACATGACGTGCCGCCGGTTGACCGGCCGCAGCAGCATGTACGTGATCATCGCGCCGACCCAGAGCGCCAGACCGAGGAAGTACGGCGCGAAGCCGACCCCGTACGAGCCGGCCGGGTGGCGGGCCGAGCGGTCCAGGGACACCGGATCGCCGAGGACGCCGGAGCGGGCGTCCGCGTCGTCGTACCCCGGAATCTTCTTCTCGCCGTCGGCCAGGCCGTCGGCGAGGTCGCCGGCCCCGCCGCCCAGCCGGGTCAGCCCGGAGGCCAACTCGCCGGCGCCGCTCTCCAGCCGGATCAGGCCGTCGGCGAGCCGGTCGCCGCCGGCGCTGAGCCGGTCGAGCCCGCCGTCCAGCTCGCGGGCCCCGGTGGCCAGGCGGAACAGCCCGCCGCGCAGCTGATCGGCCCCGGTCGCCGCGTCGCCGAGACCGTCGCGCAGCTCGGCGCTGCCGTCGGCGAGGGTGCCCAGCCCGGCCGCCAGCTCGTCGACCTTGCCACGTGCGGCGGCCACGTCGTCGGCCAGGTGCGGCGCCGCGGCGGCGATCTGCCGCGCCGTGGCGGCCACCGCGCTCATCCGCTCGCGCAGCGCGGTCAGGTCGGCCTGATCGAGACCATCGACGACCGCCCGCGCCGCCTCGACTCCTGCCACCGCGGCCGCCCTTGCGGCGACGACGTCCGGATCGTCGGCCAACTCCGGGTGCGCGGCAACCAGGGCGTCGAGCCGATCGCGCACCACCTGGGCCTGGGCCTGGGCCTTCTGCGCACGCTGCGGCAGAGCATCCAGGCCGTCGGCGAGCGCCTGCGCCCCGTCGGCGATGGCCGTCGCCGACCGCTCGATCCGCTCGGCGTTCTCCCGCAGGACCGGCTCGATCCTCGCGGCCGCACCGTCCACCCTGCTGGCCACCGCGCGGGTCGCCGTCGCGGCCCGCGCGGTGCCGTCGGCGAGCTGCGCGGCGCCGGTCCGCAGTTGATCCAGCCCGGTGGCCAACTCGTCGGCGCCCCGCGCGCTCGCGTCCAGGCCGGCGGAGAGCCGGCCCGCCCCGGCGGCGGAGCTGTCCAACCCGTCGGCGACCTGTCCGGCACCGTCGGCCGAGCTGTCCAACCCGTCGGCGATCCGACCCGCGCCCGCCTCGGAGCTGCCCAGCCCGTCGGCGAGCTGACCGGCGCCGTCGGCGGCCCGACCCGTCTCGGCCTTGGCATCGGTGAAGCCCACCAGCATCCGGGCGAAGTAACCGGACGCGGCGCTCTCCGCCGCGGCGGCCCGGATCTCGCTGAACGCCGAACGGGCGAGCAGACCCGACAGGTAGTTGGTGGCGTCGTCGTTGACCACCTTCAGCTCGCCCCGATGGGCCGGCTGGCCGGGCTCGGGGCTCGCGGCGAGCGTGGCCGAGAAGTCCGCCGGAATGGAGAACACCAGGTGGTACCGGCCGCTGCGCAACCCCGCGTCGGCGTCCTCGGCATCGGTGACCTGCCAGCCGAACACCCGGCGGTCGATCAGCTCGTCGGTCAGGTCCTGCCCGGCGTGCACCACCGACCCGTCGCTGGCCGTCGCCGGCCGGTCGGCGTTCACCAGGGCGACCGGAATCCGGTCCATCTTTCCGTACGGATCCCAGAAGGCGTAGAGGTAGAGCGCCCCGTACAGCAGCGGCACGACGGTCAGCACGGCCAGCGCGGCGCGCGGCAGCCGGCCCCGGGTCATCCGGCGCAACTCGAACCAGGCCAGTCGGACAACACTCATCGGTTCACCTCGGTGTACTGGTCGGCAGCAGCGGTTACTCGTGGGCCCAGTCGGTGCACGATCGACGGCGAATGCGGTTCCACCTCGCGGGCGGTCACCACCACCGCGATGCCCCGGTCGGTCAGCCGACCGAGAAGGTCCCAGAGCAGGGCACGGTCCGCACCGTCCGTACCCGCGTCGATGTCGTCGGCGAGGATCAACCCCGGCCCCGCGAGGGTGGCGAGCACCAGCCCGAGTATCTGGCGCTGCACCGGGGTCAGGTCCCGTCCTCGGCTGGCCGGGTCGAGCGGGACGTCCGTGCCCAGTCCGGCGCCTTCGATCACGGCGGCGACCGCGTCCCGCCGGCCCTGCCTCGGCGACCGGCGCCGGCCAGTCGGTCGACCGCCCACCGTGCCGTACCCGAAGAACCCGCGACGGCCCGTCGACCTTCGGTCGCGTCCGCCCCCGCCTTCGCCTCCGCCTTGGCCTTGGCCTTCGCCCCCGCCTTGGCCTTCGCCTTGGCCTTCGCCTTCGCCTTCGGCAGGGTCGGCAAGCTCGGCAGCGTCGGCAAGCTCGGCAGCTGCGAACTCGCCTGCCGCACCCGGACGAAGGGCCGTCGGCCCGGCACGGTCAGCTCGCCGCCCGAGCAGCGACAGTCGTTCCGAGATGTGCTCGGCGACCGTCAGCTCCGGGTCGTGCTCGTGCACCCCGGCCACCTGACCGAGCGCCGCCACCGCACGGAGCTCCAACTGCCCTTCGCTCGTGGGGAAGCGGTTCGCCAGGGCGAGAAGCAGAGAGGTCCGTCCGCTACCGGGGGCCCCGACGATCGCGTGCAGCTCACCCGCGTTGACCGCAAGGTCGACACCCCGAAAAACCCACCCCCGAGAGGTACGCAGGCCAAGACCCCTCGCCTCGACGACCACCACGCCCACCCCGATCACTGTACTGACTAGTCAGTCTAAAAACATGACCCAGCATAGGCGTGATGGTCGGGTTCGCGCCCGTCTGGGACGCGTGATCCCGGTCATCACGGGAGCGTGGATGCGAGCCACACGGCCGGCTCCGCCGCTCCGGCTTGATCAACACGAGATCGGCGATGTCGGGGTATCAACCCGCCCCGGACACCCCGACATCGGCGATCCCGAGTCGATCACCGCCCGCACGCACCCTGTCGACGGCGTCCACCGCCCCGAATGGGCGGGATGTCCGTTTCCGAGAGACCGTCGGGGCGGGATGTCCGGTCTGGGGGGCCGTCGTGTGGCGGGACATCCGTTGCCGGAGGGCCGTCGGTGCGGGATGTCCGTTTCGGGGGGCTGCTGGGGTGTGACCGGTCGCATCCGTGGGCTGGAATCGTGGCGGGCCGGGGGTCGTTACATACCCTGACGATCGCAGGACCACGGCCAGCCGCCCCGCCCGCTCAACCGGCGGGGGAATGGCCGGCCGGGCCGGGTCGTTGCAGACCCCCGAACGACCGTGGGCTCGCCCCCGGGTCCGCTATTCGGCCCCGGCGAGGGCCCGGGAATGACCCCGGCCCGACGGTCGTTACACACGGTCCCGGCGCCACGAGCCCCACTCGCGGGCCGCCCCGGGAATCCCCCCGGCCCGACGGTCGTTACACACGGTCCCGGCGCCACGAGCCCCCCGCTCGTAGGCTGCCGCCCCCGGTGCCACGAGCGATCAGCCCGTAGGCCGCCCCCAAACTTTCCCCGCTTGATAGTGCAGCGCCCGACGAGGTGCTCACACCCGCGTCACCCACCCCCGTGTGGTGGCGTGTGGTGTTCCTACCGCCGAAGGAGCTACCCCCATGAACACGATCTTCCGTAAGAGCATGCTGTCCGTTGCTGGTCTCGCGTTCGCCGGTGGTGTCTTCGCCGGCCCGATCGCCGCCCACGCCAACCCCGCCACCGACGCCAAGCCCGTCGCCGCCGTGCAGACGGCAGTGTCGAAGCCGCAGGGCGACCAGTCGCACATCAGCCTCAACGGCGAGCAGACCGCCAACGCCAAGGCGATCATCGCCGCCACGAAGAAGGCCGGCCTGCCCGAACGGGCCGCGGTCATCTCGATCGCCACGAGCCTGCAGGAATCGAAGCTGGAGAACCTCGGCCACCTCGGCGACATGAACGACCACGACTCGCTGGGCCTGTTCCAGCAGCGCCCCTCCAGTGGTTGGGGCACCCCGGAGCAGATCACCAACCCCGAGTACTCCACCACCGCATTCCTCAAGGGCCTCAAGCAGGTCGACGGCTGGCAGGACATGCCCCTGACCCAGGCCGCCCAGACCGTACAGGTCTCCGCCTACCCGGACGCCTACGCCCAGTGGGAGCAGCAGGCCACCGACCTCGTCGCCCAGCACTGGAACAGCTGACCGCACGAACCAATGGCCGGCACCCCGAACCCGGGGTGCCGGCCATCGGCATACCCAGCCCCGGCTCGGGTCAGAAGAGCACGGTGGCGAGCGTGCCGACCGGCTGGAAGCCGCAGCGCTCGTACACCCGACGAGCCGGCAGGTTGAAGTCGTTGACGTACAGGCTGACCGTGGGGGCGACCCGGAGCAGCGCGTCGCGTACGACGGCGGCCATCGCGGCGGCGGCGATGCCGCGGCCCCGCCACTCCGGTGCGACCCAGACGCCCTGGACCTGAGCGGTCCGTTTGGTCACCACGGCCAGCTCGGCCTTGAACACGACCTTGCCGTCGACGAACCGGGCGTACGCGCGGCCGGCGCGGACCAGGTCGTTGACCCTGCGGCGGTAACTGCGGCCGGCGTCCTCGGCCAGCGGGGAGACACCGACCTCCTCGGTGTACATGGCGACCGCCGCCGGAAAGAGCCTGTCGACCTCGCCGGAGCGGACGCGGCGTACCTCTGGATCGGCCGGTACGGCCGGCAGTGTGTCGGTGGCCAGCAGCGGCTGGTTGGGCCGGACGTCGCGGGCCGGGCCCCACGTGTCGGAGAGCCGGTCCCAGAGGCCGAGGACGGCGTCGGCACGGCCGACGATGGAGGAGCAGAGCCGCTCCTCCCCCGCGAGCAGGTCGGCGAAGGCGGACACGGCGGCGTCGGTGGCGAGCACCGGCGTCAGGTTGCCACCGAGCCAGCACAGCGATTCGAGGTTGCGCCGGGCGCCGTACCCCAGGATCCGCCCTTCGGCGCGCCACCAGGAGAGCCCGCGCGCGGCGATGCGCTCCGCGACCTGCGCGCCCGCGAACGGGTCACGGTCGAGCAGGCGCTCGACCGCGCGGCGCTCCGATTCCCCCAGTTGCCGTACCGGCACCGTCAGCACGCCTACCAGCCTGCCAGATCGACCCCCCGCCCCGCCGGCCGAGTGGCGAGCCCGCCGTCACACGGTCATCGGCTCGGCGACCGGGCTGGTCGGACGGGTCCGGCCGGCCCACCGGACGACCGGGGGCACCAGGGCACCGAGCAGGAGGAACAGCCCACCCAGCGCGAGCCATCCCGGTACGCCCCAACCGAGGGCGAGGCTGGTCACCACGACGGGCGCGAGCATCTTGCCCAGCTCGTAACCCATGCCGTACGTCCCCTGGTACTGCCCCTGCGCGTCGGCGGGCGCCAGCCCGAAGGAGATCCCCCATCCGGCGGCGGAGTGCCACAGCTCCCCGATCACGTGCGCCAACGACCCGCAGCAGAGCAGGCCGATGGCGCCCGGTGTGGGCAGCGCACCGCTGGCGGCGAACAGTACGCAGGCCAGGGCGATGACGACCCCCGCCCGGCGGGACGCGCGGGCGGCCCCCGGCAGGGTGACGGCGCTGCGTGCCGCGCGTACCTGCAGGAGCACCACCAGCGCGGTGTTGACAAGCGTCAACACCGAGATCATCCAGGCCGGTGCGGTGGTGTGCCCGGCGATCCACAACGGCAGAGCGAGGGTGAGCAGGCTGAAGTGCATGGACATCAGCCCGTCGAGCAGGGTGAAGGCGAGGAACGGGCGGTCCCGTAGGGCGACCAGCCGGGGTCCTCGCGTCGGGGCGGCGACGGGTGCGACGGTGGGCAGCCGGACGGAGATCGCCGCTGCGGCCAGCGACGCCGCCGCCGTGGTCAGGATCAGCGCGAGGTAGCCGGCGCGGGTGTCGGCGGCGATGGCGAAGCCGCCCAGGACGGCGCCGACGGAGATCCCGACGTTGGTCGTGGCCCGCAGGTAGGCGCGGGTGTGCACCCGCTGGTCGGCCGGGATCGCGCCGGCGATGAGCGCTCCCCGGGCGCCGCGGTCGACCGCGTCGGCGAGCGCCGTGGCGGCGCCGACCAGCAGGAAGGCGGGAAACGATCGGACGGCGATCAGGCCGGCGGTCAGGACGCCGGCCGCGATCAGCCCGCCGACCTGTGCGCCGCGCGGCCCGACGCGATCGGCCAGGTAGCCGCTCGGTGCGCTCGCGAGCACGCCGACGAGCGCCGAGATGGTCAGGCCGACACCCACCTGGGTGGCCGAGAGGCCGACCGAGCGGGTGAGGAAGAGCGCGCTGGCGACCAGCCACAGGCCCCGCCCGACGGTCTTGATCAGGGTGCTGAGGGTGAGGATCCGGGCCGGACCGGGCGGTGGGAGCAGGCGCATGCCGGACACTTTAACAAGACGTACGTACGGTTTGCAGATAGGAGCTTGTCGGCGATGCATTGCCGATATATCGTTGATGCATCAGCGACAGTACGCAGAGAGGAAGAACCTCATGAGGTTCCATCGACAGCACCACCCGATGCACGAGGCCCGGATGCGGGGCTTCGGCTTCCCGCCGGTCCCGCCCGGCCCGCATGGTCACGGCCACGAACACGGCGGCCCCTGGGGCGGACGCGGTCGCGGACGGGGCAGGGGCCGACGCCCCAACGTCCGTGGCGCGGTGTTGGCCCTGCTCACCGAGCGGCCGATGCACGGCTACGAGATGATCCAGGAGATCGACTCCCGCACCGGCGGCGCCTGGCGGCCCAGCCCGGGTTCGATCTACCCCACCCTTCAGCTCCTGGAGGACGAGGGTGTGATCGCCGCCAGCACCGAGGAGTCCAGCGGTGGGCGCAAGCGGTTCACGGTCACCGAGGCCGGGCAGGCGGAGGCCACCGCGGCCGCGCAGACCCCGGCGTGGGCGGACGTCGCCCAGGGCACCGTGAGCAGTTGGCACGACATCCGCGACTCCGGCGCGCAGGCGATGAACGCCCTGCGCCAGGTGATGATGAACGGCACCGACGACCAGCGTGAGCGGGCCGCCCAGGTGCTCGACGAGACCCGGCGCAAGCTGTACGCGATCCTCGCCGAATCCGAGTGAGATGCGCCAGAACGAATGCGGGCCGCTCCCCGAGGGGGAACGGCCCGCGTTCTTCGGACTGACTCAGTGCACGGTGACGGTCGGGCCGGTGACCAGCCCGCGCAGCTCCTCGGGAAGCTCGGCGCCCATCTCGTCGGCGATGCGCAGCGCCTCCTCGATCAGCGTCTCCACGATCTGCGCCTCGGGCACCGTCTTGACGACCTGGCCCTTGACGAAGATCTGGCCCTTGCCGTTGCCGGAGGCGACGCCGAGGTCGGCCTCGCGGGCCTCGCCCGGGCCGTTCACGACGCAGCCCATCACGGCGACCCGCAGCGGCACCGGCAGCCCCTCCAGGCCGGCGGTGACCTCCTCGGCGAGCTTGTAGACATCCACCTGGGCCCGCCCGCAGGACGGGCAGGAGACGATCTCCAGACCGCGCTCGCGCAGGCCCAGCGACTCCAGGATCTGGTTGCCGACCTTGATCTCCTCGACCGGCGGGGCGGACAGCGAAACCCGGATCGTGTCGCCGATCCCCTCGGCGAGCAGCGCACCGAACGCCACCGCCGACTTGATGGTGCCCTGGAAGGCCGGCCCGGCCTCGGTGACGCCGAGGTGCAGCGGGTAGTCGCACTGCTCGGCGAGCTGCCGGTACGCGCGGATCATCACGACCGGGTCGTTGTGCTTGACCGAGATCTTGATGTCGCGGAAGCCGTGCTCCTCGAACAGCGAGCACTCCCACAGCGCCGACTCGACGAGCGCCTCGGCGGTGGCCTTGCCGTACTTGGTCAGCAGGCGCTTGTCCAGCGAGCCCGCGTTGACGCCGATCCGGATCGGCACCCCCGCATCCCCCGCGGCACGAGCGATCTCCTTGACCTTGTCGTCGAACTGGCGGATGTTGCCCGGGTTGACCCGGACCGCCGCGCAGCCCGCGTCGATCGCGGCGAAGACGTACTTGGGCTGGAAGTGGATGTCGGCGATCACCGGGATCTGCGACTTCTTGGCGATCGCGGGCAGCGCCTCGACGTCGTCCTGGGACGGCACCGCCACCCGGACGATCTGGCAGCCGGACGCGGTCAGCTCAGCGATCTGCTGCAGGGTCGCGTTGACGTCGGAGGTGAGGGTCGTGGTCATCGACTGCACGGACACCGGCGCACCGCCGCCGACGGGCACCGAACCGACCATGATCTGGCGGCTGGCCCGGCGGGGAGCGAGCGGCGGGGGCGGCACGGCGGGCATACCGAGACTGATAGCGGTCACTTCAGGCACTCACCTTGAGAAGAGCGTGATGGGGTTGACCACGTCCGCGGCGATGGTGAGCAGCGTGAACGCGCCACCGATCAGGATCACCGCGTACGTGAAGGGCATCAGTTTGAGGTAGTCGACCCGGCCCGGGTCGGCCCGGCCGATCCGCGCGTAGACCCAGGAGCGGGCCCGTTCGAACCAGGCGATGGCGATGTGGCCGCCGTCCACCGGGAGAAGCGGCAGCAGGTTGAACACCCCGATGAAGAAGTTCAGCGACACGAAGAGCATGAAGAAGACCAGCCAGGCGTTGTTCTGCACGGCCTCCCCGCCGAGCCGGCTGGCGCCGACCACGCTGATCGGGGTGTCCACGTCCCGCTCGCCACCGGTGAGGGCGGTCCACAGGGCGGGGACCTTCTGCGGGATGCGCTGCAACGCCTGCGCGGTGCCGACGGCGAGTTGGCCGGTGAAGTCGGCGGTGGCCCCGAAGGCGCCGACCGGCCCGTACGTCACGCGGGTGGGGGTGCTGGGCACGAGGCCGACGCCGAGCGCGGCCACCGGCGCGGCGGCGCCCTTCGGGTCGTCCAGGGGCGGACGCTGGGTCTGCGCGAGCACCGTGCTGGTGCTGCCCGCCTGCCCGTCGCGGACGTACTCGATCCGCGTGGTGTCGCCCGGCTTGAGACTGCGCAGCGTGGTCAGCAGGTCGCCGTAGTTGCTGATCGGGGTGCCGTTGATCGAGGTGATCCGGTCGCCGTCGCGCAGTTGGGCCTGAGCGGCCGGGCTGGCCGCGTCAGCGGGGGTGCACTCCCGCAGCGTGTTCTCCGGCACCACGCAGGGGCTGAGCTGGATGACCGCCGGCTCCTTGCGGGCCTGCGCGTCAGTGGTGGGGAAGTCCGGGTTGGGCAGGCCGGCGGAGACGGCGAGGATCCAGATGGTGATCAGCGCGAGCGCGAAGTGCGTGATCGACCCGGCGGCCATCACGATGGTGCGCTTCCACACCGGGTAGCGCCACATCACCCGCGACTCGTCGCCCGGCTCGACGTCGTCGTCCTGCGGCGTCATCCCGACGATCTTGCAGAAACCGCCGAGGGGAATGCCCTTGAGGCCGTACTCGGTCTCGCCCCGTCGGAACGACCAGATGGTGGGACCGAAGCCGACGAAGTACTTGGTGACCTTCATCCCGAACATCTTGGCGGTGAGCAGGTGCCCCGCCTCGTGCAGACTCACCGAGATGAGGATGGCCAGGGCGAAGAGGACCACCCCGAGCAGGTACGACATCAAGCTCCTTCCACCGAACCCGCGATGATCTCCTGCGCGTGCGCGCGCGCCCACGACTCGGCCGCGAGCACGTCCTCGACGGTACCTGGTTCGGCGAAGTCCGGAGCGTCCTCCAACACGCGTTCGAGGGTGTCGACGATGCCGAGGAACGGCAGTCGGCCCGCCACGAACGCCGCCACGCACTCCTCGTTGGCCGCGTTGTAGATCGCCGGGCGGCAGCGCCCGGCCTCCCCGGCGGCCTTGGCCAGGGCCACGGCCGGGAATGCCTCGTCGTCGAGCGGCGCGAACTCCCAGGTGTGCGCGGCCGTCCAGTCGACGGCGGTGGCCGCCTCGGGCACCCGGTCGGGCCAGCCGATGCCCAGCGCGATCGGCAGCCGCATGTCCGGTGGGCTGGCCTGGGCGATCGTCGACCCGTCGGTGAACTCGACCATCGAGTGGATCACCGACTGCGGGTGCACCATCACGGTGATGTCGGCGTACGGCACGTCGAACAACTCGTGCGCCTCGATCACCTCAAGGGCCTTGTTGACCATGGTGGCCGAGTTGATCGTGACGACCGGCCCCATGTTCCAGGTCGGGTGCGCAAGCGCCTGCTCCGGTGTGACCTGCGTCAACTCGTCGCGCCGTCGACCCCGGAACGGGCCACCGCTGGCCGTGACGATCAGCCGCCGCACCTCGCCGCGCGACCCGGACCGCAGGCACTGGGCCAGCGCCGAGTGCTCCGAGTCGACAGGCACGATCTGCCCCGGCCGCGTCACCGCGGCCTTGACCAGCGGGCCGCCGGCCACGAGCGACTCCTTGTTGGCCAACGCGAGAGTACGACCACCGCGCAGCGCGGCCAGCGTAGGAGCGAGGCCCAGCGAGCCGACCACGCCGTTGAGCACGACGTCGCACGGCCACTGCGCCAACTCGGTCATGGCGTCCGGCCCGGCGACAATCTTGGGAAGTTTGAAGTCGCCGGTGGCCCAGCCCCGGCGGCTCGCCTCCGCGTAGAACGCGAGTTGCAGGTCCTGCGCCGCGGATGCCTTGGCCACCCCGACCGCCTCGACGCCCAGTTCGAGGGCCTGCGCGGCGAGCAACTCGACGTTGCCACCGCCGGCGCCGAGCGCCACCACCCGGAACCGGTCCGGGTTGCGCCGGACGATGTCGATGGCCTGCGTGCCGATCGAACCGGTGGACCCGAGCAGAACAAGGTCGCGGGGGGAAGTCACGAGGCCATTCTCCCCCACCGCCGCTGCACGCCCGCTGGGAGCCTCAGCCCTCCCCGCGCGCCGCTGTCGGCCATGATCAACTCCAGATCGCCGATCTCGGGGTATCCGCACCTCTCGGACACCCCCACATCGCCGAAACCGTGTCGATCAAGAGGTGCCGGACTCTTCTGGGACCGCCTCCTCGTCCAGCAGTTCGGCCGGATCGATGGAGAACTCGAAGGGCTCGCGCATCGCGAAGGTGCTGCCCGCTGCTGCGGCGGCCACCGGCCGGTACTCCCCGTTGACCAGCTCGAACAGAGCCAGTGTCGGTACCCGATTGCGCAGGTCCACCCGGAGGAAGAACGGAACTCCGGCAGCCGCGTACTCCCGGGGCCGGTCGATCACGTCCTTGCGTCGGTTGCCCGGCGAAACGATCTCCCCCAGTAGCACCGCCTCGACGATGGGAACCGTCGTGCGGCCACCCCCGGAGCTGCGCAGCACAACGATGTCTGGAATAAAGAGATCATCCCCGGAGAGGACGTTGATCTCCGGATAGACCCAGAAGCCGGCCTTTCGCGCAGCACGGTGCAGCACGTAGGGCAGTTCCCTCTCGACCGACTGGTGGTCGATTCCCGCGTGTGGTGTCACGATCACGCTTCCGCTCAGGACCTCAACCTTGGGGCCGTTGGTCTCCGGCAACAGGTCGAGGGCGAGCTGCGCGGTCCACGGCTCGTCGTGCCACCGCAGCACGTCGAACGACGGCTCGGTGTGCTGCGGCGCCGGCTCCGGCGCGAACGCTGCCTGGGCCATCCGGGCTCACCCCCTCAGCGGACCATCATGCTCAGGTCAGCCTAGCCACCGCAGCCCCCGCAGCACGTCATCGCACACCGAGTCCGCCGCCGCTCGATCCGCAGCATCCCGCACGGCACGAATAGATCTTGGACAGTTTCCGTTAGGTCCGAACGGAAACTGTCCAAGATCTGCGGCTGACAGGGCGCGGTCATCGCGAGGGTTGGCTGACCACCGTGAACTCGATGAAGGCGGCCCAGGCCGAGGGGGTGAAGGTCAGCACCGGCCCGTGCCGGTCCGTGCTGTCGCGTACGCCGACCAGGTGCGACAGATTGGTGGCCACCTCCACACAGGTGGAGCCCCCGTTGTCGCTGCGGGTGGACGTGCGCCACACCGCACCGGTCAGGTCCATGACTTCGCCAGCTCCCGCACGAGATCCCGTGAGGCCCGCCGGGGCAACGCCTCGCCCCGCAGGCTCTCCCACCTGCGCTGAAGGTTATCAACGTCCTCCGGGCGATCGGTCACGTGCGCGCGCACCGCGGTGTCGAGGTGCGCGACCTCACCGCTGTCCGGTGTCCGGGCCAGGATGAACGGACCCGCCAACCCGGCATGCATGCCCGCCCCGGCCGGCACGACGTAGAGGTCCACGTGCGGCTGCTCGGTGATCTGGAGCAGGTGCTCGAACTGCGCCACCATCACGGCCGGTGCGCCGATCCCCCGCCTCAGCACCGCCTCGTCGACGACGGCCACGAACTCCGGCGGGTGCTCCCGGCTCAGCACCGACTGCCGGTCCAACCGTGAGCCCACCCGTTGCTCGACCTCCGGCTCCCGCAGCATCCTCCCGCCGCGCAGCACCGCCCGGGCGTACGCCTCGGTCTGCAGGAGGCCGGGGATCAACGACGGCTCGAACCAGCGGATCATGGTCGCCTCCCGTTCGACGGTGATCCACTCACGCAACCACGGCGGGGCGGCGTCGGCCCGGACCAGGGTGAGCAGTCGCTCGAACAGCCCACCGGCCTCCAATATCCCGTCGACCCGGGCGATGAAGTCCTGCGAGGGGGTGCGGTGACCGATCTCCACCATCCCCACCAGCGACGACGAGTAGCTGATGCGCTGCGCCAACTCCTCCTGGCTCAGCCCACGCTCCCGGCGAGCCCGTCGCAGCTCCGCCCCGAGAAACTCCAGCGTCGACACCGGGCCGCTGTCCATCACACCTCCACCACATCTCGCCCACCAGTCACCACCAGCCATCACCGCGTCTCGGCGGATCGGCACACCCGGCGCTGAGGGCGCTCGCCACCTTCCGACGGTAGCCGCGTCCACACCAGAGTGTGAACAGGCACGAGGAAGGTGGGCGTGATGGGCAAGCAGGTCGGGTCGGTGCCAATGACGCCGAGGCATCGCCGCAACTGGGCTCGGTGGGGCCGGTACTGCACCTGTGGGCTGCGCTGGCCCTGTCCGGACCGGCAGCGTCGTGCGGCCCGGCCGCTGTGGCCCTGCCGGTGGACGCGGTGACCGCGCCACGGTGGATCATCCACCTACCGACCACCCTGACCAGTCTCGACGACGCCACCGCCCTGGCCGTGGCACTGTGCGACTCGCTCGGTCACCTCGCCGTCGTCGACTTCGGGGAGACGACGCTCAGCGAGGAGGACGCGCAGTTCCTCCGTACCCGAGTGTTCTGTGACGCCCTGCTCGGCGGCGCGGGCCGGTGCCGGCGTCCCGACGCCCACGACGGCCCCTGCGGGCCGGCCCGAAACCGCGGGTGACCCGACGCCGACCCTGGCCGACCGTCATGATCATGCGTCTGATCGACGGATGGCCCGGGGGTGTCCTGCTCCGCGAGCATCAGCGGCGATCACGGTCAAACACGGAGGGGACCACATGAACCAGAAGCTTCAGGCGCGCGCGTTCGAGCGGGTGGCGTCGATCCTGCAACCCGGGGAACAGCCGGTCAGCGCGACCCGGGCGATGGTCGGCAGTTTCTCGGCCGGCCGACTCGGGACGGTCGTCTCGCAGGGACTGATCACCGCGGGCGCCGGGGCGGTGGGCCACGCGCTGTCACGGACCAAGAAGCAGTTCGTCGTCCTCACCGACCGGCGGCTGATCTTTCTGCCGCAGACCTTCCTCGGCGGGCCCGGCACCGGTGTACTCGGCGAGGTGCCCCGGGAACACGTCGCACTCGCCGAGGCGAAGATGGGCATCGTGAGCCTGCTGCGCCTCGCCTTCGGCGCCGGCGGGGACGGCGTCACGCTGACTTTCCCCCGGGTGGACAAGAAAAACGCCGAGGCCCTCGCGGCGGCCCTGGCACCGGTGCCGAGCGCCTGACCCGTTCCGCCCAGGGCAGGGGCACCTGCAGATCTTGGCGCTGATGTGCCCAGCACGGAAGTGGGGGGGGGGGGGGGCCCCCGCGGCCCCCGCCCCCCCCCGCCCCCCCGGGGTAATGAACCATTATAGTGTCCGCGGGGGGGTCGCCAGGCACCCCCGCCCGGGCGCCCGACCCGG